>JBEBRR010000023.1:0-53476 GCA_040394735.1 Leadbetterella byssophila
GTTCAGAAGATTTAGGCTTAAATCGGATACTTTTGGGTTAAATTTAATTTTCCATTTCCTATGAAGGAGTCAACATACAAGACTAAAGTATTTTACGTCAAACCTGTACCGGATGATGCGAAACTTTCAGATTTTACTGAGGAAGAAATAGATATGGAAAAGAGGGTGGCACTGCCCGGAGAACATAAATTTGAAACGGTTCGGCTCGAAACCATGCTTGACAGGCACATCGGCGAGCGCGGCACTGAAAGACGGGAGGCCTTTGAGAACACGTTAAGAACTGACCGGTGTCTTTCTGGAAAAGTCTCCTTGAAAAAGTACTCACGCACTTTAAAAATAGCAGAGCCCAAAAGATGAAGATTTCAGTACAAAAAACTGAATTTCATTCCACCTGCTTTTTCTTTTGACTTTCGGGCAGGTAATTTTTGTCAGATACTACTTTCCGTCCGGTTTTACTTTCCAGTTCTTTCCTGGCGTTTCCTGCCACGGTTCCCCCTTGCCGCGCTGTTTTTTTGTTTTCGTCAAAGCCTTCCGGGTTTTGGGCCTTCACTATCGCTGTGGTGGATGCTTCGCCTAACATGGAGAAGATGAGTTCGAGGTCGGTCATGTGGTCACGCAGGTTCTGGCTTTTGAGTCCTTTTACATTTTTGTATTCTGCCGGTGTGAGTCCGAAAGTGGCTTTAGAAATTTCGGAGGTGAGTATGGCATACTCTACGTGTTCTTTTACGCCGTGGTTTTTCCATTCTTCGGTGAGTTCTTCCCGGATGGCGATGCTCCGCATCCGTTTTTCAATCCAGTCTTCAGGGTAGCCCTTTAATTTATAAAGTTCGCGGGTGCGCTGTGCGGCCAGTTCTGGGTTTTCTATTTCTTCGAGCCGGTCAGCGCCCACCTGTGCCAGCCAGAGTTTAAAAGGCTCTGCTTTGGGCGAGGGGATAGATTGGATGATACGCAGAAGCCCTTTGGTATCTGAAGCCTGTATTTTTCGTCTTCTGCCGTCAGAGGCTTGCATTTCAACCAGGGGACAAATTGTCCCCCAGTTGGAATTCAACACAGGATCGCGCCTTTTCATTTTCTTGATATAATCCTTTGCATCAACAGTTTCTGTCAACACCTCAATGACATCCTGAACTGAAAAATACCATTTCTGCTCCGCTTCGTCCCAAACAGAGCGGATTTGTTTGCTTTCAAAAAGTTTGATATTGCTCATAGTGTAATTTTTATAAGAAGGTGGAAATAATATGTGTTATCGGTAGGGCCATAGAAACGTGTATGTCCGGGGCTGGTCTGGATATACAATAATTTGCCCTTTGCTGACACTTCACTTACAGCGCTTACTTCGCCTGAATGAGCAGCTCAAGCCGGGCAATCATTTCATCTTTTTCTTTCAGCATCCGTTCGTAGAGAGCCATTTTTTCTTCGTGGAGTTGCTTTATTTCGGCGAGAGGATTAACGTTGAAAGTAGGGTTGTTATTTACAGCATTTAACATCGCTCCGTTATCAAACGTATTGGCAATAATATTAATCGCCTGTTCCTCATCAAAATTCTGAAAGGCTTCCACCGGAATTTTCATTACTTCCGAAATCTGCTTTAACAATGCGGGGTCAACGGTTTCTTTCTGTTCCAGCAGGGAGATCCGTTGCTGATTCCAGTCTTCGCCGAGCTCAAACGCGAGGGCGTCTTGTTTGATGGAAAGCATTTCACGGAAACGTTTCACGTTGCGTCCTTCATGGATTTTCTTAGCGGCTTGTGTCATAGCTCAAAAGTAGTTTTTGGTTGTCAATCAGATAAGGTGTTTGTACTTCTGATCATTGGCTTGGATGCATCAGAAGAATTGTAAAAGTAGTGCTTCTTTGGGTAAAAGAGCAAGTATAAAGCTAGGTAAAAAACGGGAGAATACCTAATGTTTCGAGGTGAAATGCGTACGAAATTATCTCTGGATAAGTTTTGGCGTAATGATGGTTTGGATGATAGGGTAATTCTTTTTTTTGCTAGGGTGTGGAGAAATACAAGTCTTTAGGAGCATATAAACATAATTTTAGGAGGGAGTAGTTTTAGCAAAGAGAGTTTGTAATACGTGCCGATAAAGTGCTAAAAGTGAATAGTTAGATAAGAGATGGGCACCTTTTGGAATGATTAGATTGACCAGGCACTAAATTTCTGCATGAATATTGCAATGATATAATGGTATTTTTATATTATTGTTTTTAATACCTGTATAAACATTATCTTCTGTGGTGAGTGGGCAGCTTTTTCTGTACTGAAGGAGTTAGTATTTCAGAATTAGAGTTGCACGTTTTATATTTTTTAATATAGAGTTTTTGATTTTAACAGGACAATTTTGATTCGGAAATAATTAATATGCGAAGTAGTGTTTGTATTGAATAGATTGAACTTATGTTGTTTATTTGCTTGACTAGACTTTTAAGTTGTACTCCTAGTAGCTTTTTAGATTTAAGAGCTAACAGTCTGGTAATTATGAATGTAACAATAACCAAACAATGATACAATATGGAAAATTTAGTTTATTTCCCAACATTTGAACCCCCGTCGTCAAATTGGTTAAAATTTTCATTGCTTTATGTTGATAGTTTCAATCCAATAATTCCCAACAATCGGAGAAACGAACTTTCTTTGGACTATCAGAGAATTATATATGAGACGGACTTAATTGAACCATACAACCCGCAATATAACCAAGGGGACAGAGCCTCAATTAAAGCAATAGAGTTCATTGAAAGTATTGGACAAACTCCGTACAGATATTCAAATTTATTTAACAGAGCAAATGTTATAAGAAATATTGCAAATCCTGCAAATAGGCTTTTTAAAATTTATCAGGAAAAATTTTCATTGAATTGGGAATACTTTTGTCTTGACAATAACTATGGGGAAAGGACAGATGATGGAATACTCGTATCGGAAGAACTTGCATTTATCTTTATGACATTTCTTGCAGAAGAAATCGCTTTTGAAGAAGGAAAGTCAATAATAACAGACAATAACTCTTTTGATAATTTTCTAAATCATAGGAGAACAATTCCCAAAGCAACGTTTGACAGACAAAACTTTGCACAAGGTGTTTTAAGTTTGACAGTCCCGAGAAATATTTCAGAAATTCCTATTTCAAATTTAATTAGATTTAGAAATAGAAACAGAGAAAGAATTAGAGCATTTAATAATGAACTAAACAGTTCAATAAGTAATGTGCAACAAGGTATAAGCGAGCGAGAATTTGTTGACAGATTTAACGACATATACTCTGAATTAACATTAGAAATTTTAACTCAAGGGCTTGGTGTTGCTACTATTCCACTTGCGACATACATTCTTTTGCAAAATACTGCGGCAACAAATCCCGAATACATTAATAATATAATTGGTGGGCTTGGAATTATATTAACAGCAAAAGCTGCTGTAGGAACAAAATGGAAAGAAATAGTAAACAGACATAATTGTAAACGCTATTTGACTAATTTAGAACGGTTGAGATGAGATTATTAAGACTACCGCTATGCATGAATGAAGTTCGAATCAATAAAAGGTGTTGCCAAAGTGGAGTTGAAAGGTTTGGATTAGACATTAGTTAAGGTTAAACTTTCTTTCGTCGATTGAAGTTTTGTACCTAAATCCCACCTTCAACAATACCTAAAATGTTGGTGGTTATTTTAAAATACACTGAACCAAAAATGAATAACGATAAGAGAACAGGCAAAGAAAATTGCCTATGGAGCAGAAAGTAAATGAATATGAGTAATAATAAAATTATATTAAACGGATGTATCGATCAATTCAAGTCGGATAACGCATTATCTACATCAGATAGTGAAACCTTTGAATTGTTTGCAATGACTCAAGTGACAAAGTCTAAAGACTTTGCTTTTGAAGATATTCAAAGTTCTATTGTTGATGGAAGAAATGATGGAGGAATTGATTCTGTTATCGTGACAGTGGATGATTTCATTCCTGAAGCAATAGAAGACTTTGATGACATTAAGTTTTCTAGAAAAACCCATACTACAATTTTGATCTCTCAATGCAAGAAGGAGAACAGTTTCAAAGAATCTACAGTTGACAAACTAATAACAAGTATCCCTGAATTGTTTAGCCTTGAAAAAAGCGAGGATGCCTTGCTGATTCGCTTTAATCCTGATCTGGTTGAAAAGGCATTAATTGCGCGAGAGGCATGGAAAAAATGTACTACTGCAGGTGGACAGCTTACAATCGCTTATAATTATTGCGCATATTCTGAAAAAGTCGAAGTCAACTCAGCTTTTATGTCGAAGGTTGATCAATTAAAAGAAATCACAAGAGATCGATTTGTTGGAGCAAAGGTTGATTATACTAATTATAGTAGCGAAGAACTTTTGAAATTATACCAAACACACAAAGATGAACGTTTGTCATTAATGTTTAAGGAAGCCCCTCTTTCAACGAGTTATCAATCTCATGGAATCGGATATGTTGGTACAGTTAAACTAGCGGATTATAAACAGTTTTTGACTGACGAAGACAGTTCGATTAGGGAAAATCTTTTTGAAAGTAATATTCGTCACTTTCAAGGGTCGGTAGATGTTAATGAAAAAATTAAGACTACGATTGAAACACCTATTAATGAGGACTTCTGGTGGCTTAATAATGGAATAACAATAATCGCGGATAATCCATCTTTGGTCGGAACTATTTTATCACTTGACAATGTTCAGATCGTAAATGGTCTTCAGACTTCATATTCTATTTTTCTCAATCATAATGGCGATGCAAACGATACAAGATCTGTTTTAATAAAAGTTATAATTAACAACAATAAAGCAACTATTGATCATATTATTGCATCAACAAATAGTCAAAATCCCGTGTCAGCTTCTCTTCTGCGAGCAACTGATGATGTTCAACGCGAAATCGAACTTTATTTCCAGAATGCTGGATACTTCTACGATAGACGGAAAAACTATTATAAAAATCAGGGGAAACCCGCGTCAAGAATTTTTGGTATCCAAACTACTGCACAAGCTGTAGAGTCAATAATCTTTGGAAACCCTAATATAACTAGATCAAAACCCACGTCCTTGATAAAGGAGGATGCTACATACAATCGAATATTTAGTCAGGGTTATGACTACAAAATTTATTTGACTTGTTGTCTCTTATCGCAAAAGACGAATGAGTTTTTTCGTAACCATGGGAGTGACGATTCTAAAAAATTATTGGCAAATTTTAAACTTCATTTAGCGAGAGTTGCAACTTCGTTTATTGCCAATAAAGCTTCAGTAAATAAGGAAGATGTAGCGTCAATTGATTTGAATAATTACATCGAACAAAATTTTAATGATTCAATTGCGTTGCTTGAGACTGCAGTAAAAGAATATCAAGCTGATAATCCTTCCGCTAATCTTATCAATATGGCAAAAACTAAACAGTTTACCGATTTCTTGCTGACGAAATTGAATGAGAGGTTTTAAAACTACTACCGCTACTATTAAGGGCTTAAATGAAAAGCAACGAAGCGAAGTCGTGATTTTAAGCTATTTTTGAACGAAAGCTTCAGTAGTTCAAACTTTGTATTATAGGTACTCATGTGGTACAGATTCTGTCTCAGGCAAGTTGACGTATGAACTTGGAGCTAAGTGCATCTAATGAACTTTAGTAATAAATTGAAACTTTGTGCTCCGAAACCCGCTCGAACAGCCCCTAAACGTTAGTTGTAAGTAAGCCAAAACAATGTGGAAAGAATACGAACAAAAACTTTTTGACTTCTTGAAGGAAAGCTATCCTGAATGTGAAATTGAATTTAACGATTCCATTTTTGGAATTTATAGTAAAGTTGAAAGGCAAATTGATTTTGCTATCAGAGGAAATTTAGCTGGAAAAAGAATTCTTGGAATAGTTGACTGCAAGTATTACAGTAAAAATATAAATGTAAAAGCTGTTGAAAGTTTTATTGGGATGATGCAGGATGTAAATGCAAATTTTGGGTTTATGATTACAAATCAAGGATATTCTCAAGCAGCAAAAAATAGGGTGAAAAATTCTAACTTAAAATTAGATGTTTTAGCATTTAATGAACTAAACGAAATAGAATTAAGTGTGGATTATTTCTTTAATCAAAACATTAAAGGTTTACAACTTTCAAAGTATGAATTTTTTAGACGGAATAAGCAAAACACCGGATACTTTGATGAGGGAAAATCTGATTATAGAAAAAGAGTAATTTACTATAAAGAAGGATTTGCGGATACAGAATATTTTGCTTTCAAAAAACTACTCGAAAATGCTGTTAGAACTTTTAGAGACTTTGAACAATTACAAAACATAAAACTATTCATTCCCTCTAATAAATGTGATAGCATAACTAACTTTATAAATAAAAAATACTTGTATTCTTGTGACATAAGCAGACATGAAGTTGAAAGTTTTTTAAATACTAATATTGATTATTTAAGAGACGACATACTAATTTGGAGGAAAGATTTCCTTAATCAAATCTCAAGAGAATTAGTTTTAAGTTTTGCAAATTTGTACATTAAACAAATTGAACTATAAAACATTAGTAATAAGACACTATCCTGAATTTTGTGTAAGTATAAAAAAGCAGGGGCGGTTTATTTTTTAAATCATGAGCCGGTTATCAAATATAGTTAAAAAATGGTGTGGGACAAGGTTCTGTTTTGGAGCCGCTCACCCTCGTCTTCAAGCGAAGCGGGGGTGTATCTCGTGTCTTACCGCATTAATAATCAATATATCCAAGGGTTATTTTGAAAACCCACGATAAAAAATGAGCAATTACATCGAAATAAACCGGCAGTCCTGGAACAAAAGAACCGAAGCCCATTTAAAGTCGGAATTTTACGACCTGGAGAATTTTCTGAAAGGCAAAAGTTCACAGAACGATATTGAGCTAAACCTGCTGGGTGACATTAAAGGGAAAACCATTTTGCATTTGCAGTGCCATTTCGGACAAGACACCATTTCGCTTGGCCGGATTTGGTGCGGAAGTTATAGTGGGAGAGGGAATGTTTTCAAGAGCTGGTGGAGTGTGTTGTGTTTTTAAATGTACGGTATTAGGTTTTAATTTATACAATAATTATTCAAAATGCGCGCAAATATTAAAGTTTTGATAATTTATTTTAAGTCATTTACCTGGATGATTGCGATTTTTGAGTTTTATATTTGAAAGGTTGGCATATTTATGATTTACAAGCGATACTTATGACGGGCTATAAAGTTGAAAATATTGACAGCGAAGATGCCAACGAGTTACTCCTGAAAATTGAGAGGTCGTTTGGCATTAAGTTTGGCCACAACGAACTTATTCATGTCAGGACTTTTGGCGAATTTTCTGATCATATTATCAAAAAAATTCAGCTTGATAATGCTAACGACTGTACGACACAACAAGCGTTTTATAAACTTCGCAATGCAATTTCGACAACACTAAACATTGGCAAGAGAACTATAACAACAGACTTTCCTCTCAGCGAAATTTTACCTCGACAAAACAGACGTAAAAAGATAGGGGAGTTAGAAAATTATTTGGACGTTCAACTCAATATATTACGAGCTCCCCGCTGGGTAACAATTACGCTTTTAGTTTTACTACTTGTCTCTATCGGCGGATTATTTTTTAAGTGGCAATATGGTTTCCTAGGATTTGTTACTTCGATTGGCGGACTTTGGTTCGCTAACGAAATCGGTAATGAACTTGACGTGCAAACAGTTGGACAACTTGCAGAAAAAATCACAAGGGAAAACTATTTAAAGTCGAGGCGAAATCCAAAGACCTTTAACAAAAGTGAGATCGAAAAAGTATTGACTAATTTGTTTATTAACGACTTAGCGTTAGATCGAAATAAATTGACCAGGGGATCTGAGTTTGTATGAATAAGATAGGAAATACGGCTTGTAAGAGGTATTTTGTATATGACGGCTTGATGTGTTAAAGGCCAGGCATTTGTACTGTTTTCAGATTTTTTGAATTAGAATCCTCAAATTTTACATTTCTATTCCGAAGAAACCATATTTACTTGGTTTGAAATGGTAAATTAGCAATCAGAAAATGGGTTTACTAACTGTGGTACTACATTCAGCTTTCGCGCTGGTATTTGCCCGTCTTTGTTAATACCTGAAACGTTAACAGTAGCGATGACGACATACAATAAACTAAAGATCATATACGGAATTTTATCGGTTGGATTCTTGATAACTTTACTGTTTAAGTTGCCACGCGTGCCTGGAGGAATGATTTTGCCTGGATTTTTTCTAGGCGGAATGCTAATAATTGGAATTATTATCGGTTGCCTGATATTGACTGGAATTCTAAAAATGCTTTTCAAACGAGCTTCTTTTCTGACAATATTTTCCATAACGACGGCAATTTCCTTTTTAATTTTTCACTATCAATTATATTCACCGAAGTTGATGATTACTGTTCCAAATGGATATCTAGGACAGGTTAATTTGGTTTTATCAAATCTGGACGACAATGTATTGACAGTTGACAGCAATGGAATAGGATACTTAACCGAATGGACATTTAATAAAACTTACTTCACACCTGTCGTAAAACAGGCAGACGGTAAAAACTTGGACAAAAACTTAGTCGGATTTAATACGTACTCGTTTTTTGGGAGATCAGGTGAGGGGGGTAATTCAATTAAAAGTTTAAATTTT
The DNA here is from genome assembly GCA_040394735.1 of Leadbetterella byssophila. GTDB lineage: Bacteria > Bacteroidota > Bacteroidia > Cytophagales > Spirosomataceae > Leadbetterella > Leadbetterella byssophila_A. Next base: position 8,669 of record JBEBRR010000023.1, read on the forward strand.
GAAATTGTAGCGGACAGTCTTATGGGACAAAAACAATATTACTCAAGCGACTGGACAAAGTACGTGAACAAAAAATTGGTCTTATTAAGAGACCCGGAAAAAGGAATTGAAAGCAATGAAATAACAGTTGAAATTATGGCTAAATAAAAAACTGCTGATAACAGAGTATGGGTGATGAGCGGGCTTAAAAGCCTGAACCAGCGAGCAAAAATTCTTTCTGCGTTTTTAAAACCAAACGGACAATTGGTGTTTGTGGAATTTCACCCTGTGGTCTGGATGTTTGATGACCACTTTGACAAAATCACTTACCGGTATTTTAACTCCGGGGCAATCGCAGAAACTGAAAGCGGAACGTATGCCGACAGAGAGGCTGATTTAACCCTATCGTATGCGATGTGGAATCACGGCATCGGCGAAGTGCTGAACAGCCTGATCAAAAACAGGCTTGAGTTAAAATCGTTCGATGAGTTTGATTATTCGCCTTACAACTGTTTCAACAAGACCGTGGAATTTGAACCGGGAAAATACAGAATAGAACACCTGGATGACAAAATACCCATGGTGTATTCCATAATAGCCACAAGAAAAATCGGTAGCTGACAAGAGAGTAAAAAACTACTGCAATTCTACGATATCAATACCTTCCTTCAAAAGCAATTGTAACGCCTGGTGAATTTTTGGTCTGATACGATCCCAAAGCAACTGATTACTGCAGTTTCCGACTTTGAGGTTAATCAATTTTGGAGGTGATCTGATATATTGGTATCAAGCCAGATCTCTAAATCAGGCTGCATAAATTACTGCTGTGTTTTTAATCTTCAATGAAGCATAAAGTAGTGCAGCTTGAATATCAGGCAACTCCAAAATGGGGTGTTGCTGTAATATTTCAGTTTCGGTCATACCACTTGATAATAATTCAAGGATATCACTGACCGGAAACCGGAGGCCCCTGATGGTAGGCCTTCCTCCCATCAAACCGGGTTGGATGGTGATGCGGTTCAATAACTCTTGTTGCTTAACGTCCATAACAATCGCTCGTCATTTATAACAAATATAAGCTTATTTTAGCAAATAAGGTTTCGAAATAAATATTAAACGTGCCATAAACCTTACATATATGTCATAAACCTGTCATAAAGGTGTGATGTACAAACTTGTCAGGTATGGCTGCATATTTCGGAGACGTTGACTCCTCGTTTCGGTTTACATTGACTTAAAGACTATTTCCTGAAAGCGAAAGAATTTAATAGTTGTGGAATTGAACTATCCGGGTTGTCAAAATACTGTTGTATATTTGACTTAACGAATGTTTTAAATTTGTTCAATATGGACACGCAGGTATTAGGTAAAAAAATAGAATTAATCCAATGGTTATCCACATTGGAAGATAAGGCAATTATTGAAAAACTTGTCAGATTCAGACAGCAGGAAACTAAAGATTGGTGGAACAGCATCTCAAATGAAGAACAACAATCTATTGAGAAAGGGATTTCTGAAGCTGATAATGGAGATTTAAGACCTCATTCAACTGCCAGAAAACTATATGAAAAGTGGTTATAAAATTTATTGGACGGATAACGCCCTTGAAGAACTTGCAAAAACAATTAGATATCTTGAAGACAACTTCTCTGATAAGGAAATCAAAAAACTGGCTTCAAAAATAGAAAGTACAATAGAAATGATTTCCCTTAATCCAACCATCTATCCTAAATCTGAACTCATCTGTATATAAAGCCGTTGTCTTAAAATATAACACACTATATTATAGGGTAAATATGGAAAGCATTGAGATACTTTCTTTTTTCTCAAACAGACAAAATCCAGCAAAAAGAAAAATATAAAAGCGAAGTACTTTGCGTGGAAAAATGGTAGTTGATGTGCCGGACTTGTTTTACAAACATTTCATTTTACCCCTGACATAAGGCTGTCACTTGCGGGGAATAAGTTTGCTGCATAATTAATCTTTAAAAAATGGCAAACGAAATGAATTCGATCTCGCATCCTACCCATTTTCCCAAACCCACACTTATCCCGGTCAACGGAGTGGAACTGGAAGTTTTTGAAGCAGGGGAGGAAAATGCCGGAAAGCCTGTTGTACTCTGTCACGGCTTTCCCGAGCATGCTTTTTCCTGGCGTCATCAGCTACCGGCGCTTGTTGCAGAAGGCTACCACGTCATCGTTCCCAACCAGCGGGGTTACGGGAACTCCTCCTGCCCTGCAGAAGTAACGGAATACGACATCGAACACTTAACAGGTGACCTGGTGGCCCTGCTTGATCACTACGGATATCAGGATGCCACTTTTGTGGGTCACGACTGGGGCGCAAACGTGGTCTGGAATCTGGCACTATTGTATCCTGAGCGGGTAAATAAGGTGATAAACCTGGCGCTGCCTTACCAGGATCGGGGAGAAAGGCCATGGATTGAGGTGATGGAAGCCCTGTTCGGAGGCGACTTCTATTTTGTACACTTCAACAGGCAACCCGGCGTAGCTGATGCCATATTGAATGAAAATGCATCCCGGTTTCTGAGAAATATATTGCGCAAAAACGTACCTGCGGCACCGCCTGAGCCGGGAATGTTGATGATCCGTCTTGCAAGAGCCGAAAAATCGCTTGGAGATCCCTTGATGAACGATAATGATCTGGCAGTGTTCGTTTCTGCTTTTGAATCATCCGGGTTTACCGGAAGTATAAACTGGTACAGAAACCTGGATAGAAACTGGCATTTCATGGCGGACGTCACCCCAATCATTCATCAGCCAACGCTGATGATTTATGGTGAACGCGATACGATTCCTAAGTCTGAAAACCTGAAAAATATTGTTCCAAACCTGGATATTGTTAGTCTGGATTGTGGTCACTGGATTCAACAGGAGAAGCCGGAGGAAACCAACCAGGCCATTTTAAATTGGCTGAGAGAGCAGGATGCATTCTGAGGAAATAGAAACATATTGCCCTAAAAGCCGGACAGAATGGAGGGAGTGGCTGAAAATAAACCATCGGTCCCGGCCATCTGTCTGGCTTGTTTATTACACAAAAAAGTCGGGTTTGCCTTCATTAAGCTGGAGCGAAGCTGTGGATGAAGCACTTTGTTTCGGTTGGATTGACAGCACGAAAAAAACGATTGACGAGTTTTCGTTTATGCAGCTTTTCAGCAAACGTAAACCCAAAAGTATCTGGTCAAAAATCAACAAAGAAAAAGTTCGGCAACTTATTGAAAGTGGGAGGATGACAGAAGCGGGCTACAAGAGTGTGGAAACAGCCAAACAAAACGGGTCGTGGATAATCTTGGATGAGGTGGAAGAGCTGATAATTCCGAAAGACCTGGAAGCCGCTTTTGAAAAACACAAAGGTTCAAAAGAGTATTTTCTTGGCTTGACTAAATCGACAAGAAAAATCATATTGAGCTGGATTATTCTGGCTAAACGCCGGGAAACCCGACAACAACGTATTGATGAAGTGGTGGAAAGCGCAGCGCACCATCTTAAACCGAAGCACTTGCGATAGGAGAGCACTACGGCTCTTCCGCTTCTTCAGATATATGTCAATTATCCTTCTGTTTCTTAACATTTGTCAACGAGTGAAAGCTAAACCTCTTCTCAATTTTGGCAGGGTTTTTATTAACTTTACGTTTGTCTCTTTTGAAAAGCAGAGCCCGGCGGGCGAAGCCCCCGCTTGTACCAAAGATTGAACCATTAATCGTTCGGCCGTTTCCCGTTAGCGGGCGTTACAGAAGAAATATAACTACCCTATGAAAAAAGCTTTATGGATCATTGCAGCCGTCTTATCCACCCTGGTAGGGCTGTACCCGATTTTGTTCTTTGTGACCGATAATAAATTCGGACTGCTGTCATTGAAACCCGTCGAACTTTTTAATGATCAGCTATGGCATGTTTCTTTTTACGGGCACATCACCTTCGGCGGAATCGCTTTGTTGATCGGATGGCTGCAGTTCAGCAAAAGAATAAGGGTCCGCTATACTAAACTGCACAGAAATATTGGGAAAACTTATGTGGTTTCTGTTTTAATCAGCGGAATTTGCGGGCTTGTTATCGCCTTAGATGCCACGGGCGGGGTAATCAGTATCCTGGGTTTTCTTAGCATGGGAATCATCTGGCTGGCCACCTCCTTATTGGGTTTTCGGATGATCAGGCAGGGAAACGTGGAGTTACATGAGAAATTCATGATTTTCAGTTATGCCACCTGTTTCTCCGCCGTAACCTTACGCATTTTCCTGCCTTTACTGGTCATGGCCCTGGGCGAGTTTAACACGGCTTACCGCATAGTGGCCTGGTTATGCTGGATTCCCAATATCCTGGTGGCGTATCTTATAGTAAGAAACAGAAGCCGTTCGATTCAATATGATTTTGGCGTTTAATGAGCGTTTCTTTGACAAGAATTCTGAAATGGTAAAGGAAGCAGGTGTATTTAAACGGAGAGTCTGTTATGAAGAAAAAATTTGTATTGATCCGGAAATAAGGCGGATGTGAAAAAATGTAGGTATTTTTAACCGTAATTTCAATATAGGTGTCAATACATAGATATATGAATAAATATATTTTTTACTTCTTATTCCTGATCTCCTTTACGGCTTTCACCCAAAATACAAAAGACTCCCTGCTGGTGGCCGGCAAAGACTGGAAAGCGGAAAAGCTGGGTAAGGGTGTGGTATGGAAACAGGGGCATTTTACGGATCTGTTTAGCAGTGAGCAGGAAATTAACTGGATAGAAATTGATCTGAAGAAACACGCTAAACGGATGCATCTGGCGGCTGATCCTAAAGTACTTAAAACCACAGGGGCTTTTGCGGAAGAAAACCGGGCTCTTGTAGCCGTTAACGGCGGTTTTTTTGATGTGAAAAACGGCGGGGCGGTAGACTACATCAAAGTAGACGGGGAAGTGGTCAACCTCACGCGTACCCCATCCGCCCGGGCGAATGCCGTATTGACCCTCCACAAGAAAAAGATAACTATAGAAGCCGCCACCCCGGAAAATACGGAGCATTCGGCAGCAGAGCATGTAATGCTTTCCGGGCCGCTGCTGGTTTTGAACGGAAACAGTATTCCTTTAGACAGCAATCCCTTTAATTCTAACCGGCACCCCAGAACGGCCATGGCTGTCCAGAAGAACCAGAAGCTGATTTTAATGGTAGTGGATGGAAGAAATAGTAAGGCTCACGGCATGTCACTGATGGAATTAGCCAAAGTATTGAAATGGCTCGGCGCAAAAGATGCCATGAATTTAGACGGGGGAGGAAGCAGTACGCTGTACATTAAAGGAAAGAATATCGTGAATTATCCTTCTGATAACAAGCAGTTTGACCATGAAGGGCAGCGGAAGGTGGCTAATATTGTTTATTTGAGGTGATTTTCATCACTTCTGCTAAGGTGGCTTTTATTCAGATAAGATAATTAAGTCAAAATACAAAAGACGTGTGTTTAGTTCCTTGTCTTGGGGTAAGCTTGTGTACTCTTTTTCTTGTTCTTCAGTGCTAAAGAGTTCTGTAAATCCGTTTCTTTTATAATACTTTAGTGCCGCCACATTATTATATGCGTCAACAACTATAAATCTACAACCTGTTTTGTTTGATTTGTCTACAAACCAGGCTTTTATAAAGTCCATGAGCTGGTCCCCCACAGATTTTTCGTCTTCATCAGGTTTCCTGAAGAATTTATTAACACCTAAACGACCAATCAGAACCGCAGGGTAGCTTTTCATCTGTTTTTCTCTTGGTATATCGGTGTTTACCTTTTTCTTTCTGGAATTAGGGAGGGTATAGGTTTTTATACTGTCGTTTGAGATGGTAAATGCTGCTACAATTTGAGAAACATCATCGTCATACGTGAAGCAGTAACTTTTTCCAAGTAGCTTAGACGTATACTTTAAAACATCCTTTGCAAAGAATTCATTTAAATCAGCATCACCACAATCAAAAGGCGTACAGTTTTTCAGAATCGCTTCGTCATATACTCTAAGTGTACATTTATCCTCCAGAAACCCCACTTTATATTGGATTTATATTTTAGCCTTAGCCAGAATTTTAGAAGCAGAAGCAATTTGCCTGGAAAATTTAACAGAAGATTTTTTTGCAATAGATTCCCTGGCATTGCTGTCAAATTGAACAGCAACAGACTCCTTTAGTACAGGAACAGATTTGATTGCTATTGCCATAATTTATGGATTGTTATATAAATATACGAAATAGTTATGTGCATATTATGGTATACTCATCAAAAAGAGAGCTACGAAACGTAACTCTCTTAAAGTGACGTGGTCCCACCTGGGCTCGAACCAGGGACCACCTGATTATGAGTCAGGTGCTCTAACCAACTGAGCTATAGGACCCATTGAAATCAGCAGAGGCTGCCTTTTTCAAAAGTGATGCAAAGGTAGAAAAATGATTTAATCGGGGCAATAGGGCGCTCAATATTTTTATGGGAGGGTATATCTTTTTCAAGTTGCCATTTATCACGGGTATCTGGCGTTTGATCATTTATTTTTAGTGGCCGCTGTTTTTTATAGGTAATATTGGAAACCTTTTTAACCGGGTTACCTATGGATGAAAATATTATTCAAATCGAAAATCTTTCGTTTGGCTTTTCACCGAAAAAGCAGATTCTTAAAAATATTAACCTGACCGTGCCTAAGGGCAGCATCTATGGGTTTATCGGCGCTAACGGCGCCGGAAAATCCACCACCATGCGCGTGATCTTAGGCGTTTATCCCGAGGTGAACCACACGGTTAAGGTGTTTGGGGAGCCTATTGAAACCGCCTACCCCGAAACTTTCCATAAGATGGGAACGCTCATTGACTATCCGGCCTTTTATGACCACCTGAGCGGCATGGACAACCTGCGGGCCTTAGCCACACTCCGGAAGCTTCCCCACGCAAACATAGATGAGGCGCTGAAGCTGGTGGGCATGTGGGATGCCCGGTTCATTAAAATGAAAAAATACTCCCTGGGTATGAAACAGCGGCTGGCCATTGCCATGGCTTTGCTGGGGAAACCTCAGCTGCTGATTCTTGACGAACCGGTTAACGGATTAGACCCGAACGGCATGGTAGAAATAAGGCAGCTGCTGGTGGATCTCAATCAAAAAACCGGTACTACCCTGTTTATCTCCAGTCACCTGCTTCAGGAGCTTGAAAAAATGGTAACCCACCTGGCTATCATTGCCGATGGGGAAGTGAAGTTTCAGGGAAGTAAGGAGGAATTGAGTAACCGGTACGGTTTTGATAAAGTGGAGATTAAGCTTAAAAATGCTGCCGATTTTTTGAAATACACCGACCAGGTCAGGCTGATTGATGAGAGCACTCTTGAAGTGGGCACCAGCGACATCGATACGATAGTCCGTATCAACCGTACGCTCGTTGAAAACGGAGCGGAGGTTTACCGGATAAGCAGGGTAGAGAGCTTTGAAAAATGGTTTATGGAAATCACTAAAAAGAATTGAGTTATGATCAATAATTTACAAATAGCTACCCGCACGGAGTGGATAAAAATGAAGGGTCTGGGACTGATCTGGGCCGGGGCCGGACTGGCGCTCATTCTCCCTTTGATGAAATTTTCCGGAAAAGTTTTCGGTCCACGCATACCCGGCCTTGAGAAAACAAGCATTTCCCTGTTTGAAGATGCGTTATCGGCAGATACCGGGGCTTTTGCCAAGTTTTTTATTATCCTGTTTATTGTGGTGGCTACTAACCGCATCTGCCAGATAGACCATAAAAACGGAGGCTGGCTACTCATGGAAACTCAGCCGGTAAAGAAGTTAAATATATATTTAGCGAAATATTTAAATATTATATTTTTGACGTTTATTTCTATTTTCTTTTTCTTCCTTTTTACCATTCTGTTTACTGCCTTAGGGCAATGGATGTTTGGTGAAACGGAGGCAAAATGGGGTTTGAGCTTTGCCTGGCTGCTGCACAATTTCCTGAAACTGTTTATTTCCTCTCTGGGAATATCCGGCTTCATGCTGTTTGTGTCGATGGTTTTCCAGGGGTATATCTGGCCTTTTATAATTGGTATACTGGGACTTGTACTGAACCTGGTGTCCTTTATCCGGAAGGAATTTTACCCGTTTTCCCCCCTTCATACCGAGCAACTGGCGTTTAGTCAGGATATCCGGAGCCTGAACACCTTTCTGGGTTTTTCGGAGACGCTCAGTATTTTCTGGACCATCAGCTTTATCATTATCGGTTACCTCTGGTACAGTCAGAAGAGCTTCAAACGGGCATTTATTTTTGATACGAAGGCAAGAATAAGAACCGCCCTTTTACTGGCTGTTCTTGGTGGGGTATACTATGTCATTCAAAAACCGAAGCAGGTGGCTCCGCTTACCGCCACCTCATTGTCGGGAAAGCTGGAAGGGACAGACCTTCCTCAAGAACTTTATCTTATTGAACCGGAGTTTAATCAGACTTTAGCGACTATTCCGCTGACGGATGGGGAATTTACGTGGAGTAGTACCGATGAGCTTCCGACGGGCTTTTACAAGCTGGTTTCCGATGACCGCTCCATAAACACAGGCCTCTTTTTGGGCAAAGGCGACTTTTATAAATTTGAACTCTTCAGAGGGCCTTCCGGAGATATAAGTTTTGTCAAAACCAACCGGAAAGCAGAACTGGCATTGCAAAACATGCCATTTGGCCTTGAAGTTTCCTACTTCCAGCAGCTTTTTCACGATAAGCCGCAGGAATATTATAAAGAAATGGATAAAGCCTGGAAGAGGTCTTTGGAAAAATTAAAGAGTTTCCGTACGGCAGAGAATTACACGGTGGCCGATGATTTTGTGTTGTTTAAGCGGCAGGATATGGCTGTTAATTTTCTAAAAGCCGCCAATAGCTTTTACCAGGCCAATGCCGGTGAAGAGAAAGCTTATAAGGCGCTGGTGGCCCGGCTTGAAAACGAGCTGGAGAACCCGTCAGAGCTGACACTGGCTAACCCCAATTACCTGGCGTTTAAGCTGAGCTCTTTTGTCCCTTACGGAAGTAATGCCGACAGTGCAACATTGGCAGGAGTAACGGCGCTGGAAAGCGGGCGGATGAAAGACAAGCTCCTGAGCTACCAGGTAGCGGCCTCGATGGAAAAACTTCCCGACTTTCAGGCCCGCCAACAGCTGATTGATCAATATTCCGATGCGTTTTCTGATCCGAGATATACCCAAAAGTTAGAACAGGTACTGTCAGAGCAGCAGGTAAGTCTGAAAGGCATGCCTTTTCCGGACGTCTCTTTCCGGGATGTGGACCAGGACTCTAAAGCCATCCGGGACTTCAAGGGGAAATACGTGGTGATAGAACTCTGGTCAAAAGAGTCGAAAGGGTCACGCCCGGTGTTTAAAGACATGGCCGCCCGGTATTATTGGTACCGCAACCTGGCTTTTGCGTCGGTGAACGTGGATTTTGATGAAGAAAGCTGGAAAAATTATCTCAAAGAACGAAAGGAGGGTAGAAACCTGCAGGAGTACTGGCTGAATGAGGGGGCGGCGTTTGTGAAAGAAGCTAAAATCAGGAAATTACCGCACTACATCCTCGTTGATGATAAAGGATTAATTCATGATTTTAATGCTCCTGCTCCGGGCAGGCCTGAGTTTCATACTCTTTTGGAATCTGTCTTATGAGCTGCACGCCCGGTTCACCCCGGGCTTTCAGCTCTCTTAATGTTTTGTTTCAAAGTATAAACGGATAAATCCGGGTCTGTTTTGAAAAAACCGCCGGGCTTAAACGTCGGGTTTTGCCGGGTAATTTTGCCGGAAGATTAAAAACGAAGCCCTCTGCGGTAGGGACTTTCCCGGTATTTTCTTAAATTGAGTCGGTTTTAATTTCTTGGGCATGACAAAACAGCATTACAGCAGGCGCTTCTTCCTGAAGTCGTCGGCTGCTTTTACGGCCCTGGCGGCGCTTCCGGCAGGGGTAAAGGCATTTTACGTAGACGTGGAAAATGTGGTTCTGCCGCCCCGGCAGATGCTTCCGCTGAAAATAAAGGTGAACAGGCAGGAGTATGAGGTGCAGGCCGACAGCCGGACCACCCTGCTCGACCTGCTTCGTGAAAACCTCGGTCTTACCGGATCAAAGAAAGGATGTGACCACGGGCAGTGCGGTGCCTGCACCGTGCATATCAACGGCGAGCGGGTGCTTTCCTGCCTGACCCTGGCCGCTATGGTGCCCGGGCAGGAGGTAACCACCATTGAAGGACTGGCCGACGGAGATAAGCTTCATCCCATGCAGCAGGCGTTCATTGAATGCGACGGCTTCCAGTGCGGGTATTGTACACCCGGGCAGATCATGTCGGCTGTGGCCTGTGTAAAAGAGGGGCGTACCGGCTCGGTGGAGGAGATCAAGGAGTTTATGAGCGGCAATCTCTGCCGCTGTGGTGCGTATAACGGTATAGTTCAGTCCATTCAAAAAGTAGCTGCCTTATGAGACCTTTTGCATTTCAAAAAGTGAATAATGCGGCGGAGGCGCTGAAAAGCAAGAAAGCAGAAGCCCAGTTTATAGCGGGAGGTACTAACCTGGTAGATCTTATGAAGAAGCACATTGCCCAGCCGGAGGCGCTGCTGGATGTGTCTGCTGCTTTACCGAAAGACATCGCGGTCAGCGGTAAGGGAATTTTAATAGGAGCCATGGCCCGGAATACCGACCTGACGCTGAATAAAGATATCCTGGCGCGCTACCCGCTGGTGGCCCGTGCCGTGCTGGCCGGGGCTTCACCCCAGATCAGGAACATGGCCAGCGTAGGAGGAAACCTGCTGCAGCGTACCCGGTGCCCGTATTTTTACGATGTCAGCACACCCTGCAATAAGCGTAAGCCCGACAGTGGGTGTGGCGCCCTGAACGGTGCGGAGCGGATGAGTGCCATTGTAGGCTATAATGAGAAGTGTGTGGCCGTGCATCCGTCAGACCTGTGTGTGGCGCTGGCGGCGCTGGATGCAGAGGTGAAAATAATGACCCCGGATAAGAAGGAGAAGACCATTCCTTTCCTTCAATTTCACAAGCTGCCTGAAGCTACTCCGTGGAAAGATAACACGCTCCCGGAAAATGCCCTGATCACGCAGGTGTATATCCCTGAAAATCCTTTTCATCAGCATTTTGCTTACCTCAAGCTGCGCGACCGCACCTCCTATGCCTTTGCCCTGGTTTCTGTGGCAGCCGCATTGCACCTGGAAAATGGTAAGATCAAAGCGGCGCGCCTGGCCTCAGGCGGGGTGGCGCATAAGCCGTGGCGCTGGTATGAGGCTGAGGAGTTCCTGAAGGGGAAAACACCCTCTGAAGCGGTATTTGCCGAAGCGGCGGAGCGGGTAGTGAAAGGGACAAAACCCCTGGCCGGAAATGCCTTTAAAGTGCCGATGCTGAAAGGAGCCGTAGAAACGGCCTTACAAAACTGTTTAACCCCTCTTTAATAGCTATGAGTTTCTTTGAAAATAACTGGATGCCTGCAGACGGGCGGGTGGAAGCCCGGGAGAAAGTAACCGGCAGAGGGAAATACGCGGCCGAATACCCCGTGGAGGAAGTAGGCTACGGGGTGTTTGTAGGAAGTACCATAGCCGCCGGAAAGCTGAAAACGGTAAAGGTGGAGAAAGCAAAAGAGGCAGAAGGAGTACTGGAGATCCTTACCCATTTGAATAAGCCGGTGGTGCCGGGCCTTTCTGATGAAACGAAAATAAGGGAGTCGCGCCTGGGGCTGGCCATTTTTCATACCGATAAGATCTTTTTCAAAGGCCAGCCGATAGCCCTGGTGGTGGCCCGCACGCTGGAAGAAGCCACCTATGCCGCTTCGCTGGTGGAAGGGGAATATGAGCCGGAGCCGTTTGAGGTGGATTTTGACCAGGTACGGAAAAAAACAGCGCTGACCCCGGCCGGCCGGGAAAGAGGAACCCTGGAGGCCTGGACCCATGCCGCAGCTACTGTGGAAGCCCAGTATAATATAGCGGCCGAGATCCATAACCCCATGGAGATGCATGCTACCATTGCCCACTGGGTGGCGGCTGACCGGCTACGGTTGTATGACAAGAACCAGGGGGTGAATAATGTACAGCGTACCATCGGGCGGGTCTTTGACCTCCCGGCTGAAAATATTGAGGTGTTCAGTGAATTTGTGGGCGGTGGCTTCGGCTCAGGTCTGCGGGTGTGGCCGAACACCCTGGCGGCCGCTATGGCGGCCAAAATGACGGGCCGCCCGGTGAAGCTGATGCTTACCCGGCAGCAGATGTTTACGCTGACGGGCTACCGGCCGGCATCGTGGCAAAAAGTGAAGCTGGGAGCCGATAAGGAGGGTCGCTTCCTGGGAGGCTGGCACCAGGCCATGAACGGTACATCTACCTACGAAAACTTTAATGAGGGCATCACCCGGGTGACCCGCCTGATCTATCATATTCCCAACCTGAAAACCGAAGGGGCGGTGGTTCCGCTGAATCTCAGCAGCCCTACCTGGATGCGGGGGCCGGGCGACTGTACCGGCGATTTTGCCATAGAAAGCGCCATCGATGAGCTGAGCTATGAGTTGAGCATGGATCCCGTAGCACTGCGATTAAAGAACACGGCCCTGGATAAGCACCCAGACAGCGGCCTGCCCTGGTCTACCAACTACATGAATGAGTGTATAGAGACAGGTGCGCGGATGATCGGTTGGGATAAGCGCCCCTCAGGTCCTTCTCAGTTGATTGACGGCGACTGGGCCACGGGCTACGGCATGGCAGTAGGCGCCTGGAATGCCGGAAGGGGAAACGCCAGTGCGGGCATGGTGATGCAGAAAGACGGCAGTGTGTCCGTTCGTACGGCCATGACCGACATCGGTACGGGCACCGGCACGGGCATGCAGAACATAGCGCATGAGGTAACGGGTATTCCGAAAAATAAAATTACGATAGAGCTGGGGCATTCCAGCCTGCCTGCGGCGCCCAGCCAGGGTGGCAGCACCGGGCTTTCCTCGCTGAGCGGCGCGGTGGTGGCGGTCAGCAATGACCTGAAGACCCGGCTTGCAGAATATGCGGCCGGCATCAACCCGGCATTTCAAGGCCTTAAAGTGGCAAATGTTCAGCTGACCGACAAAGGCATAGCCCTGAAAACCGGTGGTGATACCGTGGTTACCTATCAGCAGATCTGGGAAAAGAACGGCTTAACGGAATTGGAGCTGGAGGCCAGCTCCGGACCGGGCGAGGAGCGGCAGAAATTTGCGTTCTGCTCAGCGGCAGCCCATTTTGTGAAGCTCCGTGTGCACCGCCGCACGGGTCGGGTGAAGATCGAAAAATATGTTTGTGTGGCCGACGGCGGCAAGATTATTAATGCCCAGGCAGCGGCTAACCAGATGTCAGGCGCAGTGGCCGGTGGCATAGGTATGGCCCTGATGGAAGAAATGCAGGTGGATGCCCGCGTAGGCGGACTTGTAGCGGATGACCTCGCCGGCTATCACTTCGCAGTAAACGCCGATGCCCCGATTATTGAAGTGGCGTTCATCGACAAGCCGGATGTGAATATCAATCCTTCCGGTGCCAAGGGGCTGGGAGAAGTGGGGATCATCGGTGCGGCGGCGGCTATCACTAACGCCATTTATAACGCCACGGGAAAACGGGTAAGGGACTTGCCGGTTACGCCGGATAAGGTACTCAATTAGTTCCGGGTTTCAGGCACCGGGTTCCGGCCACCGGGTTCCGGATGTGCAGACACAAGGTTTTATATCTGTATCGGTCCCGCATACCTTAAATATCGGATAATTAACCTATTCATAACGCGGGAATTCATGCTGCAGATGAAGAAAATTCCCTAATTTTGGGCTACTGAAAACCTTAAAATAATGGTATTAAGAAAAGCCCTGGAAAATGAGCTGCCCGCCATCTGGGAAATCATTCAATACGCCATAGAACGCCGCCGGCAGGACGGCAGCGCGCAGTGGCAGGACGGCTACCCCAACCCGGATTCTATCCGTGCCGATTTTGAAAAGGGGTATTCGTATGTGGTGGAAGAAGACGGCGTTCTGCTGGCTTACGGGGCCATTATCTTTGATGTGGAACCGGCGTATAACGATATAGAAGGCCAATGGCTGACCGACAGCGAGTACGTGGGTGTGCACCGGGTGGCGGCTTCTCCGCTGGCCAAAGGCAAAGGAGTAGCCCAATTTTTCTTCACGGAACTGGAAGAAATTACAAAGGCAAATAACGTTTACAGCATCAAAGTGGATACCAATTTTGATAACGGCCCCATGCTGCATATCCTGGATAAGCTGGGTTACACCTATTGCGGTGAGGTATATTTCAGAGGCAGTGCCCGGAAGGCCTTTGAGAAGGTATTGAGTTCTGCCGAAAACTGAGAAGATTTTTGGCGCCTGTTTTAAGAACATCGTGTTTCTGGATCTGATAAATCTGAAACGAAAGCAAAATCTCACAGATCAGATAAGTAATTTATAGGAACCGATAAGGTATTTATATGTTTTTTACATAGCTTTATGACAACTCTTTTTCAAAAGAAGCACTACTTTTGTTTTATGGCAATTTAACTCATCTTATGTTGTTCCCTTGTGTGAAAGGGTGCTGAACGTAAAGGGGTGCTGAAAGAGAAGGATGAGCTGATGACAAGGCTGGAGAGGAAGTAATAATAATTCACACGGCTGCAACTGATTTGCACAACTTGAAGTTCAGCTTAAGGAAAATTTTATTAAAAAATAAACCTATAAGTTGATTTTATGAAAATAATTCATATCTTTGCTGATGTATTATTTGCTTTTCATTATGACAATGAGGTCAGCAATGAGTATGAAAGGCTAATGGATTTATGGACAGACGTGGCTTTTTTAAAGCAGTTTGCGGAGAATAATGCGGTAAGCAATGTTAGTAAATTTATTAGAGGCATACTACAAGATGCAGAGCAAATCCAGGATTTTTTGAAAAATCTCAGCCAGGGTGATCAGCCTTTTGAATTATACTTTCAGCCGCTGCAGAATTCCGAATATAATCGGTTGCTGGGATTTCAAAAAGGCAAAGTAAGAAGAAACAGATTAAGGTATTATGCCATTAAAATAGGGGATAACTGCTTTGTGATTACAGGTGGCGCCATTAAAATGAGCCAAACCATGCAGCAGCACCCTGATACAGTTAAGGAACTAATTAAATTAAAAGCCGCCAAAACATATTTGAATAAGAATGGAGTGTTTGATGAGGACTCATTTTACGAACTTTTAATTGAACAATCATGACGAATAAAGAAAAGTTTTTAGCCCTGGTGTCAGCTGAAAATGATGACACCTTAGAAAAGAACAGCGAGCGGGTGAAAAACCGCGCCATGCTGAGGGAATCACAGCTGATTGCTATGAAAGTACTTATGAAGCTGGACGAGCTGGGCTGGTCGCAAAAGGAGTTAGCAAAGAGAATGGATGTTTCTCCTCAGCAAATTACTAAAATAGTGAGCGGTAAAGAAAACCTTACTATCGAAACGCAAATCAAATTGCAAACGATTTTAGATATTCCCGTATTGGCCAGCTATTATGAAAACAAAATAGAAACGCTGCCAGAATGGGTAGTGAATATTAAAAAGGGAATTGAAAAAATTTCAGTACCTGCACATCAGGTTGCGGTTCACTAAGAGAAACCCACAACTACGAAAAGGGTGGGATATACAAATATACCTGGTATTTCCTGATTCTGAATTCAATGAAAAACAGGCTTGCATCAATTTTTAAATAGATACTCCGCACTAGTTACGGCCTGATCAGCTTTTCGCCGTCTTCTCCTTTCTGGTAAATCCGGATATAATCAATGTACATGCTGGCTTCAAAGTTATTTTCAGCATTCAGGCCAGTGATCTGGTCTATATTGGCGTTACCGCTGATCCCCGTATACGTGCCTCCCACTGCCAGGTTCAGTAAAACATAGAAGGGCTTGTTAAAGTAGGATACCGCGTTATTAACATTGACCCGGTGGTTAAAACGATAGTAGGACGCCCGGTCAGGGAACCGGTCAAGGTCTACATAGATGCTGATGTAATCTTTGTCCCAGATGAGGGTATACAGATGGAAATCATCGTTCTGAAGGCTGTAAGGCAGGGTGCTTTTACCGCTTACGGAGCGTAGCCCGGCGTTATTGGGGCCCCAATGGCAGGCCGTTCCGAGGTACCTGTCCTGGGTGCCTGCGCTGATGCCGTCTTTATGGCCCATTTCCATGATATCGATTTCACCGCAGGAGGGCCACTGGGCCACGTCGTTATCATTCCCTTTCATCCAGAAGGCGGGCCACAGGCCGTTGGCGGTTTGTGGCAGCTTTATCCGGGCGTCTATCCGGCCGTATTGAAAGGCTACTTTCTTCATTGTATTGAGCCTTGCGGAGGTAAAATGACGGTTGCCATGGCTTTCTTTCCTGGCGGTGATTACCAGGCAGGAATTCCCTGAAAGCGGCTCTTTGTCTATCCGGACGTTTTCTTTCTTATACGCCTGGAATTCATTGTTCTGCGGGTTTTCCACCAGCTCGATATTCCAGGCTTTTTCATCCAGGGCAGAACCCGTGAATTCTTCTTCCCAGACCAGCTGGTAGTCTTTGTTTTCTTCTCCTGCCGGGGGATTAGTTCCGGGGGTACCCGGTGGATTTTCCTGCGGAGACGGGTCAGAACAGGACAGACCGGGCAGAAGGCTCAGCAGAACCAGGATATTCTTCAGGATCTTCATGATGATGCATTTTATGGTTTGACGGTATACCGGGTCAGCGCTTCAGCGTATCTCCGGCCCAGCTCTCTCAAAGAGGCTGTATCAAAATGGGTGTGGTCGCCCACGTGATTCAGGCCGGCTGAAGTAACACAGCTGATGTAGCTGTGGCGGCAGGCCAGCTCATGCAGCACTTCGTTAATTCTCATCCTTCCTTCCTGGTTATTTCCTTCATTAGGAAAAACGCCCAGCTCACCCACGATCACCGGAATGCTCCCTGGCGTTATTCCGAGGTCGTGATGCAGGTTTTCCATCAGTTTTTCAAAGTCATCGCGGTAGGTGGCAATGCGCTGAGGCTGCGTGTCTGACTCTCCCTGGTGCCAGAGAATGGCTTTTATCTTACCTGACCGGAGGGCTTCACGGGCATGCGCCACGGCTTCATCATAAGGCTTTTTCCCGGTGGCAGGGTCTATGGCTCCGGGCTTCCAGGCGCTGATGGACGTTCCGCCTATTGCACAGGGGATTAAACCTACCCGGTTTGCAGAAGAAGCCAGGATATTCATGGCAAATGAAGCGGCAAGGCCGGTTCCGGCGGCCGGCTTATCAAAATGAATGGGCTCTTTGGTGGGCTGCCATTGGCGGTGAGCGTCCAGCATGAGGATGCTGTCGCCGTTGATCACGAAATGATCCGGCTTTCCCCTGCCGGCCATGTTCGATTGCCCGATAAGAAGATAAAGATCGAGATCTCCGGCCTTTTGCTGCGGGTAAGCGGGGGCTATACCGAAGAATAAAGCTGAAAGGAAAAACAGAGTGCGTTTCATGAGCGTATTTTGACTGAGGTGTAAAGATATTTTAAAAGTATTGGTTTTAAGCTTTTCTACGAGCCGCTCCGCGCAGGTTCAGGGTGACGATTATAATGCATTCCATTATCACCCTGAGCGGCGCGGCCCGCCGAACGGCGCATGAGTAACTATATTTCACGCCTCGGGATTCTGATGGTCACCGGTTCTTATGGGGTTAAAGTTAATTGCCTTCAATTTTATTGGTATACAGATCCGGTTCCCGCTGGTACACCCGCACATAATCCACCTCAAACGTTTGGGGGAAAAGCGAATCATCCACTCCTTTTTTGCCGCCCAGGTTTCCGCCGATGGCCAGGTTCAGGATGAGGTGAAAAGGGCGGTTATACGGCCAGGATTCCCAGCCTTCGCCGTCGTTTTTATAAGTGAACATCAGCTGATCATCATAAAATACCTTGTACTGGTCCCTGTCCCATTCCAGGGTATAGGTATGGAAGGCGGTGGTCAGCGTGGGGTCACCGATAATTCCCTTTTTCTGCGTTTTTTTGGTATGGTTATACCAGGAAGTATGCGTGGTGCTGAACACCGTATCCGGCGATGAGCCCACATGCTCCATGATGTCTATTTCGCCGCTTTTGGGCCAGGTACCGTATTCGTTTTCAGTAGAAAGCATCCAGATGGCCGGCCAGGTGCCGTTTCCTTTGGGTACTTTGGCGCGCACCTCGATCCGGCCGTAAAGCCAGTCGCCCTTGTATTTGGTCATCAGCCTGCCTGACGAGTAGTTTTTGCCGGAGGTGGGCTCTTTCCGCGCTATGATTTTTAATGTTCCGTCGCTTACGTAGGTGTTTTTCTCATTGGCAATGGTGTACCACTGGAGCTCGTTATTGCCCCAGCCGTAGCTGTTTCCGCGGGTGTCGTAGGTCCACCTGGCGCTGTTGGGCAGGCCGGTATAGTCAAACTCATCGCTCCACACCAGCTTCCAGTCGTTCCCGAGCCTGGACCGGTCAAAATGTTCGATGATCCGGTACCGGTTATCGTGCAGCTCTTTCATGCCTTTCATGAGGGCCGGGTAATAGTCGTACTCGTTGTTCACGATGCCTTTGTTGGAGTCGATATTCGACGGATCCACCCCTTTAGCGGTGGGGTCATTGTCCTGGTATTTAAAAAAGTGCCAGCCCACGCAGGAGCGCGATTCCAGCAGCTCGAGGCAGAAATGCTGGTAAGCGGCGGCTTTGTCGGCCTGGGTTTTTACCGTGAAGCCCGCGCCGGTGGTATTGGCCAGACCGGCATCCATGGCTTTGGTGTAGAATTCGGTGATCATGAAGGGCTTGCCGGCGTACATGGCCCACTGCTGCATCCTGTTTTTTTCGGGCGTCCATACGCCGTAATAATTCAGGGAAACGATGTCGCAATATTTCCCGGCGGCTTTAATGACCGGGATGATGTTCTTGGCCCCGCCGTGCAGCCGGCTGCCGAGGAACAGGTGGTCAGGCAGGTATTTTTTAATGGCTGAAGAAACGATCCGGTAGTAGGTTTCGGTGACATAGCCGGCAAAGTCGGCCCGGTCGGCATCGGTGATCTCACTTTCGGTCTTCCGGTGGGCTTTCAGCCATTCGGCGGCGGCCAGGTAACCGGGATCCTGTTTGTTTTCCAGGCTGAGGTAGCCTTCCAGGTTTTTGAGGCCAATGGGCAGCTCGTTATCAGAAAACACCCCGAACAGGTTGGGATCATTTTTATAGGGGATCAGCTGCCGGGCGTGCTCATCGCAGAATTTTTCAAATTCATGATCAAAGGCAAAGATGGTCTGGTTCGGGTAGCCGATGTTGCCGGGAAGCTGGTAGGTGCCGCCTCTTTTTTTGCCGTAGCTGCTCATGAAGTTCAGGTTAGGCGTGTAGGAGAAGCGGTGGCCGGTCTTTTCATTGTTTTTAATGATCATCTCGTTCTCGCTCCAGGAGCCCGCGCCGTTAAAGCCGAACTTCTGGAGGGAATCCACGGTGGCGCTCAGCCAGTTTTCCTTTGTTTTATATTTTTCTTTCAGATAATGGGCATTTTTTTCGGAGCCGCCGGGTCTCAGGGAGTTGATGGTCACCTGGATATTCCGGTTTCCTTCCGGGTCAATGACCCACCAGCGGCCGTTGATGTAGGCGGTGCGGAAATACCCTGTGGCCTTTTCAGGGGCTTCCGTTATGCTTCCGTAGCGGTTCAGCCGGGCAGAACCCGCCGGAGTGAAGCCGTTCAGGTTCTTCACGATCCGGGTTTCGTACATCCGCCATTCGGTGTTCGGATTACCGGAAACCCAGGGTTTGGCTTCTACCTGTATAGGAGTGTAATTCCGGTTTTTCTGGGCGGTGGCGGTCAGGGCGCCTAACCCTGCTAATAAAATTAAACCTGTAGTTTTCATATTGTAAATTAGTTCCGGGTAATGCATCAACGACTAACCATTAACAATTAAGCATTAACAATTAAGCATTAACAATTAACCATTATTACTCCCCATATCAGTTAATTTTCAAAATCTTTATCGCGTTCAGAATCGTATTTCCTTTCCGGCTTTTAAAATCAATGGTCAGGCCTTCTTCGGAAACATCGGTTATAAACTTCTTGATCACGGCGCGGTGTAAGCCAGCCTCCGCTGCCGGTGAGTAGCCGTCCAGTACTTTTGCCCGGTTAATAGAAACGTCCATTACCCCTTCCTCTGTTTTCTCCCGGAGAGTGTCATTGCCCAGGTTGTAGGGCAGCGCCTCTTCGTTTTCCGGGGTGGAAAGGTCGGCCCAATAGAGGTAAACCGCATATTTTCCGGGAGGTACATCGGTTTTGAAAGTCTCAATACCCATCCGCTGGGTCTGGAAAATGGGATCGAGCGAGGTGCCCAGTACATTGATCTCTGCCGCCGGGAGCGTTCCGAAGCGGGTTTTAGGCCGCAGCGCTTCGCCGCCGGTGAATCCCCAGCTGCCGTTTTCGTAGGGCTTTTCGGGTATCCAGAGGGTGGCCGTTTCTTTTTCTTCAAAGTATCGCCGGCTACCCATCAGTACGTTGATCTCACGGAAGTCCGAAGATAAAACGGCGGGATAAAGCGTAAAATTTACCCGGAGAACGTCGGTTAGGTTTTCCTTTTCGAGCCGGGTCTCTATGTGATTCCATCCGTTTGTAAAAGGAATTTCCACGGTTCCCACACCGTCTTTAATTTCCACCTCTGCTAATTTCTTACCGTTATGAAATACCGTCACCGGGCTGCGGTTAGAATAGATTTTTACGGGCTGGAGGCATACGCCGGGAGAAGAGGGCGTTCCGGCCCGGTTCTGCCAGTCGGCCGAAGCAATTTTCACCAGGGGCTCCTTCAGCAGGCGGGCCTGGTAGAGATAATAGGTGTTCTTCGGCGTGCGGTCGGTTTCGGTGATCCCTTTGCTGTTGATATGCGGTACGGCATTTTTACGTAGTTCGGAGTGGAAGTCGTTGAGATTCCACAGGGCTGCCGCAGCGATGAAGTCACATTTCAGGATAGACTTCAGGTAATGTTCATGGTACAGGTCGCCGTACTCCACGCTGAAATCAAATCTTTCGGGATCAAAGCTATGGATCCGCGAGTCGACATCGGCCCCGTATTCGGAAATGATGGTGGGCTTTTGCGGGTATTTTTCCCGGTAATTCAGGAGAAAACGGTCAAAATCTTCCATCTTATCACTGTACCAGCCCTGGTATAAATTCCAGCCGATGATCATGGGAACCTCAAAGAGCCCGGCATCTTCATACGCTTTTACGGAACCGTGAAAGGCCACCATGGTGTAGCGCGAAGGGTCCAGCTCCCGGATTTTGCTTTCAATGGCCCGGGCCTGCCGGTTGACTTCCCTGCAGTAGGGAAGATAAGCCTCTTCAGTGGCCTTGTAAGGCGGCCGAAGCATGACCTCGTTCATATACGACCACATGATCAGCGCAGGATGGTTAAAGTTCTGCCGAACCATTTCTTCGGCCATGAATACAGAATTATCCAGGAAGGCCTGTGTTTCGGTGACGGCGTTCACAATGGGGATTTCCACCGAAGCCAGGATGCCCAGCTGATCACACATTTCCAGGATGAGGGGATCCTGGGGATAGTGGGATATTCTCAGGAAGTTGCCGCCCATGGCTTTCAGCAGGCGGATGTCGCGGATATGGAAGGCGTCATCCAGGGCGTTGCCTTTTTCTTTGTAGTCCTGGTGCCGGTTGGTGCCGATGAGCTTCACGGGTTGGTCGTTCAGGAAAAAGCCCCTGGCGGCATCAAAACGGAACCACCTTAACCCGAAGGTATTCGTAGTCTCTTCCCATATCCGGCCGGTTTTTTTATCTTTTACAGTAGTTTTTACCCGGTAGAGTTGCGGGGTTTCTGTCGACCATAATTGCGGATCGCGGATCGTATGAGCAGAGGATATCCTCTTACCCGTCTGGTTAGGTTCCAGCAGCACAGTGATCTCTTTCCGGCCGGCTTCCTTCCCGTCCGGACCCTGGATCCGGTGCTCGATGACCACTTCCTGCCGCACGGAGGTTTTATTGTTCAATACGGTTTCGATCTCTGTATCGGCGCTTGTCCGGCTTACTTTGGGCGTACGGATGTACACCCCGGAGGAGGCCATGTCTTGCGGTGAAATATGCACCTTTTCCCTGACATCCAGGTATACATCGCGGTAAACTCCGCCGAAAAAGGTAAAATCGGCGCTCAGGGGCGGGATGGAGACGTCGTGCGCATTGTTCGCCCGGATGCTGATCTCATTGTTTTCCCCGAATTTCAGGAAGGGCGTGATATCAAAGCTGAAGCGGGTGTAGCCGCCTTTGTGCTGCCCGGCATGCTGCCCGTTAATGTAGACATCGGTCACCTGGTTAGCCCCTTCAAAATAGATGTACACCGACTTGTTTTTATATTCTGCCGGGATATGCGTGGTTTTGGTGTAAACGCCGGTGCCACGGAAAAAACCCGGGGTGTCATCCAGCACATCGCGGTCATTCCAGGTATGCGGGAAGGAGACTATGCGGGTGTCGGGAATGGAGGTGCCGGGATCTTCCGTATGGAATCTCCAGGCCTCATTGATCGTGAATTTTTGGGCTTGCATGCTGCCGGAAAGCAGTATACAGAGGGAAAGCATGCACTTTACTTTTAAGAAAATTTTCATGTTTATAAGTTGAGAATAAGGGGTGTTTAAAAGGTATTGATAAATGCGGTTCTCGACTACGCCCGGTTCTCGACTACGCTCGAACTGACAGGGGCGGTTGCTACTTGTCACATCGAGCGTAGTCGAGATGCGGGTTATTTAAGTACTATTCTTATCTGTTTTCAAATCAATATCACTTCCCCAAAAAATTAATAACCTGTGGTCTGCGGGAAGTTCTCCGGCCCCATGGCATCGATCTGGTCCTGCGGAATAGGCCAGTTCACATGGAAGGGCTTCACGTTGAACCGCACCAGCACATCGTTATCCGAACCGTTAAAATCGATGTAGTAATCCGGATTGGGGCCAAACACCTTGTCGCGGCCATCGCTGACCCCGTAGCTGCCGGCATTGTACGGCACGGCACTTCCCGGGTACTTGGTGAAATCGCCGGCATACCGGGTCATCTGGGTGTACCATATCCCGTTTCTTTTCAGGAAATCCCAGCGCCTGCCTTCGAAGGCCAGCTCGCGGGCGTGCTCGTCCCTGACCATTTCAAAGGTTACCGGGGTGGTCACGGCCGGATTACCGGCCCGTTGCCAGGTTTTGTTATAGAAGTACTGGGCCTTGGCCTGGTTCCCGGTTTTTACAGCGGCTTCGGCAGCCAGCAGGTAGGATTCAGCCAGGCGGAACACCATCACGTCTTTGTAGCTCACCGGACCGTCGGCATCGATCAGCTTATCCCATTTATCATGCATTTTTATAGACGAAGGCAGCAGGTTCCGCCGGTCTATCTTGGTGTTAGTGGCGGCAAAGATGTCGCGACCGTAAATCACCGAACCGATCGCCACTTTCACCGGGGCATCGGTGGTGTTGGAGGTGGTGCGGTATTCACGCCCCGTCTGGGCATCTACGCTTGTTTGCGCTACGGGGATGGTGATCAGCTTGTTCGGGTTCTGGTAGGTATAATCTACCTTGTAATAGGCGGTGAGCCGTTTGTCGTTTTTAGGGTACAATGACATCAGGTAGCTGTTCGGATACGCCAGTCCCCACTGCCTTCCCAGGTTTTCTTCATTGTATTTGACCAGCACGCCGTTCACCATCTTATGGGTATAGTCGGTTTCAGCCATGATATTGATGTACTGGGAGCCCAGGCGATGCCCCTCGCCGCCACCCCGCTCCAGCGAGAAGTTAAGCGAGAACAGGGTTTCGCTGAGGTTATAAAAGTCTTTGCGGTCAAAGATATCTTTGGGGTCATTGACCAGGCTGTGCGCCTTGTTATTTTCAATGGCCTCCACCTGCCGGATCACCTCTTCCCAGTTGCCTGTCCAGGCGGAAACCAGCGCTTTCATGTGGCGGGCAGCATCCTGGGTGAGGCGGCCGTCCATCCGGTCTGCTACAGGCAGGCCTTCGATGGCTTTGTCGATATCGGAGATCATGAGCTGGAAAACATCGGCGCTGTCAGCAGGGGTGTACGTAATGCCGTCCATGTTTTCTTTGGTCACCGGCTCGGTGCTCAGGTAAAGGCGGGAGAAGCGCGACCACAGCCCATAGTAGCTGTAGGCCCTCCAGAAATAGGCCTCTGCCACGGCCCGGGTGGTTTGTTCCCCGAAGTTGCTGCCATAATAGATGATCTCGTTGGCCCGGCCGATGACGTAATACCGGTGGGTCCAGAACGGGCTGTAGATCAGGCTGCGGATGTTGGACGTAGGCCCGGGTGAAGTAAACCGGCACAGGTTGGCGTCATCACCGGTGGTAAAAACGCTGAGGTCGGTGTTTCTTTCGCCCCATATATGGGTGGCCAGGAAACCGTTGGCATTGCCTTTGCGGCTTAGTCCTCTTTCGTAGGAGTACAGCGACTCGGCCATCTTTTCTATCCCTTCCGGGGTTTCAAAAAGCGTGGCGGTGGTAAAGGTGGTTTCGGAAACCTCGGTCAGGTAGTCTTTGCACGACGAAGTGATCAGTGCAAGCCCCAGGATATAGATGAGATACTGTTTCATTGTTTCTGTAGTTTGGGTTGTTAAAAGCTCACATTTAAACCTAAAATGAAGGTACGGGGCTCGGGATAACCGCCCGGTTCTTTTTCAGGACTGTACGATTTGTAATCCGTGATGGTGAAAATGTTCGTGGCTGTGGTATAGATCCTCGCCCTGGTGGCTTTTATTCCTGACAATACCTTGTTAGAGAAGGAATAGCCCAAAGTGGCCGTTCGTAAACGGAAGTAGGATGCATCCTGCAGCGCTAATAAGCCCATGTAAGGCACAGAAGCGGTGAACTGGGGCCGCGGAGCCGTGTTAGACGGGTTTTGCTCGGTCCAGTAATCTACTTTTATACCGTTCTTCTTCCCGTTCAGGCTACCGCCTTCATTGAACCCGTAGAGGTAAGGATTGTTCTTGGTTACGCCCTGTACGGTGTAGAACTCGGCCTGCGCGTCAAAGTTTTTATACCTGACGGAAGTATTGAAGGTAGCGTACCAGTCGGGCATCAGGTTATACACCTTGCGGTCATCTACCGTGATCTGGCCGTCGCCGTTGTAATCCAGGATCTTGATGTCGCCCGGTTTAGGCTGGGCATCGCCCGGTAAGTACTGGTGCGGCTCAGCGGTTTCTCCCTGCTGCCAGATCCCTGCAAATACATAATTATAGGTCACATCGATCGGCTGACCGATAAACCAGTTGTTGGTCAGGTCATTGATCGGGTTCCCGTTTTCGTCGGTCCGGCCGTCTATCCGTACAATCTCGCTTTTCTGGGTAGAGAAGGTAGCGCCCAGGTTCCAGTCCAGATTTTTGTTTCTTACCACGTCGCCGTTCAGGGTAAGTTCAAAGCCGGAGCTTTTGGTCTCGCCCAGGTTATCCCACATGGTATTGTAGCCGGTAATGGAAGGCACGGTCCGCTGGATCAGGAGATCTTTGGTACGGGTATTGTAATATTCGAGGGTACCGCGTATCCGGCTCCGGAGCACGGCAAAATCAAGTCCGTAGTTCAGCGAGCCGGTGGTTTCCCACTTCAGGTCCTGGTTGATCAGCTGGCTGGAGGGCAGGTAGCCAATGCTCAGCTGATCGCCGAAAAGGTATTCGTAGGAAGAAGAGAGCCCGAGGGTCCGGTAAGCCGGAATGGCCCAGTTCCCCACTACCCCGTAGCTTACCCGGGCTTTGAGCTCGTTCAGCCAGTGCATGTCTTTCAGGAAGCTTTCTTCGTTGATCCGCCAGGCCAGGGCCATGGAGGGGAAGTTCGCCCACTTGTTGTCGTTGCCGAATACCGATGCCCCGTCACGGCGTACCGAAGCGGTCAGGAGGTAACGGTCCAGCAGGCTGTACTGCACGCGGCCGGCCCACGACATCGACCGCGTTCGGTTAATGGAGCGGATAGCCCCGGATATCTCTGCATCCCCTGCCACATTCCAGTCGAAAATGTCGGTGGTGGAGTTGATGAAGTTCATCCCGGTAGTTTTCTGCAGGTCTTCCTCAAACGCATGAATGAGGGTAGCTGTAAGCCGGTGATGCGTGCTGGCAAAAGGTACGGTATAATTCACCACATTTTCTACCAGGAACGAGTTCCGGGTAAAGGCCGTAATCTGGCCGGTACCCGTAGATGAAGGGTAGAGCTTGGTGCGGTAGTTGCCGGTTTCGCGGTTGTTGGTTCTCAGGTTGGCATTGATGCGGTACGAGAAGTTCGGGAAGGGTTTGAACGTAATGTTCGAGGCCAGGGTGAGGTAATCGTCCAGCTGCGAGCTTTTGTATTCACGCACGCGCCAGAGCGGGTTGATGTCGCCCGAGGTAGTAGATTCTCTCAGCAGGTTGCCGTCAGCGTCATAGGCCTGGGCCAGCTGGGGCATGGTGAGGATACCATTAAAGTTGGCGTCTACGCTGCTGATCTCGGCTTTGCTGAACGACATATTGATGCCCAGATCCACCCATTTGGCCGGTGCATAGTCTACGTTAGACCGGAAGTTCCCCCGGCGGAATCCCGAGCCCTGAACAATCCCGTTCTGGTCGAAATACCCGGCTGCCACCGCATATTTCACATTTTTGGCTCCGCCCCGCAGGCTCACATCGTATTTCTGCTGCGGTGCATTGGTCAGCATCAGGTCTTCCCAGTCTACGTATTTGCCGTTCTGGTAGGCATCGTACATGATGGCGTCATCAATGACCGCCTGGTAATTGATGTTATCCGGTGTGCCCACTCCGCTGGTGCCTTCGGTGTATTTGGCCCAGAAGCGGAGCTTTGCAAATTCCTCAGGAGAATACAGGTCGAAGTTCCGCTTGTAATCCTGGAAGCCCGTATAAGCTGAAACATCCACGGTGGCCTTTCCTTCCTTTCCTCTTTTGGTGGTGACCAGTATCACCCCGTTAGAGGCCCGTGAACCGTAAATGGCCTGGGAGGAAGCATCTTTCAGCACTTCTATGGAAGCGATATCGTTCGGGTTCAGGTCATTGATATGCGGTACGATCATGCCGTCAACAATGAAAAGCGGGGTTTGCCCGCCGCTGAGCGAGCGCACGCCCCGCACCAGGATGCGTGAGGCCCCGCCCGGAGCCGAGTTATCGAGGGTAACATTCAGGCCTGCTGCCTGCCCGCGGAGCATCTCGGTGACGTTAGCCGCCGGAAACTTCTCCAGGTTTTCCGATTTAATGGAGGCTACCGAGCCGGTGAGATCGCTTTTCCGGGTAACCCCATAGCCGATCACCACTATTTCATCCAGCACCTCGGTATTTTCGTTCATGGTGATGGAAAGAGCTGTCCGCCCGTTCAGGGCTTCGGTTAGCGGCTCATAGCCTACATACGTAAACCGTATAGAGGCATTGGGCGAAGAAACCTGCAGGGTAAACCGGCCGTTGACGTCGGTCAGGGTAGCTTTCCCGGTGGCCACTTCGGTGACGGAAACGCCGATGAGAGGTTCTCCTCCTGCCGACTGAACGGTTCCTGAAACCGCCGGGTTCTGAGCGGATAGGATAAAGGGGAAGAACAGAAGCAGTACATACAATATGTACAGGTGTTTTTTAAGGTTGTTCATGTTTTAAATATTGATAGGTTGACCTCTTACAAAATTGAGGAATGTAAAAGGGAAAGGATAGGCCGATAAATCATATTTACAAAAGAATAGTCTTTGAATAAATATATTTATTGATTGGATAATAATAGGATAGATTTGGACGATATTCCCATGGCGGGGCCCTCGTTTTATTAATTTTGAATTATTTCGGTACGTATCGGTACTATTCTGTTATTTTTCCTTCGTATGAAAGTTCGTATTATCTTATTTCTATTCACCCTGCTTCTTTTTCACCGCGCAGCGGGGCAGAGCCTTTTCTTTGAGCATCTCGGTGTCAAAGACGGACTTTCGCAGTTTACCGTTCATGACTTCTACCAGGACGAGTTCGGACAGATGTGGATCGCCACCAGCGATGGCCTGAACCGCTACGACGGCAGTAAGACAGAGGCCTTCAAACCGGTGGTGGGAGATACCACCGGCCTCTTCGGAAACAATATTCAAAGGGTGATCGGCAACGGCAGGGGCAAGCTCTACCTCCAGTGCCAGTCGGGCCTGCTGGAATATGACCTGCGCACCCAGAAGTTCAGAACGCTGATGCGTTACGGGATAAACAATATTGCATACGCAAACGGGAAAGTATGGATAGCCAGCGGCAGTACCCTGAAATATTACGATGAAGCCACCGGTACCATAAAAAATTATAAGAGCTTCCCGGCTTCGGTGCAGATCAGAATCCTCCTGGAAACTACAGACGGCACGCTGCATGTGGGTACGAACACCGGCCTGCTGGCCCTTGACCGGAACGGACGGGAGTTTAAGCTTATTGATGGGGTATTTGTGGTGTGCCTTTACGAAGACCGGAATAAAAGTATATGGATGGGAACGCTGGAAGACGGGCTTTTCCGGATCAACTCCAGGAACGAGATCGTCAGCTATCAGCACGATCCCCGTAACCCGGCATCGGTTTCCGATAATTTCATCCGGGCTATATGCCAGGACGACCTGGGCGGCTACTGGATTGGCACCTTTAAAGGACTGGATTACTTTAACCCGGAGACCAAAACGTTCCGAAACTTCCGGCATTCGATCGTGGAAAGTAATTCTTTGAGCGATCTTTCGGTATGGTGTATCCGGAAAGACAGCCAGGGGTCGCTCTGGATCGGTACGTTTTTCGGAGGCGTCAATATTTTTAACCCGGAGTTCTCGTTTAACCGTTTTTACCGGCCCACGGGTACCGATGCCGGGCCGAACAGTGCCATTATCGGGAAGGTGGCAGAAGACAGCAGGGGAAACCTCTGGATCTGCTCGGATTATGGCGGCCTGAATTATTATGATGTAGCCAAGAACACGTTCCGTTATTTCAGGAGTGAGGCCGGCAACCCGGGCACCCCTTCTTCCAACACGCTGAAAGACCTGCTGCTGGACGAAGAGCGCAACACCCTATGGATCGGCTCTCACCTGGGCGGCTTAGACCGGCTGGATCTGCGCACCCACCGGATCCAGAGGGTAGCGCTGAATTCCGGGAACCGGAATATTGACAAATATGTACGAACCATCAGCCGCTACGGTAACCTGCTGCTCCTGGGCACGCACGACGGCATCCAGCTGTACAACCCGGAATCCGGCGAGCTGAAGCCCCTGCTGCCAGCCGGCCATGAGCTGGGGAAAGGCCAGGTGTGGGATATGATGATCGACAGCCGGGAGGTGCTCTGGTTCTCGGTGCGCAGCGCTATTGGCCGGTATGACCTGAAGAGAAGGAAGCTCCTGCCGGTGCCCGGAAACCTCGTGCTGAATTCCGCTGTGTTTTTTGAAGACCATGATAAGCAGGTGTGGATCGGCAGCGCGGGGAAAGGCCTCTTTCGCTGGGACCGGAAAAGCAGCACGCCGGAGCATTTTCACACCGGAAATTCAGATCTGGCCGATAATTATATCCTTGACATAGCCGAATCCGCCACAGGCTACATCCTGATCAGCACCAACAGCGGCCTCTCGCGCTTTGAATCTTCCAAAAGAGCGTTTTACAATTACCGGAACCACCAGTTCTTCCCTTTTGAAGCCTTAAATGAAAAAAGCCTGTATGTCAATAAGAATGGGGAGATCATCCTGAGCAGCCTCTCGGGCATGATGATCATTTCTGAAAAAGACCTGCTGTACCACCCCAAGCCTTACCAGATTCTTCTGACCTCGCTGAGCGTAAATAATAAGCCCGTCAGGCCCGGTGACAGCCAGGATATCCTGAAAAGCTCCATCACCACCACAGACACGCTGGTGCTGAGCGAAAGCCATTCGGTGATTTCTTTCGATTTTGCCATTACCAATTATATCAAGGCGCTGAAATCGGAGATCCAGTATAAGCTGGAAGGCTTTGATGATAACTGGATCGAGGCGCAGTCGTTTAACAATATCACCTACACCAACCTGGGCCCCGGCACCTATCACCTGAAAATACGCAGCGTTTATTCGGCCACGGGGGCCGAGATGGCGGCGGCCGGCCTTACGCTGATCGTGAAGCCCCGGTTTTACAAGGCCTGGTATGCCTGGCTGTTTTATGCGCTGGTGCTGGCGGGCGTATTGTACCTGTTTTATTCGCAGGTGAGGCTGAAAGATTCGCTCCGGAATGCCGATATCCAGTCGCGGCACGCCGAAGAGGTCAACCAGTCGAAGCTGCGCTTCTTCATGAACGTTTCGCACGAGATCCGTACGCCGGTAACCCTCATCATGGCCCAGCTGGATATGCTGCTCAATTCAGCCGGCAGCATCCCGCCCACGGTGCAGGGCAAGCTGCAGAACATCCGGAGAAACGCCGCCAACCTCAAAAAGCTGATCAACGAGCTGCTGGATTTCAAGAAGCAGGAAGAGGGGCTGGTGCGCTTAAAGGTGACCCGCCAGGACATCGTGAAATACCTGCACCACATTTTTGTTTCTTTCCAGGATTACGGGAATTCACTGAACATCAATACTTCTTTTCTGAGTACGGAAGAGAAGATCGAAGCCTGGTTTGATACCGCTCAGATGGATAAGGTCTTTTATAATCTCTTATCGAATGCCTTTAAGTTCACGCCGCCGTCGGGTTCCATCTCCCTGATTATCAAAAGGAGTGCCGATGCAGTGGAAATTACGGTGGAAGATACCGGCGTGGGGATCCGGGAGGAAAGCATCACCCGTATTTTCAACCGGTTTTACCAGGTGCGCGACACGGACTCTTCCATTCAGCCCCTGGACCCCGGAACGGGCATCGGGCTGGCGTTGGTAAAGGATATTGTGGAACAGCATCACGGCACCATCAGCGTGCTGAGCAACTTCGGGAAGGGCACGGCCTTCAAAATTACCCTGCCCCTGGGCAAAGAACATTTTAACCCGGAAGATTTCCCGGAAAATGCCCTGCAGGATATCCAGGCGGAAGGCGAAACAGAAGCAACCGGCAGCGACGGGAAGAAGAAGAATACCATTATTATCGTGGAAGATAATGCCGACCTGAAGAATGTGCTGGTAGAGCTTTTCCTGCCTATGTATAATGTGGTGACGGTTTCTGACGGAGCAGAAGTGATGCAGAAGGTAAAAACGGTTATGCCTGACCTGGTACTGCTGGATATCATGCTTCCTAACGTGTCAGGGATGGAGATCTGCAAGAAGATCAAATCCGACCTGGCTACCCGGAACATCCCTGTGGTGTTGCTGACGGCCGCTGCCGCGCCGGAAAAGAAGCTGGAAGGCCTGCAGATCGGCGCCGATGATTACATTACGAAGCCGTTTGAGTCGCGCGAGCTGATCATCCGCTGCAACAGCCTCATCAATAACCGGATCCTGCTCAAGGATGTGCTGGCCCCGGTATCCGACAAGGTGTATTCCAGCAACAGGCAGCACCAGCAGATCATTCACGATGCCACACAGGTGGTAATAAAGCACCTCGACAACCCGGAATTCAGCATTGACCAGTTTGCGGCGGAGCTGAACATCAGTCGAAGCTCCCTTTTTACCAAGATCAAGGAGATCACCGGCCAGACGCCCAATGATTTTGTGACGGAGATCCGGCTTCGGCGAAGCCTGGTGTTATTGAAAGAGAATAAAGACGAAGCGGTGGGGAATATTGCGTTTTCGGTAGGCTTCAATGACCCTTCGTATTTTATCAAACAGTTTAAGAAGTTTTACGGGGTTACGCCGGGGCAGTACAGGGTGAGGGGGTAGGAATATCTGGTATAGCTCCTGTATTTTGTGTTTCTGCTATTGATTATTAAATTTACAGGTAAAGGGGAACTAATTATCAGGCTAATGGTGTTTTGCAGGAAAGTACACAATTTTACCCGCAGGTAATCGCCTGAAGATCATGGATATTAATAGAATAAATAAGGAAACTGTTATCAGCTCGTTAGCGAAGCTTGTTGCTAATAAGAGGTTGGTGCGCTCTTATTTGAAGGGAGAGATTTCTGCTCAAACTTTAACTGAGAATGGCATCCGACTTGCAAAACCGTTATAACTACGTTTTTGACAGCACCACTGATACCTACAACTTTACTACAAAAAACAACATCTGTTACCGGGTTTCTTTTGTGGTTGACCAGACATTTTCTACTCTCTCGGGACGGGAAATTTCCGGTATCTATCAATTGGTAGTGGAGAAAGCAACAGAAGAGTTGGAACCGTTCGACTCAAAAGTTTCCAAAACCATCGAAAGTATTGTAGCAAAGTTTTTTCAGAATCGTTATAATTCACTGATTTACGTCTGTTCGGAAGAAGGAGGGAAGGCGAAAATCCGGCACAAGGTTTTTTCGAGGTGGTATGATACCTCTGTTTACCGGGAAGCCATTGTGAAAATGGATAATGTGATCAAAGTGGATATCGGAGAGGATACGGTTTGCGTACTGTATACCTCTTTTATGTTTCATAAACAAAATCCTGAATTTGAAATACTGATGGAAATTTATACCAGGATAGAGGCGGTGCTGAATGCGGAAAAATGAAATTTGTGCAGGGCATTAACCCGGATAATTTTTGCAGTGCCCGAGTATCGAATGAAATCGCAGGAACCACAACAATTGATTTCACCCCATAACCACCTGGATCCCCATTTCCTCCAGCGCCGTAACGCTTTCGCGCGGAGCCAGTGAATCTGTAATCACATATCGTACCGTTTCCAGGTCGCAGATCTTGGCGATGCCCCTCCGGCCGAACTTGGTGTGGTCGGCCAGGATGGCTACCGACTGGGCCGTGCTGATCATTTTCTGGTTCAGGCCGGCTTCGGTGAGGTTACTGATGGTAAAGCCGAAGTCGAGGTCGATACCGTCTACGCCCAGGAATAAGATGCCGCAGGAGACACTTTCCAACATATACTCGGCGAAATTACCAGCTACGGAGGAAGAATTCTGGCGGATCAATCCGCCCAGCTGAAGCACTTCAATATTGGGCTTGTCGGAAAGCTCGATCCCTACTTTTAATGCTGGAGTGATAATGGTGACGGGGTGGGCGGGGTTCAGCTGTCGCGCAAATTCAAAAATGGTGGTTCCCGATCCCAGCATCAGGCAGTCGTTCCCGCCGATGATGGAAAGGGCAGCGCGACCGATTCGCTGCTTCTCCTGGCTGTTAATATGCTGCTTCTCGTGGATGGGTCTTTCTGCGGCATAGGGGTTATTCAGGGCAGCGCCGCCGTGTGTCCGGAAAAGCAGGTTTTTTTCTTCCAGCATTTTCAGGTCTTTCCGGAGGGTTACCCCGGATACTTCCAGCTGGTCACAGAGATCCTGTATGTTAACATTGCCTTTATTCTGTAGTTCTGCCAGTATGTACTGGTGCCGCTCTGTGATCGTCATGCTTTCTAAATGAAATAAAATGAAAGCAATTATAAGTTAAAAAATCGACTTTTCCTTCGCTTTATGTTATAAAATCGTTAAAAATTCCTCTCGCGTATTATCAAATGATTAAAAAAACTTAAAAAATGTTTCATTTTCTTTTGTTTTCTTTTGTTTTGTGCTTTCATTTGTAGTGAAAATAAAATATGTCATCTTTCGTGTTGGAATATTTCTATTTTCTGAGGGGTAGCCGGAAGATAAAAACGGCGGCCTTGTCGGGAGAGAACAGGACAATCCGGGGGTGAAGTTCACACAAATGGAGAATGTTATCAATTAACCTTAATTTTTTATTTTTATGATGAACTCTTTATTAAAACGAAAAAGCTTTCACCCGCCGAAAGTTATTCTGGTTTTGATATGCATCTTGTGCTGTGTCTCAGCCGCATTCGCCCAAAACCGGATCTCCGGTGTGGTTACCGATGAAAAGAATGAGCCGGTGATCGGGGCAAACGTGGTGGTTAAAGGAACCACTAACGCAGCCATGACCGACGTGAACGGAAAGTTTCAGCTTACCGCAAAGGAAGGAGATGTTTTACTGGTTTCCTTCATTGGCTATGTAAGCCGGGAAGTAGTGGTTTCCGGCCAGAGCACAATAAGCATTATCCTGGAAGAAGATACCCAATCACTGGAAGAAGTGGTGGTGGTAGGGTACGGCACGCAGAAGAAGGTCAATCTTACCGGCGCGGTATCGGCCATTGGGGGTGATCAACTGGAAAGAAGACCTATCATTTCCACTTCCAATGCGCTGCAGGGAGTAGCTCCCGGGGTGACCGTAACCTCACAAACCGGCTCTCCCGGTGCAGATGGCGGCCAGATCCGGATACGGGGGATCAACTCCTTCGGAGGGTCTGACAGTAACCCGCTGGTGCTGATTGACGGTGTGCCCGGCCTGATCAACCAGATCGATATCAATCTCATTGAATCTATTTCTGTTCTTAAGGATGCCGCATCTGCCGCTATCTACGGATCAAGGGCAGCTAACGGCGTGATCCTGATCACTACAAAGAGAGCTGCTGCCGGCAAGATGGAAGTGAATTACCGCGATTATGTGGGCTGGCAGTCGGCTACCAACATACCGGAAGTGACTGACGGGTTAACCTATATGCGGGTTTTCAATGAGGCCAACATGAATGATAACGGCTATGCGCTTTACAGCGACCAGGCGATTGAAGATTTCCGGCAGAAGTATGCGGCTGATCCCGATAATTTCGACTGGCAGAAGGCCATTCTGAACGGCTCCGGCTTTACCCAGAATCATTTTGTATCCTTATCTGCCAATACCGATAAGATCAGGATCATGCCTTCCTTCAGCTATATAAGCCAGGACGGTATAATTAAGAATACCGGTTACGAACGTTATATCCTCCGGAATAACATGGATATCAAGGTGAATAACAAGCTGTCGCTGAAAATGGATATGTCCTATACCAAAGGCGACCGCCTGCAGATAGCCAATGAGGGAACCATCTGGAATTACCTGGGGCGTATGCCTACCAATATCCCTATCCGCAGAAACGGGCTTTGGTCGGAAGGCTGGGTGAATATTAACCCGGTGGCCAATATTGAAGACGGTGGAAACCGTAAATCCAACACCATGGAGCTCCAGGGGAACTTCAGCGCTACCTATACGCCTGTTTCCTGGCTGAACCTGACGGGAATAGTGGCACCGAGGTACAGAACCACCAATACCCATAATTTCATCAAAAGCATCATGACCTATAACGACGATGGCAGTGAGGCAGGTGCCGCCAATACGTTTACCGAGCTGACAGAAACGGCTTACCGGTATAACTTTGGCAACTACCAGTTCCTGGCGTCGGCGTTCAAGAGCTGGGGCAAGCATAATTTCAGTGTCCTGGGAGGAGCCTCGCGCGAGACGTATGATGAGAAATACCTGATGGGTTACCGGCGTGACTTTACCTATGATACCTATGAAGTGCTGACCGCCGGAGCCGCTAACGAGACCCGTGATAATGACGGAACCCAGGCCCAATGGCTCCTGGTGTCTACTTTCGGCAGGCTGAATTATGACTTTGGAAACCGTTACCTGTTTGAAGCTAATATCCGTTACGACGGAACATCCCGCTTTATCGCGGCCAACCGCTGGGCGGCATTCCCTTCGTTTTCTGCCGGATGGAGAATTTCGGAAGAGGCTTTCATGCAGGATATGCGGCATGTTTTTAACCAGCTGAAACTGAGAGCATCATGGGGTAAGCTGGGTAATCAGAATATCGGCAGCTCGTATTATCCTTTTGCCGAAACTCTGGCGATAGGAAGTATTTCCATGGCCGAAAAAGTGTATCAGCTGGTGACCCTGAATACGATGTCTAACCCGGATCTCAAGTGGGAAGAAACCACTATGAAGGGCATTGGTCTGGATGCCACGCTGTTCAATAAATTCTCGTTAACGGCCGACTGGTACGATAAAACAACAGACGGTATCCTGCTTACCCTGTATACTTCCCAGCTTACGGGACTGAATGCGCCCTACCAGAACGCAGCGGTGGTAAGCAACAAGGGATGGGAGCTAGGCCTGAATTATGATGACACCTGGGGTGATTTTAAACTGGGTGTAGGCTTTAACATCTCGGATGTTAAAAACAAAATAATAGATATGAAAGGCCAGACTTCCGGAACGCTGCTGAGACAGCAGGAAGGTTATGCCGTGAACTCTATTTTTGGCCTGGTAGCTGATGGATTATACCAAAGCCAGGAGGAAATTGATGCAGGGCCTACCCAGTTCGGTACCCTTAAGCCGGGAGATATCCGCTATAAAGACATCGCGGGAGCTTTTGACGCCGCCGGAAACCCGATTCCTGACGGGCTGATCAATGATGATGACAAGGTGGTGATCGGAAGTACCATTCCGCGCTATACCTACGGTGCCAATCTGGACCTGGGCTGGAAAGGTCTCAGCCTGAATCTTTTCCTGCAGGGAGTAGGAAAAGCAGACGGATACCTGAATTCTCATTATGTTATTCCTACCATCAATTCAAGCTCCATCAAACCGTGGCAGCTGGATTACTGGACACCGGAAAACCCTGATGCCTCGCTTCCCCGTTTGTCTACCACTTCGGCTAATAACACTCAGAACTCTTCGTTCTGGATGAAAGATGCGTCTTATTTACGACTTAAGAATATTCAGCTGGGTTATTCTTTACCTAAAAACCTGATCAGTAAGTTAGGATTAAACAAGGCGCTTATTTATGTAAACGGCCAGAATATTCTCACGCTGACCAAATTCTGGCAGGGGTATGATCCGGAGATCGGATATGATGCAGGGGCTTCTGACGGGGTCTCTCTCGGGGGCGGAAATTACTATCCGCAGGTTAAAGTTTATTCCATAGGAGTTGATATTAAATTCTAAACAGAACATGAAAAAGATAGCTATAATTATTTCACTTGTATTCGCTTTCACGTCCTGTGAACTGGATAGATTCCCGATGAACGGGCCTACAACGGGCACTTTCCCTGCCACGCAGCAGGAAGCAGAGATGGGATTGCTGGGAGCCTATAAAGCGCTTACGCTTCTTGATGCCGCTTCTACGCCTATTCTGCACGTAATGGATAATATTACGGATATCGGCTATGCGCGGCCCGGGGTAAACTACACCTCGCCCATTACCAGCTCGATTACCACTACCAATGCATTGACCATCAAGCCATGGGAGTATCATTACAAGACCATTGCCCGGTGTCATTCGGTGCTGGATAACCTGGAGGCTATCCAAGCCAGCATGTCAGATGCAGCCTATGGCCAGCTCGATGCCGAGCTGAGGGTGATCCGCGCCTATGCCTATTCCCAGCTGATCGAACTGTATGGTGATGTGCCCCTGGTGACCCATGGTCTTAAGCTGGGCGAAACCGATGTGCCGCGC
Organism: Leadbetterella byssophila; assembly: GCA_040394735.1. Taxonomy (GTDB): domain Bacteria; phylum Bacteroidota; class Bacteroidia; order Cytophagales; family Spirosomataceae; genus Leadbetterella; species Leadbetterella byssophila_A. Next base: position 45,920 of record JBEBRR010000023.1, read on the forward strand.
ACGCCGAAAAGTGAAATTCAGCAATGGATCATTGATGAAATGACGGCGGTGGCGGATAAGCTGCCGGTATCGCAGTCGGCTTACGGTAACGTACGGGCAGGGAGCGTGGTAGCCTATATGCTCAAAGCCCGGGTGGCACTTTACAGCAAGCAATACACCGTGGCTGCAGAAGCGGCGGCAAAAGCCATCCAGCTTTCAGAAGGGGTGTATGAGCTGACCCCGTTTGATGCCACCAAGGCCTATGCCAATAAAACACATGCGGAGGGGGAACCCGAAAGCGCCAATATTTTCGGATACGAAGGATACAAATCGAGCAAAGAATGGATCTGGGTGGCAGAATACAATAAATCGATCAGCGGAAATACCCATAACCAGGGGTACTACATGGGGTCACGGCTGGCCAAGGGAGTTTGCTACTGGGGGCCTACCCAGAACCTCATTGACTCCTACCAGGCCATAGACGGTCTGCCCATTGACCAGTCGCCGCTGTATGATGCCGAAAACCCGTTTGTTAACCGCGATCCACGCCTGGATATGTATTGTGTACGGCCACATTCCCGCCTGCTGGGGATTCAGTTTGAACCGCATGCCAGCTTTGCGCAGGTAAATAATTACTGGCCGGTGCTGAACGGGCAGAGCAGTACTCCTTCACGTGTGACCAATACCGATGCCACCAATGCTTTCCGTTCATTCAGCGGGTATTTGTGGAGAAAGCACCAGGATATCGCTGATTATGCGACCAATTCAGTTTCCGGAGTGTCTGACCTGAACTGTGGTATCTTCCGTTTTGCGGAGCTTCTTCTGATCTATGCCGAGGCTAAAATAGAGGCCAACACGATCGATGCTTCGGTTTACGAGGCGATCAATAAAGTAAGAAGAAGAGCCGGAATGCCCGACCTGAAAAGCGGCCTTACCCAGGCTGAAATGAGAACGGCGCTGCGGTACGAGAGAAAAGTAGAGCTGGCCAATGACGGTTTAAGATGGTATGACATCAGGAGATGGGGAATTGCCCAGGAAGTAATGAACGGGGTATTGTACCTGAACAGGGCGGCCACTCCGTGGAAGAAAGCGGTTCTGGTGAGAATTGACGAAAACTATTCGCCGGTATACAATTCAGCCGAGGCTTTGAAATATTTCAATACCCAGGAAGTGGTGTATAAAGCCAATAAGGATGAATACTGGCCGATTCCGCTGGCGGAAATGAATGCCAATAAGAATCTGACGCAGAATCCGGGCTATTAATTGTTGTTTTAACAGGTTGAGCCGGTCAGGTTCAACCTGTTATTGACCTGAATTATCATGAAGAAGATTTTAACTTTCGTTTTATTTCTTGCCCTGACAGGCAGAAGTTATGCCCAGGAGGCCTATGCAAAGCCCCGTCTTGAAAATAAAGACTCCTGGTCAATGATCATGATCCCGGATCCGCAGAACTATGCCAAATGGACCCGTAACCAGCCGGTCTTCGACCTGATGATGGCCTGGATCGAGGAAAACCTCGACAGCCTGAATGTGAAGATGGTGGTCTGCACCGGCGACCTGGTGGAGCTTGACGATATTATCGTTCCCGGCATTGACGGGAATACGTCGGCGTCCCGACAATGGGACTACATTTCCAATGCTTTTAAACGGCTGGACGGGAAGGTGCCCTACCTGGCGGCATCAGGTAACCACGATTATTCCATTAATAAAGACGGCGACAGGACCACCCGTTACAATGATTTCTTCCCGGCCGACAAGAATTTCCTGAATACCAAATACCTGGTGCAGAATACCCGTAATGTGCAGGATGTGCATACGCTGGAAAACTCGGCGCTGGAGCTGAAGTCATTGAACGGGAAAGATTACCTGTTTATGACCGTGGAATACGCCCCCAGGGATACCGTGATCAGCTGGGCCAAACGTGTGGCCGGCCTGGAGCAATATAAAAACCACCGGATCGTGCTGGTGACCCATGCCTACCTGAATACCAAAAATGAACGCACTACGGGCGAAAACAAATGGTTTATGTACCAGCCGTACTACGTAGATAAGGTAGTGGAAAAATCAGACCGGATCACCCTGCCGAAATCCAATAACGGCCAGCAGATCTGGGAGAAGCTGCTTTATCCTTCTTCTAATTTCTCCATGGTATTGTGCGGACATATTTCAGGAGAAGGATACCGAAGCGATAAGAATGTGGCCGGAAAAACCGTTCACCAGATGCTGTTTGACGCCCAGAATTACGGGGGCGGGCACCGCGACGGGAACGGCGGCGACGGGTGGCTGAGGATCATGGAATTTTTGCCGGATAACAAGACGGTGAAAGTGAAAACATTTTCCCCGTTATTTGCGATCTCGCCCACCACGCAGCAATATGCGTGGAAGCGGGATGCTAAAAATGAATTTGTAATGACGCTGGACTGATCTTTTCAGGGCAGGGATTTTGGCACGGTCACAGGGCCAGCCACCTGACCTGGAACTAATTACCCCGAACTAATAATCTATGAAGATAAATAACGCATTTGCCGCAGGAATCAAACCTGACACCCGCCGGTGGCTCATTATAGCGGTGGTCTTTCTGGCCATTGTCTTTAATTACATGGATCGCCAGCTGGTGTCTATCCTGAAGCCGATGCTGAAGAGCGAATTTTCGTTGAATGATGAAGGCTATGCCCTCATTGTCAACATTTTTACGGTTTGTTATGCGGCAATGTATCCTGTGACCGGATGGATGGTTGATAAGTTCGGTGAGAAGATGGTGATGTTCTACGGCGTCATCGTATGGTCGCTCGCCTGTTTGGGCGGCGGCCTTTCTTCTACCGTGAAGCAGTTCGCCTTTTTCAGGGGAATGCTGGGAATGGCCGAACCGACCAATTTTCCGGCTCAGCTGAAGGTGGTGACCGTTTGGTTCCCGGGAAAGCTCCGGGCTACGGCCAACAGCTTTTGCGTAGCGGGCAGCAGTATCGGGGCCATTATCGCGCCGCCGCTGATCGCCTGGCTGGCCATCACCTATAACTGGAAAGTGGCCTTTATAGTGTTGGGGATGGTGGGGCTGCTCATTGCCCTGCTATGGAAGCTGGTTTACCGTGAGCCGCCGGCAGGTATGGCCGGAGAGGAGGAGGGTCAGGCTGATCCTGCGGTAAAATTCCGGTGGGCCGACCTGTGGAAGACACGTAGCCTCTGGGGGGTGATCCTGATCCGCTTTGTGAGTGACCCCGTGTGGTATTTCTGCCTGTTCTGGCTACCGGGTTATTTGCAGGAAGAGTCGGGTCTTACGCTGGCGCAGGTGGGTATGTTCGGCTGGATCCCTTTCCTGGTGGCAGACCTTGGGGCTATCGGTACTTCGGCCTGGTCAGACCGGCTGGTGAGAAAGGGCATGGAGCCGCTGCGGGCCCGGAAGATCATGCTGACCACGGTGGCAGTGCTTTCGCCCCTGTGTGCGGTAACGCCTTATTTGTCGGGTCCATGGGTGACCATCCTGCTTTTCAGCCTGATCGCGGTGGCCTGCCTGAGCTGGCTGTTTTCACTGAGCGTGGTGATTGCAGAGGCGTTTCCGGTGGCCAATGTGGCCAGCGTGCTGGGTATTGCCGGTGGCTTTGGCGCCGTGGGAGCCGTGCTGTTCAACTATTTCGTGGGGCAACTCATGGGCACGCTGGGTTCGGAGAAGATATTCCTGACCATGGCTGTGATGCACCCGATAGCGGTGCTGCTGCTGTGGGTGATGGTGAGGAAGGAACGGCCAGTGGTGTCAAAAAGCGATTAGAGATTAGCTATAGTGTTCTGGTGTAGTTTCTTGAAAAAAGAACTCTACTTCAACCGAATAAATTTTTAAAAGTATACCGATATCATTTAGATAATGAAAAACATGCAAAAAACGATCACAGAACCCGCGCGGGAAATCCAGGTGAGAAAAGAAGTAGATGTGCTGGTGGTAGGGGGCGGTCCTTCCGGGATCACGGCGGCCCTGGCGGCAGTGGAAGACGGGTTGAATGTGTTGCTGCTCGAAAGCAGGAGCTTCCTGGGCGGTAACATGACCATCGGGTTGCCTATCCTGGGTTTCCTGGGGCAAAAAGGTAACCAGATCATCAAAGGTATCCCCCAGAAATTTATCGACCGTCTGAAGGCAGTAGATGCATCGAGCGAGCACCGGCCGTGCCCGCTGCACATGAGCCTGACCCTGGTAGAGCCGGAAGCCGTGAAAACCGTGGCCCTGGAAATGCTGCAGGAAGCCGGCGTGGAGGTGATGTTCTATACCTTCTGCTCGGATGCCATCATGGAAGGCGATGAGCTGAAAGGGATTATCATAGAAAGCAAGGCGGGGCGTGAGGCCATCCTGGCCAAAACCATTATCGACTGTACCGGTGATGCCGATGTGGCGTACCGCTCGGGCGTACCTTGTGAATACGGTAACGAAGTGGGTGGAGTACAGCCGCCTACCCTCATGTTCTGCCTTGGCGGAGTAGACACCGAAAAGCTCCGGCTGAGCATTGCCGAAGAACCCCGGACCTACCTGACCGATTTTATTCCCGCAGAATATTTCGGGCAGAATAACCAGTTCATCGTGGTAGGCCTGCGGAGCCTCATTCAGAAGGCGTCTGAGGATGGCCTGCACCTTCCGGTAGAGCGTACCATCATCATCACCGGCCTGCGGAAAGGCGAGGCCTGGATCAACATGACCCGTATTAACGGCGTAAACGGTACCGATCCGGAAAGCCTCAGCCATGGTGAAACCGAAGGGCGCCGCCAGATCCATGACATCCAGAAATACCTGATCGATTACGTGCCGGGCTTTGAAAAGGCCTACTTCCTGAAAACGGCGCCTTTTGTGGGCATCCGGGAGACCCGTCGCATTAACGGGCAATACACCATGACGCAGGAGGACATCCTGGGGTGCAGGCATTTTGAAGACGCTATTGCCGTGGCCAGCTACCCGCTGGATATTCATCACCCGGATGGGGGTGGTTGTACGCTGACCTGGTGCGGCGACTGTTATGACATTCCGTTCCGTTCCCTGATCCCTCAAAAGGTGAAAAACCTCATTGTGGCGGGCCGGAGCATATCTACCACGCATGAGGCCATGTCGGCCATCCGGGTGATGGCCCCCTGTATGGCCATGGGTGAAGCCGCCGGAAGGGCCGCAAAAATGGCTGTAAGAAACGGCGTGCCGGTAGGAGAAATATCCGTAGAGCAGTTGCAGGAAGAGCTGGTAGAATCCGGTGCTTTCCTGCGTGATTTTGAAGCCATAAATGAATAAATGATGGAACGCAGAAATTTTCTGAAATTTTCACTTTCCGCACTCCCGGTGATGGCCTGGGGGCCGGAAAGCTTAGCAGCCGGACTTCCGGCAGTGGCAAAACACCGCGTGCTTTGCTGTAACATCCGGGTGGCTCTCGACGAAGACGAGGCTAACGGGGTAGGGTGGTCGGTGCGGCGCGACATCTGCCTGAAGGTCATCCATAACCATAAGCCCGATATTATCTGTTTGCAGGAGGTACTGAAAGTGCAGTCGGAAGACTTTAAGAAATACTTTAAAGATTTCCAGCTGGTGGGATTTGACGGCCCCGAAATGGATGCTCATCCTACGGGCTATCACGGTATCGCCAAGAATCCCATCCTTTTTTCAAAGAAAAAGTATGAGCTGCTCACGGCAGGAACGTACTGGCTCTCGGAAACCCCTCTTGTGGCCGGAAGTAAATCATGGGATACGGCCCGGGCACGTCATGCCAATTGGGTACGGCTGAAGGACATCGCTACGGGTAAGGAATTCCGGGTGGTTAATCTCCACCTCGATCACGTATCGGCAGAGGCCAAGCTGCAGCAGCTGAACATGGTGGTGGAAGAGAGCAAGCAATACCCGCCGGAGTTCAGCCAGATCCTGGCCGGCGACTTTAATTCCCGTCTTAAAAGCAATGTTTTCACCAAGATCCGGGAAGAAGGCTGGAAAGATGCCCTGGAGGCTCTCTATGGGGAGAAGGAGATGGGCTTTACGGGCCATGCTTTCAAAGGGGTAAAATATGAGATGCCGCCCACCGGCGGACGGATAGACTTTATCTGGTTCAGGGGGAAAGTAAAGCCGCTGGCGGCGGAGATTGTGCGAGATGAAATAGGCGGGGTGTATCCCAGCGATCATTTTTTTGTGCAATCTGATTTTGAGATCTCCTGAGTGCTATCCTGATGAAACGTAGAATCTTGTTCATATCTAAAGCCGGAAGAAAATGAAATTATGGTCTTTACTGCTCCTGGTTTTTCTCCGGTGCGGTGAGCCGGCCGGCCCCCCGGACAGCGGCTTTCGGGTAGCTACCTATAATATCCGGTATGCCACGCAGGCTGATGAGCAGTCCGGGAACGGCTGGGAACTGCGCAGAGATCCTTTGGCTAAGGTGATCCTGACCCACGGCTTTGACCTGGCAGGCACCCAGGAGGGGAGCGCAAAACAACTGGCCGACCTGAAAGACCGTTTGCCCGGTTTTGATTACCTGGGTCATTCTTACGGTGCGGTATCGGCCAATCACCATAATTGCGCCACGTTTTACCGTACCGCTCTCTTTGAAGTGCTGGATAGCGGGGTTTTCTGGCTGAGCCAGACCCCGGAGGTGCCCAGTGTGGGTTGGGATGCCGATGATCACCGGATCTGCCAGTGGATCAGATTCAGGGTGAAGAAAACGGGAAAGGAGTTTTTCTTTTTCAACACGCATTTCTACTGGCGGCTGAAGGAGGCCAAAGCAGCGTCAGGCCCGCTACTGGTCAGAAAGATGAAGGAAATAGCCGGGGAGAATCCGATGATATGCGTGGGCGATTTTAATTCCGGTTCCGGAACCCCGCAGATCCAGGCCCTGAAAGAGATGCTGTCAGATGCCTATGATATCAGTAAACAGCCGAGAGAAGGCATGGAGGAGACCGGGTTTTCAGGAGGAGTATTCCAGGGTAATCCTAAATACAGGATCGATTACCTGTTTATGAGCCGGCATTTTGAAGCGGAAGATTATAAGGTATTGTCGGATAGGTATAACGGAGACCGCTATCCTTCTGACCATTTGCCGGTAACCTCCCGGGTAAAATTCTGAGGTGTTAAGCCGGACCCACTATCAACCTTATACTTTATAAATGCAATTTACCAGATATGAATACAATTTACCAAAAAATAGGCCTGCCGGCCAACCTCGTGTGGGGCTACCTGGGCATCCTTATCTTCATGATGGGCGACGGCATGGAGCAGGGCTGGCTGAGTCCTTACCTGATAGACCGCGGACTGACCATCCAGCAAACTGCTACTCTTTTTACGCTGTATGGGGTGACCATTGCCGTTTCTTCCTGGTTCTCGGGGGTGCTGACCGAAACGCTGAACCCGCGGCGTACCATGCTGCTGGGCCTGGTGATTTACCTGCTGGGCACGGTGCTGTTTATTTCCCGCGGATTGGGCTCTTTGGATATTACCACCCTCTATATCACGTATGCGCTGCGCGGTTTTGGTTACCCGCTGTTTGCCTATTCGTTCCTGGTATGGATTTCCTATACGGTTCCGCAGGGGGCGCTCGGCCGGGCCGTGGGCTGGTTCTGGTTTGTATTTACGGGCGGTCT
>JBEBRR010000024.1:0-52086 GCA_040394735.1 Leadbetterella byssophila
ATTCCGTAAGCATGTATAATTATCGTTGGCTATCGGAATCTCAATCACCCGCCGGCTACAGGCATCTCCAATAACACCCCTTACCTCTCATCTGCGTTCGTCCATAAAAACCTGCTTATAACGATGAAAGCGGGCATACATCGCTGCTATTTGTACAGCTAATGAAATAGCGCCAATCTTGCATTGTAATTATGAAAAAGAAGGATTCGTTCACATTTTTTTTAACCATTAAATGACAGATTATGAAAAGTATTTTTAAGATCACCTGCACGTTATTGCTGTTCGCGACAGCCCGGGAAGCCGCCTCCCAGGCGCCTTTAAAAGAAAGGAATAACCCTTACTGGGTTACCGAAACCGGCCCGCGTGCCAACCCCTACACCATCATCCGTTTGTACGATGAGCAGAACAACCCGCTCCTTGAAATTGTGATGAAAGGCTACCGGTTAAAGAGAAGCCCGGCTATGAATGAAAGATTAAACCGCCTCGCCAAAAGCGCTAATGCGGATGATGCCGCCTTCATTGCGGGTACATTGCGTATCAGGGAATGCCGGGTATCGTCCGTAAAAAAGACCGGTGAGCAGCAGGCACTTTGTAAACGTTAAATCAAACATCAATTATGGAATCATTGATAACATCACCTTACAGGAGTTACCAGGGTGGATATTTTCAAACCCTTATTACCCCGCAACAAACCGGCAACACCCTGGCATTGCTTGAGCTTACCCTGCCGAAAGGCGCTGAGCCCCCGCTGCATATCCATACACAGGAAGATGAAGCTTTTTATGTGCTGGACGGAGAAATAAGCGTAACCGTAGCGGATAAAGTAACGGTGCTGAAACCCGGTGAAGTTTTGTTCGCACCCCGCCATGTGCCGCACTCGTTTAAAATACTTACCGATAAGGCAACGATCATGAACCTGATTACGCCGGGAACCCTCTGGAATTATTTTATGGAATGCAGCGAACCTCTTGCTGAAAAGCCGGAAAAAGTAGCACCGGTTGCACTGTCTGTAGAAAGCGTGCAAGCCATGCTGCATAGAATTTCCAATGTGTATAAGGTAAATTTTCTGTAAAACCAATCATTAACATAAATGAGAATAATAATTAAAGAAGTAATGAAAGTAAAAATGTATGCGGCTCTCATGGTGCTATCCGTATTTACGGCCTGTTCGGACAAAGACGCGGTAGGCCCCGCCGATTTTAAAGCAGACGAAGAAACCTCTGCCGTGGAGTGGAAAGGAAGCGCACCTGACCATTTCCATACAGGTGCTTTTAAAGTATCCGCCCACCTGCAAACAGACGGGAATGGAAAAATAACAGGCGGTGATTTCACCATCCCTATTGCCAGCATCAGCAATTTTGACCTTACGGATGCCGCAACGCGGGAGCAGCTGCTGAACCACCTGAAAAGCCCTGACTTTTTTAACATGGCCGTGCATCCCGATGCGAAATTTCATATTACAAAAGTGGAGGCCTACAGTAACACGGCCTCAGCTGCCAATACCCTGATTACCGGCGATTTTACAATGACAGGCCAGACCCACAGCATCCAGATACCGGCGGTAATAAAAACGGAGAACAATAAAATTTCAGCGGAAGGCAGCTTTAAGCTGAACCGCCTGCAATGGGGTATGAACAGTTTTAACGACCCCGAGGCCGAGCTTTATATTCTGCCGGAGGTGGAGATCGCCCTGAAACTTAATTTCAAAAAATCAGACTAATGCGTAATGCGAATGAGTACCTGTGGATGAACGGGCGTAAACTGGGGCCTGACCATAACAGAATGAAAAGTGAAGATTTAAAAATGAAAAAGCCGGTATTACTTATAAGCTATGCCTGTATAGCAATATTTTCACTAAGCCTGATTTCTATCTCCGTTTTGGCCTGGGCCAACCCCGTAGCTGTAATGAAATTGGTGGAAGTGGAATTAAGTAATAATGACGCCCTGAGTTCTATTCGGGGTGCATACGGCGGTGTGGGCTTCTTTTTGGTAGGTTTATCCTTAATTATATCCATCCGGAATCTGCAATACGGCTTGCTTTTCTTTACGGTCTTTTGGCTGATGTATGCTCTTTCCAGAGTACTGACCATTTGGCTTAACGGGCCTTTAGGGGCATTTGGAAATACCTGGCTGAAAATAGAACTGACCTTTGGTTTGCTGAGTGGGGTATTGTACCTGCTGCACCGCTATGTTTTAAAATAAAGATACCCGGTTTTGCTAACGGGATAATCCGGTCCTTTTTGTGAACAATAAAAAAAATAAATAAATGAAAATGAAGAGAAAAATTTTAGGTGGCAGTTCCTTATTCATACTGCTGATTTTGGGCCTTGTAATAAGTGGCTGTGAAAATGAAACAAAAGACAATCCTGCACCTGACGCGGAGCCGGAGAGTTTTATTCCCCGGTCAGGTGTGAAATACGAGTATACTATTACAGAAGACGGGGAAAACATTGGCACCGCCACCAAATGGATAGACGGAAGCAGGGACTCGTCAGGATTAAAACTGTATAACCTGCACAGCAGTTTCAATTTTGCTGAAGGAAGTATCACGATGGATAATGAAATGTATGTAGCAAAGGGTAAAACCTACACGCAGGTGAATATGCCCGAGGCGTGGTATATGGTCATAGAAGAACTGAAGAAAGATCCTGATATCATTGTGGAAGATGCCAGACTCATCGGCTTCCCGGCGTATGTGCTCATGGAAAATGCCCTGCGCAAGGGCAGCAAGGTTACATGGGAAGTGCCGGAAACTATGGGGCAGTACATCCGGTTCAGACGAAAAGATGATGCAGGCACAGTATTTGAGATTTCCCAGACGCTGGTGCAGCATCCGGGCGAAGCGGAGGATGTTGAATCTGTTACGGTACCGGCGGGCACCTTTACCTGTGCCAAATTCGTATATAAAATTTCGCAGGAGCAAATCCTCAAAATAGACGGACAGACCGCTACCACCGTTTCCGGAACGGAAACCATAACCACATGGATGGCGCATGGTACAGGGGTTGTGAAGGAGGAGGATATTACCGTTTTTGATGGTTCTACCTCTTCCACCACAACGGTATTGAACAAAGTAAGATCATGATATTCCCCAGGTCCGGAAGCCGCTGCGGCGATCTCAAAACGGTCACAAATGAATTTTGCCGCCAAGTCACAAAGACATATAGCATACGAATATGAAGTTGTTAAAAATTTCAGGTGGGGTCATCGGCATCCTGATCGTGCTGGGAATAAGCAGCGGTCTCTATGTTTATTATGCGTTACCCGATGTGGGCGATGCACCGCATATAAGGGTGAGCAGGGATAGCTCCGGCATTGCAAGAGGAAAGTATTTAGCCCACCATGTGGCGGTGTGCATGGACTGCCACAGCCGGCGGGACTGGAGCCTGTTTAGCGGGCCGGTCCCGCCCGGCCGGGAAGGGGGTGGCGGAGAGTTGTTTGGGAGGGGAGCCGGCTTTCCCGGTACCATCTATTCCACTAACCTTACCCCTTATCAATTGTCGTCCTGGACAGACGGTGAGATCTATCGTGCCGTAACATCGGGCGTAGGCAGAGACGGACGGGCGTTATTCCCGGTTATGGGCTATCACCGCTTCGGGCAGATGGACAAGGCAGATGTATACCATATCATTGCTTACCTGCGCACCTTACCGCTTGTAAAGAATGATGTGCCCGCACCTGAGCTGGATTTCCCGGTCTGCCTGCTGAACAGATTATCTCCCACACCCGCCGCACACCAGGCAAGGCCGCCAATGAGCGATACCGTTCGGTACGGCGCTTACCTGGTGAATGCTGCCGGCTGTGTGGACTGTCATAGCAGGCAGGACAAAGGGCGGGTTATTCCCGGCAGCGAGTTTGGCGGCGGTATGGAGTTTCGCCAGCCCGGTGGTGTCATCCGTGCGCCCAATATTACCATGCACCGCGAAACAGGAATAGGCGCATGGACGGCCGAGCTTTTTGTAAACAGATTCAAAGCGTACACCGATAGTGCTTATCATCCTACGCCTTTGGCGAAAGGAGAACTTAATTCGCCTATGCCCTGGACGATGTATGCAGGCATGAGCAGGGAAGACCTGCAGGCCATCTATGCTTACCTGAAAACTGTAAAACCCAAAGCATCATCCGTTCAAATAAGAAGCTATGAATAAAGATCCGTCATTCCGGCTCCGGTTAAGGGGGGAGTCGTATTCTCCTGCCTTCTTGTAGCCCGTGTCTAAGGGCAGCAACCCGGCGCCGGGTTTCAGAAGCATTATTTGACCCCGAAAAATATGGCGCATCGCACCGGGCGCAGGATTGATCGGGTATGGGCTGCAGAAGCGGCACAAAAAATTTAAAAAATCAATATAATTATGTACAAAAGCTTATTTATAGCAGCCCTGTTATGTATGGGCTGTTCCAAAGATATGGAGCAAAGCCCCGCGCAGGGCTGGGGAGAGCAGCCGGCGCTGCCGGAGGTAAACGGACAGGCCTCTTTTTCGCTCCCGGGCAATGAATATTATGTCAATGTAATGGGAAACACCCTGCCCAGGATGCCCGTATTCCCTTCCTTACCTGTCAAAAGCGGTATAGCCAGGGGTTATGTGGCCGATTTAAGCGGTAAGCCTCTAAAAGGGGCACATATCGGCGTGTCCTCATCACTCACCGGAGGGTTTTATTCCGGCGGAAGCGGGCTTACTGACGAGAACGGCTATTACGAGTTTACCATTCCCACGGGGGCTGCTTATTTCTTTGGCACAGCTGTTACGGTCACGTATAATGACACCCCGGCGGTGATGGCGCTGTACCCTGTGGGCGGCACTACGGCTTTTCCTTCCGGTAGTGGCGTTGTCAAAAACTTTGTGTTGCTGTCTTATGGCCCGGCGAACCCGGATGAAGTGGCGCAGCAACCGAATAATGAAAGCAATTATTATGGTGGTGCGCTATTGTTCAACTTCCATATTAATTATGCCGGAGACCGCCCGATTCCGGAATACCTGCCTGAAAACGGGGTTATTGAGATAGAGCTGATACCCGTGGGCACAGGGCTTTACGGAGAAACCAGATCGTTTAAGATTACGAAACAAATCGGCAATATGAACACATTTAATGTGCATAACATCCCGGTAGGAAAATATACCATTAACGCCAGAATGAGTGACGGGCGTAAGCTAAAAATGAGGGCTATAGGCACAAAAGCCAATGTATATGAGCATCTCGGGCTTAAGCCGGATAATGCGGAGGGTACATCTACCGTAACCTTTACTCCCAATCATCCCTATACGCCGGTCATGGTGCCCTCCTTCAAAAGTAACTGGGACGCCCTGGAGATTGGTCTGAAATTATAAAAGTGATAAATAGGATGAAAAATCAATTGAGCTATATTCTACTATGTGTTAGTTTGTTGCTGTCGACCGGTTCTTGCAAGAAAGATTTCGATCCGGCGGATAAAGGGGAACTGGTGCCGGTTAAAGCAGAACATGGTGTTTCACAGGGTGACCAGGTAGTAAAGGTGATTGGTGCCGGGGGAGGGCAGATCGCCACACCTGACGGCAAGATAACAGTGGATATTCCCGCGGGGGCTGTTGACAGGGATGTGCAATTTACCATACAGCCTATCAGTAAGACATTAGCGTCGGCTACCGGGCCTGCTTATCGGCTTGAGCCGGAAGATGTGACTTTTCATAAAGATGTCAGGATAACCTTTGCCTATACTGAAGAAGATCTGGCAGGGACATCAGAAGACTACCTGTATCTGGCCTATCAGGATCAGGAGGGGTATTTTTATAATGCTTCCATGACGCAGATTGACAAGGCTGCACACAAAGTATGGGTGAATACCCGGCATTTCAGTGATTGGTACCTTAATCGTTTATTTCATATTGTAGCGATAAGAAACCGGCTTGTTGCTAATGAGGAAACGGAGTTACTTCTCTATTATCTGGAAGAATGGCCGGATGGAAAAGTGTGCCGTAGAGACAGGGAACCCATCAAAACGGATACGTGGTTTGTCAATGGTCCCGGTAAGGTCAAACGGGCCGGAAATATAGGGGAGGAAAGCGGTGTCGCTGCAACTTATACAGCACCGGCAAGCATTGTACAACCCACAAAAATTGCGGTAGGCGCACAGATCAAAAATATGGTTAATCAAACGCATCCCGACAGGCCGGGCACATCGGGCTTGGTTATTGTCCAGACAGAAATCGAACTGTTGCCGGATGAATATTTTACCTGGGAAGTGGATGGAGCTACAAATGTTGGTCTTTCCAATAATGCAGCGTTTATGGGTTCCATGACCATGCTTTTGGGTACCGCGCTGACGGGCAATATTTCTATAGTCTTCCACGCGGACAGGGTTGGTAATTTTGAAATGGGAAATGAGGCAGAGCCTGGTAAATTTGGTTTGACGGTCAATATATCAAGCGGAACCGATGTCGTGTATAGGGGAGTATATTATAAATGTAATGATAATAAGCCATATTATGGAACAGGTAAACTAACTATTGATAAGTATGGCAGTATAGGCGGTATTATCTCCGGAAGTATTGAAGCCACCGTATATGAAATAGCATGTTCGCCGAAAAGCAAAAAGGTAACCGGCTCTTTCAGACTAAGAAGACAAGTTTAAGGAACAGGAAATGAAACATATCTCAATCATCTGTCTGTGCCTGCTGGCTACCGCTTGCCGGCAGGCTTTAAAAAATAATAACGCCGAAAATCTGAAGCAGGAACTGCAGGCCGTCGAGCAGGCGTTTTCCGATGCTTCCGCGCAAAAAGGATTTTATAGTGCCATGCTGGATGTGGCGGCTGATGACATCGCACTGTTTGACAGCGGCGATACCTTAATCCGCGGAATGGCATTCATCAGAGAAAATATACGCAAATATCCGGACGGCACAAAACCGCCCTTTACCCTCACCTGGAAAGCCGAAAAAATAGATGTGGCGGCAAGCGGGGATCTGGGTTATACCTACGGCTGGTACAAAATGACCGTAAAAGACAGCCTGGGAAGAGATAAAATAACCAAAGGGCTTTACAATTCGGTGTGGAAAAAAATAAACGGGGTGTGGAAGCTGGTGATGGACTGAACAGCGGACAAGGAACCACATTCCTGTAAAGAAGAAAATGATGCTTAAAAATATAACGTTTGGCAAACCTGAAAAGAACGCCACAATACCTTACGAACTTTTGTTACTTGCTGACCCTTCCAAATGCCTGATTGATCAATATTTGAAGCAGTCAAACCTTTTTCTTGCAAGACAAAATGACGAAACGGTTGGGGTTATCGTTTTGTTTCCTTTGACTGCAGAAACAGTCGAAATAAAAAATATTGCAGTCAGACCCGATCTTCAGGGACAAGGGATTGGACGTTATTTGATAGAAAATGTTGTGCAGGTGGCTTTGTCTGACAGGCAAAAAAGTATTTGCATTGGAACAGCCAATTCAAGCGTTGGCCAGCTTTATTTGTACCAGAAACTTGGCTTTGAAATAACAGGCATAAAAAGAGATTTCTTTACAGATAATTATGCTGAACCGATTTATGAAAACGGGATTCAGGCAAAACACCTGTTCGTGCTGGAAAGACAATTGAATGACTTGAACTAAGATAAACTATAATGCAATGCCATGCCTGAATCCTAAAATGGCACTGCCGTTTATTACAAAACCCGGCCGGGAAGCAAATCTGTAAAGATTACTGAACGCTTCTTATAATGGCGTCTATTTCTCTTTGCATTTGTCCGGACATATCTGCATTTCTCATCGAGATATGATCGGCTCCGCTATGGTCGTCAAATTTATATTTAACCCTGATTTTTCTGGTTTACCTAGTAAGCATTCATTCACCGATTGGTTTAAAGAAAAATTGCTGTTTGAAGAAAATGATTTTCTCATCTTAAAAATCATCTTATTCCTTACGATAATGCGGCATTCTTTTCCTACGTTGCTTACATCTGATTTCGCATTCCTTCTTGTGATAAAAGCAGGAAGGTTCCTGTTTTTACTGATTTTCGCAATAGCGGTTCAAGAGTTTTTTGTGGAATCCTGAAACGCCGGCAATGAAGTTGAGCAATCCAAAAAGCGGTGCCATGAGCGCACCCGCACCTGCAGGGCGCATATCGCTTATTTTTGAAACCACCGCCAATGCCAGCAGGCTTTTGGGCATTCCTTTCCGGTCAGTCTTACCATCGGCGGCAAGGCCGTATAAAATACGCAGCGCATATTCAAATCCTTCCGAGCCGGGAACAATTACGGTGGTAAAAATAACGGGCAGAGAAGACTCATTTGAAAAACGATGCACTTTTCCTGCTTCTACCGTAAGCTTCTCTCCGGCGCCAAGGTGAACGGTTTTATGCTTTAACCCGATAGTTAATACGCCTTGGGTAACCACAAAGGTTTCTGAAAAATTTTTATGATAATGCGGGGGCGTTCCGCCACCGGGCATTAAGGTAACCTGCAAAGTGGTGATGCGGCCATGGGTAGCCGCTGCAGTCTGCATAAAAGTTACCCTGTCTTTGATGATGGGGTTTATAATTGTTTCATTCATGATACTATGCATTTTTATTTGAAGTATAAATGTATTTTCGGTAAGCCATGCTCTCAAAACAAGGCGACAAGTACACATTGTAAGCTATACACCTGCTCCTGCTCTCCTGGCGGACTTGATATCCGCTCTCCCCGTAAATGAGGTTTTTTCGGGCCGCCAGAATCAGTTCCGTGATTTTGGATGCGCTTGGTTCAAGGTATTTGCCTCCGACTTTCTGCCACAAACATCAGACCGGGCGGAAGCTTTACTTTTATTGGAGCACGGGTTTTATTATAAAAATTCAGATAAAGTTGAAACTGCCCTCCATGGCTGACAAACCTGTTTTTTCTCTTTGCTTCAGAAAAGCACGCATCATTATAGGCTGGTTTCTCCAGAAGTCGTATTCCGGCAGGCCAAACAAATGGTTTTCCTTCTAAACAGAAATTTTTTCATGCCCTTAAAGTTTCATGACAAAACTAATCAATGGTATTCAGCCGATAAAGCTGTTGAAACCCACGGGCGATGAATAGCGCCTTTTGTCGATAAATGACCTAAAGCGTACAAGATGCCGGATTCCAAAACTCTAATTAAAGTTGTATAAACAGCCGGAAGAAGTTTAGGAACATTTTACGATCCCGGCGCCACCGGGATCGGTTTTCCCGTTTAAGGTTATCCGATTTTCCATTTTTTTGCCCCGTTTGTTCATTCTGACCCTGTCTTGCTGATATGCACCAGTTTGCGGGAGCTTCGCCAAACGGCATAAATCACCATTCCGAAAATAATCCAGTCGATAAAGACACTGGCTATGTAGATGCTTCTTATACCATATATACGGGGTACAACCAGGAGAACCGGGATATAAAACACTACCTGTCGAAGTATGCTGATAATGGTGGCCGGTTTTGCATCTTCAATGGCCGGAAACCAGACCAGGGCCATAAATACGAAGGGGAGAGCCGGCAAAACGCTCATATAGATACGAAAATCGGTCAGCTGTTCCGGCAAAAATACAATACCGGGTATCATAATGGATAGTACACCTGAAGGAAAGACCATTACAAACAGCCAGAAAGGGAACAGGATGAGCAGGCCTGTAAAAGAAAACAAACGGTAAGCCCTGATACTCCGGTTATATTGCTTTGCTCCGTAATTCATACCGGATACGGGCTGGAGCGCCCTCATCAAACCCCACAGGGGAGTATTCAGCAGGATGTAGAAGCGGTTGACAGCCGTAAAAAAGGTCATATCCATCGGGCTTCCGTATTTAGCCAGTGCATTAAACACCACTATATTCTGGATAACGATCATGACCATCATTACAAATCCGGGCATTCCTAATGCAAGGGTTTGCTTCATAGCGACTTTGTCGTTTTTCAAAGACCAGAACCGGGTTTTAAAGGAAGACAGGCCCCCGGCGTAATACCATACACCCAGCAGTGTGTAAATGATCATCGAAACATTGGTGGCCCAGCCGGCACCTGCCACGCCCCAGCCTAAGGTGTGGATAAACAGCGGCTTTAATGCCACATCCACGATCAGCCCGGCGGCGATCATCCAGGCGGCCGTTTTCATACGTCCTTCTGCCCGTATGATCATATTCATTGCCAGTCCGTGTATCCAGAAAAAGCTCCCGAGTATAGTGGCCCGGAAATATTCCGTACCGAGCGAGAGGATCTCGCCCCGGCCGCCCATCATATACACTAACTTATCGGCAAAAATGTAAAAGGGCAGGGTGATCAGCACGGAAAACAGGAGCGTCAGGAAATTGACTGTTCCGAATACTTTGTAAAGCTTTTCTTTTTCCCCGGCCCCTATCCATATGCTGATGGCAGAGCCTACGCCGGTTCCTATCAGTGATCCGAAGCCCTGGGCAAACTGGGCCAGGGGATAGGCCACTCCCACAGCTGCGAGTGCCGTATTATCGATGAGATGTCCTACAAAAATGCCGTCGAGGAAATTATTCATCCCGTAAAGTACCATGGCCAACACGGCCGGCCAGGACATCTCCCACATCACTTTGGGGAGCTTTCCGTTTAGTATAATTTGTCGTTGCTGGTCCATAGTCCACTATTTGACAATGAAATTCATTTATCTGTAATAATTCTAAATAAATAGTAAATTTGGGCAAAAATAGATTATTTCTTAACCCGGCAGGTATATGAAAAGGAGTAAAATGTCCGCTGAAAGGATTTTTTGATCACAAACATGGTACTGAAGTTATACGATACCGATATCTCTCATATGATTATGGAGAAAGAATACCCGGAAACCTTCTCTGTACAACACGACGGAGGGATAGAGGAGAGATCCGTATGTGTTGATTTCCCCACCGGGAAAGGCTCCTCTACCGAAATCTATTTTGAAGGCGTCCATATGGAATATAATATGAATATCAGCGAAGTATCCGACGCTGTGGGCTATCAGAATCCCAGGCATTTTTCATCTGCTTTTAAGAAAAAATTCGGGATACTGCCCAGCCAGGTGAAGCGGCGGCCGTAAATCTGTCATAATGCAGAATTGCAGAGATGCTTGTGATTTCTGGGGGGAAAAGTTCGAAATTTGTACAGAGAAGTTTCTCCCTTGCGAAATTAAAGTTTAGGGTAAATGCGTAAAATATCACTTTTCATTGCGATGAGCCTGGACGGTTACATTGCAAAACCCGATGATGATCTCAGTTTCTTAAAACTTGTGGAAAAGGAAGGTGAGGACTATGGCTATGCCCGATTTACGAATACCATAGACACCTTAATTATCGGTAGAAGAACCTATGATTATGTGCTTAAGGAAATCGGCCCATATCATTACGATAACGGAGAAAGAGATGTCTATGTCATAACAAGAAATCCTAGACCCGATACCGGCAGAACTATTTTTTACACAGGAAATTTGAGCGATCTGGTCAAAAGACTTAAATCTGAAAACGGGAAAAATATTTACTGCGACGGCGGAGCGGAAGTAATAAATGAGTTATTAAGGCACAGCCTGGTAGACGAGTTTGTAATTTCAGTTATACCCGTTTTATTAGGTGGAGGAATACGATTATTCCAGGATGGAATACCTGAACAAACACTGGAATTCGTAATGGCAAAAACCTACGATACCGGGCTGATGCAGTTGCATTACAGGATAAAGTAATAAGCTGTTAAGAATAGCGGTCATTGCATAATCTGCCGGTAAACTTCCATGTATTTTTGTGCCATCCGCTCTTTTGAAAAGTGCATTTCTACTGTTGTTCTGCAGGTTTTGCGGCTGAGCGGACTCACATTCTTAACCTGTTCTATGGCTTCAGATATATTTTCTGCCAGAAAGCCGTTTTCGCCGGACCGGATCAGCTCAGGCATGCTGCCTTTGTTCATGGCAATCACCGGCGTTCCGCAGGCCATGGCCTCAATGACCGATAAGCCGAAAGGTTCCCTGAAATTGATGGGATGAAGCAATACCCGGGCGTTTCCGAGGAGGCTGTTCCGCCTATCCGGCCCGATGCTGCCGATATATTCGATCTTTCCTTTTTGGAGATAGGGCTTTACAAACATATTATAATAGCTTTCATCCTGGATGATACCGGCAATGATAAGACGCTCATTGAGTGCACGGGCTATTTCCACTGCCTCCTTTGTTCCCTTATCGGGGTGTATGCGACCATAATAGAGCAGGTAATCACCCTGGGGAGCAGGGTTAAAAGTAAACTGGTCCAAATCAATACCGTGGTGTATGGTAGCGATGTAGTCGAGTTCAGGCGATCTGTCGGCATCGCTGACAGATACATAATGAGCATACCCGTTATATTTTTTATAAACCGGAAGTATTACGGGCGAAGAAAACCCGTGAATGGTAGTAATTACCGGGGTGTCTGTCAGCGCAGAGTAGGTCAGGGGCAAAAAATCGAACTGGTTATGGATGATATCAAACTCAGCGGCGTTTTCAAAGCATTCGGAAATATGAAGGCATTCCCAGACTTTGGCGTCCAGATCCCTGTTTTCTTCATACCCTTCCGGAGCAACCGACCGCAATGCCGCCCCTGTCAGTGAGTTGGCTGTAGCAAATAAGGTAACGTCTAAACCGTTCCGGATCAGCTCTTCGGTAAGCAGGGATGTAACCAGCTCCCAGGGACCGTAATGAACGGGCGGAGTACGCCAGGCTATGGGCGACAACATTGCGATTTTCATACGTTAATCCATCATGTGGTTAATAATTTCATCAATGCTCACCAACGTGAAAGTGGTAACCACATCTCCGATGGCATACGGTAAAACAAGGGTTCGTCCGAGAGCCATGGCTCCACAGGTGTATAAAACGTTGGGTACATATCCGAACCGTTCTTCCTTGGTGGGTTCAAGCAGTGGCTCCTTCAGTCGGCCAAGCACCCGCCACGGGGAATCTTTATCGAGAAGGATCACCCCCAGGGAATACGTTCTTACCGGTCCGACCCCGTGGGTCAGCACCAGCCAGCCCTCATCAATTTCAATGGGTGAGCCGCAGTTCCCGATCTGGATGAGCTCCCAGTTATAGGTAGGCTTGACCAGCGGCTGGTAATCGTGCCAGAAGTACGGGTTATCCGATGTCATAATATACAACGATTCGTTATCCTGCCGGCCCAGCATCATGTAGTTACCGTTTATCTTTCTGGGGAAAAGCGCCATTCCTTTGTTTTTCGCCGCCGAACCGTTCAGAGTAGACACTTTAAACTCTTTGAAATCATAGGTTTCCAGCATCTCGGGCATGATGGTTTTTCCGTCGTAGGCTGTGAATGTGGCATAGTATATTATGCTGCCGTCCTCCTCCGTAAATTTTACGAAGCGTGCGTCTTCCAGCCCGTTGCTCTGCGAAGGAGATGCCGGGTAAATGGCTCTTTCAGAAATGGTATCGGTAGAAAAATTTAGCGTAAAGTTGGACAAAGCAAGCATCCGGACGCTGGTCAGTGCTCTTTCGAGCTCCATATTGTTGATGAAGACATTCGAGCTCCTGATTTTATTGATGGTACGGTCAAGTTCTTCGAAAGTAAATTGCCCGGATAAATGGTCGAATATGGAGCTGTTCAGGTCGGAAAGTATCCCCAGCTCGTTCGATTTCTTGATAAAAAGATCCCTTTCATAGAGATGTTCCTTTCGTCGGGATTCGTAGATAACCGGCGAATTTTCCTCTAAGGTAATGTTGAAATCCGCATCTATTTCTCCTTCCATAAAGGTAATGGAAGAGATGTGCCCTTCTCCTATGGCCCGCAAGCTGATAATAAACTTCGTAACCCCTTCTTTGTCCTGAACAGGGTGGGAGACAATCGAGGGGTTAAACAGGGCGGTAGACTCCAGGGAGTATTGCTGTGTAAAGCATGCACCGATAAATTCCTTCTGATCATCTGCAATTTCAATGTCAGAGGGGATGCGGCTGCTGATATTTTCAAAGTGCCTGAGAAATATCGATCTTATATTGTCATCGGGCAGATCCAGGCGTTCATATATATTTTTCATGACTTTCTGCCGTTCTGCATAGGGAGTGGAAAACACCCTGAACAGAATATGTTCCACCTGGGAGTTATTTCCCGGCACAAACGGACGGATGAGCGTCCTGGTCGAAGACGGAACTATCTTTATCGGAAGTTTTTTAACAGTGATCATAACTATTTACTTTTACTCCTGAGATAATAGGAAATGCTGATCAGTGACATCAGCCATGATAAGGTAGATTCCGCCCCCTGGTTCAGGTTGGCACCGCCGGAATGAAGGCCGTCGCGGCACCCGCCGGTAGCAAAATCATATAATACGGAAGAACAGTTATTTTCACCTGTAAACCATGCAAATGCTTTCAGGGCATAGTCAGCATATTTTCCGTCCTTAACATATTCTTCAGCCTGCAGGCAGGCGTCCAGCATGCCGTGGGCTTCAAGTGGCTGCTGATCAAAAAGAGCCTTGCCTTCGGGAGTAAGCCAGCCTTTGTTACCTATCGGCGAAAACAGGTTGTCGGCAAACTGTTTTTCGATCAGCCAGTCAAGTATTTTAAGTCCCCGGCTTATTAAGACGGGGTTTTTAAAGAACATACCTGCCGCCATAAGTGCCTGGGGTATACGGCTGTTGGCATAAGTAACCACATTCTCATACCACAGCCAGTCGTTGCTGATGGTCTGATCAAAAAAAGCGCTGAGCTGCTGAGCCTTATTTTCCAGCATACGGACCACCTGCGCTTCTCCGTGCACTTCGGCGTGATGTACCATACCCAGGATCAGGTAGGCCAGGGCACGGGGATGAGAGATATAATCAATATTCTCCAGCCCCCTGTAAAACAGGCTGTTGGAGTGGTAGTGGAAATTGCTGACATGCGTATAAGCGGCCGTATAGCCCAGTGCCCACATGGTTCTGCCTGCACTGTCTTCCGAACCTTCCTCTTCCAGCCATTTTCTCTCATACGACATGAAGTTACGGAATTTTCCATTGGAAGGGTTGAAGGCATAATCGGTAAACGACAGGTAAATGCTGGTTAAGCGGTTAAGCTCATCGATATCCTGCACGTCATTCTGCAGCATCACAGAGAGCATCATGGCCCTGGCGTTATCATCAACACAATACCCGTGCGTGCGGTCAGGAATGTTATAACGGGAATGCTGCAGAATACCTGTATCGTCGGTAAGTACCCGCAGATGAACCAGGTTAACGGGCGAAAGAGGAAAAGCAAATTCCATGTCGTTGGCCATCTGGTACAGGGTAGCGGCCATCTCTTCCCGGTTTAGTGCCTGCAGTAATTCCACGTACTGCCGGCCGATATTCGGCCAGTAGCATTGTTCTGCAAGGGCCAGCGCATTACCGGAAATGCGTTTCCGTTCGGTCTTATTATCGAGCAGGTATATGATTTTTTCACTTAATTGTTCCGAGTCGTTAAAATCAAATAAAAGGCCCCTGTTGTCTGCCAGCATTTCTTTTGCATACCAGAATGGAGTGGAAATGATGGGAGTATCGGCCCCCATGGTGTAGATAAGGGTACCTGAAGATATCTGGTTTTCGCCCAGATAGGGGATTACGTAGATATCCGATATTTTGAGAAACTCAAACAGCTCTTTGTTAGTGGCAAACCGGTTGATAAAAATTACATTTTTTTCTAATTTCAGTTTATTCACCAGGCGTATGAGCGAATGCCGGTAATCTTCTCCTTCATGCTTCACCACATGAGGATGCGTTTCACCCAAAACGATATATATCACGTCCGGATGTTTTTCCACTACCTGCGGCAGCGCCTTTATGACCACTTCGATAGACTTGTTTTTGGAGAGGAGTCCGAACGTCAGCAGTACTTTTTTGGCCTCTATGCCGAGCTTCTGCTTTATTTTATAGGCATCCTGTATTTCAATCTTGTGAACTCCGTGCTGGATGTGCTCGCATTTTGAGGCGGAAATGCCGTAGGTGTCCTGAAGAATTTCAATTCCCTTTTTTGAAATGCTGATAAGCTTTTTAGATATGCCGGCAATCTCATGCAGCACGGCTTTCTGGCTTTCAGTGGGTTTATCCAGGATGGTGTGCAAAGTGGTAATGACAGGCATTTGCAGCCGTTTCAGAAGCTGGATAACGTGGCGCCCGTCGCGCCCGCCGAAAATCCCGAACTCATGCTGCAGAATAACGGCATCGAAATTGTTGGAGTTAAGGAAATTAGCTGCTTTTATATAGGAGACTATCTCATTCTGGTCAATCTCAAATTCAACATCCGAAGGGTAGTTGTATGTTTTCAGCCCGTCGTTCATTGCAATCACAGATGTTGCGGTCCCATTACTTCTGATGCCTTCAAGCAGATCCTTTGTAAAGGTGGCTATCCCACATTTCCTGGGTGGGAAATTGCCGATCAGTGCGATTTTGTTCATGTGTTGGTCCTTGGTTTTTTAGTGACTAACGGTTTCGGTCTCCGGTTACAGGTGCCATTGCCGCAGTACCGGAGCTACCTGGTACCTTGCATAGATTATTGATTCAATCAGTAGTTTTTTGACTATTTCGCGGCTCCCTTTTTAATCATGACTCCGGATATATGTAAAGAACTACATATAAAGATTGGCATATGGATCTGATTATTAACGATCCAGGTTTGAAAAACGTATTTGTCAAGTCTTTATCGTTTCTGAAGGAATGGTTTTTTGAAATGCTTTTAGGCTTATGAATTTGTCCCGAATCCCCTCTGAAATAGTTAATATTGCCCGCTAACATGCCGGGAGAATGATATAAATTTGTGTATCGGACAGGCACAGGCTATCTGTTCAGAAATCAACCTGCTGATTTTCAATTTACAAATCTTGTAACGGGATGAATAAAGTTATTGCAGCTATCAATATGACACTTGACGGGTATTGCGACCACACCGCAGTAATTGCAGATGATGAAATACATCAGCATTATGCAGATTTGCTGAAAAGTGCTGACGTCCTGTTATACGGACGGATAACGTATCATCTGATGGAATTCTGGAAGCCTCTGGTAACAAATCCTACCGGCGATAAATCAATGGATAAATTTGCTGCTGTAATGAACAATATCCCGAAAATTGTTTTTTCTAACACCCTGAAAGAAGTAGATTGGGAAAGTGCGAAACTCGCGGATAGAACGCTTAAAGAAGAGGTTCTGGCGCTTAAACAGCCGTCTTCGGGTAAACGCATTTTTGTTGGCAGCCGGAGCCTGATCATTCAGCTGATGAAACTTAATCTGATTGATGAATACCAGCTTTGTGTACACCCGGTGGTGGCTGGTAAAGGGTTGCCGTTATTTGAAAATATGGATGACAGGATCTGTCTTAAGCTTCTCAAAACAAAGACCTTTCAGGGCGGCGCTGTCATTCTGTATTATGAACCGGCCGATCAGTGAACATTGGCAGGAAAATAATTTCTGCTGGTTCTGATCAAGCTGTCTTCTTTAAAATTATTTTCGCCTGTTTTTAAAATTCAGGTTACGTGAAAGCTTTTTATACCCTGGCGCTTCTGGTGCTTTCCAATATTTTTATGACGGTGGCATGGTACGGCCACCTGCGGCTGAAGGAATATTCCTGGTTTGCAGGTATGGGTCTTTTCAAAGTGATCCTGTTCAGCTGGGGCATAGCCCTGCTCGAGTACATGGCCCAGGTACCAGCCAACCGGATCGGGTATGAAGGTAATGGCGGCCCCTTTACCCTCTGGCAGCTGAAGGTGATCCAGGAGGTGATCACGCTGCTAATATTTACAGGTTTTGCCGTGTTTGCCTTTAAAAGTGAAGCATTACGTACTAATCACATTATTGCGTTTGTATTCCTGGTACTGGCCGTCTATTTTATTTTCAAAAAATAGGGATATTGTAACTATTCGCCTGTGGCCGATTGCTTGCCTTCTTCTACCCTCTGCCAAAAGGCTTCTGTACTTTCAGGAAAATAATCAGTGACCCGTGTGTAGTAATACAGGTCTGCAGGTGTAAAAACACGTTTGAAGTCGTTTCTGAGCCCGGAGTTTTGATTGGCAAAACAAAGATTGTGTGTTGACGGGGCTTCTTCAAAGAGCAGGCCCAGCTTCTGTTCAAGGTGCCGGATAAGAGATTGATTAGAAGCGTTCATTTTTTGTTAATCCTGTAAGGCATATAAGTTCATATAAGAATCTTAAAGAAAACTAATATGAACTTATATGCCTTACAGGATTCATTTTACATTTCTTCAAAAAGCTTCAGAATACGCTTGTATTCATCCATCCAGGAAGTAGGTTCCACAAAACCGTGGTCTTCTACCGGGTAAGAGGCAACCTCCCAGTTTTCCTTCCGGAGTTCTATCAGGCGCTGGGCCAGCCGGTAGGTATCCTGGATATGTACGTTGACATCTACCTGCCCGTGACAGATCAGCAGCTTGCCTTTCAGCCCTTCAGCAAAGAAGATAGGTGAGCTTCTGCGGTAGGCGACAGGGTCTGTCTGGGGCTCATTCAGGATATTGGCTGTATAACCGTGGTTGTATGCGGCCCAGTCGGTCACCGGGCGGAGGGCTGCTCCCGCTGCAAAAACATCCGGAGTGGTGAACATGGCCATCAGGGTGATAAAGCCACCGTAAGAACCGCCGTATATCCCTATTTTCTTAGGGTTAATCCCGTATTTATCCACGAGTAACTTTGCTCCGTCTACCTGGTCGGTAAGGTCTTTGCCTCCCATGTGACGGTAAATGCCTGTTCTGACGTCACGGCCGTAGCCTGCACTGGCCCGGTAGTCAATGTCAAGCACAGTATAGCCTTTGTCTACCAGCAGGTTATGGAACATATATTCGCGGAAATACTGGCTCCACCATTTGTGGGCATTCTGCAGGTAGCCTGCACCGTGCACAAAGATCACGGCTTTGCCGTTCTTTTTCTTCTTGGCGGGTTCATACACCCGGGCATAGATGTCCTGGCCGTCCTGTGCCCTGAAAGAGATCACCTGTGGCATTTTCCAGCTATAGGCTTTAAAGGCATCGGTCAGGGAGGATGTCACTTTCTCTGCCTGAGCGGCGGGGTCGTTCGGCTGAATATACAGTTCCCATGGGGTAGTGGCATTGGAATACCGTATGGCCAGTGTTTTTTCATCCGGAGAAAGGCTGACCTCATGGGCACCGGTCATTTGGGTGATCCGGGTTCTTTCACCGCCTGTTACCGCCATTTTATAGAAATGTTTCTCACCGGGGTGAACCTCGTTGGTGATCAGGTAGAACCATTTTCCATCTTTGGAAAGATCTGCCGCCTGAACCTCAAAATTGCCGGAAGTAAGCTGTTTTTTGGCGCCGGTAACAAGGTCTGCAGTATAGAGGTGGGAGTAACCGGTGGCCTCCGACTGATAATAAAGCGTGTTTTCATCCATGAATCCAAGCGTACCGCCTCCAAAGCCGCCACCAATTCCTGGGCCTGAAATCCAGGCGTCATCGTGTTGCCGGTCAATCAGGCTTAATTTCCCGGTTTCGGTATCCAGTTTCATGATCCAGCGATCTTTATTGTCCTGGGCGCGGATGCTGATTACCGCCCAGGTGCCGCCCGGCGACCATACCGGATTCTGGAAGGAAACCTCCCTCATATTTTTCCTGGTTTTTTCTTTGGCCGGATATTCCTCCAGGTATTTGGGCTGGTCTTCAATGCCCGGGATATCTTTGATGTCAATTTTAAAGACGGTGTCTTTGGCGATGTGATAAATGAAAGCCTCAGAAGAGCCGGCAGGCTGCCCCACTTTGGTTCGGGCAGGAATATCTTCTGTATAACCGGAGGCCGTTACATAATTGGGAACAATGGTTCTTTTTGCGTCTCTGGCCGGTTCGGCCAGGCGGTAGAATACATACTTCAGATCAGGACTGGCAACGGCTCCCTGCAGCATTTTTCCACCCAGTACGATTTTCTTAGGGCCTTTGACTTCGGTAAGCTTATTGTATTTTTCCCGCGCCTCTTTGTCGGCTTTGGCTTCGCGCAATACGGCAAACAGGTCGAGCTGATCTTTTTCCAGGGTTTTGTCAGCTTCACTTAAACGGGCTTCCGGCCTTTTGTTCTCGTTGGAGAAGTTAGTGATCTGAGTGGTTTTCCCGTTGGCCAGGTCGAGAGTATAAATATCATTTCCCGAAGAGTAGATCACCTGGGTCTCATCCAGACTGAAATAGGGACTCCCTTTCCTGTCAAGGGTATTGGTGAGCTGCTTCTCTGTCCCGCTGCGGGTATCAAGAAGGTAAATGTTTCCGTTTTTGAGATAGAGCTTTTTGTTGAAGTCTTTGGAATAGCGCGGGCCTCCGAATCCGCCAAAGCCCCCGAACCCGCTTAATGCCAGAGACTCCTTCTCTGCCAGGCTGACTTTTCGGGGGGTACGGTCGGCAAGCGTGATCTTGTACAGCGAATCGGCGCGGTTTTGCTCGGGATTCCAGTTAAAATAAATGGTTTTGGAGTCTTCCGACCAGAAAATGTTACTTGGGGAAGTGCCAATCCATTTGGCAGGATCTTCCATGATTTTTTCTACGTTAAGCTGTGCAAATGCCAGCGTAGAAAAGAGAACCAATACGGTTATAGTAAATAATTTACGCATAGAGTTGAATACTGTTATTATAGAGTAAATGTATTCATTATTCGCTATACCGTCCAAGCAAAACGATGAAAAACCGGAATCTGTAGGCGAAGGTTCAGATTTTCAGCCGGGCCCGGAAACCTCGCACTCCGTAGTACGATTCAGCGCCGTTATGATAGATGAATACCCGCCCGAAACGGCAATCACCGAAAATAGCACCACCGAGTTTCCTGATGTCGGCAGGAGTGCTCAGCCAGCTGGAGGTTTTGGTATCAAAACTGCCGGTCTTCTGTAGGTCAAAGTATTGCTCTTCGGTAAGTATTTCCACGCCCATTTCGGCTGCCATAGCTATAGCGCTGTCTTTCGGCTTATGCTCTTTGCGAGATTCCAGTGCTTCAGGGTCATAACAAAGGCTTCTTCTGCCCTTGGGTGTTTCGGCTGAACAGTCGCAAAAAATATAATGGCCGTTTTCGTAAGCTATGACATCAGGCTCACCGCCGGTTTCTTCCATTTCATTTAAGGACCAGAGCTTTTCGGGTTTTTTTTCAAGACGGCTCCGGATATCCGGCCAGTCCATGCCCTCATGACGCTTATTGTTTTTGGTGAAGCGCATCTGGAGGATATTCAGGAGCTCGGTGATGCGTTGTTGGGGTAGGGAAGACATATTTAATTAACAATTTTTGATTGACGATTTTAGGAGGGGGTGTTAATCGAAAATCTTTTTTTAAATCCGCCGGTTATCCGGGCGGAAATACCAGGAGATTACGGTAAGTACCAGTAAAAGCACAGGGCCGAATAAGGCAACCGGCTCGTCTTTCACGGCAAGATGAGATACAATGGCACCGCTCATGGCGAAAAAGAAGCCTGCATATGCCCACTCTTTCAGGCGTGGAAACCCGGGAGCCAGCACGGCAGCCACACCCAGGATTTTCCATACGCCTATCAGGGGCAGAAAATAGAGGGGGTAGCCCAGGTGCTGCATCATTTCCACTTCTTCTTTGATACGGATGAGTTGAACGATGCCCGTAGAGAGCATTCCCAGGGCCAGCCATCCGGTAGCGATCCAGTAAACAAGTTTATTTTTCATAAGATTCTTTTTACAGGTTTTTATTTTCTTGTCAGAAGTTAATTTGCTGGAGACGGTTATGCGCCATGTTAATACCTTGAGCAAAGGGGAGCTTTAAGAGGTTATCTCTCTCTTCCACGGAGCGGAAGACCGTATGGATGGTGAGTTTGCTGGTACCGGAACTTAATTGTTCAAACTGCAGGAATTCCAGTTGAACGGAAAATGGTGTATTTTCCATTTCAAAGGTCCTGGTCATTTTAGAATCAGGCAGAAATTCATGAATAATGCCATTGGCTTTGAATAGCACGCTGCCGTCTGCTCCGCGTGTTTCAAACCGGTAGCTTCCGCCGGGCTTACTTTCCATCTGCAACACCTTATTGCGCATCCATTGTTCTACGAGAGAAGCTTCCGTATAGGCGCGGAAAAGAAGCTGTACAGGCAGGTCAAATTCACGGGTAATGATGATCTCCTGTTTTCCTTCTTCCGCTTTTACTTTTGTTTTCATGTTCATTTTATAATGCTAGGTTGCAGAAATGTTTTTCATGAGCGTTTCCAGCGTATTGAACCGCTGATCCCACATCCGGCGGAACGGCTCGATGAAGTCAGCTATCTCTTTCATTTTTTCAGGATTCAGACGGTAATACATTTCACGGCCGTTTTGCTCCCTGGTCAGCAGCTCGCATTCACTCAGAATCTGCAGGTGTTTGGAAACGGTAGGTCGTGCCGTATCGAACTGCGAGGCAATGGCTCCTGCCGTCATAGCCTGGGAGGTCAGCAGCAGGAGGATAGCCCGGCGGGTAGGGTCGGCAACAGCCTGGAATACGTCACGTCTGAGATTCATTATGAAGTTATTTGGCTACAAATTTAAATGTAGTTATATAACTACGCAAGATTTTGCACATTTTTTTACTTTATTTTGGGAAAAATTATTTTCCGGTCCGGTTCACTCTTCCGGAAGCGCCCCTGCAAAAATCAGGATGGAGCAGAAAAGGGGAAATCAGTACTTATAGCCCGAAGCGGGCAGTTTCTTCCGGCGTAAATAACCTGGATTTGATGATGAACCGGATGCCGAGTGGGATTTCGAGAGAAAAGCTGGCACCCCGTCCTGGAGTAATATCAAGGGTAAGATGAGTATGCTTCCAGTATTCGTACTGGTCTTTTGACATATAAAACGGGCAGTGGTGCACTTCCCCCAGGAGGATGTCGGTCTCATTGATCATCAGCTCACCTTCCGGAAAGCACATGGGAGATGAGCCATCGCAGCATCCGCCGCTCTGGTGAAACATCAGGGAGCCGTGCTGCTCACGCAGGCGGTCGATGACTTTTTTCGCTTCGGGGGTAACCGATACTTTTTCCATAAGGATAGAGCGGAGGGGCATCGTGGCCCCTCCGTCTGTTTATTTAACCTCTATTAAAAAAATCCCAGTTTGTTTTTATTGTAAGAGATGAGCATATTTTTAGACTGGCGGTAATGTGAAAGCATCATCTTGTGGTTTTCACGGCCAATGCCCGATTTCTTATAGCCGCCGAAGGGAGCGTGAGCCGGATAAGCGTGATAACAGTTTACCCACACCCGGCCGGCCTGGATTCCTCTTGAAATCTTGTAGGCCTGATGGGTGTCACGTGTCCATACGCCGGCGCCCAGTCCGTACAGGGTATCATTCGCAATGGCCAGCGCTTCGGCTTCATCTTTGAACGTGGTAACACAAACCACTGGCCCGAAGATCTCTTCCTGGAATACCCGCATTTTATTATTTCCTTTCAGAAGAGTAGGCTGAATGTAATATCCGCCTTCGAGTCCTTCATTATAGGCGGCTCCGCCTCCCGTAAGCACTTCGGCGCCTTCTTCTTTCCCGATCTCGATATAGTTCAGAATCTTCTCATACTGGTCATTGGAAGCCTGGGCACCCATCATGGTGGCGGGATCCAGCGGATGACCCAGCCTGATCTTTTTCACCCGGTCGATCACCCGTTCAATGAAAGCGTCGTAGATGGATTCCTCTACCAGTATCCTGGACGGACAGGTACATACTTCGCCCTGGTTCAAGGCAAACATTACGGCGCCTTCCAGGCATTTGTCGAAGAATTCATCATCGGCATCCATGACGCTCTTAAAGAAGATATTGGGTGATTTCCCGCCCAGCTCCAGCGTTACCGGAATAATATTCTTGGAGGCGTATTGCATGATGAGCTGACCCGTAGTGGTTTCACCGGTAAACGCGATTTTGTTGATCCGCGGACTGGATGCCAGCGGCTTGCCGGCTTCCACTCCAAAGCCGTTCACAATATTCAGTACCCCGGCAGGGAGAATGTCGTTAATGAGCTCGGCAATGATGAGAATGCCCACAGGGGTCTGTTCTGCCGGCTTAAGAACCACACAGTTACCGGCGGCCAGCGCGGGGGCCAGCTTCCAGGCGGCCATCAGAATAGGGAAGTTCCAGGGGATGATCTGCCCCACTACTCCGAGGGGCTCGTTGATGATCAGGGAAAGTGTGTCAGCATCCAGTTCAGAGGCAGAACCCTCTTCGGCGCGGATCACCCCGGCAAAATAGCGGAAATGATCAACGGCCAGCGGTAAGTCTGCCGCCAGGGTTTCCCGTACGGGCTTCCCGTTATCCCAGGTTTCCACCCGCGCCAGCAGGTTCAGGTTTTCTTCCAGGCGGTCTGCAATTCTGTTTAAAATGATGCTGCGTTCAGTAGCGGAAGAGGTATTCCATTTCGGAGCAGCGGCCCAGGCGGCGTCCAGGGCCAGGTTAATATCTTCCTCTGTAGAACGGGCTACTTTGGTGAAAACCCGGCCGTCAACCGGTGAAAGGTTTTCGAAGTATTCTCCCTTTACGGGAGCTACCCATTTGCCGCCTATATAATTGTCGTAATGCGTCTTGAAGCGGGGTTTTTCCATTGCCTGCGCATTTTGGGTTGTTACAGATGACATAACTGTATTTTTGTTTTGGTTGAAACTGAGCCAAAGTTATTTTTATCATTTTTCAG
The DNA here is from genome assembly GCA_040394735.1 of Leadbetterella byssophila. GTDB lineage: Bacteria > Bacteroidota > Bacteroidia > Cytophagales > Spirosomataceae > Leadbetterella > Leadbetterella byssophila_A. Next base: position 24,530 of record JBEBRR010000024.1, read on the forward strand.
ATAGTTTCATTATCCTGCTTCCCGTTTTCACTATCCTGTAAAACTTTCACTATTCAGGTAATAAATTAGAGAAATCAAATATTTCCGGGTATATTCACGTTGTAAACCGGTAACCTGTTTTGATCAGATGTTAAGCCTGACTCCTTCATTTTCAGCTGCGCGTAAGCTGGTGGATATGGTAGAGAACCGTACGGTTCATACCTTGAACAGCGCCGAGCTGAATATCTATGAAACGCACAGGAAAACAGAGGATGTTCACCTGAAGTTTACGGACCCTCTCCTGGTAAGCATGATCCGGGGGAAAAAGGTGATGAGCCTTTCTGACAGAGGCACATTCGGCTTTTTGCCGGGAGAATCGGTGGCCCTCCCTTCTGATGAGCTGATGCGGATCGATTTTCCGGAAGCCAGCCTTCAAAGCCCCACACAATGCCTTGCCCTCGCGATATCACGCGAGAAACTGCAGCAAACGGTGGATTTCCTTAACAGGAACGGGCACCGGACAGACGGTACGGAGTGGAATACCCTCAATTTCAGTTATCGTTTTACTCATGATATCGCCATCAACCAGATCATTCAGCGGCTGATCTTTATTTTTACGGAGAACCATCCCTCTAAAGATATTTTTTCCGAGATGCTGCTTCATGAGCTGGTAATCCGGATCCTGCAGTTTGAGAACCGGTCGAGGTATGATCTGAACTCCTTTCGCCACAGTAATGCAGACGCTTTTTCGCACGTTATCCGGTTTATCCGTGAACACCTGACAGAAGATTTGTCGGTAGAGATCCTGAGCCGTATGGCCTGCATGAGTGAATCCAAGTTCTATCGGTCTTTCCGGAATGAGACCGGCCTTACTCCCAATGAATTTATTATTGAAGAACGGCTGAAAGTGGCAGAAAATTTGCTGATCAACCCTGACGTTACCGTAAAGGAGGCCTGGCTGGCCAGCGGCTTTAACAGCTTCTCCTACTTTTCCACCCTTTTTAAAAAACGGAAAAAACTAACTCCATCCGAATACAAAGGCCGGATGGGACAGTAGACGGGTCCCCGTGAGTTTCCGGAAGGTCATATGTTCCCGGCCGCAGGAGGGGGGCGGAGCTTGTTTTTCAGGGACTTTCCCCCCTTATGGTCCGATGCTGCCAAAGTATGCTTAATTTTGAGGAAATTTTGATTCCTTATGAACCGGTTGTTATGTTTTCTGATCTGGATTTGCTGCCCGCTGTGGGTGGCCGGTCAGACAGACTCCCTGCTTCAGGAGCTGGACAGGGCGATCATGAACCGGGTTCAATACCAGAATGCGCGGGAGATGAGAATCGACAGCCTGAAGACCCTGTACGAACATATCCGAAGTAAAGAGGATAAATACACCGTGCTGTACAGGATATTCCGGGAGTACAGGAGCTATAATATGGATTCTGCCTTATCGGTGGCGCTGCGGAAAAAAGCGCTGGCAGACGAAACCGGCAGCCGGCAGAAAAAAGATGAGTCGGAGATGAACGTAGCGGAAATCCTGGGCATTATGGGGATGTACAAGGAGTCGCTGGAAATCATGGACCGGATGGATTTCAGTAAGCTGGGTGAGGAACAAAAGGCTTTTTATTACCACCTGCACCACTCGCTCTATACCCGCCTTTCGGAAAACATGGCCGCTCCTTATGAGAAGCTGCTGAGCACCTACCGCGACTCCCTCCTGAAATACAATAAGGAAGGCACTACCGGGTATGATTTTGCCCTGGCCGGGAAGTTGGTGGAATTAAAACAATACGAAAAGGCAATGGCGGTTTTTAATCGGATGATCCGCGAAAAGAAAGACAGCCTTTCGGTGCTGGCCATGGCCTCCTATGAGCTTTCAGAGATTTACCGTAAACGGGGAGATACCGGGAATGAGAAAAAGTACCTGATCATTTCGGCTACGGCAGACGTAAAAAGAGGGGCAAGAACCTACGTTTCCTTAATCAAGCTGGCCACACTCCTGTACCGGGAGGGGGACATCGGCCGGGCGTATCAATACATGACCTGTGCCATGGAAGACGCCTCCTATTCCAAGTCAAGGTTCCGCACACTCCAGATATCGGAGGCCCTGCCGGTGATCATTGATGCCTATGATAAAAAAATGAAGGAAGAAAAAGCCAGTCTCTTTAAATACCTGGTGCTGATCTCACTGCTTTCCGTTATACTGGTGCTGAGCCTTTTCTTTATATACCGCCAGATGAAAAAGCTTTCGCTGGCAAGGAAAGAGGTGAGCCGCATGCTGGAGGGAGTAAAACAGATGAATATGGAGCTGTTTGACCTGAACGAAAAGCTTTCTGATTCCAACCGTATCAAGGAGGAGTATATCGGCTTTATCTTTAATCTCTGTTCCGATTATATCGATAAAATGGAAAACTACCGGAAAGAGGTGCACCGCAAGCTGAAGGGAGGAAAGGCGGGTGAGGCACTTCTGCTGACCGGATCCACTTCACTGGTGACCGATGAGCTGAAAGAATTCTTCCGGAATTTTGATGCCGTGTTTCTGAGCATCTTCCCCAACTTTGTGGAAGAATTCAACAGTCTTTTACAGGAAGGGGAGAAGATACTCCCCCGGCCGGGTGATCTTCTGTCGCCCGAACTGAGGGTGTTTGCCCTGGTGAGACTGGGTATTTCGGAAAGCAGTAAGATCGCTAATTTTCTCCACTATTCTCCCCAGACCGTTTACAATTATAATCTAAAAGTGAGGAATAAGCTGGCCATTTCCAAGGAAGAGTTTGCCAGGGTCATTCACCAGATTGGGCGTTGAGAGTTACTATATCGCCCCCCGGATTCTACTTTTTTAGTAAAGCGCTGTTCTTTTAACGTACTTTTGTAGAGTTGGTTACGTTGTTTTTTTGCTGTAGGTTACCTACTTTCCACTTCTCCCAGCCTTAGATTGCCGTCAGGCACCTTCTAGTTTTGTACCTGTATTTTAAGTGATTCCCGATGTCCGGGAAATGCTCATTTATTTAACCTTAAATCATCTTTTATGAAAGGAAAATTTCCTCTCTTGTCAGATAGGGGCATGAAAGTCCTGCTTCTGCTGATTTTTTCTCTTTTTACTTCCTGCTTATATGCCCAGAACAGGGTCAGGGGAAAAGTGACCGAACATGATACGGGCGAAGGGGTGATTGGTGCTACCGTTAAAGTAAAGGGTGAGGTGAAGGCCACTTTTACCGATGTAGACGGGAACTTTGAAATAGACGCACGCCCCGACGCCGTACTGGTCATTACCTATGTAGGGTATGAAACCCTGGAGGTACCCGTGAACGGCGGCATCCTGCTTACCATCGAACTATCAAAAAATACTGAGCTCCTGAATGAAATAGTAGTAATCGGCTACGGCCAGGTCAAAAAGAGCGATGTCACCGGCTCTGTGCTGGCCATTAAGCCCGATCAGCTGAACCGGGGTCTTCAGGTGAATGTACAGGAGGCTCTCCTCGGGAAAATCGCCGGGGTAAATATTGTACCCTCCAGCGGAGCTCCCGGTAGTGGTGCCACCATACGGATCCGGATGGGGGCGTCGCTTTCAGCTACCAATGACCCGCTGATCGTGATTGACGGGGTGCCTACCGATAATTCTTCACTGAATGCCATCAACCCGAATGACATCGAGTCTTACACAGTATTGAAAGATGCATCTGCCACAGCCATTTACGGTTCGAGGGCTTCCAACGGAGTGCTTATTGTAACAACCAAAAAAGGAAACCTGGCCGGCGGACGGCCTAAGGTGAGCTACAGCACCAGCCTCTCTCTGAGCCAGGTGCGGAATTATTACGAAGTGCTTTCCGCTGAGAAATACCGGGATGCATTTCGTCAGTATGCTACCTCCGCGCCGGCAAGCTTCCAGCTGGGCAATGCTTCCACCGACTGGCAGAAGGAGATTTACCGGGCAGGAGCGGGGCATGAGCATAATCTTTCCGTGACCGGCTCTGCCCTTAAAACACCTTACCGTATATCTGCAGGCTTTACGGATCAGGACGGTATCATCCGGGAGAACAATTACAAGAGAACCAACGCTGCCCTGGGACTTTCGCCCAAGCTGCTCAGCAACCATCTGGCGCTGGATATCAACGTGAAGGGAAGCCTCGAAAATAACCGGCCCGTTTCTACGGGAGTGATCGGGAGTGCGCTGTCATTTGACCCCACACGACCGGTTTTTGAAAATTATGACGGGAATGTGGGCTTAGGTTATTATACCTGGATGGATGGAGGCAAGCCCATCGTGCTGGCCCCGGCTAACCCGCTGGGTGACCTGGCACTGAATGAGATGAAGGATAAGATCGGCCGTTCGATCGGGAACCTCGCCATTGACTATCTAGTGCACGGCCTTGAAGGTCTGCATCTGAATGCCAATCTGGGCTATGATATACGCAAGAGTGTTTACGATGAATTTATCCCGCAATTTGCCCCGTCTACCTATACTTCCAACCAGAATAACGGAACCGGTAAGATCTATAACCGGGAAAGAAGGAACCGGAACTATTTACTGGATCTGTATGCCAATTACAACCGTGATTTCCGGGAAAAGCATTCGGTGAATGTTATGGCGGGCTACGGATGGCAAAGGTTCTGGTATGATACACAGGATAAAACCAGTGACCACCTGGGCCAGACCCTGCCGGGTGTTCAGCCTACACAGGAGGAAGGTGAGCTTTACCTGCTGTCGTTCTTCGGACGCTTCAATTACTCGTATGCCGATAAGCTGTTGCTGACAGCCACGCTGAGATCGGATGCTTCTTCCCGGTTTTCTTCCGGCAACCGGTGGGGGTATTTTCCTTCCGTAGCGTTGGGATACCGGCTGGGCGAAGAGAAATTCTTTAAAAACATACGCGGGCTTTCCGATCTGAAGCTCCGGCTGAGCTACGGGCAGACCGGCCAGCAGGACATCGGGGGCTATTACGAGCACCTGGCCACCTATACGGCTTCCTACGATAACTCCCGCTACCGGTTCGGCGATGAATGGCTGACCATCTTGCGGCCCAACGGCTATGATCCGAATATCAAATGGGAAACCACCTCTACCTACAACGCGGGCATCGACTACGGTTTCCTTAATAACCGGATCTCGGGAAGCATTGACGCCTATACGCGTGTGACCCGAGACCTGCTGAACCGGATCTTTGTACCGGCAGGAAGTAACTTTACCAATGTGCTGAACACCAATATCGGTGACATGGAAAGTAAAGGAATAGAGCTTGCGGTGAATACTTTACTGGTGAAGTCGCGTAAGCTGGAATGGAGCCTGAGCGGGAATTTCACCTATAGTACGTCTAAGATTCTTAAACTGAATACCATTGATACCGAAGATAACTTTGTGAAGACCGGAAATGCCGGCGGAACCGGCCGGTACCTGCAGGTACACAAGGTGGGCTATACACCGTATACCTTCTTCCTGCTGGAGCAGGCTTACGATGAAAGTGGTAAGGCGCTTGACGGGAAATACATAGCCCCAGACGGCAGCCTCACCAGCAGTGAGTCTGATGCCAATAAATACTTAACGGATAAAAGCTCGCAGATACCGTATTATTACGGTATATCATCGCGTGTGATCTATAAAAAGTGGGATTTCGGCATTAACGGACACGGAAGCTTCGGGAATTATATTTATAACTATCAGAGAGCTTCCGAGTCGCTGGATGACCTGTTCAGCGCCAATAAGGTGTCGAGCAATGTTTCACCGGTCACCATTGCCAACGGCTTTGCGCTTCCCAGGATCTATTCCGATTATTTCCTGGAAAAAGGTGACTTCTTCAAGGTGGATAACATTACAGCAGGGCGTTCCTTCACGGTTTTCGGCAACAGCTCGCTGCGGGCGGCCCTGAGTGCGCAGAATATCATTACCCTGAGCCGGTATTCGGGGGTAGAGCCGGAAGTGTATAGCGGTATAGACCGGAATATCTATCAGCGGCCCCGGATTTACACCTTATCTCTTAACCTTAATTTTTAATGATTAGCTACCAGCAGTCAGCTATCAGCTCTGAACCCGCAAGGCAGGGTAAAACGCATAGCTAACAGCTCATAGCTCAAAGCTTAAGTAATATGAAGAATCTAATTTATATCTCGTTTCTTTTTGCCCTCTGCTCTTCTTGCCTGGGTGACCTGGATACGCTTCCGCTGAGTAATAACCAGCTGACGGGTGAAGCTGTTTACAAGACCCCGGAAGGGTACCGTGGCGTACTGGCCAAATGTTATGCCTCCCTGCTTCTGACCGGCCAGAAGGGGCCCGACGGCGACCGTGATGTTCCCAATATTGACGAAGGATACAGCGGATATACCCGGGCGCTGTTTTACCTGCAGGAAACTACTACGGATGAGATCGTTTTACACGCGGGAAGTTCTCACGGAACCACCTCCCTGCTTCTCATGAACTGGGACCCGTCTACCATGGTGATCAGCTATCCGTACTATCGTTTGTATATGTCCATTAACTATTGCAATGAGTTTCTCAGAGAATCTACAGACGAGAAACTGAAAAGCAGGGGAGTTTATGAAGCGTTAAAGGACGAGATTGCATACTACCGCGCTGAAGCACGGTTTATCCGGGCCTACAGCTACTCCATGATCTGTGACCTGTACGGATCCGGACCTTTTGTGGATGAAACCATGGATGTGGGGACCATTCCCTTACAGAAGACAAGGAAGGAAATTTTTGATTATGTGGTGGCGGAAGGAGAGGAAACGGCCAATATCCTGAAAACGCCGGGTTCAAACGCGTACGGAAGAGTAGACCAGGTGGCCGCATGGTTTTTACTGTCAAGGGTTTATCTCAATGCCGAATCATGGGTAGGAGAGGCCCGGTATGACAGGGCCTATCAGTATGCCAAAAAGGTGATTGACAGCAAAGCTTACCCGCTGGCGTCTGACTACCGGCACATTTTCCTGGCAGATAATAATACCTGTCCGGAAATCATCTGGCCGCTGGTGCAGGATTATGACAATTCTCCGTCACATGCAGGTACTGATTTTCTGGTGAAAGCCCTGATCAACGGGGCAATGAACAACTATTACGACAGCGGTGTGAATAACAGCTGGGGAAATGCCCGGGTGAAGACACAGCTGGTGGATATGTTTGAGGCCGGTGACCAGGTTTTTGACCCGGATGACACCTGGGGGGATAAGAAGAAAGATAAGCGGGCCCAGTTCTTCACTATCGGGCATACCAAAGAAACATGGGTGGAAGGCCGGGCTTTTCAGCGGGATTTTAACAATGGTTACTCTGCAATAAAATGGCGCAATGTCAATAAAGACAGGAAAGGGCTGGTGGCCGGTGGAACCACCTACACCTCCATTGATTACCCGATGTTCAGAACAGCCGATGCCTATCTCATGGCAGCGGAGGCTATCCTGAGAGGCGGCGGTGGTAGCCGGGGTGAGGCATTGGGTTATGTGAACGAGGTCCGTGACCGGGCCTATCTGTCAGGTGCTTACGGTACAGGTGTATCCGGGAGAATAGATGATACCCGGCTCAGTCTCGGCTTTATCCTGGATGAACGGGCCCGTGAGCTGCATACGGAATCTGTCAGGAGAACTGACCTGATCCGCTTCAACCGCTTTACCAAAAATTATAACTGGGACTGGAAAGGAAGCGACGGCAATGCCGGTAATTATGCGGGCAGGGACGTAGACGATAAATATAAGCTTTTCCCTATTCCCCAGGACGAATTTACAGTCAACCCTAACCTGAAGCAAAACCCGGATTTCAGATGATTTTTCTGCGGAGATGGAAGCCTACGCTTTTATACTAAGCCTGACCGGCTCTGCAATGCATCCGGTCTGCTTTTTAAACGCTTACGTACTGATTAAGTTAAAGCTAAAAGTGAAGGAACATCCCGTATTTCATATGCAGACACATTCCACCATTTTTAACTTTTAACTTTTGGGTTTTCACTTCATATGGGAGCCGGTCGCCTGCCCGTAACCGATGAACGAAAAAAGCAAACGCACTACCCGGAACTCATTATTCAGAACTTACGATCAATTTTATACGTATGAAATTATATCCGTTATTTTTCTTCCTCTTTGCCGGAGCCATGGTAACAGCACAGACCACCCCGGAGGAGATCGCAGAAACTCCTGAAAAGTCAGCAGGAGTACATTATGCCTACCCGCTTCATGAAATGAGCAGGCAAACCGCTCCTCCGGCCGGTTATGAGCCATTTTACATCAGCCACTTTGGCCGGCACGGATCGCGCTACCTGATAAATGATACCGACTACAGCAGGGTGCTGGATCTTCTGAAAGAGGGCCGGCAAAGTAAGGCGCTTACACCGGCGGGAGAGGAGACTCTCCGGAAGCTTGAAAAAGCATGGGCAGAAGCGGAATGGCGGGGCGGAGACCTGTCACCCGTAGGGGTCAGGGAGCTTAAAGGAATAGCAGAAAGAATGTATAAGCGTTTTCCGCAGGCATTTGAGGGGAAGGCGCAGGTAGAAGCCCGCTCTACTACGGTGGTAAGATGTGTGCTCAGCATGGACGCCTTCTGCGAGCAGCTGAAGGAGCTTAACCCTGCGCTGGAGGTCAGCCGCGATGCCGGTATCAAATACCAGCGCTATCTGAATCATCATACCAAAGAGGCCATTGCCTACCGCTCAGCTCCTGAAAGACGGGAGGAATACAATCAGTTTGAAAAAGGGAAGATCCGCCCGGAAAAACTGGTATCACGTCTTTTCTCCGATGAAAAATTTGTGGCAGAAAAAGTAAACCCAAGAGCACTTATGCTGGACCTCTTTGCACTGGCCGGAAATATGCAGAATATCGATACGGAAGGGTCTTTCTATGACTTATTTGAGGCGCAGGAGCTGTTTGACCTCTGGCAGCTTAAAAACTACCGTCTTTATGTTCATGATGCCAATTCGGCGTTAAACGGAGGGCTGATGTTTGAAAATGCCAAGCCCGTTCTGGAAAACATCCTGGAAAACGCGGAACACTACATTCAGTCAGGAGAACGCGGAGCCACCCTGCGCTTTGCCCATGACGGCAACATTATTCCGCTGGCCCTGCTGCTGCATCTGAAGGATACCTATACCAGCATATCCGACCCGGCTGATTTTTATAAGGTATGGAGCGATTTCAAGGTAGCTCCTATGGCCGGAAACATCCAGATGATATTCTTCCGCAACAAAGAATCAGACATCATACTTGTTAAGTTTCTCTTTCATGAAAAAGAAACGGAAATCCCTGAACTCCGTACGGCTACATTTCCTTACTACGACTGGAAGGAAGTAAAGAGATTTTACACGTCACTGCTGAAAGGGTACTAATTGGCCGACAGCGTATATACGTTGATGGTATTACCGGTTTTGGGGCTGGCTTTGGTGGAGGTCAGCACCAGGCTTTTGCCATCGTCGGAAATGGAGGTGATGGTATAGGTAAGTGTTCCTCCGGAGCCCGTAGGCTGCGGGGTAAGCCCGCTTAAGGTAAGTGTATTATCTGTAGCAGTGAAAGAGCCTGTGAAAGTGTCACCGCTGATGTCCCGGAGGGAGACCTGAACGGCAGAGCTCAGGTCCAGGCGGTAAGAACTGTATTCCGGTACAATGTTTCCGGCCGCACCCGAAGTATACACCGTTATGCCATCATGAGTTACCGTTTTCGCCGTATATAGTTTTTGTATTCTTTCGGCCACAGAAGGAACCTTTTCCTCACATGATGTGAGTAAGAAGAACAGTATAAAGCAAAATTGTAATACTTTTGTGCTCATATTAATTTGTTACCAGGATTATTTTTGCGAATATAACTCCATATACGTAAAAAGTATCTCTTCCGTTGAAAAACTTTCATGGCTGAGCAGAGAATAATTACCAAAAGACAACTGAGCCTGCGGAACGGATCGGATAAGCCGGAAGTCTGGGTGGCTTACCGGGGTCATGTTTACGATGTCAGCTCCTCCCGTTTGTGGAAGACAGGGAAGCATTACGAGCATTGGGCCGGGCAGGATCTGACCCATGAGCTGGCCGATGCGCCGCATACGGAGGCCGTATTTGAGAAATTTGAAATTATAGGTATTTATGAAGAAAATTAAGCTTTCAGACGCCATATTGCTATTTGTGAGCCTGGGTTTGCTGGCCATGTTTGTAGACCAGATCGTTTATCAGCGAAATCCGTTTGCCGACAGCTATTTCTTCCTGATGTTCGGAGTGGCGGGCCTGCTGGTTTATCTGTACCGGAGAGGAAACCGGATTTTAAAGGATAAGGAGAGGAAGAAATAAGAGAGTGTCCATGATCCAGCGGTAACGTGCTGAAAACCGCGTTTTATTATTGATGATGAAGGAATAGAACACGGAGATTCCGGTGAAAATGAGAGCCAGCCGGTTAACATATTCCATATTTCCTGAAAAGAAAAGGATAAAAAGGAAAAGATTCAGTCCGCCCATATAGGTCACGGTCTTGCGCTTGCTGTCTTTCCCCTGTTCAAAGTAAGCAAAGGAAGTAAGGTTCTGAAATACGAGCAGGGAAAACATGAAAGCGGTAAGCCACGCGCTCAGCGTAACAGAAGAAGCCGATACAAACGGCACGCCCACCACTGCTGCCAGGTAAATCAGAGGCATGATATAATCTTTGGCTTTAGGGTAGCGGGGCACCACCCATACCAGGTATAGCAGTACGGCAGCGCCGGTGATTATTCCGAAGAGGATCACTTCCTTCGACTGAAAGAAAAGCAGGAATATACTTACAGCCGCCAGGGCTATGGCCAGCATCTGCAGGTTATACTGGTTTTCAAAATGGAACCGGTGTCTTTCTGTGGAGGTATTGCCCCTGACCACATCCAGAATACGATCAAGAATATAGATCAGCCAGCATACCAGCACGATCTGTGTCAGTGAAACCCACTGCATACGGGGAGTGGTGCCGGTAAGCTCAAAGAATGCGGCGGCACAGACTCCCGTGGCAAGGGCCACGTGCAGGCTGCTGAGGTAGATGATACGGAGTATTTTCATAGGTATTATAGTTCCGGGTGGTGAGTTTCTACTCCTTCAACGCCAGCATTTTCGTGAAGAACTCATCCAGGAACACCCGCACTGCCCGGCTTTGATCATCATTAAAGCCATTCACATAAACTGAAAACGCATATTTTTTACCTGCAAGAGAGGTAAAATAACCGGCATAATTCCGGGTACCTGTTATGCTCCCGCTCTTGGCCGATATACGTCCGCCGGTATTTTTTCCTAAGCCTGCCACCGTGCCGTCTCGGCCCACCACCGGGATGCCTGCTATAAATTCATGATTGTTTTTCATGGCTGCCAGCAGGGTAGTAAGCGAGCGGCAGGAGAGGGTGTTCAGCGGCGACAGCCCGCTGCCATCCAGGAAGCGGTGACTGCCCAGGTCTATCCCTTTCTCTTTCCAGAATTGCTTAAGGAACTCGTCATAACTCTTATTGCCCGACTCCCACATAAAATTGGCCAGCCCGTCGGCAAAAATATTCACACTTTTGTAATTGGTTTCCCTGGCGATCTCGTTAATGTCGGGAGAAATCACACTCCCCAGCTCTTCATTCTGGAGATTATCCGGGAAGAGCTTCCGGCTGACCGTGATACCATTGGCCGTCAGAAACGTGTACAGGCTGTCGGTAAAAATTTTATTGACATTGGGAACGGCTCCTTTCACCGCAAAGTTCCGCGCATTCAGCGGCACGGTGCCCACCATTTGGATGTCATTGGAAAACGGCAGGTTCAGGATATTGACCTGGTCTCCGCTGCCGGCTTCTCCCGTTTTTACCTCGTTCCGGATCTTCCAGGAATCATCGTAAGGCGATATGGAAGCAATACCGGCCGGATCGCCTTCTTTTGTTCCGCCGTTGAAATAGACGGTATACAGGTTCTCCCCGAAATTGAAATCAGAAGAGAAAGCGCCGTAATAGTTGCCGATATCGCCGGCCAGCCAGCCCAGGGGAAAGGCGGTGGTAGCATTATTAAGCACTTTAAGATTGCCCTCAATGCTGTGGATCTCATTTTCCTTCAGTGTGCGAAGCACCTGCTCAAAAGGATTTTCCTTAAACCGGGACGAGCCGAAGGTGGGGTCGCCGATCCCCTCCAGCAGGATATCTCCCATGACTTTGCCGTTCACAACCCTGCCGTTGGAATAGATCATGGTTTCAAAGCGGTATTTGCCACTGAGGTATTCAAAAGCCGTGGCGGTGGTCACCAGCTTCAGGGTGGAAGCCGGTGGGAGATTCATTTCCGAAAAATGGTCATAAATCTGCTGCCCGCTGCTCAGTGAGCGTATGCTTACCGAAATATTAACGGATTCCCGGCCGGGTTGCGACCGGAAGTCCTTAATGAATTGATTGATTCCTGCAGAAAAGAGGTTCAGTTGTAAAAGTATCGCACAAATCAGGTTCATATATGTAAAATTAGTTCCGGGTACTTAGTTCCGGGTGTAAAGTTCCGGACAAAAGTCCGCACATTGACCATTCACCATTCAGCATTATCCACCACCCCTCCCGGCTATTTCATTTGCTTTAAGAATTAAAATGCCCGCCAATATAGTATCTTTGCGCTTTAATTGGAAAAAAGCACTCTTTAAACTTATGAAGCTGACATTTTACGGGGCCGCCCAGAAAGTACCGGGAAGCATGTTTCTTCTGGAGTTTGAAGATGGTTATCAGGCATTAATTGATTGCGGATCAGAAGTGGAAGGCGGCGCGGCAGCGCGCGAAGATTATCGTTACGGGAATTTCCCCTTTGATGCTTCACTGGTAAATGTAGTGATTCTCACCCATGCGCATATTGATCATTCCGGTCAGATCCCGAACCTGTACGAAGACGGCTTTGAGGGGCAGGTGCTCTGTACCAGTCCCACACTTGATCTCACGGAATTGCTCCTGTATGATGCGGCATCGCTGAATGCGAAGGCCGTTAAGCATGTGGAAAAAAGCAAAAGGAAGTCGAAGAAAGGGAAAAGTCTTGAAACGCGCGGACTCTACCTGAGCCGCCAGGTGGAAACGGCCATGGAAAACTTTGTGTCCATTGCCATGGAAAACCGGTTTAAATTCAAAGACGACGGTTTCGTTACTTTTTATCCGGCCGGGCACCTCCTGGGAGCGGCCCATGTGGTGATTGAGGTGAAAGAAGGCGGAGATTGGAAAAAGATCGGGTTTTCGGGAGACATCGGCCGGAAAGATTTTACCCTGCTGAAAGACCCTGCTGAACTGCCGCAGGTAGATTATATGGTGATGGAATCTACTTACGGGCTGCGTAATCATGAAGACAAAGGCGACCCGGTAGATATTATGGAGGAGATGATCCGGGAGGCCTGTATTGATGTCAAAGGCCGTCTCATCATCCCGGCGTTCAGTGTGGGCCGTACCCAATGCATGCTCTTTACGCTGAACCGCCTGTATTATGAAAAGAATATTGCCCCTATCAAGGTTTTTACCGATAGCCCGCTGGCAAGAGCAAGCACCAAGGTATATGAAAAATACCGGAACCGCCTTAATAAGGCTGCCCGTGATTTTTACGAGGAGTCCGAGTCGCTCTTTGACTTCGAGAATCTTCATTATCTCGAGTCCAACCGCGAAAGTCAGCTGGCTTCCACCCATACTGAGCCCTGCATTATCATCAGCTCATCCGGCATGATCAAGGGCGGCCGGGTGGAATACCATATTGAGAAAAATATTGAGAACCCCTATGCCACCATCCTGATGATCGGTTATGCGAACGAGGATTCAGTGGGAGGGAAGTTACTTTCGGGCGATCAGAAAGAACTGCACATCCGGAATAAGAAGCTGGCGGTGAATGCCAGAATCCGGAAAACCGATATTTTCAGCGGGCACGGAGACCTGGACGATCTCCTGCGCTTTGCCCAAAATCAAAACCCTGAACGTTTAAAAAAACTCTTTTTAGTTCATGGAGATTTGAATGCTATGCTTAATTTTAAGCAAATTTTGAATGAAAGAGGGTACTCCAATGTAGAGTTACCTGCTCGATATCAGACCTTTGAACTGTAAAAAGATTTGCATGAGAACATTATTGGAGTTCGAAAAACCCATTGCTGAATTAGAAGCCAAACTGGAAGATATGAAAAAACTGGCCGGTGAAAATAACGTAGATGTAAGTGATGCCGTACGAAACCTCGACTCAGCGATTGAGACCTTACGCACCGAAACCTTCCAAAATCTTACCCGCTGGCAGAGGGTTCAGCTTTCGCGGCATCCGGACCGTCCTTATACATTAGATTATATTGAGCGTATTTGCGAGGAATTTAATGAACTGCACGGAGACCGTACCGTACGTGACGATCCGGCTATTGTGGGTGGTATCGCGAAGATCGGCGAGAAGAGTGTAATGCTGATCGGGCAGCAGAAAGGGCGGAAAACCAAGGAGCGTCAGCACCGTAACTTTGGAATGCCTAATCCTGAAGGCTACCGGAAAGCGCTTCGCCTGATGAAGATGGCCGAAAAGTTCAATATGCCGATTGTAACGCTGATTGATACTCCGGGAGCTTTCCCGGGCCTGGAAGCGGAAGAAAGAGGGCAGGGGGAGGCTATTGCCCGGAACCTGAAAGAAATGATGACCCTGAAAGTTCCCGTAATCTGTATCGTGATCGGTGAAGGAGCTTCCGGTGGTGCGTTGGGCATTGGTATCGGTGACCGCGTTCTGATGTTGGAAAACTCCTGGTATTCGGTTATCTCTCCCGAAAACTGTTCCACTATTCTGTGGCGTACATGGGAATTCAAGGAGCAGGCCGCAGAAGCCCTGAAATTAACTGCTACCGACATGAAGGCTAACGGTCTGGTAGATGACATTATCCCGGAACCGTTGGGAGGTGCTCACCTGAAATGGGATGAGATGTCGGAGATTCTGAAAAATACCATCCTGAAAGAAATCAAAGATCTGGAAAAAATATCCCCTGCCAAACGGGTATCTAAGCGTATAGATAAGTTTTGCTCTATGGGAGTAGTGATCGAGTAGTATGGCAGCAGGTATAAAGGCTGTGGTCTTTGACTTCGGCAATGTTATTATCAATATTGATCTGGAGCGAACGTTCCAGGCTTTTGCCGATCTTACCTTCAAGTCTGCGGCCCGGGTGAAGACGCTCTTTGCCGAAGCTGCGATTTTTCAGAAATACGAAACCGGCTTCTATTCTGACGATGAATTCCGGGATGTGGTACGGCAGACCCTCAGCTATCCTTTGAATGACCAGGAAATTGATGAGGCATGGAATGCTCTTTTGCTGGATGTTCCCGCTGAGCGGTTGGCTTACCTGGAGAACCTGAAATTTACCTACCCGGTCTATCTGCTGAGCAATACCAGTGCTATTCATATTGAAAAATGCCAGCAGTATTTCAGAACGCAGTACAATATCCAGGACTTCCGGAAACTCTTCAACCAGGTCTTTTTTTCGTATGAAATGGGGCTCTGGAAGCCCGACTATAAAATTTATCAGAAAGTGCTGGATGATACCGGGTTCAAACCGGCAGAGGTGCTGTTCCTGGATGATAACCCCGATAATATTGATGCCGCTAAAGACATGGGCATTAATTGTATAAAAATTAACCCGCCGGAGTCGTTTACCGATATTCTGGGGAAGATACTTTGAGACGGTTGTTAAGGGGGAATGGTGAATTGTTAATGGAGGGGACCTCTTGATTATCCGCTTTTCTATACCCGGAACCAGGTAGCCGGAACTAATTTTTTTCCATGAGAAAATATCGCGTACATATCCTGCTCTTCCTGGCTACCGTGATCACCACCACGCTGGCCGGGGCGGAATGGATCTACGGCTCTTCGTTCCTGAGCGGGCAGATGAACTTTGAACAGTTCAAACAGGGATTCTGGTTTTCGGTTCCCTTCCTGGGTTTCCTCACTACCCACGAATTCGGACATTATTTTATGGCGAAGCTCCGGAAAGTGCGTGTGACTTTACCGTATTATATCCCCGGCTGGCTGGGGATTTTTATGTCGATCGGTACTTTCGGCGCGTTCATCCGTATTAAAGATCATATTACTTCCAAAAGAGATTATTTTGATATCGGGATCGCCGGGCCGCTGGCGGGTTTCGTGGTGTCGGTAATCACGCTGATTTTTGGTTTTCTATATATGCCGGGCGATGAGTTTGTCTATCGTATTCACCCCGAATACCTCAGGTATGAGGGGAACTACCGGGAGCTGCTGAACAACCCGGCTAACCCGCTGGAGGCCATCACGCTGGGGAAAAGCCTGCTGTACCGTTTCCTGGAAAGTACCTTCGGAGACCCGGCCCTGCTGCCCCACCCGTATGAGCTCTCGCATTATCCCCTGATCCTGGCGGGATTTCTGGGTCTGCTGTTTACGGCCATTAATTTGCTGCCCATCGGGCAGCTGGACGGTGGACATATCCTCTATGCGCTGGTGGGGAAGAAGGTATTTGATGTACTGTCGCCGGTGGCGCTGGTGATGCTGGTGGCCTATTCAGGGCTCGGGATTTTTAGGGTGAACGATTTTCAGATTGTACACTACGGAGAGCAATGGAAGCTGCTTCTGCAATTTTTATTCTATGTGTACTTTGTTTATATGTGTTTTTCAAAGATATTTACCCACCGTGCCAATAACTGGGTGCTGGCCCTCAGTGTGGTTTTCGGGCAGCTGCTCCTGACAAAGTATTTCCCCGGCATAGCGGGTTATCCGGGATTCCTGGCCTTCGGGTTTCTGCTGGGCCGAATCCTGGGCGTTTATCATCCGCCTACCGTAGATACCCGGCCGTTGGGAGCTGTACGTATCCTGTTGGGCTGGCTGGCCATGGTGATTTTTGTAATTTGCTTTATTCCGTATCCCATTTCATAGATGAAATTCATTCTCAGGCTTTTCTTTTACGGATCGGGCTGGAAACTTTCAGGGCAGGTAGACCCGGCCGTCCGGAAGGGAATCTTCGCCGTAGCCCCGCATTGGAGCAACGCCGACTTTTTTACCGGTCTGGGGGCACGTGCTGCGCTGAACCGTAAAATAGCCTATCTCGGGAAAGCCGAGCTGTTCCGGCCGCCGTTCGGGTTTATTTTCAGGGCTTTAGGGGGTATTCCGGTGTATCGCTCCGAAAAGCATAACCTGGTGGAAAGCCAGGTTGAGGCCGTGAAAGGTACAGAAGATGCACTGATCGCCCTGGCGCCCGAAGGCACCCGCAGAAATGTGACCCGGCTGCGATCAGGCTTTTATTACATAGCGCTGGGGGCGGGCGTACCCATCATCATGGTGGGCTTTGACCGCGAACGGAAAGAAGTGAGAATCGCCGAGCCGTTTTATCCCGGCGGCGACTTCAAACAGGATATGCAGACCCGGTTCGTGCCCTTTTTTGAGCAGATAGGCGGACGGAAGAAAGACTGGGTGGAAAACTACAGGAAAGGATTATTTGATCATTAAACAATATACTTAAACTGCGGAAAAAATGAAAAAACAGACACAGGTTATCAAGATTCAGTCGCAAAGAACCCATAACCGCGAGAATTCTACCCCGCTTTACCTCACCAGCAGCTTCTGCTACGAAGATGCAGCGCAGGGAAAAGATCTTTTTGACGGTACCATTGAGGGGAATATCTACTCCCGTTTCTCTAATCCTACCGTTCAGGAGTTCATTGATAAGGTCTGTGTGATGGAAGAGCTGGAAGACGGTGTAGCCACGGCTACCGGTATGGCAGCGGTTTTTGCCTGTTTCGGGGCGCATCTGTCGGCCGGTGATCACCTGGTTTCTTCCAAGGCCCTGTTTGGCTCCACCCACCAGATCATTACCCAGATCCTGGTGAAATGGGGGATAGAATATACCTATGTAGAGGCCTCAGCACCGAAAGAGACCTGGGAAGCGGCCATCAAGCCGAACACTAAAATGATCTACCTGGAAACACCCTCTAACCCGGGCCTGGAGATCGTAGACCTGGAGATGATCGGTGAACTGACCCAAAAATATAATCTGATCTACTGTATCGATAACTGCTTTGCCACGCCGGTGCTGCAGGTGCCTGCCCGCTATGGCGCTAACCTGGTGCTGCATTCAGCCACCAAGTTCATGGACGGCCAGGGGCGTGTGCTCGGCGGTGTAGTGGTAGGCACCAAAGAGCTGATGGAAAAGGTGCGTTTCTTTACGCGGCAGACCGGCCCTGCGCTGTCTCCTTTCAATGCGTGGGTCCTTTCGAAAAGCCTGGAAACCCTGAACCTGCGCATGGAAAGGCATTGCAGCAATGCTCTTAAGCTGGCCACTGCCCTGGAGAAAGTGGAAGGGGTGAAGCAGGTAAATTATCCCTTCCTGGATTCTTTCGGTCAGAAAGACCTGGCGAAGAAGCAGATGAGTGCCGGCGGCGCGTTAATCACCTTTGAGCTGGAAGGCGGATTTGAGCGGGTGGTACGTTTCTCCCGGCTGCTGAAGATCCCGTCGCTGACCTCCAACCTGGGCGACAGCCGGACCACCATCACCAATCCGTTTACCACCACCCACTCCAAAGTGCCGGCGGAAGATAAATATGCCCTCGGCATCTATGAAGGCAGCATGCGGGTGTCTGTAGGCCTGGAGGATATCGATGACCTGATTGAAGATTTTACGCAGGCTATTCTGGGGTCGAACGGAGGGCTGTGAGAGACGCTTTCTGTTTTTTTAGGGTAATACGAGCAACGCCAGGGTAGAGCCATATACATGGAAGGGCACAAAAATATTCTATTTTTTGGAGAGTTTGAAGGGGATTGTCAATGTTTGTGAAAATTATAATTTTATAAGGTAATCGTTTGTGTCAATTAATTGATAATAAGTGTCTTCGTTGAAGATATTCTTTAAAGAACCCAGGTGTGCAACTCCTATTATCAGTATTATTTTCTGTACATTGGTTTTGAGTTGATGATGGATGATATTAGAATATATTTTATAATCCCTGTTCTTAAAAATTGAAATCAACTCAGCACCAATGTGCTGTTTATCAATCCGGGAAGTGTCGATGGTTTCCCCGGGGTTTATGAAGAATCCGTTGGTCACCCTTGCAGGAATGATATATCGTAACCTGTATATCAGATTATATGCCTCGGGTTGATTGAGAAAAGTCAGATAATCTTTGAATGACAATTCCCCTTTGCCCAAAGACTGGTACTTTTCCTTAACAATCTTCCGGAGATTTAAACCATAATTTCTATAAAGTTCAATGTTATCCCCATTATCCAGGATACTTTGAGAGGTTCCGCCGGGAGAATTTACACAGACAATTTTTTTTACACCGGATCTTTTCCCGATATCAAATGCCATATTAAAAACTTCACTCCGTCCGTTTTCAATTTTCCTTAAATCCAATTGACCTGACATGTATTTCTCATAAAGGCTGTCAATTTTGATCTGGTCTTCCGGAAGTTCTTCTATCATGATAGCGTCCGGCCTGAATTTTGAAACCATTTGATTGAATTCCTGCACGGATTTTTGATTTTCAGGTGATAAGACATCTGTTGCAGGATTTTCCTGTTTATAAACTTGTGCTAAATGATCCGAGCCTATGATCAGGATCTGTGCCTTTTTTTCCTGTGGATAGGCATTTAGAGTAAGCAGTATAAGGAAAAGAGAATATAGTTTCATAGGTATAAAGTTTAGTTTCACCCGTTATCACTGCAAATTTAGCAATAAAGCTTATACGAGGCATTTTGTGCCCTATCACACACAGCCTGAAATATACAGGCCGTTTTCAGTGCGGTATATCTTCCACCAGTATTTCATTCCCGGCCTTGTCGTAGTAGGTACAGGTCATTTTGTCCATGCAGATTTGCCATTTCTCAATGCCGAAAGTGGCACACATTTTAATGAAAGTCAGAAAGTCTGTTTTGCCCTGCTGATGAGCTACTAACCCGGCTTTAAATTCTGCATGCTTTGCATTGGGGCCAATTATTAGCGCTTCATACTTTGCAGGAACTTTTACGGTGTAACCACCGTCTCCGTGGTAGTCAATATGTCCGTCAGTTACATAAGCTTCGTAATGCGTAACGCCCAACAACCTGATTTCCTGGATGTAAGCAGGGAAGTCTGCACCTGATTTAACCCGGCTGTGAGCTGTTTTGATCTGTTCTTCTGTAAACATTTTTTTGTTTTTTAAAATTACCAAACGATTTACACGTAACCCTGATGCTCAGGCCCTGATAATGGATATTCAGGACTGTTGCATTTTGATTACGATGCAAAATAGCAATGCTCAAAATTCCGGTAATTGTAAAAAAACGTTTTTCAGAGGAAGCGTTTAAAATTTTCGGGGGTGTTGCCGGTGAATTGCTTAAAGTCTTTGATGAAATGAGCCTGGTCGAAGAAATGGTTCTCGTAGCAGATTTCAGTGAGTGTTTTTGTTTCGCTCAGATGGTTTAGAACCGAATTGAAACGAACAATGGAGGCAAATTTTTTGGCGGTTGTTCCAACCACTTTTCTGAACCGCTTCTCAAAAGGGCTTGGGCTGATGCACAGCTTTTCGTTCAGTTCTTTAATGCGGATGGTTCCTTTGGACCGGTAAATGAGCCTGACTGCTTCAACGACCAGTTTATCGGTTTCAATGTCTTTAAGCTGAGCCAGTAAAAATTGTTCAATCACCTTTATACGCTGTTCGTCGGTGCCGGCAATTGCCAGTTTTTCTTCCACTTCCGTTATATCATTTGGGTGGAAAATATCGTGCAATGAAAGGCTTAGGTTAAAGAGCTCGTTGGCAGGATGAGAGGCAAAGTGTGTAAATCCCACTTCGGTAAAGCAGACCAGAACAGTTCCGATGCCCGCCGAATTTTTAAAGATCCTGTATCTGTCTGAAATACCGGTAATTCCTGCTGATGCCAGCTTGCTTTCAGAGTTATTTTTTACGGTTGCAAGCTGCCCTTTATATTGAAAACCGATCACCATCCCCGGAGAAGGAAATACGCTGTATTCACTTTCCAGCTCATTCTCCGACACTACAAAATATTTGATGTAGGGCCGGAGTTTTTCAGTAGGAAAGTGCTTGTCGAATTTCAATGTGGTTTTGGTTAAAATTATCTTTCTACTGCCGCAAAATTTTTTCCATGGGTCTGCCTTTGGCCAGCTCGTCAATCAGCTTGTCTAAATAACGGACCTGCTTCATGAGCGGATCTTCGATTTCTTCAATCCGGTAGCCACAGATCATGCCCGTAATCTTCGTGGCGTTCGGATTCATCCGGGGGGCATGATGGAAGAAGTCTTCAAAATTGGTTTTGTTTTCAAGAATCTGCTGCAGATCTGTGGCATTATAGCCGGTCAGCCAGTAAATGATTTCATCTACTTCGGCTTTGGTGCGGCCTTTTTTCTCTGCTTTGGTAAGATAATGCGGGTAAACGCCCGCAAAGGCCATCCTGTAAACCCGTTCGGTATTTTTGTCATTCATTGGTATAAAAATTTAGACCTTAGATTTACGCTTCCCCGTAAAACAGCTCATTCAGATAATCGAGGTAAGGTTTCAGCACCTTCATGTGGTGCAGGAGATCCGCTTTGAAGCCGGGTGACTTCACCTCTTCGTCACTGAATTTTTTCCAGAAGAACATTTCCTTGTAGCGGAGCAGCTCAATATCCGGGTGATCTTCGGCGTAGCCTTTTGGCGCTCTTTTCAGCTTCTCTCCGTAAATCAGCGGGAAGTGCTTTTTGAACTCTTTTGTTTCAATGATTTCTTTCAGCGTGGCGGGTGAATAATCGATCTCCTGGCGGAATTTGACCAGGTGCTCCGTAGTAGGCTGCCACATGCCGCCTCCAATGAATGTCTCATCGTTCTGGAGGTGGAAGTAATAGTCTATCCTGCCGGAGTTGCGGCCACCGGGACCGAAACCGGCCGCCAGGTGGGTTTTATACGGACTTTTATCTTTTGAAAAGCGTACGTCGCGGTTGATCCGGAAGATGCAGTCTTTGACCTGCGTATCGTAAAAGGCAGGCTCAAAGGCCTTCACCTCCTGCAATACCTCATCGCAGAATTTCACGAAATTCTCCCGGGCGGCATCGTACAAAGCCCGGTTTTCGGTAAACCATTCCCGGTTATTATTGGCAGCCAGTTTCCTTAAAAACGCAAAAGTTGGTTCGGCTATCATCTGTTTTTCCTATTTTTGTGTTAAGATACATCTAATAGCATTAACAGAAAAATATGGCAAGAATTTTAACAGGGATTCAGGCAACCGGCCGGCCGCATCTGGGCAATTTGTTGGGCGCCATTGAACCTGCAGTGCAGCTTTCCGCCCAACCGGGGAACGAGTCTTTTTTATTTATAGCCGACCTCCACTCACTCACTACCATTAAAGATCCGCAGATCCTGGAAGAGAATACGCGCGCGGTGGCGTCAGCCTGGCTGGCAGCGGGCCTCGACCCGGAAAAAACGGTTTTTTACCGGCAGTCGCGGCTGGCCCCGTACCATACCGAGCTGACCTGGTACCTGAGCTGCCTGACGCCTTACCCCATGCTGGCCAATGCGCATTCGTTTAAGGATAAGTCGGAGAAGCTTTCAGACGTAAATGCCGGCTTGTTTACTTACCCGGTGCTCATGACGGCCGATATCATCCTGTACCAGGCCGACTACGTGCCGGTGGGCAAAGATCAGAAGCAGCACCTGGAAATGGCCCGCGACATGGCCGAAGTATTTAACCGGGTGTACGGCGATGTGTTTAAAATTCCGGAGGCCGTGATCAATGAGGAAGTGATGACCATTCCCGGTATAGACGGCCAGAAGATGAGCAAGTCGTATAACAATTATATCGATATCTTCCTGCCCGAAAACGAGCTGAACAAGGTGATCAAAAAGATCGTTTCAGATGCCACGCCGCTGGAGGAGCCCAAGAACCCGGATACCGACAATACCTTTAGGATCTTCAGCCTGGTAGGTACGCCGGAGCAGGTGGCGGAAATGCGGAAGAACTACCTGGCCGGTGGTTACGGTTACGGACATGCCAAAAAAGAGCTGTATGAGACTATACTGACACGTTTTGCCCGGCACCGAGAGATCTATAATTATTATTTCGAAAATCCTGAAGCGCTGGAAAAGCAGCTGAAGATAGGGGAGGAGAAAGCCGAAGCCGTGGCCCGCAAAACCATGGAAGAAGTACGTAAACTGATGCGATTTGCGTGATGGAAATGCTGCTGGAACTGGATAAGAAGATTTTTTTGTGGCTGAACGGCTTTCATACGCCGTTCTGGGACAGGTTCTTCCTGACCTATACGGATTCCCGATCCTGGATTCCGGTGATCCTGGTCATGGTGATGCTGCTGTTCAGGGCCTTCCCCTGGCGGCAGGGCCTGACCTATTTCGTGCTCATAGCGGCTGCTGTGGGCCTTTGTGACTTTATCGCTTCCGGCATATTCAAACCCAATTTTGAACGCCTCCGGCCCTGTCATGATTTCCTCCAGGAGATGACCCTGATCGGCAATTGCGGCGGAATGTACGGTTTTGCATCATCACACGCAGCGAACAGCTTCGGGCTCTTTTCCGGTTTTTCCAGTGCCTTTAAAGGAAACAAATATGTGTTCTGGCTGCTGCTGCTGTGGGCTATAATGATGGGCTACTCCCGTATCTACGTGGGCGTGCATCACCCCGGTGATGTGGTGGTGGGTGCGCTGATCGGTGTTGTGGTTCCGAAATTGTTCTTTTATCTTTATGAGAGAATCAGCCGGCGGAAGATTGGACAATTGTAAATGGATAATTGTGAATGAGGGGCGCTTTGGTTATCCACTCTTCCAGACCCGGAACGCATTACTAATTTTTACATCCATGAAAAAAATACTAACGCTTCTCACCCTCACCCTGTTTTCCTCACTTTTAATGGCGCAGGACATCACCCAGGGGCTGTGGTTCAATGAGGAAAAAGAGGCTAAGATCCGGTTCTATGAGCAGGGCGGCAAGCTCTACGGGAAGATCGTATGGCTAAAGGAACCGCAGGCCAACGGTAAGGACAAAACCGATAAAAATAATCCTAAACCGGAATTGCGGAGCAAGCCCATTGTAGGACTGGTGGTCCTGACGGGCTTTGAGAAGGACGGCAAAAACTGGAAAAACGGAGATATTTACGACCCGAAATCCGGGAAAACCTATTCCTCCATCATTAAATGGGCCGGTGACAGGCAACTGAATATACGCGGGTTTATCGGGGTCTCGCTGATAGGAAAAACCACCCGGTTTACCCGGGCGGAATAACCTTTTTGTTCAGGAGGGAAGAGCTTTTTCTGCAATTCTCAGAGGCTTTCATACCAGCTGATTATATCATCCGCTATGACCTCCCATCCGGGTTCGCCGGCAATAAAGTGACTTTTGCCGGGATAGATCTTCAGGTCGGTACGGCTGCCTTTATCGCGGTATTTACCGGCCAGGGTGCGGGTCAGGGATGCCGGGAAGATCTGATCACTGCCGCCCCCGATAAAAAGCAGCGGAGTATGCGGTTTTTTGAAATCAATGGCGGAGTAAGCGTCGAGCACCAGCTGCCGGCTTACCTTAAAGCTTTCCGGTACGGCAAACCGGTCAAACATTTTTGCTTTTTCGGCTTCGGGAAGTGTATTGAAGAACGCTTTGTTGTACCATTCCCGGCTTCCCATAAAGTATTTCTTCCGTGAAAAAAAGCCGAAAGCAGGGAGTACGGTTTTAATGGTTTTGAAGGGTGCGAGTACATTCTTTGGCGGGGCACCGTCCAGGCTCACCGCCGCTGCCGCTTTACCCATTTCGGTGAGTTTCATTACGGCCATACCCGCCATGGAATGACCAATGATGAGGGGTTTTTCCGGGAGTGAGTCGATCAGCTTTGCCGCATTTTCCACCACGTCTCTGAAGCCGGTACCGGGCAGGTCGGGATGCCCGTTCTTTCTTAATTCAGCGGGGTCACCCTCGTGACCGGGGTTGGCGGGTGTATACACGGTGTAGCCTTTTTGTTCATAATGGCTTTTCCACGCTTTCCAGGTGAGTTCATTCACGAAATTTCCGTGAATCAGTACGATCGTTTTTGACTTTGTCATGATGCTTGTTGGTTATTTTGATAGCACAAAGTTCCGGCGCGGAATGGTCAAAAACTTTAACACAGGTTAAAATCGGAAAGGGGGGCTATTTTCCTGCAAGTCTTTTGCGGATCCGGCTCAGGGAAGGGCCCTGGATGCCCAGGTAAGAAGAGATATGGTAGAGAGGTATGGTATTGAAAATATCGGGATGATGCCTGATCAGGTCGAGGTAGCGCTCTTCCGGGGTCTTGAACAGGAAGCTTTCGGTGCGCTGCATCGTGATGTTAAAGGCCTCCTGGGCCAGTAACCGCCCAAACTTTTCCCAGGAGTGGGATGCTGCATACAGCTTCTGCAAATGAGAGATGTGAATGCACAAAACCCGGGCGTCTGTCATGGCCTGGGTGTGGTAGTCGCAGGGAATCTGGTTAATGAAACTCTTGAACGACACCACGAACTGGTTCCCGGAATAGAGGAATACGTTTTTTTCTTCCCCCGTTTTGCCGTCGATCATAAAAGACCGGAAAACACCCTCATTGACGAAGCCGAGGTATTTGCAGACATTTTTGTATTCATTGAAAAAATCCCATTTTTTATACCTCAGCTCTGCCCAGAAGGGAAGCGATTTCTCAAATTCTTCTTCCGGGAGCCCGGCAAACTCCTTTAACATGAATGCAAGCTTTTCGAGATCTTTCATAGGGAAATGATTACGGAAAGCCAATATAGTGATTTATGGTGTAAATGAATTTTACATCTCTTTGATTTAAATTAGTTAACGGGTACGGCAAAGAATGGTCCGATTAATTATCTTTCCGCCGGAAAGGCAGCCGTCCCGTTTGTGCGGTAGCTGTTTTAGCAGAAGGTACACCATTAAGAAACGAAAGCTGTGAAAAAGTTCAGGGCCGAACTGGAGATCATCGGGATTAATCCTTTCGTATTTGTGCCGGAGGAGATACTGGCTGAAATTTTTTTGCATGCGGGCAAAAGCAAGGGGCCGGTTCCGGTCTGCGGAATCATTAACGGGGAAGAATATATCCAGACATTGGTCAAATACAGCGGCAGCTGGCGGCTTTATATCAACACCACGATACTCCCGGATTCGCCGCGAAGAATAGGCGAAGTTATCGATGTAGCCATTGCGTTTGACCCCAGAGACAGAACCCTGCCGCCTCATCCTGAACTTGTTAAAGCGCTGGAAGACAATGAAGAGGCAAAGAAGGTGTTTGACGGGCTTTCTCCTTCCTTTCAAAAGGAAATAGTGCGCTATATTTCTTATCTGAAATCGGAAAAGAGTATTGCAGATAACGTAGAAAGGGCCATCGGATTCCTGTTGGGCAAAAACAGGTTTATCGGCAGAGACAGGCCGTGAAGGCAGAGCAGCCCTGCCGGGGCAAATGCCTGGATCATTACATTTTCACAAATTCCACTCTTCTGTTTTTTGATTTTCCTTCCGCGCCTGCATTATCGGCTACGGGCTCGGTATCGCCTTTGCCGCCCGTTTGAAGACGGCTGTCTGCAATGCCGTATTTTTGAACCAGCTCATTTTTCACGGCTGAGGCCCTCTCGCGGGAAAGCAGGAGGTTGGTTTCTTTCTTTCCGTCGGTATCGGTATGGCCGATGATCATCAGTTTAAGGGCCGGGGTGTCTTTCAGAATACCGGCTATTTCCTTTATGACAGACGCTGATTCGGGCTTTATAGCGGCCGAGCCGGAAGTAAACAGGATGGCATTGGTGGAATACCTTCCTTCTTTCAGGATCTTAGAGCGGGCATCTTCTTCCGATGAGGCCAGCCGGATGTTGGAAATGTGGAAATAGTTGCCCTCTTTGGCTTCATAACGGCTGAACAGCAGGGTGTTCAGGATTTTGTCTGCCTCAAAGGCCCGGGGCAGATCCCAGATCTTGGTACCGTTAAGATACACCCTGAGCCTTTGCTTTTGCCGCCATATCTGTACCCGTGCCCGGTTATTGTTTACGTTAAAGGCCGTCAGCGATTTAATCTTATTGAAGGCTGCCTTTTCACCGTTATCCCAGGCTTCATATTCGCTGTAACCCAGCTTTTTGCCGCCCTCTTCCTGGGGGTGGAGCATCAGCAGCAGGCCGTTTCGTTTGTCTTTGCCGCGTTTTTCCCTGTACCTGCCCCAAATGAAAAAGTCTTTCCTGTTTTGCATGTCAGCCAGGCCTATCCACAGCGGGTAGTCGTAGTAAGAGAAGGTAGCGGGTACGAAAACGTCAAATTCGAGTGTGAAATGCTCCGGCAGCTGTTTTACCGTTTCCAGGAGAAAAGTACCGGGAGTAGAGAGTTCCAGCCATTTTACCGGTGAGCCCGGCAGGGTAACCACCCTGGCCGAGGCGTCGGTATTCCAGTGGGCGGGGAAATCGCCGATGGCATCCTGTTCAAAGTTTTCACTGACCAGCACCCGGTTTCCCGGTTCAAAGTCGCTGTTTTGGGTGACCTGTGCAGGATTGTCTCCGCCCGTTTCTTTCGCGGTGTTGCGGTCTGCCGCCTTTTCTGCCGCCTGCCGGGGTTGTTCCCCGCCGGGCGATGAAGCCTGCTTTCCGGCTTTTCCGCCGTTCAGGGCTTTGTCTAACGCGGCATCGGTTTTTTGGGTGGCTTCTCTTTCCACCCGCCTTTCCACTGCTCTTTCGGAAGCTTTTTGCGCTTTCTTACCTAAGTCTTTCACAAATTGGGC
>JBEBRR010000025.1:0-51545 GCA_040394735.1 Leadbetterella byssophila
AACCAAAAAGGCCTGCATTTTTGCAAACCTTTTCAGGGGAGCATAGCTCAGCTGGTTCAGAGCATCTGCCTTACAAGCAGAGGGTCAGGGGTTCGAATCCCTTTGCTCCCACAGACAAAACATCCTCAGGGATATTTTGCACAGAACATTCCACACCGGACACGTTTCAAAAAATAACAAAAGGGAGCATAGCTCAGCTGGTTCAGAGCATCTGCCTTACAAGCAGAGGGTCAGGGGTTCGAATCCCTTTGCTCCCACAATTAAAAGCCCAAAAATCATCCTGATTCTTTGGGTTTTTTAGTTTAAGCACTGAGCTCAGTAAACCTTCGCGCTGGAGTGACATGACCTTTCCAAGAAATAATCCTTACCGATATTCGCCCTGGACAACAGTGATCTTACGGATCAGCCTTGTCCTCCTCTTATTTTCACTGTCACGTGTACTTTTTTATATTCAGAACAGGGAAATTTTCGGTACTTTAACCCCGGAAGAATGGTTTTGGGTACTGGCAGGCGGCCTGCGCTTTGATGTAGTCGCTGTTTTGTATATTAACCTGCTGTATATCCTTTTTACCCTGCTGCCTACCGGCCGTCATTCTGCAGCTACACAGGTTTTTGATCTCCTCTTTATCATGACCAATGCCGCTGGTCTTTTATTGAACTGCATTGACTCAGCCTATTATGCTTTTAACCTTAAAAGAATCACCTGGACCTCCCTCGGTGAGCTGAAAGGGTTTAATAATGCTGCAGAGCTGCTGTCAAGCTTCCTGCTCCGTTACTGGTATGTCTGGGCCATCTGGTTTTTGTTCATCGCCGCCCTAGTACTGATCATCCGGAACGTCCGGTCATCGCGCCGTAAATACAGTACGCATACCTATGTAGACGTATTTGTCCTTACCTTCATTCTCTGCATGTTCGGTTTCCGCGGGAACCTGCGGTACTCTACCCGCCCGCTGGGCCTTAATGATGCCGGAAAATATGTACGGTCACCTCAGAATGTAGCTCTAGTATTCAGCACACCTTTCAGTATTTTCCGGACCATTGCAGAAACCAGGCTGGAGAAGTATGCCTATTTCTCTGATGAAAGAGAGCTGGAAGAATACTATAATCCCGTTCAACGGGTGGAAGGGGAAGGCGATTTCCGGAAGATGAATGTGGTCATCCTGGTGCTGGAAAGCTTCAGTGAGGAAGCTTCTTCCATCTCCAATACAGACAGTTCTACCAACCGGTTCATGCCCTTCGTGGATTCTCTCCGGAGAAAATCGTTTTATACCGAGTACAGCTTTGCCAACGGCAAAAAATCTATCGAAGCACTACCCGCTATCTGGGGGAGCATTCCCAGCTATACGCAGCCTTATGTGCTGTCTAAATATTCGTCCAATAAAATTTACGGACTTCCTCATATCCTGAGAGACAAAGGCTATCATACCTCTTTCTTTCACGGTGCCCCCAATGGTTCCATGGGCTTTCAGTCATTTGCCCACCTGATGGGCATTGATCATTATTACGGGAAAGACGAGTTCGGGGATAACTCTCAATTCGACGGCATCTGGGGTATCTGGGACCAGCCTTTCCTGGCCTTTTACAGCAAGACGCTGAAGACCTTCCCCCAACCCTTTTTCAGCACCATTTTTACGGTCAGCTCGCATGATCCGTTCAAAGTGCCCAAAGACGCCGAGAACAGGTACCCTTCCGGCCCCCATCCTATCTTCAAGGCTTTTTCCTATACCGATGACGGCGTACGCAAGTTTTTTGAAAGCCTCAGAAATGAACCCTGGTTCCGCAATACACTGTTTGTTATTTCAGCCGACCACACCTCGCCCAAATGCGATCTGCCGGAGTTCAGAAACAGCGTAGGCGTATTCCGCATACCCGTATTTTTCTATGTGCCGGGCATGGACCTTGCCGGTAAATCGGGAAGGGTGTTCCAGCAGGCCGACATTATGCCGACCGTTCTGCAGATCATGCAGTATGATCAGCCTTTTGTATCTTTCGGGAAAAACCTGCTTTCGGGTAAAACCAAAGACTTTGCGGTTAATAAATACGAAAACTATCAGTACATTTACGGCGATTTTCTGCTTAAAATGGACGCCGACAATAAGGGAGTAGGGCTATATCGTTATAAAACAGACAAACTCCTGGAAAAAAACCTGCTGGACACCGACCGGCCGACCGCTGAGCTCCTGGAAAGGAATTTCAGGGCCTATATACAGCAGTTTCAGAACCGGATGATCGACGACCGTTTTACAGCAGATGACAGCCATGAGCAAAAAGTTTTGAAGAACTGACCGGCATTCAGCGAAGCGTTTCAGCTGACGGTCCGCTGCCTGCTTACTACTCGAAACTCACTACTCGGAACTCTCTAAAAATATGAAAGAACACAGAGCCGGTTTTATTAGCATTGTAGGAAAGCCCAATGTGGGAAAATCCACACTGATGAATCAGCTGGTAGGCGAAAAGCTTTCCATCATTACTTCCAAAGCACAGACCACCCGGCACCGGATTATGGGGATTGTTAACGGCGAAACCCCTTCTTTTGACTTCCAGCTGGTGTACAGTGATACACCGGGTATCATTAAACCTGTTTATGAGCTTCACAAATCCATGATGGAGTTTGTGCACGGATCCATAGAAGATGGCGACGTGATCCTGTTTGTGACCGATATCTATGAAAAATATGATGAAGAGGATGTGATAGAACGCCTCAAAAAAACAGAATGCCCCATACTCCTGGTCATTAACAAAACCGATCTGGCCACTGCAGAAGACATACAGGAAAAAGTTACCCACTGGAAAAGTGTTTTCCGGCCTGCAGAAATTCTGACCATTTCCGCCCTGAACGGAACGGGAGTAAGCGAGCTTCTCGATAGGATAATAACGTATCTTCCCGTTCATCCGCCCTATTTTCCCAAAGATGAACTGACCGATAAGCCTGAGCGTTTCTTTGCGGCGGAAATTGTAAGGGAAAAGATATTCCTTAACTACAAAAAAGAAGTTCCCTACAGTTGTGAAGTAGTCATCACCGCTTTTAAGGAGTCGGATGACCTTATAAGGGTTTCCAGTGAAATTTACGTGGAAAGATCTACCCAGCGGGCTATCCTGCTGGGTCACAAGGGAGAACGTATCAAGAAAGTAGGTATCGAGGCCAGGGAAGAAATGGAAAAGTTTTTCGGGAAAAAGGTTTTCCTGGAACAATACATCAAGGTGGAGCCCGACTGGCGCCAGAAAAAAGCCAAATTACAGGGTTTCGGCTATTGATCTCACCGTATGAAAAAATTACAGATATGAATATACTCTTAGGAAGTACCAAAGAAGAAGTTTTCAGCGAAGTGGAATCTTTTCTGGAAAAGGAACAATTGCGTATTGTAAACAAGGATATGTCGCGCCCGTGGGGAGGCTTTTTTGTCCTGGACGAAAGCCAGGCCCCTGAGTTTGTAAGCAAATTCTTTTCCCACCTGACCATGGATGATTTTTCGGGCTTTGAAAAACTGAGCCCGAAGATCCTGATTGTGGCACCGGATAAAAGGCTTTCGTGGCAATATCACCATCGCAGGGCTGAGATCTGGAAGCTCATTCACGGCGTGGCAGGTGTGGTGATCTCACCTACCGACGAGGAAACACCGGCCATTCCGCTGAGTGTAGGGCAGGTCATTAATCTTAAATGTGGTGAGAGACACCGTCTTCTGGGTACCAACGGGTGGGGAATCGTAGCTGAAATCTGGCAGCATACCGATAAAAACAATCCTTCGGACGAAAACGATATCGTGCGGGTGCAGGATGACTTCGGGCGGTAATTACTTACCCGGGAGCCCCTCAGCGCATCTCGGCTACGCCAAATGTGACAGGCGCAACCGCCCTGTGTCAGTTGGAACGTAGCCGAGAACCCGGGCCTGCAAATTTCCTCATTTCTTCCGCAGCTTACTATTTTTAAATCCGTAAGTAAAATAGATCACCATACCAATGATCAGCCAGATCAGGAACATGGTCCAGTTACTGGTGCCAAGCTCAGCCATCAGGTAAAGATTAACCAGGATACCAATCACCGGCAATAAGGAAAAATTATAGCGGAAGGCCAGCACACCCAGCACCGCCCAGGTCAGCCAGAAGATTCCGTACAGCGGGTGCTGCATAAAATTCAGGTATTCCGGGCCTATCTTGGAGTACACTACCCAAACCGCTACAGCGAGTAAAGGAATAATCAGGTATTTTCCGTTGATATAAGGCACCCGGAACTTGGCCCGTTTGCTAAGGCCGGTATGATCCATATACAATATACCTCCACATACCAGGATAAAGGCAAACAGGGTACCTACTGCCGTAAGGTCGATGACAAACTCCATATTCAGGAACATGGCCGGAACTGCCACCAGAACGCCCGTAACGAGCGTGGAAAACCAGGGCGTCTTATACCTGGTATGAATATCACCGAATATTTTGGGCAGGAGGCCGTCACGACTCATCACCATCCATATCCGGGGCTGGGCCACCTGGAAGGCCAGCAAGGCACTGCTGATAGCGATGACCGCACTGACAGAGATCACTCCGGCCATCCATTTGATCCCGATCTTCTCAAAAACAAAGGCCAGCGGATCGTTTACCCCTAATTCCTTGTAATTCACCATCCCGGTTAGAACCAGGGTAATCAGTACATACAGCACGGTGGTAACAATCAGGGCGTAAATCATAGCCCGGGGAAGATCTCGTTGCGGATTTTTGGTCTCTTCTGCCGTAGTAGAGATCGCATCAAAGCCGATAAATGAAAAGAATACTGCCGCCACACTTAGCATCACGCCTTTCGTGCCGTTAGGGGCAAAAGGCGACCAGTTGGCTGTATCCACGTAGAATACCCCCCCGACAATCACCATAAGCACAATACCTATCTTGATATACACCAGGAGATTGGATACATTCCTTGACTCCTTTATCCCGATGTAGATCAACCAGGTGATCAATACGGTAATAATAGCGGCCGGGAGGTTCATCAATACCTTGAAGCCACCGAGCACGGGGGCACTTTCATACACTTTCGCCAGTTGAATAGAATGGCCGGGCAGCTCTGACAAGGTTCCGGCTGCCGTAGCCTGAAGCACTTCATGATAGGCTTTAGAAGCTGTAAAGGAATCAATAGCCAGCCATCTGGGCCAGTGTATCCGGAAAACATTTTCCAGCATGGTTACAAAATATTCTGACCAGGAAATAGCTACCACGATATTGGAAACGGCATATTCCAGCACCAGTGCCCACCCGATGATCCAGGCAAAAAGCTCCCCGAAAGCCACATACGCATAGGTATAGGCGCTTCCGCTCACCGGAACGGTAGAGGCAAACTGGGCATAGCTCAAAGCGGTAAATACACAGGCTACAGCTACAAATATAAAAAGAAGGGATACCGCCGGGCCGCCTGCAAAAGTGGCTTTCCCGATGGTGCTGAATATCCCGGCGCCTACTATGGCAGCGAGGCCAAAGAAGGTCAGATCTTTTACAGACAGAACCCGCTCCAGACGGGGGCCGTGCCCTTCATCCGATGCGTCTTTTACCGCCTGATCAATGTTTTTTCTCTGAAATAAACCGTTTGCCATGCAATATTCTTAGGTTTTTGATAATAATATCCTGTAAAAGTAAGCA
Source organism: Leadbetterella byssophila (assembly GCA_040394735.1). Classification (GTDB taxonomy): domain Bacteria; phylum Bacteroidota; class Bacteroidia; order Cytophagales; family Spirosomataceae; genus Leadbetterella; species Leadbetterella byssophila_A. The sequence goes on from JBEBRR010000025.1 coordinate 5,623, forward strand.
ACAATCGGGCTTCCTACAAAAGGAAATTGCGGTTGCCTGCGTTAAAGCCAAACTTTAGTTTGAAGACCGGGAACCGGTAGTTTGTGTGCTTTTGTTTCTTTAAGTAAACCCGGATCAGATAAATTTCTTTATGAAACTCATTAGGCTTGTTCTGCTTCTCCTGATAACAGTATCTACCAGCGCATGTTTCAAGAAATACATTGTTACGGAGAAGGAAATAAGGAAGCATTACGATACCCTGAGCTTTAAACCTGATTACAGGATACAGAAAGGGGAAAATTTCCGGCTTTACACCGCTACATTTGGCGCAGACACCCTGCCGCCGGTACTTTTCATTCATGGGGCGCCCGGGAGATGGGAAGGCTTCACCAAACAGCTGGATGACACTTCCCTGCACAGCCGGTTTCATCTCCTGGCGCCCGACAGACCCGGTTACGGGTTTTCCTGGTACCGGAGAAAGCACCGGAAAGTAACTATTGAAAAACAGGCGGAACTGATCGAAAAATTGCTGGAACTTAACCGGTCCGGAAAAAAAGCCATTCTTGTCAGCCGGTCTTACGGCGCCCCGGTAGCGGCGTATATGGCTTCCATAAACCCTGAAAAATACTCCCGGCTGATCATGATGGCCCCGGCCATTGATCCGGACAATGAAAAATTCTTCAAATTCTCCAAATACGGTAAATGGCCGGTTCTGCGCTGGTTTCTGCCCCGGCGCTTTGTGACAGCTTCCTTCGAAAAATACGATCACATTGAAGAACTCCGCAGGATAGAGCCTATCTGGGAGACCATAAAAATCCCTACCGTGGTGATGTACGGAGGCCGCGACTGGGTGGTAACACCGGAAAATTTTGAGTTTGCCAAAAGGAAAATGGGAGACGGCAGGCATATGACTTATATTTTTATTCCCGAAGCAGGCCACAGGATCAGCCGAAGCCATTCGGAATTGCTGAAGGAACACATTGTTCAGTAAAAACGTCAAACGGCGCTGCCTTGTTTTTGAACCATATAAGGCATATAAGTTCATATTAGTTTTATGATTCTTTATAAACTTATATGGATTTATGAAAATAAATCGCAGTCGAGCATGTTCACTGTTACTTGTTAGTTGTTCACTGAATAATTCCGTATTTTTGCGGAAAAATTTCAAACGCTAATACATGTCAAAGAAAATCTCCTCTGCACTTATCTCCGTTTTTTATAAGGACGGCCTTGATAAAATAGTAAAATTACTTCACGAAAATGATGTAACCCTCTATTCCACAGGCGGCACCCAAACCTTCATAGAAAACCTGGGAATACCCGTTACCGCAGTGGAAGACCTCACTGCCTACCCCTCTATTTTTGGCGGAAGGGTTAAAACGCTTCATCCTAAAATATTCGGGGGGATTCTGCACAGAAGAGGCCTGGAAGACGATGTAGCCACAGCAGCACGATACGAGATCCCTCCTATTGATCTGGTTATTGTAGATCTTTACCCCTTTGAGGAAACCGTAGCATCAGGAGCTTCAGAAGAAGATATTATTGAAAAGATAGATATCGGCGGTATTTCGCTGATCCGGGGAGCGGCCAAGAACTTCGAAGATGTGCTGATCGTTTCTTCACGTGACCAGTACGAACAGGTTTTCAATATCCTTTCGGAAAAAGGCTGTACCACGGACCTCGAAGACAGGAAACATTTTGCCAGACTGGCTTTTGCCACCAGCTCTCATTATGACTCGGCTATTCATGCCTGGTTTGCCGGGTTTGATAATGGCGGCAACTTCCGTTCCGGGAAAACCATTCCGCTGCGCTACGGGGAAAACCCGCACCAGTCGGCCCGCTTCTACGGTGACCTTGACAAAATGTTTACGCAGCTTCACGGGAAAGAGCTGTCCTATAACAACCTCATGGATGTAGATGCCTGCGTTCGCCTGATCGATGAGTTTGAAGACCTTACTTATGTTATTGTTAAACATAATAATGCCTGTGGCGTAGCTACGGCCTCCGCCCCTGCCCGGGCTTATCTGAATGCGCTGGCCTGTGACCCCGTTTCTGCCTTTGGTGGCGTGATCATCACCAACGGCAAGGTAGATAAAGCCACTGCCGAAGAGCTGCATAACCTGTTTTTTGAGATCCTGATCGCCCCGGAGTTTGAAGAAGAGGCGCTGGAAATCCTTAAAAAGAAAAAAGACAGGAGGCTGCTGCTGAGAAAGGAAGTAAAAACCTCCCGCTCACAATTCAGAACCCTGTTAAACGGTGTTCTGGAGCAGGACAAAGACCTTTCAACGGAAAAGGCAGCAGACTTCAGGGTGGTGACCGATAAGGTCCCTACGGAAGAGCAGAACAAAGCCCTTGAGTTTGCGCTCAAAATCTGTAAGCATCTTAAATCAAACAATGTGGTTTTGGCCAGAGACGGCCAGCTGCTGGCCTCGGGTGTGGGCCAAACCTCGCGGGTAGATGCCTTAAAGCAGGCCATTGAAAAGGCCGCCGAATTCGGATTTGACCTGAACGGGGCCGTAATGGCTTCGGAAGCCTTTTTCCCTTTTCCCGATTGTGTGGAAATAGCGGACAAAGCAGGCATAAAAGCCGTAGTTCAGCCGGGAGGGTCTATTAAAGATCAGCTCTCGATCGACTATTGTAATACGCACGGACTGGCCATGGTGATGACCGGGGTACGGCACTTCCTGCACTAAAAGCCATGAATGATGTAACTTACATGGACCGGGCCCTGGAGCTGGCCGCTCTGGGGTGCGAATGGGTCAGCCCGAATCCCATGGTAGGATGCGTCATTGTTCATGAAGACAGGATCATCGGCGAGGGCTTTCACCGGAAATACGGGGAAGCCCACGCCGAAGTAAATGCCATACAAAACGTGGCGGACAAAACCCTGCTACCCGAATCTACCGTTTACGTCACGCTCGAACCCTGCGCCCACCACGGCAAAACACCACCGTGCGCAGAGCTTCTTATAAAACACCGCGTAAAGAGAGTGGTTATCTGCAATGAAGACCCTTTCCCCCGGGTTTCAGGCCGGGGAGTAGCCCTTCTGAAAACCGCAGGCATAGGTGTGGAAACGGGGCTCCTGGCCGAAAAAGGAGAAGAACTGAACAAACGTTTTTTTAAGGTACACCGGACCGGCCTGCCCTATATAACTCTTAAATGGGCGGAAAGTGCTGACGGTTTCATTTCACATGCAGACGGCTCTCCGGTAAAAATATCCAATTCTGTAACAGACATCACGGTTCACCGCTGGCGGGCCGAGGAAGATGCCGTGCTGGTAGGCAAAAATACGATACTGACCGATAATCCGCGACTCAACGTAAGGCACTGGACAGAAAACAAGCAGCCGGTAAGGGTAGTACTGGCTGCTGCCCTGGAGTCTGCCCCCGGCAGGCATATTTTCGACAATACCCAAAAGACGCTTATCTATAATCAGGAAGTTACAAAAAAAGAAGGGCATACTGAATATATCCGGGTTTCCGGGTTGAGAGCTGTTCTGCAGTCTCTGCAGGAAAAAGGCGTCAACAGTATCCTGGTAGAGGGCGGCAGAAAAATGCACGAATCATTCATACATCAGGGTCTCTTTGATGAAATCCGGCTTATCAAAAGTACCCTGGTGCTGGGCGGAGGAATTTCCTCCCCCCGGCTTCCACATGGCATACTTTTGGAAAAAAATATTCGTATTCTTAATGACCAGATATTTTTTTACCGGAACATTCCAACCTTTTAAACGTTAATCCGGTCTATATTATACCCTGCCCTGAGGGGTTTATACCCTGTGTATGTATAATGAAAAGGAACTGATACAGGCCTGTATGAGAGGTGAGCGCTCAGCCCAGAAGCAACTTTACGAAAAGTTTGCGGGTAAGCTTTATGCCGTTTCTCTCCGCTATATGAAATCCAAAGAAGAAGCCGCCGATATATTACAGGATTCGTTCATTAAGATATTCGACGGGCTGGGTTCCTTCCGGTTTGATTGCCCGCTGGAGCTTTGGCTGAAGCGTATAGTCATCAATACCGCACTGACGGCCCTGGGACGAAGAAAAATCAATTACAACCTTGAAGAGTATGAATTTTTGGGAGCAGATGAAAACCTCGGGCTGGAATCTCTGGATTACGGGGCGCTGCTGCAAATGATCAATAATTTGCCGGAAGGCTGTAAAACCGTATTTAACCTTTTTGCAATAGAAGGTTATAAACACCAGGAAATAGCCGTTATGCTGGGTATTTCAGAAGGGACCTCAAAGTCCCAGTTCTCGCGTGCGAGAGGTATTTTGATAAAGAAGATTGAGATGGAAAACAGTAAACTGGAAGATAAATGAACAAGTCTTTTGAGGATCAATGGAAAGATGCTCTGAGCGACGCTTCCCAAACTCCGCCGCCTGAAATATGGGAACGGGTGGAGACTGAACTGGACAGGAAAAAGTCCGGGTTTATTCTGTGGATGAACCCGGCCCGGGCAGGCCTGGCCTGGAAGAATCCAGCCATACTTTCGGGTGTTGCAGCCGCCGTAGCGCTGGTGCTTGGCACCTTGTTTTTTGTAAATTTACCGGCTCCTGAAAACGGCGTTTCAAAGAATACAGGTGCTCCCGTAAAGATACAGGAGCCCGCAGGTCAGAAACCGGAGACCCCTTTGCCTGTGCCGACGGTAACGGCGGATGCTCCTCTCGCAATAAACCAACCGGAGAAGAACCCGGAAATACGCACCTTTGCTTCACAGACGGGAGAAAAGCAGACCGTACGGCCCGCTCAGCCGCTTTTAGCCGGCCTTACCAACGAAAACCCGGAACCTGTTCATGAAGAAGGTATCGCAGCAGTTTCTTATGCGGCGCTTGACCCCTTACCTTTCAGGGAAATGGAAGTCTATACGGAATATCCCCGTGTGCAGGCACCTGTTGAATACAGCCCTGCAATAAATCGCAAAGTATCAAAAGAAAAAAAGACCTGGATGGGCCTTATAGCATCCAATGCCCCTTTCAATCCTAATTTTTCAGCCCCCGGATTTCAGCAGCAGGCTTTAAATGCGGTACACAATTCCAATGCGCTTTTGGCTTTTGATAAGGGACATCAGGGAATGAACGGTAATTCTTTTTACAGTAATTCCAGCCGGACAGACGCCCGCAGCTCATTTAAATCAGGACAGTCCATGAGCTTTGGCTTCATCTTCGGCAGAAAATTAAAGAAGCGATTAGCACTGGAAAGCGGAGTGAGATTTACACGGGCTACAGCCACCCATACTTCCAATGTTTATGCCGTGAACAAAATCACCGGTGAAACGGAAAGCTTTTCACATGCCAATTACTTAAGTAGTGACAAAGGCTTGTCTGATGTGCTCATCTCTGTTAACGGTACATCCCACTACTCCTATCATTTCCTGTCTGTTCCGCTCCTGCTGAATTACCACGTGCTCAACATCGGCAAGCTCAACATGAATGCGGTAGGAGGACTGAGCAATGAGTTTTTACTTTCAGGAACCGTGGTCAATTCGAAACAGAATGAGCATAGCTTTACAGCCGGGAACTCCAATTTCCGGGCGGTGAGCATTGCAGGTGTAGGCGGTATACGCCTAAGCTACCCGGTTACTTCTGCCCTGGATATTAACCTGGGAGGCACTTACCAGCATTTCATAACCTCAGGATTACAAAAGAGTGCAGATGCCACTTTCCGGCCAAGCACGATGGGGATCAACCTGGGACTGTCAGTGAGGCAATAATCAGGAATCCACCTTAAAGAGGTAACCTACCCCCTTTAAAGTGATGATTTCTACTCCGCGATCTACCTTGAAGTAATCGCGCAAACGGGTAATATAAACATCCAGGTTGCGGGAATTAAAGTAGGAGTCGTCATTCCAGACCCGTAGCAGAATATCTTTACGAAGCACCTTGGTGTTCAGATTCTCAGTAAGTACCTTAAGCAGTTCCGCTTCCCTGAATGACAGCTTGATGGTTTCTTTACCCGGCAAAACCAGTTCCTGCTTGGCCGGGAAGAAAGTCAGCTTTCCCAGGCTTACAGCATCGGAAGATTCCCTTTTTTTACCTGACATGTTTTTCAGGTTATGAATCCGGGCAATCAGCTCTTCCATACTGAAGGGTTTTCTGAGATAATCATTCCCTCCGGAATCAAACCCCTTCAGAACATCTTCCACCTGGCTCCGGGCCGTTAAGAAGAGGATGGGAACCCCCGGGTCAATTTGCCTGATTTCTTCTGCAATCTCAAACCCGCTTTTATTCGGCAACATAATATCCAGCACGCAAACTTCCGGTCTGTAGCTTTTAAATTCCCCTATGGCCTGTTCGCCGTCAGTGACCATACTGATCTGAAAGCCACGGCTTTCCAGGGTCTCCTTTACGATCTTCCCCAAAAAGATCTCGTCTTCAACATACAGCAGCTTCATAGTTTTCTTTTGAAAGTAAGAATAAATGTGGTGCCGTTATTTCCACTTTCTAAAGTTACTAAACCCTGGTGCAGATCCATAATATGCTTCACATAATTTAAGCCCAGTCCGTATCCTTTCACATTGTGGCGGTCACCGGTGGGAACCCGGAAGAATTTCTCGAAAACCTGGCCCTGGTATTCACGGGGAATGCCGATACCGTTATCTTTCACTTTCAGGGTAACAAAGTGAGGCTGCGCACTGATCTCTACATCTACTTCAGAAGAGGCAGCGGAGTATTTCAGGGCATTATCAATAAGGTTGTTCAGGATGCTGCTTACCTGGATCTCATCGGCTTCAATGCCAAAATCACCCTCCTCCGCATGTATACGGATAGTCCCACCGGTTTGTGAAAAACGCGGCTGCCATGACTTCACCGCAGTAGCCGACAGTTCCCTAAGATCCACCGCCGAGGGGTAAAGGGTTACCCCCTGCTTTTCCAGCAGGGAGGTCTTCAGAATATTATCGACCATAAGCGACAACCGGTTCACCTCGTTCTGGGAAATCTCCAGGTACTCACGGGTGGTTTGCGGGTTGGTATTGCCCCCAAACTGCTGCAACGCCTCCAGAGCCACACTCAGGGTGGCCAGAGGTGTCTTCAGCTCATGAGTAACGTTACTGATCAGGTCATTCTTGAGGGTATTCAGGCGCGACTGCTTACGCAGGTTCCTGAAGATCAGCCAGAAGGTAAGCGAAGTCACCAATAACAGGAAAACAGAAAACAAGACATTGTTCCTGAGTTTCCCCAGTAAGTAGCTGTTCAGATCTTCCGGGTAAGCTTTAAAAATAACGGTAGGGATGATAGAAAGGGAGGACACGGTTTCCGGGTTAAGCACGGCTACTCCGTTAACTACCACTGAATCACGGGAGCTCCGCAGTTTTTTCTGCAACTGCGAATAGTTTCTCATGGTTCTCCTGTAGCCCTGCCCTGAGGTATCAGGCGTTATAGAGTCTTTTTTAATGAGGAAATCTACCTTATACCCCATTTCGCGAATCCGGTAATTAAATTTCCTTTCAACGGAGTCAAGAGGAGCGCTCACAAACACCAGGCGTCTTCTTGGATAAAAAGTCCGGTTCTCCTCTTTTTCCGGGTTGGGAGAAAAATGAGACTGGATGGTGATCCGGGGAATCTGGGCGATCACCCGTTTCAGGCGGTTCAGGGAATCTTCCTGTTTACGCGAGCGGATGATGAGGTTGATCACCCCCGAGTCATTTAAGATAGTCTGTGCGGAAGAATCAGTCCGAAGGGCAGAGAGGTCGAGGCCTTCCAGCCTTATCAGCGTGTCAGACCGGAAAGAAGGTGCATTAAAAACCCGCACTTCCCGCAAGGGCTTTTCCTGCCGTGTTTTCCTGCGGGGAGGTTCCTGCTTTTCTTCCGGGCGGTTGAAAAACTCATGGGTCACGATCCTGGAAACCAGCGAGTCTTCTATGGTTCGCACGGTTTCCTTGAACAGCAGGTCAGCGTTACTGTAAAAAGCGCGCTTATGTTCCTTATACTCACTCCTGAGCCAGAAATACTGGGAGGTAGCCAGCAATATTATGCTGGCTACCATTAAAAGCAATGCGGTGGTATTCTGGCTCCTTTTCATATTCATCTTATCCGCCGATAACCATCATCTGTCTTCCGCCACCGGGGCCACGGCCTCTGAAGTTCTTCATCTGCTCAGCCTGGTGTTCCTTCTTGATTTTATCCAGTTGCTCGGGAGTTACCTTCTTCCCTTTCGAATTGATTTTCAGATCTTCATCTGAAACCTTCACGGCATCTATTTTAGTGGCTACATAAGTGGTTACCCCGTCATTCAGATCCAGCGCAAGAATAAGGCCGGGCAGGCCGTTATACTTATCCGGACCGGCTGCAGAAGGAACAGCATCGGTAAACCAGGCTGTGATCTGGGTAGTGACCACCGTATCCCTGAAGGTCATGTTTCCTGACTCGCTAAAAACAGGCACCGTACGCTTTTCGCTCTCCGAAGCAGTAGCCATCATACATTCATAGCCAAGAACAGGCCGGGTCTGTGTAGGGTCTACTTTCCAGCGGATCTTTGCGGTATTTCCCGACACCTGAAACGGTTGCTGTGCATATTCTTCATATTTTTTGAAGGTATTGGCCTCCAGGTTATACAGGGTTTCGTCTTTGGGCAACCGCCTCTGGAAGCTTCTCCTTTCGCCGTTAATCACCACGCTGCTCTCTCCCGGATCCTGGTTGGGATCTACCTTAAAAACCGATTCCTGGTTTCTTACGGTCAATGTGTAAATCATAGGTTTCCGGGCCTGTTCTGCCATGTTGCCAAACTGGGCCCGCATCCGTTCAGCGTTAGGGTTATTGGCAAAGGCCTTGGACGGATCCATCACCCGGTCATATTTGACGATCCCCTCAAAATTCTGGGCCATTGCCGATACTCCCGTCAGCAGGCCTATACAAATAATTATGATGCTCTTTTTCATGTTTATTATTTAAGATAATTAGTTAATTCTCATCACAGGTCTTCCGGCACCGGCAGGTGCTCCCCCGTTTATATTATAGGTAAATGTGGCCAGGAAATATCTCCCGAGGGCATTGGTTCTCTGCTCGCTGAATGTATTACCGCTGGCCGACTGACTGATCACCCGGTTCTTGCCCAGGATGTCGTTGATCGAAAGTCGTATCTCTCCACGCTTGTTTTTAAACACGCTTCTGTACACGGCCGCATTCCATAGGGGCACTCTCTGCACTTCGTTATTGGTAGCATACCGGTAAACGGAGTAGTCCATGCTGCTGGTAAAATTAACCGCCTGGGGTATTCTCCAGTCCAGGTCTGCCGTGTATCCCTGGTTTACATAATTCGGGTTCAGCTGGGTGTTTTGCGAATACGTGGTATTGTTGAACGAGATCCTGGCACTTAAGCCCAGGTTAAAGTTATCTCCCGGTGTAATGTCAGCCCTTACCGTATTTGAATTGGTAAAAGAATTCGTGATGTTATCGATATTATTGATCAGCGTCTGTGACCGGCTGATATTCACCATGGATGTTATACTGAAGCGGGTACTGACAGGCCGGACCCGGAAGCCATAATTGGCAACGCCGTTGAAGCTCAGGTTATTGCCGTAATTGATAGGTTTTCTGGTCCGGGCCAGCGTTTCGTTATTATAGGTAACCGAATCGGTGATGTTATCAGCGGTATAATTCATTCCCAGGGTTACAAAGAAGCTGGTAAAGGTCAGCTGGTTAAAGTCCCGGAAATTCAGGTTCATTCTCTGTGCATACTGAGGCTTCAGATCAGGGTTCCCCACATAAACATTCAGCGGGTTGGAGTTATCCGGTACCGGTGATAACTGCGTCATGGAAGGTTCGGATATATTGGTATTGTAGCTCAGGTCCATTGATTTGGAACCGGTAAAAGAATACCGCAGCCGGCCGTTAAATACCGGGTTCGTAAATCTTTTGGTGATGAGCTCATTCCGCAGGATGAGGTCGCCTTCCAGGCGGGAATCCTGGATAGCCGCACCCACGTTGGCATTCCATTTTTCAAAATTAACCCGGTAGCTTAATCCTGCCCGGTTATAGAAATAATCATTCTTATATTTATTACTCAGGGAAGAGTCCAGCGTATTACCGCTTTCCGCCACATTGAACACCTGCTTGTCCAGGTCATTATTTACTTTCTGGAAAGAGTAGTTCAATTCCAGGAAATTGTTCCTGTTCAGCGGTTCCGTGTAGGAAACTTCCGCCCCGAGCGACAGCCGCTTGCTGACCTGGTTATTGACCTGGTTCAGGTGGGTATAAAGAATGCTGCCGGTCTCTGCATCAAACAAACCGTTGGTAGAAACAAGCTTGCCGTCACTGTCGCTGTTATTCAGGCCAAAGGTCAGGTTCGTGGTAAATGTCCGCCCCTTTCTGGCAAATGCTTTCTGATACAATGCCTGGGAAGTAAACCCGATGCTGTTCCCGTCTGAACTGTTCACCCGGTCTGTGCTGTTTCTCAGCTGATTCGTACTTTTAAGGTATTCTTCATTTTCACTTAAAGAGCTGCTTCCGTTGTTACGGTAATCTACGCGGTTGGTCCAGCGGATAGAATTCCGGGCGTTAAGCTTACTGTTCATCGTTACATTCAGCCGGTGGGATTCATTATCCGAATCCTGTTCTGATTGGGATGTTCCGGTAGTTTCTATATTACCGATCACACTTTGAGACGAGCCCTCACGGGTGAGAAAGGTATTGGTATTGGTGTAGGAGTAGCTGCCGTTTAGTTCTGTCTTGGTATTCAGCTTGTTATTAAAGTTAATTCCTCCTGAAAGGTTCCGCATCAGACCGCTCCTGGCGTTGCCCATTCCGCCACCGCCGAAGCTGATGCCACCACCGCCTCTTCCTACTCCGATCATGGCAAATTCCGTATTGGAAAAGCCCATCTGGTTAATATTATTGGCATTTCCCACAAATGACAACTGGTTACCGTTTTTAAAGGAGCTGTAGGTGGCCGCCAGGTTGTAGCGGGCATCCTTATTGGCATCTGCCCCTCCTCCTGCCGTTACCCGGCCAAAGCCCAGGCTCTTCTTATCTTCTTTCAATACGAAGTTAATAGTGGTTTCTTCTTCGCCGTCATCTATCCCTGTAAATTCTGCCCTGTCAGATTTTTTATCGAATACCTGCACTTTATCAATGGCATTGGCAGGAATATTTTTGGTAGCCATTTTAGGGTCACGACCAAAAAATTCTTTTCCTTCTACCAGCACCCTTGTCACACTTTTTCCCTGCGACGTAACTGCACCGTCCCGGTCTACTTCCATACCGGGCATCCTTTTGAGAAGCTCCTCAGCCATGGCATTCTCCTGAACCTTGAATGACCCGGCATTAAACTCTATGGTGTCTTTTTTGATCTCCACGGCCGCTTTCTCTCCTTTCACCACCAGTTCGGCCAGCTCCCGGGAGGCGGAGTCCAGTGTGATCACTCCCAGGTTCTGATCCACGCCGGTAAGTACGATAAACCGTAAGAATTTTTCATACCCTACATACGTTACCTGCAGCAGAACTTCTTCTTTTGCCGTACTTCTGATCTCAAAGAGCCCGTTTTCCCTGGTTTTCGCAAAAGAAAGCATGGTAGAATCTTTGGCATCCAGCAGCATCACGGTACTGTTCACGAGAAATGTCCCGTCCTGCCCCTTGACCTGCCCTTTCAGTGTCTGGCCCTGCGCTGCGAAATGCATGATAAAGGCAAACACCAGCGTAATAAGTTTTTTCATAAAATCAGTTTACAAAGTTTATAGGGTACAAAATTATCATCCATAGTAATGCACTATGGTTAATCAACTTTAATGTAAGGTTAATTAAGGTTAAAAAAGCCTGTCAGATGAGGAATTCGAACAGGTCAGGCTTATCATTAATGTAGGTATACTGCACTTTGTGCTCGTTCATTCTTTCAAGCAGCGGATCAAAGTCTTCCTTTTTAGCGATCTCCACACCGATCAGCGCCGGTCCTTTTTCCCGCGCTGTCTTTTTGGAATATTCAAAAAACACGATATCGACGGTAGGACCCAGAACTTTCCCCAGGAACTCATTGAGAGCACCTGAACGCTGGGGAAAACGCACGATAAAATAATGCTTCAATCCTTCATAGATCAGTGAACGTTCCTTGATCTCTTCGGTTCTCGTAATATCATTATTCCCTCCGCCGATAATGCATACCACATTTTTTCCCCGGATATCTTCTTTTATAAAATCCAGAGCCGAAATACTCAGCGCCCCGGCCGGTTCGGCCACAATAGCCTCCTCGTTATACAGCTTAAGAATGGTAGAGCACACTTTACCTTCCGGGATCAGCAGGATGTCATCCATATTTTGCCTGACAATCTCGAAAGTGATTTCCCCTGCTTTCTTTACGGCAGCGCCGTCCACGAATTTGTCGATGTGCTCCAGCGGGGTTACCCGGCCTTTATCAAGAGAGGTCTTCAGGGTAGGTGAGCCCTCCGGCTCCACGCCTATGAGCCGGGTAGAAGGGCTGAGGGTACGGAATACGGTAGAAACGCCGGAGGCAAGCCCGCCTCCGCCTATGGCAAAGACCAGGTAATCTACCTTAACATCCAGTTCTTTAAAAATTTCCAGGCCTACGGTACCCTGCCCTTCTATTACCTGCACATCATCAAAAGGGTGAACAAAAACAGCATCGCCAAACTCCCGGGCCGCATCGTAGGAGTCATCATAGGTATCTCCTGCCAGTACAATATCCACCCATTCCCTGCCAAACATCTTTACCTGCTTCACCTTCTGGGCCGGGGTGGTGGTCGGCATAAATATGGTGCCTCTCACCCCCATCTTATGGCAGGCATAAGCCACGCCCTGGGCATGATTCCCTGCACTGGCACACACCACTCCGTTGGCCAGCTGCTCTTTGCCCAGGGCCGCCATCTTATTATAGGCGCCCCGTATTTTATAGGATCTTACCACCTGCAGGTCTTCTCTTTTCAGGTAAATGTTGGCTTCGTATAAATCTGAGAGGTTTTTATTTCGGGTCAGGGGAGTTTTTATCGCCACGTCAGACAGCCGCTCCGCCGCCTTGTATATTCCGTCTATATTGATCTGTTCCATTGTTTTTGCGAATAGAACGACAAACCTACTAAACTCTTTGCGTTTTTTTTATAATCCGTGCAACCATTTCCATTGATTATGTATCTTGTACAAAAAACTATACTTATGAGAATACTTAATCTGTTTTTAGCAATGGTGTTATGTGTGGGCGCGGCTATCGCTCAGAACACCGAACCTTACATGGTAAAAGATTTTTCCGGTCAGCGGATAGACCGGCTTGAAGTACGCACTTCAGGCGGATCCATTAAAGTAAACGGCGGGGCGTCAACCCCCAAAGTGAAGGTTTTCATCCGGTCAAACAGCTGGAATACCAAACTTTCCGCAAAAGAGATTGAAGAACGCCTGGAAAATTACATTTTAGAGGTAAAAGTAAGCGGAGGAACGCTCATCTGCTCTGCCAAGCCCAAAAAAGAGAATTTCTCATGGAATAACTCGAACCGGCTGTCTATCGGGTTTGAAATTGACTCCCCTGAAAAAGTAGATACCGATCTGGCCACCTCCGGCGGAAGCATCACGCTGTCTAAACTCGACGGTAACCTGGGCTTTAAAACTTCAGGCGGATCGATGACCCTTGACGCCCTTAAAGGAAATATCAAAGGAAGCACTTCGGGCGGTTCTATCAAAATGAACCAGCTGGGCGGAGAAATCAGCCTCTCTACCAGTGGCGGAAGCATCACTGCGGAAAATTCAAACGGTAATATAAAGCTGACCACGTCCGGCGGAAGCCTCAATTTTAATAACCTGAAAGGCGATATCAGGGGAACCACCAGCGGCGGCTCCATCAAGGCCAACAATGTTAACGGCGACCTGAGCATTTCTACCAGCGGCGGAAGCATTAAATTCACCAACATTGAAGGCAATATCAGCGGAAGCACTTCAGGCGGCGGTATTGAAGGCAACATCCTGGCCATCAAAGACCATGTAAACCTGAGCACCAGCGCCGGTTCCATAAAGGTAGATTTGCCTTTCAATGAAGGCATGGACCTTGACCTGAGAGGAAACCGCGTGTACAGTGACAAACTGGCCAAAGTATCCAATACCCTGAAGGAAGGGAAAGTGAACGGCCGGGTAAACGGTGGCGGAAAGTCAGTAAAAATGCGGACCTCCGCAGGGTCGATCTACGTGGATTAACCCGGGTTGATTCCTTCAAAAAACACTTCAGAAAGAGATCTATCCCCGGAGTTTTTACATTTTCATGAAAATTTCGGGGATAATTGTATAGAAACGGGAAGCTCCCGGAGATATAAATCCGGAGACCTGCTTTAAATTTTCTGCAGGTTATTAGTATCTTTGATAAAAACCTGACGATGAAAAGACTTCTCCTTCCTGTTCTGCTTTTTTCCATGCCCGTATTCGCACAGAAAACACTTTTGCATTGCGGCTCATTAATCGACACAGAAAAAGGCGAAATCAGAAAAAATGTAACCGTTACCGTAGAAAAGAATAAGATCACGGATGTAAAGCCCGGTTTTACGAAAGCTGCGCCCGGCGAAACAATTATTGATTTGAGCAGGAAGTACGTACTTCCCGGCCTGATCGATATGCATGTGCACCTGGAGGGAGAAACTTCCAAAGACCAGTTTCAGCGGCGGATCCAGTCTAATGAGGCAGATGTGGCTTACGATGCCCAGAAACATGCAAGAACAACGCTTATGGCCGGTTTTACCACTGTTCGGGACCTTGGAGGCAGCGGAGTAAACATTTCTTTGAGAAATGCGGTCAATAAAGGACTGACAGACGGACCCAGAATTCTGACCGCAGGAAAAAGCATTGCTACCACCGGCGGGCATGCCGACCCTTCCAACGGGATAGGGAATGGCCTGGCCCTGCAGGGAAACCGGGGTGACGGAGTTATAAATTCAGCTGAAGAAGCAAGAAAAGCCATTCGCAAACGCTACCAGGACGGGGCCGACTGGATTAAGATTACGGCCACAGGCGGTGTGCTGAGCATCGCCAAAAGCGGGAAAGCCCCGCAGTTCCAGGACGATGAGCTGGATGCTATTATTGCTACTGCAACCGATTATGGTTTTGGAGTGGCGGCCCACGCTCACGGTGCCGAAGGGATGAAACGGGCCCTGAGAGCAGGGGTAAGAACCATAGAGCACGGCACTTTCCTGGATGATGAATGCATCGCTCTTTTTAAAGAAAAAGGAGCCTATCTGGTGCCTACCATTATTGCAGGAAAAACAGTGGCTGACTCGGCCAGGGTTCCGGGTTATTATCACCCTTTCGTAGCTAAAAAAGCGTTGGAAACAGGTCCTTTGATCCAGGAAGCATTTGCCCGGGCTTATAAAGCCGGGGTAAAGATTGCATTCGGAACAGATGCCGGGGTTTTTCCCCACGGGTATAATGCCAAAGAATTTATTTATATGACCGAGGCCGGGATGCCTGTGATGGAAGCCCTGAAAACGGCCACTGTTATTAATGCCGGGGTTCTTGAAATGCAGGATCAGATCGGAAGCGTCTCACCGGGCAAGCTCGCTGATATTATAGCTGTGGACGAAAACCCGGAAACCAACGTGGCCACGCTGATGAACGTCACATTTGTGATGAAGGACGGAAAAGTGTACAAGCAGTAATCAAAAAGATTAATATCACCTTCAGAGTTCCGGGGGTGTTGTCCTATACAACACCCCCGGAAACCGGACCGGGCTACAGCACCTCATAAATCCCGGCCACGCCCTGGCCCCCTCCAACGCAGGCGGTCACCATTCCATACTTCTGCCCCCTCCGCCGCATTTCATTCAGTATCTGTACCGAAAGACGCCCACCGGTAGAGCCCAAAGCATGGCCCAAAGCAATGGCTCCGCCGTTCGGATTTAATTTAGTGGGGTCTATTCCTACTTCCTTTACCACCGCCAGCGCCTGGGCGGCAAAAGCTTCATTCAGCTCAATCTGCTCCATATCCTCCAGCTTCAGCCCGGCCTGCTTCAGGGCTTTGGGAATAGCCTCTACCGGGCCGATGCCCATCAGGCTGGGTTCTACGCCTGCTACGGCATAAGACACCATGCGGGCTATTGGCTTCAGGTTCAGCTCTTTCACCGCTCTTTCTGAAGCCACGAGAAGGAATGCCGCGCCATCAGAAGTCTGGGAAGAGTTGCCTGCCGTTACACTGCCGCCTGCGGCAAATACCGGCTTGAGCTTTGCAAGCGCTTCTATGCTTGTTCCGGCCCTGGGGCCCTCATCTTTGGTTACCGTGTACTCTTTGGTTTTTTTCTTGCCCGAAGAAGCGTCAAAATAGGTTTCTTTTACCGTAATGGGTACCATACCGCTATCAAAGTAGCCTTCTTTCTGAGCATTGAGCGCTTTCATATGAGAGTTATAGGCAAACTCGTCCTGCTCTTCTCTGCTGATCCCGTATTTCTGCGCAACCTGCTCGGCCGTCAGCCCCATGCCGATGTAATAATCGGGATGTTCCGTGGCAATATCGTAGTTCAGGGCGGTTTTATACCCCGTAGTGGGTACCAGCGACATCGACTCCGTCCCCCCGGCTATCACAATATCCGCCATGCCGGCCCGGATCTTGCCGACGGCCATAGCCACCGCTTCCACACCGCTTCCGCAATACCGGTTGATCGTAATGCCCGGCACTTCCTTTCCCAGAGCCAGAAGTGAAATATAGCGGGCCATCTGCATGCCCTGGTCGGCCTCCGGCACGGCATTCCCCACGATGAGGTCATCTACCCGGCCCGGATCCACCTCCGGATTTTTGCTTAATAAATATTGGATAACTTCGGCAGCCAGGTCATCCGGCCGGGTAAACCGGAAAACTCCTCTGGGGGCTTTTCCTACCGGCGACCGGTAACCGTCTATGATATATGCATCCATCGTATTATTTCTGGTTTTAACGTTTTAATCTGAAAATTCCCGGTACATTTCTCTTACACAAACAGGAAATGTACCGCAACTTTTAACTGTTCACTATTCACTGTTAATTGTTCCCTTAAATCAGTTTCTCGGGGCTTTCCCGCCGCTGATGATGCCCTGCATACGCTCCATGGTCTTTCTTTCGGCACATAATGACAGGAAGGCTTCCCTTTCCAGCTCCAGGAGATACTTTTCACTTACCGCCTGAGGGTAGCTCAGATCACCGCCACAGATCACATAAGCCAGCTTCTCAGCGATCAGCGCATCGTGATCCGTGATGTAGTTGGCCATACGCATCGACTTGATACCGGCTTTGAAAAGGGCGATTCCTGTTTTTCCCTGCACCTTAATATCCGTACGGCGGATAGGCTGCGTATACCCGTTTTCAGCCAGCTCAATAGCTGCCTGCTTGGCTTCTGCAATAAGGCGGCTCCGGTTCAGCACGATCTGGTCACGGCCTGTCTTAAGGTAATTCATATCAAAGGCTTCCTTCGCGGAGGTGGAAACTTTGGCCTGCGCTATATTCATAAAAGCAGCCTGCAGAATATTCAGCTCGGTATCGCCGGGCTGGTACATATCTGAACAGCGTAAGGCCATTTCCTTGGTTCCGCCACCTGCAGGAATAAGTCCCACGCCCAGTTCCACCAGACCCATATAAAGCTCGGCATGAGCCACTACCTTATCGGCATGCAGGTTCAGCTCACAGCCCCCGCCCAGAGCCAGGGAATGAGGTGCCGTAACCACCGGTACCGACGAATAACGGGCCCGCATCATGGTCTCCTGGAAGGTGGCGATCATCAGGTCAATCTCATCATATTCCTGTTCCACCGCAAACATAAACAGCATGGCCAGGTTGGCTCCGGCTGAGAATGCCTGGGTGCTGTCGTTCCCGATCACCAGCCCGCGGAAATCTTTCTCCGCCAAAGCATAAGCTTTGTTCAGCGCTTCTATCGGCCCTGAACCCATGGTATTCATTTTCGACTGAAACTCCACGCAAAGGATACCGTCACCCAGATCAAAAATGGAAGCTTCCGGGTTTTTCCAAACCACATTGGTTTTACGAATATTATCCAGAATAATAAAGCCTTCTGTTCCCGGAATGGGCCGGTAAGATTTTGACGGGATATCATAATACAGCTTCTTCCCGTTTTCAATTTTATAGAAGGTGTCATGCCCGGCACCGATCATATCATATACCCACTGCGCAGGCTTCCTGCCCTCACTTTCGCAAAGCGCCGTAAAGGCTTTGGCTCCGATAGCATCGGCAGTGGCAAAAATCCCTGCCTGCCAACCAAAGCCGGCCGTAATGGCATCATCTATTTTATAGAGCTCATCAGCAATCTCCGGGATACGGTTAGAGGCGTACTGAAACGCATCGGTAAAGGTTTTACGGTAGAAATCACCCGCCTTGCTTTTATCTTTCAGCAACAGCCCCACCTTCTCCGGAATACTTTCTATCCCTTTCACTGTATCCAGGGCCGGGATTTTCACCTTATCGGCCGGGCGGTATTCCAGTGTTTTAAAATCCAGCCCCAGGATAACGGATTTCCCCTTTTCATCTTTTACCTTCTTATAAAAGCCCTGACCCGTCTTATCTCCCAGCCATTTCTTCTCCATAAGCCGGGCCACAATGTCCGGTAGCTGAAATGCATCTTTCGATTCATCATTTTTCAGGATAGCGTAAAGGTTATTGCACACGTTTACCGTAGTATCCAGGCCTACCACATCTGAAAGACGGAAGGTACCCGACTTCGGACGGCCGATCACCGGGCCGGTCAGCTTGTCTACTTCTTCAATGGTCAGCCCCAGCTCTTCGGTAGCCCGGATAGTTTGCACCAGGGCATAAATTCCCAGGCGGTTAGCGATAAACGCCGGGGTATCTTTACACAATACGGTACGTTTTCCCAGGTAAAGGTCACCGTAGCTCATCAGGAAATCAATGATCTCCGGCGCCGTCTGCGGTCCGGGGATGATCTCCAGCAAAGCCAGGTAACGCGGCGGGTTAAAAAAATGGGTCCCGCAGAAATGCTTCTGAAAATCCTCGCTCCGCCCGTCAGCCATCAGGTGAATGGGAATACCGGAAGTATTGGAGGTTACCAGTGTGCCCGGCTTACGGTGCTGCTCTACCTTATCATATATCAGTTTTTTGATTTCCAGCTTCTCTACAACTACTTCAATTACCCAGTCAGCCTCCCTGATCTTAGTGATATCATCATCAAAATTACCCAGGGTAACGCGCTCCAGCGACTTCTGGCTGTAAACAGGCGAAGGAGATGCTTTTACCGCCGCCTGGTAGAGGCTGTTGACGATCCGGTTCCGGACCCACGGGCTGCTCAGATCCAGGCCTTGGGCGGTTTCTTCTTCCGTAGGCTCTTTAGGCACCATATCCAGCAGCAATACATCCACCCCGATATTTGCAAAATGAAGGGCGATACGGCTCCCCATAATACCGGCTCCGAGAACGGCTACTTTCTTAATAGTTCGTTTCATATAGGAATGATTTGATCGTAAAAATTAGTATGCAAGCATACTAATTACAAATCTAGCCCATCCATACGGATTATGCAAACAGAAATGCAATTAAAATTTTGCTAGATTTTCTTGGGGAAATACAAATGCCCACCTGGCCGGTCACAGGCATCCCTGGCCGAGCAGATCAGCCCCTGATTACAGATTCTGAGACAATTCTTTCAGTAACCCTTTGGCCGCGTTCAGGTTCTTATTCCAATCCGGCAAGCGGTTGGGACTGTTCAGTACGGCAATGGCTGCATGCAGGCGTTCCAGATCTGCCGGCTTCAGCTTTTTCTTCAAGATCCGGATCTTTTCATAATCCTGAATTCCCTCCAGCATACGTTCATAACGGATAGAGCTTCGGCCCTGGGGGTATACAATGTAGGTATCTCCGGCAGGCCATGTGCGGAAACGGGAATCATGCAGGGGATTCTCCACCCAAGAATTAAATGCCCAGCGAAGCATTCCGTCAAAACCGGCAGCTTCGGTATACCAGCCTAAGTATGCCGATTCAGCCGGGTCAGAAAAGGTAAACTGGTTAGGAAAACCGTCTGAGCAGCAGATATAGAAAGTAGTGTTCAGCCCCCTGGACTGGCGGTCAAGCAGATCTTCTTTGGAGAAGGGATGGCCTACGGCTATACTGATATCTTCACTGTTCGGGTAACGCTGGTAGGTTTTCTGGTTGTCGGCATACGAAACTCCCAGCTCCGGGGCCACCCGCTGAATAAGCTTCAGGGCACCGTCTACCTCTTCCCGGGTTCTTTCATCAATGGCGATATTGGTGATTTCCAGCCAGCCCTTTTGTTTCAGGTGTTTTACAAAATCAATTAAAAACGGGGTCCATACTTCTTCAAACGCCGGTGTCCCGGGCTTCGCTTTTACATTGACCAGCTTGCCTGCAGCAGCATCTTTATAATGTATTTCATTGTTCCAGGGAATGATCGAGTAGCAATTGATCATTTTTCTTACTCCCAGGTCCATCATAAATTGTACCCACCGGTCAAAAACGGTATAATCGTACTGCCAGGTGCCGTCTGTATGTTTTGTCCAGGTGATCATATCCGCATAAGGATCAAACGTCTGTACGTTCCACGGGTCTTTATTCAGTGTAGCGGTAATTACCTTCTGACCGGCCCTTGCCGCCAGCTGCATCACCGGCTTCAGGGCTTCGAAATGCGCGTTACTCCACATGGCTGCCCCGTCAAGGCGCGCCACCGCCGACGGATGCTGCCACTGGTCGAGGTGAAATGTCCATTCGGATGGCGGAGGCAGAACCTGTCCGGAAACCTCCAGCTCAAGGGTCAGGGACTGGCGGATCACGCCCTCTCCCGTAATATCAACGGTAGCGGTATAGCTTCCCTTCCTGGCTTCGGCAGGAATGTCCACACTGATCCAGACCGGGCGCACATTCCGGGCATCAAGGTCAAATGCTTTCAGATCATCGAGCATATCAGGCGAGAGTGATGCCGCAAAGTTTTCGGGCTTCCTGTGCCCACACCCGGCCGCAAACTCATCTGTCATTATATAACGGACAAACCGTGCGGAAGCTACCGAGGCCGGCAGTTTCCCTTCCCGGGCCGTAAAGTCAGACAGGTCAACCTTCACTCCTTTAACCGGCTCGGTGGTCCACAGTAATACCTGGGCAGAAACCCGCTCTCCCTTCCAGCCGGAAAGGCCGGCTTTTTTCTGAGGAATCATTTCCGGCGCTACAGAACGGGGAAACCGTTTGTCAATGCTAACAAATGAGCCGTGAAGGCCCGGCTTAATTTTGGACCAGTCAGACAGGGTATCGGAAGTAGGATCAGGTAGTTCCCGGAAAGGAGTGCCTTTCTGGGCCTGGCTCACCTGGAATAAAACTAAAATAAGCAGGAGGGTCTTGTTAATCATTACGCATTTACGGTTTGAAAGATAAAACGTATTTGTTTTTAAGTAAATTTACGAAATAATCATTTGCCATCATCATTTATGAAATCAAACCTCTGGGCAATTTCGGGGAACTACCTCATCCGGCTGATCCTTGTGTTTATCATCACTCCCGCCGCTGCACAGGTAACTTTTACGGAAGCCCCTGAGAACCTGCAGCTTTACCCCAGGAATACGGAAAATAAAGCGAAGGTGGTGATTTCAGGAAAGCTTCTGCGAAAAAATTATATCCGGGCTGTTCTCGAAGTATCCGAAGAAAAGAAACTGGTCAATACCCTTAATGCAGAATTTTCAGGTGCCGACTCGGCCAGCTTCAGCTTTCAGGCAGATATTTCCGCCCAACCGGCAGAATATGATTTTAAGGTTTTCCTTGTAGATAAAGATCAGAAAAAAGAAATGGTGCTCGATAGAGAGGGGATCGTTTGTGGCGATTTTATTATTCTCTACGGACAGTCGAATATCAAAGCGCTGGTGGGGATTGACGATATAGAGAAGCAGACAGACACCCGCCTTCTCCGGAACTATGATACGCCCGATCCGGGAAAGCC
This sequence comes from Leadbetterella byssophila, assembly GCA_040394735.1. Classification (GTDB taxonomy): domain Bacteria; phylum Bacteroidota; class Bacteroidia; order Cytophagales; family Spirosomataceae; genus Leadbetterella; species Leadbetterella byssophila_A. The sequence goes on from JBEBRR010000025.1 coordinate 27,443, forward strand.
GGAGGCTATGAAATGGTACCGGGCCCATGAGCCTTATGCCTCGGTGGGGGGGATCGGGCTGCATCTGCAGTCGCTTATCCTGGCCCGTTACGGTATTCCCACCTGTGTGCTGAACGGCAGTGTGGGCGGCGCTAACCTTGTATCACTAATCAATCCTGACGAATCGTTTACCCGTCTTAATTCTTATTACGGCCAGCTCTATTTACGTGTTAAGAAATCCGGAGCCCTGGGCAAAGCAAAAGCGGTTATCTGGCGGCAGGGGGAAGCTGAGACCTGCAACTGGTACAAGGATATTGAAGATTACCCGAAACATTTTGAGCAGCTATACCGGCAGGTCTCTTCAGACTATAAGGGATATACCCGTTTTTACAATATACAAACGGGCATCCTTCATTGTAACCAGCTGGAAGAGGCCGGACAGTTGAGAGAATATATGAGAAGAACAAAATACCTTTTTGAGGGTATTGAAACCACCAATATGCATGGTCTCCCGCTGTCGGACGATGTTCATTATACCCTGAACAGCTATAAAAAAGCCGCAGAAGAGCTTTTACCGCTGCTGGGACGGGATATTTATGGCGAAAAAGACAATCAGGAGGTACATCCGCCCGATATTCAGAAAGTTCTGATCACCCCTTCCCGCGATACCCTCATCCTTGTATTTGAAGAAGACCAGAAAATCGTTTTTCCCGAACCCCGCAACATCAACGGGTTTACCTGGAAGATGGAAGACTATTTTTATGTGAACACCACCACCGCTTATACCGATGATATCGTGGTAAAAGGCCGGGCCGACAGAAACCGGGTGTATCTCAGTCTGAAATGGGGCATTAATGAGGGCTATGTTACCTATCTGCCCTCTTATTCCCGGTTTAACCCTCCTTCCCAGGAGGTCCACCTGGAAAACAGTCGCGGACTCCGGGCCATGTCATTTTATCAGGTGCCCGTTTCTGAAGTTCTGAAAAAACCGGAAATGATCTCAGGCGAGCTTGCCGGCAGTAGCCGGGTAAAGCTGGTATTTGGAGAGGCAGACCGGTATATGGTGGAAAGACGCTTCAGTAATGAACAGGGATTCCTGTCACTGGCAACCGTAAATGCCGGTACCTACGAAGATAACCTCCCCTCTACCCTTTCTGATGCAGTAGAATACCGGCTTAAGCGGATTTCAGAAAAATCAGAGTCGGATTACAGCAATATCCTGCGGGTCTCCCTTAAGGCTGCGGCTGATCCGCCTGTCATTATATCACTAAGCCCCAACCCTGTTTTGTATGGTTCAGGCGAACCCATCCTCCTACAGGGACAGCACTTGGGAGAAACACCGGGAAAGCTGGAAATAGGATCAAAAGTTGCCGAAATACAGAACTGGCAGGAAAATGAGGTACGGTTCCGGATTCCGTCAGGAATCCCTGCAGGTGAACATGCCCTGATTCTGACCACGTCAAAAGGACTGATAACGGGAAGCAATATTCGTGTGGATCCCGTTTTGGCCGAGAATCCCGCCATTCATGGTTCTCTATACCCCAATCCCATCAAGGCTGACGATGTTTTTCTCAAAATAACAGGAAGTGTGGAATCGGTAACCGTCGTTTCCGGCTCCGGGAAAGAAACCGGCCTTCCCTTTGCACCGGCCGCCACCGATGAATACCGGATTCATACCGGGAAAATTCCGTCAGGCAGCTATCTTATGAGAGTAAAAACTTCGAAAGAAGCGCTGACAATCAGAATTATTAAGCTATAAAAATAAGACCGGCGGTTATGTGACCGGATTCCCAAAACAACACCGTTGGCAGGCTTTTTAAGCTCTTCTTTAACGGAGATCAATGATCTCCACTTTCGGATATTTACTTTTATCAAACGTAAATGCCCCGTTGGCCACTGTGATGTTCGGTTTGAAATCTGTGATGGTGTAAGTGGTAGCGCCCGCCCGGTCAAAGACCGTCCAGGAAGAAATAAGCTTGTCCGCCTTACCGATGGTCAGTTCAATTTTTGATACCGATGACCGGGTTTTCGGAGTCAGGGCCACCACATCATATTTTTTACCTCCCAGCGTTACCTCATTTTTATAGGAAGAAGCATATCCCTTCTTATAGAGATTAAAAATATTATTGGGAGAGATGTCGCTTTCATCTCCTTCGTTGTAGGATGTAATATTTACTTCGTTGGCATCTGCCACATAGGTATAAACATCCTTCCCGTTATTGTACACCTCCTGTCCGCCGAGCGTGATCTTATACATTTTGCCTTTGGAAAGAAGCGTACCTGCATACTTTTCAGCGCCTGACACCTTAAATCCTGCCGAATACGAAGTAAAGGAAGAATACTTCCGGTTCACGGCATTCAAAATATCAACGGCCTTCTGGCCGGGAGCCGGTTGAGCCGAGCTGAATATCAGGAGTAAAACAAATAACTTTTTCATAATCTGTCGTATTGTAATTCTTAGACCGTGCAGCCCATCCCAGGTTTATCCCGTTAAGAATTATTAACACTATTTTCTGAGATTACGTAAGATCTCCTCCAGGTATTCCGTGTCTTTTACCAGCACTTCCCTGGCTTTTGAGCCTTCAAAAGGCCCCAGGATTCCCGCACCTTCCAGCTGGTCCACGATACGGCCGGCCCGGTTATATCCCAGCTTCATTTTCCGCTGGATCAGCGAGGTGCTTCCCTGCTGGTGGATGACCAGCAAACGGGCCGCTTCTTCAAACAGGGGATCGAGTTCGGAAGGGTCAAAATCAGGAGTATCCGGTTCATCATCGCCGTAATATTCCGGAAGAATATAGGCCGACGGATAAGCCCGCTGTTCCCCAATAAATTCACAGATACTTTCTACCTCGGGCGTATCCACAAAGGGGCATTGCAAACGGATCATTTCCGAACCGGTGGAAAGCAGCATATCGCCGTTCCCTACCAGCTGTTCAGCTCCTCCTGTGTCCATGATGGTCCGGGAGTCTACCTTGGCAGTTACCTTGAACGAAAGCCGGGCGGGGAAGTTAGCTTTGATCAGACCGGTGATCACGTTCACGGAAGGCCGCTGCGTGGCCACAATCAGGTGTATCCCAATGGCCCGTGCCAGCTGGGCAAGACGGGCAATAGGCTGCTCCACCTCTTTCCCTGCCGTCATCATCAGGTCAGCCAGCTCATCAATTACCAGCACGATATACGGGAGGTATTTGTGTCCTTTTTCCGGGTTCAGCTTTCGCTTGATAAATTTGGCATTGTATTCCTTCACATTCCGGACGCTGGCATCTTTCAGCAGGTCATACCGCTGATCCATTTCAATGCACAGTGAGTTCAGTGTATTAATTACCTTCTTGGTGTCCGTGATAATGGCCTCCTCCGCATTGGGAAGCATGGCCAGAAAATGGCGTTCAATCTTATTGAAGAGAGTAAGCTCCACCTTCTTGGGGTCTACCAGCACAAATTTTACTTCGGAAGGATGCTTCTTGTAAAGCAGGGAAGTAAGAATCACATTTAAGCCTACGGATTTCCCCTGGCCGGTAGCCCCTGCCATCAGCAGGTGAGGCATCTTGGCCAGGTCAGCCACAAATATCTCATTGGAAATGGTCTTGCCCAGAATTACCGGCAGCTCAAAGCCTGCCTTCTGAAACTTCTCTGAAGCCATAATAGACTTCATGGAAACCATCTCCCGCTTCTTATTGGGCACCTCGATACCGATGGTCCCTTTGCCGGGCATGGGGGCGATGATCCGGATGCCCAGCGCCGAAAGGCTCAGGGCAATGTCATCTTCAAGATTCTTGATCTTGGAGATTCTTACTCCTGCATCAGGTACAATCTCATACAGGGTTACCGTAGGGCCGATAGTAGCCTTGATGGACGAGATCCCGATAGAAAAGTTATTGATGGTCTCTACAATTCTGTTCTTATTGGCTTCCAGCTCTTCCTGCGTTACCTGTGAACCGGTGTTCCCGTATTCTGCCAGCAGGCTGAGCGGCGGATACTGGTAGGTAGACAAATCGAGCTTGGGGTCATATTCTCCGTATTCCGCCACCAGGTCTTCGCCCTGATCCGGGAATACAGGTGCTTCCACCGCCCGAGGGGGCTCCGGCGCTGCTTCTACCGTAAACGCTACATCGGGCCCTTTGAAGGGCTCCTTGGGAAGGGAAGACAGCTCAAAGTTCTCTTCTTCCCGGATCGCCTGCAAAACAGGCTCCTCTCTTGTGAACACTTCTTTTTCCGGCTCCTCTGCCTCTACCGTTTCTTCTTTTTCGTCCCATGACCGGTTATTTTTCCGTTTTTTAGGCATATAATTCCCCAAAATATAGTCATCTATCCGGGTAAATCCGTGAAAGAAGATCATCCATGCCACCAGGAGCAGTAAAATGAGCAGCAGGCTTCCATACCCCATTAATGTATGAAGCAGCTCATTGGCATGCAGGCCCACGCGCCCGGAGAGGGTGATGGTATGCAGGTCAAAAATATGAACGAAATATCCCAGGAAAAGAGAAAAGAAAAAAGTATAGAACAGGGCTCCGAGAACCACCCGGTACAGGTTCAGTTTAAAAAGGTCTTCATTAAATACCCAGCGGAATCCTGTCAGAAAAAGGGGCAGAAGAATCAGGAAGGAAGAAATACCAAACCATACATAAATAAACCAATGGGATATCTTAGCCCCCAGAAGCCCCAGAATGTTATCGGTTTTGGTATCGGTACTGCCGGCCAGGTCACGGATGGAGCTCTGTACAATATCCTGGTCTGATGCCCCGGTAAACAAATAGGAAAAGAAGGAAATCAGCAGGAAAAAAGTAAAAAATATCAGGAAAACCCCCATCAGGAATTTTAACCGGTTATCATTCGTAAAGAGCTTACCTTCAGGCTTGGGGGGCTCTTTTTCGGCCTTTTTCTTCGGACGGAAAGTATTGGACATTATGGTCGATCGTTAATTATAAGGAAAGCATACGATCACAAAGTTATAATAAAAACATCAAGACCGCAAACACGATCAGCCAGTAAAAAGGCAGGGCAAAAACCAGGGAAGCAAGGTAGACGGAATCAAAAAAAACAGTCTCCTTTGTTTTAGGTCTGACCACCGCACCGAGAAGCAGGTAAAGCGGGAAATTCACTATGAATGCAAGATAATACAACGCGGGCCTCCATGATGTAAATGCAAAGTCACGGGTAACGGCACGCTCGAGACTGTCTTTCAACTGCTGATTAAACTTCAGTACATTGGTTCCGTTCACCTGGTGGTCATCAAAATCTTCTTTCCGGATCGGTGCTTCAAAATTGAGCACTATTTTTTTACCGGTAGAAATAAACTGGTCGTAATTCAGCGCGGTAGGAATAACTGTTACGTCAATTCCTTCGCTCCAGGTCTGCAACGCCAGGCGGGCTGTTCCTTTTTTCAGCGGGAGCAATTGGGTCTGGTTCATACACAGGCCTTCGCTGAAAATCAGCACCTGTCCCTTATCTTCAAATACCAGCGAACATTTTTCAAACGTCTCATCGTTCTTGTCCAGGTTTTCCTTACCCTCTGAGATACGGTAAATGGGCATCATATACAGCTTGTGCAGCAGGTTTCTGACCCATGGCCTTTTAAAGGCATCCCCCCGGGCAAGCGACCATATCGGCCGTTCCACTATACAATCGAGCAGAATAGCGTCAAGAAAAGAATTCGGGTGAAAGGAAGCAAACATAACGGCTTTGTCTGCGGGGATATTCTCCATACCGTTGATCTTTATATCCCGGATAAAAAATTTCAGGACAATCCCGACATACACCTTTAAAAAACCGTAGAGCATTTCTAATTATTTAATTACTGATCAAGAATATTGTCTTCCAGCGACGAATTCTTATGATCTCCGTGAAGAATATCTACCATCTCCCTGATGTTATATACGCTTCTGTTGTATTTGTTACTCAGCAATATGACCACAAAATCCTCCCGGAGGTCAAAAAACATAATGGTATTATACCCCTTCCACCAGCCGGTATGGTAAATATAGTCGGTTTGTTGCAGTTTATTTACCCATAGCCTGAATCCGTAGCCGTAATTTCTTATGCCCGGGTGTTCGAAGCTCCTCGGTGTGTACATCTCCCGGAGATTTTCTTTGGAAACAATTTTCCCTGATTTAAGCACATTATAATATTTGAACAGATCAGGGGCGGTAGAATAAATCCCCTTGTCGCCCATGATATCGTCATAAAAATCCTTTTCCAGCTTCCGGCCGTTCTGGTAGCCGTAGGTACGGTCCCGGTTCAGCCCCGGGTTAACAGAGGTTCCGGCAAAGGTGTTGGTCATTCCCGCCGGTCCGAAGATGTTTTCTTCCATATACCGGGCGAAAGGCAACCCTGAAACCTTCTCAATAACAGCTCCTAAAATAGCATAATTGGTATTGTTATAGGCAAAGTAATGATCGGGCAGGTTCAGAATCTTCGGTGTGGGTTTTGCTTCCGTGAACCATTGCATGACCTGCTGGTTATTCGGATAAATCTTATCCTTTCTTACCCTTCTGTCAAATTCATACTGGTAATAGGGAAGACCGGACCGGTGCGACAGCAGGCTACGGATAGTAACACCGGTATAGGGGAAATCCGGGTAAAAATCCTGTATAGTATTGTCAAGTCCCATTTTTCCTTCCTGCACCAGCTTCATAATGGCCAGGGCCGTAAAGGTTTTGGAAAGCGACGCCAGCTGGAATTTGGAGTTCATGGTATTGACCACGGTATCATGCGCAAAACCGGTGGCTTTCTCGAACAGAATGATGCCTTTCTGAGCAACGAGTACGGTACCATTGAAGCCGGCTTTTTTGCTGAAAGCTGCTTCCAGCAGCTTCGCCTTTTCATCGGCATTGATCTCTTTGCGTATCTTCTGAATTTCCTGTGTGCTTAAAGGCTTATCTCCTGCCGGCTCTTCCTTCTTCTCCTCTTTCTTTTGATTTTGGGTACAGGCCAAAAGTATCCCCCACAAAATCAAAAATATTCCTGCTCTCATGAATTACGTAGGCTTTTTAAATACACGTGGAGCAGGAAGATCACAATAGAAGAAAACATAACGCTGGCCAATATCTTCAGCGATGTGTTCAGGAAAAAATTGAAGGTTCCGGCTTCCAGAAAAAACAAATAGGTATGATGAATAAAGGTGAGGATAACAATATACCGGATGAAGCGCTCTACGCCCATCCCCTCTACCGAAATAACAATCTCATTCTCCAATCCTTTACTGGGAAAAAGTACTTTCAGAATAAACCCGCGGATATAGGCGATCATCACCGCGGCAGAAGCATGTAAACCGGCCGTGTTGTAAAATATATCCACCAGGATACCCGTCACAAAAGCAATCACAAGGGCTGTGGAAGTAGGAGTGGAGCTGGGCAAAAACAGGATCACCGATATATAAACGAAGCAAAAAGCCACATCGAAAAACACCAGGTTTCTCAGGATAAAAACCTGCAGTAAGGTATAAATGATGGCGCTTGCCGCTATTTTGAGTATGGTCTGGGTGTTCACTTGACTCCTGGGTTTGTTTCTGCTTCCTGCTGGCTTTCGATCAGTTTATTTTTTACTACATACACATAAATCAGGCTGGAAAAATCTGCCGATAACCTGACTGTGATGTTATGAAATGCTTCAGATGTGGTATTGGAGACCTCGTTGATCTTACCAATCATGACATGAGGCGGAAAAATAGGGTTTTGCAGCGATGTCACCACGCTGTCGCCTTTGGCTACCGGCTTAAAGCGGTCTACCGTATTCAGCCGTACATAATGCGGATTGGTGCCGTCCCATTTGGCGATACCCAGGGCCACGGTGCCATTCTCCCTGAGCTTCTGGTTAAGCACTTCGGCCGACACCATCTGGCGGGAGTGGAGAATGGAATATACCCGCGAATAGTTTTTATTGGCATAGGCAACCTGCCCTACCACACCCTGGGGAGAAATCACACCCATGCCGGCCCTTACTCCGTCATCTATGCCTTTATCAATAGTGATGAAGTTATCCGTAAGATTGTGGGTGCTTCCCACTACCTTGGCTACCGTATAATCAAAGCGGCGGGCCATTACGGAATCCTGCTTATAGCCTGGAATTCCCGGGTTCATTTCCTGCAGGTCGGTGAGCTGCTTCCGGAGTGCGGCATTTTCACTGGCCAGCTGCTCGTTCACCTTTCCGAGACCTACAAATTCATTGGCTTTCTGAGAAACCTCCAATGAGCGGGCCACCACGTTATTGGTGGTATTGAAAAAAGATACATCCCAGTAAACATTGTTCTTTGACATCAGATAAAAGCAGATAATCTGAAGCGCCAGGAACAGAAAGAAATGGCGGCTTTTGTACAATATTCCGAATAACTGCGTCATAACTGTCTGTTTGTAAAAAAAGAGTATCCTTTTACCGGATACCCTTTTGATTTATTATCAGGTGACAAGTACCCATCACACTGGCCGGTTTACTGAACCAGTACGTTCTGGTACTTTTCGATATTTTTGAGCACTTCACCAGTTCCCCTTACCACTGCTTTTAAAGGGTCATCCGCCACATGGATAGGCAGTTTGGTTTTCACTTCCAGACGCTTGTCCAGTCCGTGAAGCAGCGCCCCGCCACCGGTCAGGTAGATGCCGTTTTCGTAAATATCAGCAGAAAGCTCCGGTGGTGCCATTTCCAGCGCCCGCATGATAGCCTCTTCGATCTTCGAAATGGATTTGTCCAGCGCGTAGGCAATTTCACTGTAGGTAACCTTGATCTCTTTCGGAATACCAGTCATCAGGTCTCTTCCCCGAATCTCAATGTCAGCCGGCGGATTTTCAAGATCCGGAAGGGCCGCCCCTACCTGTATTTTTATAAATTCGGCAGAGCGCTCCCCGATAAGGAGATTGTGCTCTCTCCGCATATAATCCACAATATCTTTGGTAAAAACATCTCCTGCAATCCGCGCAGATGATTCACATACAATGCCTGACAGGGCAATCACCGCAATTTCCGAAGTACCCCCGCCGATATCCACAATCATGGAACCGTTAGGCTGCTCGATATCAATGCCTATTCCTATTGCAGCAGCAATGGGCTCGTGCACCATATATACTTCTTTGGCACCGGCATGTTCAGCCGAGTCTTTTACGGCTCTTTTTTCCACTTCCGTGATCCCAGAAGGAATACAGATGACCATCCGGTGTGAAGGAGAGAAAAACATATTACGACCTGTAGGGATCATTTTGATCAGGCCTCTGATCATCAGTTCAGCAGCGGTAAAGTCGGCGATCACACCATCTTTCAGCGGACGAATGGTCTTGATGTTTTCATTCGTCTTTTCATGCATCTGCATGGCTTTATGCCCGATGGCCAGTACTTTCCCGCTTACCTTATCCAGAGCGATAATGGAAGGTTCATCTACTACGATCTGGTCTTTATATATTATCAGGGTATTGGCAGTCCCCAGATCTATGGCAATATCGCTGGTGAGAAAATTAAATAATCCGGCCATTTAAGCTCTTCTATTTATACTTTTTACAATTAAAGACGCAAAGTTAAATCTATTTTTTTAAAAAATCTTTAAACAAAAGGCATTTAATTCAAATAATTGGCATGCCTTTTCTGAAGGATTTTCAAGCGTCCTAAAACAACGTTGAATATTCACGATTAGTACAGTTTTCCCTATAAAACCGGAAATTTAAACTGCATCTGCTTTCCCTGATACAGGGGCTCTCATTTGTGGCAGAAGAAGGCGGCCTGTCTCTGCTGTTAAAACAGGCTTTGCCTGATCAACGAAAGTGCCGTCAATCCTCCCGGCCGGGTATAACCACACTGATGGTCCAGTAGTCTTTAAGCTCTTCCCTGATTTTTTCAATAGAGGAGTTTCTCACTTCCACCCACAGGCCGCAACGTTCCTCAAAGGTCTGCTCTTTCACACTGAGATTGAATTTTTTGACCAGCTGCATGACAGCGTTGGTCTGGTCAAAGTCATAATCAATTCTTAGCAGCGTATTCATGGTTCGCACCTCTTTTTCCGCTGCGGCCAGCGCTTCAGCGGCCGCCTCCTTGTAGGCATGGATCAGCCCTGGCACCCCCAGCAGTGTTCCGCCAAAGTACCGTACCACAATTACCAGGGCAAAAGTTACCTCTTCAGAGAGAAGGGCGTTGAGTATAGGCTTGCCTGCCGAGCCGGAAGGCTCACCGTCATCATTGGCCCGGTAATTTTCACCTTCACAGCCCAGACGCCAGGCGTAGCAATGATGCCGGGCTTTGGGGTGAAGTGCCCGGGTTTCTTCCAGTATTTTTTTTATCTCTTCTTCATCAGCCACGGGAAACGCATACCCGAAAAATTTGCTCCCTTTATCTTTAAAAAGACTTTCCCCGCTGGTCATGAGGGTTTGGTATTCATCAGAAACATTCATCATACGGCAAATTTAATACTTTTCAGACGGGTATAAGTTTTCACACCGGAAGGCGTTATCTTTTTATTAACACTTAAACAATGCAACCTTTTTAGCTGAACTGCTATCTAACGGGTAATATTTTTAATCCCTTCAATATGTCAGCATATTGATTTAAACTCCATCATCGTTATGAAAAAGATATTTTTTGCCCTCTTAGCCGCTCCGTTTTTTCTTCTGTCATGTGAAGGCCCTGCGGGACCTCCGGGACCGGCCGGCGCTGACGGACTCATCGGCGAGGTACACGAAGTGACAGCCACCTTTACTTCTGCTAACAATTTTTCTGTGGATTATGATTTCCAGGGGCAAGCTATTGAGGAAGGTGACAAAATCGTGGGCTTTATCCAGGACGGAGGGCAAGACAATCAGGGAAATTATAACTGGGAACCTCTGCCTCAAACTTTCTTCGACAACGGGAATACCTATGTTTTTACGTTTAATTTCTCCCGTACAGGGTTTACTCTCTTCCTGGATGGCAACGCTAACCCCGGGCTAATTTCCAGCACAAAAAGAACTGACAGACTCTTCCGGATGATGATTGTACCGGCCTGGCTGGTGGGCAAAGTAGACCTGAACAATATGCAGGATATCATGGCCAAAATGGGTGCCGAAGAATCCGATATCAATATTATTCACTGACAACCTATATTCTGCGCGGTTCCCGCCTTCGCCCAAACTGACAGGTGTCTCCTGCCGGTTCGGGCGAAGGCGGGAACTACTTTTTTTCAATAACGGTCCATACCACGCAGCCTCTCCATCCAGCTCCGGGTTCCCAATACTCTTTTCACTCCTTTCCTCCAAAAGAAATCCAAACAATACTTGATTTTTAAATATTTATATCCCTATTTTTGCACCCTGTTATGAAAATCAAAAAACACATATTCCGGGTGCTTAGCCTGCTGATGCTTTTGTGCGTGTTTACCACGCAGGTATCGGCATGGAGCGTACAGGAGAAATGTGTTACCTGTTCTGATCAGGATACGGATAATGACCGCCCCGTATTCAAACAGCTGACCCATGAGACGGTAGTGCCGCATTACGATTTCTCTTTCGGAGAGATCAATAAATTCTTCCAGGAAAGTTTCATCTGCTTTTTTCCTGAGGATGCAGCCACGGCCTCTTCGTGCATCCCGTCACCGGTCAATACCTATATGGCCAAGTTACTGGAGCATCATATAGCCATTAACGCCCCCTGAGGAAATATCATCATCCGTATTTATTATTCTGTATGCAGCACCCCACTGCATTCTTAAACTTATGTATCATCCTTTACGGGGAAAAGGAACATCTATAAATTTTTTATGAAAAACAGAGGAGGAATTTTACTATTATTTGCCGCCTTACTTCTGCTGAGCCTGTATTACCTGGCCAGAACCTGGAAGATCAACGATATCCGTAAGGACGCCGCAGCCTATGCCACGGTAAACGGGAACGTAGATCCTGTGAAACAACAGTATTACCTGGATTCATTGTGGAAGCAGAAAGTATTTTTAGGATCTACCGTTGAGAGCCTCACCAAGCAGGAACTGGGCCTGGGCCTTGACTTACAGGGCGGGATGCATGTGATCCTGGAAGTATCTCCGGCCGACATCCTGAAATCACTGTCCAAAGGCTCACGCGATCCCCGCGTTACGCAGGCCATCAACAAAACCCGCGAGCTGGCAGCCAAAGGGTCGATCAATTTCGTGGATCAGTTTGAGAAAGAATACAAGGCGCTGGCTCCGGACTCCAAGCTGGCTCCCATCTTCTCCAACAGCTCCAACCGCGATGACCTGTCTCTGAACTCTTCAGACGCCCAGGTTAAAAGTTATATCCAGAAGCAAATAGACGGCGCATTTGATCGTGCTTATAAGGTAATCCAGACCCGGGTAGACAAGTTCGGGGTATCCAATGCCAATCTTTCGAAAATTCCGGGAACAAACCGCATACAGGTAGAACTTCCGGGAATTGATAACCCGGAGAGGGTAAGAAAGCTGCTTTCAGGTTCCGCAAAACTGGAATTCTGCGAAGTATATACACTCCAGGAAATCGCCCCTAATTTTGACCGCTTTACAGCACTTCTTCTTAAAATAGACGGAGAAAACAAAGCCAAAGGAACACCTGCCGCCAAAGCTGCCACCGATACTACCGCAGCAGGCAGCTCGCTGGCTTCAGCCCTGCAAAGCAACGCCGACTCTACCGGGGCAGACTCTACCGCAAACCTGAACTCACTGACCAACATGTTTATCATGTCTCCGTCAGGTCTGGCCATCAAAACCAAAGATACCACCCGGTTGAACAACATCATGAAAAGACCGGACGCTCAGGGTATTTTCCCTGCTGATATGACCTTCCTTTACGATGTGAGCCCGCTGGAAAACACCACCGGCAGCGATGATATCGTCAATATATACCCGATCAAGAACTTCGGCAATGCTCCCCTGGGCGGAGAAGTGGTAACAGAGGCCCGCCAGGATTATGATCCAATGACCGGTAAACCGAACGTTTCCATGCAGATGAATGCCACAGGAGCACGGAAATGGAAAGAGCTGACCGGGAAGAATGTAGGCAGAAGCATTGCCATTATCCTTGATAATTATGTGTATTCAGCTCCCAACGTAAACGGTGAAATTGCCGGCGGGAACTCTTCTATTTCCGGCAGCTTCTCTGTAGAGCAGGCACAGGACCTTGCCAACGTACTGAAAGCCGGTAAGCTGCCCGCTCCCACTACCATCGTTGAAGAAGCCGTGGTAGGTGCTTCCGTAGGTTCTCAGGCGTTTAAGGCCGGGGTGATCTCCTCGCTGGTAGGTCTGCTGGCCGTACTGGTATTTGTAATTATGTACTATAGCCGTGCCGGCTGGATCGCTAACCTGGCGTTGGTGATCAACCTGGTGCTGCTGCTGGGAATTATGGCCTCGTTCGGTGCCACTATGACACTTCCGGGCATTGCAGGTATGGTACTTTCCATCGGTATGTCAGTAGATGCCAACGTACTGATTTACGAACGGATCAAGGAAGAGCTGGCCTCCGGTAAGAGTTTCCCTTCTGCCATCGCTCTAGGTTTCAGAAATGCTATGCCGTCTATCATTGACTCCCAGCTAACCTCCGTAATTACCGGTGTGATCCTGTTTGTTTTCGGTACAGGTCTGATCAAAGGCTTTGCTACTACCCTGCTGATCGGTATCGGTACTTCTCTTTTCTGTGCCATTTTTGTTTCCAGGCTGATCTTTGACAACCTGATCAGGAAAGGAAAAACCATTAACTTCCGTACGGCATGGACCGAGAAGCTGTTTGGCGACAGCAATATTGATTTCATCAAAAACCGGAAACGTTTCTATATGATCTCCGGGGTGATCATGCTGGCAGGGGTTATCTCTATTGCTGTAAGAGGCTTCAGCCTGGGGGTTGATTTCAAAGGAGGCAGAACATTTGAGGCCAAATTTGAAAAGAGTGTAAATACGGATGAAGTACGTAACGCTGTAGAAAAGGTATTTCCGGGCTCAGCCGTGGAAGTAAAAACCTATGGCGGATTTGACAAAGTTAAAATTACTTCCGCTTACCGGATCGATGACACCGGCCTGGAGGTAGACGACCAGCTGAAAGCTGAACTGAATAAAGCCATTTCCGATGTAAACGGTAACAAAGGCGCAGTGGTATCTACTTCGAAAGTAGGAGCAAACATCGCCCAGGATACCATCTGGTCATCGGTTAAAGCAGTGATCTACGCGATCATCCTGACGTTCATCTATATCCTGATCCGTTTCCGTAACCAGGCTTTCGGCTGGGGTGCGGTGCTGGCGCTGGTGCATGACGTGGCAGTGATCTTAGGTATTTTCTCCATTTTCCATGGCTGGCTGCCTATTTCACTGGATATCGACCAGGCGTTTATCGGCGCCGTGCTTACGCTGATGGGGTATTCACTGAATGATACCATCGTAATCTATGACCGTATCCGGGAATATATGGGTGAAAAAGGCGGGAGAACCGAAAATATTGAAACGGTTATCAACAATGCTCTGAACAGCACCCTGAGCCGTACAGCCGTAACAGGTATTGCTACCCTGATCGTACTGTTTGTACTCCTGTTATTCGGCGGTGAGACCATCCGAGGCTTTATCTTCTGTATGTTCGTCGGAGTAATTGTAGGTACCTACTCCTCCCTGTTTATCTCCGCTCCGTTTGTAGTGGATGCGCTGAACAGAAGCAACAGGAAGAAAGCAGCTTTGGACTCTGCGGTTAAGCCCGCGTAAAAGGATAGAATGCAGATGGCGCAGATTCAGCAGATCTTTACAGGTCTGCCGGGTCTGCGCCATCCGCGTTCATTTTGTTATTTCAGATCAAACCGGTCAAGGTTCATCACCTTATCCCAGGCTGCTGCAAAATCCTTTACGAATTTTTCGCCGGAATCTGCGCAGGCGTAGACTTCTGCTATCACCCTGAGTTCTGAATTAGAGCCAAACACCAGGTCAGCACGGGTTCCCGCCCATTTTCTCTCCCCGGTGTTCCGGTCCGTCCCTTCATACAATTCTTTATCCAGTGCAGCGGCTTTCCAAACGGTTCCCATATCCAGCAGGTTAACGAAAAAGTCATTGGTCAGCTGTCCGGGCCTGTCGGTAAACACCCCGTGGGAAGAACCATCATAATTGGCATTCAGAGCGCGCATACCCCCTACCAGCACGGTCAATTCAGGAGCCGTGAGGGTCAGCAGTTGTGCCTTATCGATCAGCAGGGCCTCGGTAGATACCGATGACCGTCCTTTACGGTAGTTCCGGAACCCGTCGGCCTGCGGTTCCAGGTAGCTGAACGAATCCACATCGGTCTGCTCCTGCGATGCATCCGTACGGCCGGGCGAAAAAGGTACGCTGATCGCATATCCCGCATCTTTAGCTGCTTTTTCTACCGCTGCACATCCGCCCAGAACAATCAGATCGGCCAGGGATACCCTTTTATTATCCGACCGGCCCTCATTGAATTCCTTTTGCAGAGTTTCCAGCTTGTCCAGGGTTTCCGAAATCAATGGGGTATTGTTCACCTGCCAGTATTTCTGGGGAGCCAGGCGCAGCCGGGCTCCGTTGGCACCGCCCCGCTTGTCACCGCCCCGGAAAGTGGAGGCCGACGCCCAGGCTGTAGAAACCAGTTGCGAAACCGTCAGGCCCGAGCCCAGAATGCGGTCTTTCAAACCGGCCGTATCTTCAGCGTTGATCAGCTCGTGATCTACTGCCGGAACCGGATCCTGCCAGATCAGCACTTCTTCAGGTACGTCGGGACCCAGGTATCGTGAACGCGGCCCCAGATCGCGATGCGTCAGCTTAAACCATGCGCGGGCAAATGCGTCGGCAAACTGGTCAGGGTTCTCCAGGAAACGCCGGGATATCTTTCCGTATTCCGGATCTAAACGCAGCGACAGGTCAGTGGTCAGCATTTTGGGAGCATGCCTTTTCGACGGATCATGCGCATCGGGTACGGTCTCTGCCCCCATGCCGTATTTAGGTACCCACTGGTGAGCTCCTGCCGGGCTCTTCTCCAGCTCCCATTCATACCCGAACAGGTTCCAAAGAAAATTGTTGCTCCATTTGGTAGGCGTAGTGGTCCATGTTACTTCCAGTCCGCTGGTAATGGTATCTCCGCCTTTACCGGTACCGAAACTGTTTTTCCAGCCCAGTCCCTGATCTTCCAGGTCCGCCCCTTCCGGGTCGGCGCCCACATGATCAGAAGGCGCGGCGCCATGCGTTTTACCAAAAGTATGGCCGCCGGCAATCAGGGCTACGGTTTCTTCATCACTCATTGACATCCTGCTAAACGTATCCCGGATATCTTTTGCTGCTGCCAGGGGATCTGGATTACCATTAGGCCCTTCCGGGTTCACGTAGATCAAACCCATCTGAACAGCGGCCAGCGGGTTTTCCAGGTTCCTGGAATGTTTGTTTACGTCAGCATCATCATCGGATACCAGAACTGAGCCGCTGGCATTATCCACCCCGTGCGAACCGCCGTGGGCATACCTGATGTCACCTCCCAGCCATTCTTTTTCAGCACCCCAGTAAACCGACTGATCCGGCTCCCAGACGTCTTCCCGCCCTCCGGCAAAACCGAAGGTTTTAAAGCCCATTGACTCCAGAGCCACGTTCCCGGTAAGGATCATTAAATCTGCCCACGAAATTTTCTTACCGTACTTTTGCTTGACCGGCCACAGCAGGCGGCGCGCTTTGTCCAGGCTCACATTATCCGGCCAGCTGTTCAGCGGAGCGAAACGCTGCTGACCGGCTCCGGCACCACCCCGGCCGTCCTGCACCCGGTACGTACCGGCACTATGCCAGGCCATCCGGATAAACAGCGGACCGTAATGGCCAAAATCCGCCGGCCACCAGTCCTGTGAGTCCGTCATGAGGGCATGCAGATCTTTTTTTAGGGCCTCCAGGTCAAGACTCTTGAATTCTTCCGCATAGTTAAAGTTTTTACCCATAGGGTCAGATAAGGAGGAGTTCTGCCGCAGCAGATTAACTTTCAGCTGATTGGGCCACCATTCATGATTCTGGGTGCCTTCACCTGCCACCGGCTTATTCAGTGTTCCATTATGAAACGGGCATTTGCTGATGTCTCCATTTCCGTTGTTTTCCATAAATCAATCTGTTTTCGTTTATGTCATAAAATTAGAAGAAATATTTATATTGACAAACAAAATTGTTTTTATATTTGCTATTGATATTATCAATATATTATGAATATTCAGCAGTTACAGTATATCATCGCTCTCGACCGGTATAAAAATTTTACCAAAGCTTCAGAAAGCTGCTTTATCACCCAGGCCACCATGAGCACCATGATCCGCCGCCTGGAAGAAGAACTGGATGTGGTGATTTTTGACCGGAAGGCTAATCCGATTCTCACCACTGATGCGGGCAAAGAAATTATAGCAGAAGCTGAAAAGGCCCTTGTTCATATTAAAAATATGACCACCCTGGCCAAAGAAGACAACGGGGTGTTCGAAGGAAATGTGCGGATAGGCATCATTCCCACCATAGCGAACTCCCTTCTCCCCCTGGTGCTGAAGCCGGTAATGCAGCAATACCCGAAACTGGAGATCACCGTCACAGAGCTCACTACTGAAAACGTGCTGTACCAGCTGAAAGACAACCAGCTTGATTTCGGTATAATCTCCACACCGGTAGATGTCAAAGGCTACGACACTGAAGTGCTTTATTATGAACCACTTAAGGTGTATGGAAAGCTCCGGTCGAACAAAAAATACCTGATGACCAGTGACCTTACCAGTGAAACCCACTGGCTTCTCGAAGACGGGCATTGTATCCGGGATCAGATCATGAGTTATTGTTCATTGCAGAACAAAGACAACCAGCTGTCCAATCTCAAATTCCAGTCTCATTCTTTTGAAACCCTGCTGAACATGGTGGACAGCTTCGGCGGGCTGACCATTATACCCGAGCTGTATGTTCAGACCATGCCCGAAAAGCAGCAAAGTAAAATCCAGGAATTTGAAAAGCCGTTTCCCGTACGGGAAGTCAGCCTGATCTCGTACCGGTCTGACGTGAAAGCAAGCCTGGGCAAAGCGCTGGCGGAAAAGGTCAGACAGATTGTTGCAGAGGTGCTGAAAGTAGATCTCAAGAAGGCGGTGGTGTTAAAAGGCCCCTGACATCCGCCGTTCAGCGCAATGCGGGTACCCTATATTACTTTTACCACTTTAAAGTATTCCTCTTCTTTCTGGGGAGCATTCAGAAGTGCCTCGGCACGCGTAAGATCATTACGGGCCGCATCTTCCCTGTACGCATTAATGTTTTCATGCATATGGATCACAGGAACGACACCTTCGGTATCCACCTCTTCCAGTTGATCTATCCAGGCAAGAATCTGCTCTATATCCACAGAAAGCTGGTCTTCCTCTTCCGGGGTCAGCTCTAGACGGGCCAGGTGAGCCACTTTCTTAATGGTTGCGATATCGATGGGCATATCGGTCTATCTCGGTTTGAATGATTGTATACACTTCCTGCTTCAGCTCGTCTATGGTTTTTCCTTCCGGCCTGACCGGCTGATGAATAATAACGCGCGGGAAATCCCGGAAGACGAAAGTATCGGGCATAATGCGGTACAAATTTACGAAAGTTATCGGAACTATAGGCGTTTTACTTTCTGCTGCCAACACAAAGGCTCCGTCTTTGAACGGCTGTTTCATAATGGGAATAGTATCGCTAAGTATTCCTCCTTCGGGCATGATGAAAAGACTTCGCCCGGACTCCAGGGCCCTTATTGACCGCTTGAAAGACTTTGCCCGGCTGCTCTTATCGCTCCTGTCTACCTGAATATGCAGTTTGGCAAACATATAGCCCAGCAAAGGCACCTTTTTCACTGAGCTTTTCCCCATATAGGAAAAATAGTTTCGTACTACCTTCATGCCGACGGCTACATCAAGATAAGAAAAATGGTTGGCCACAAAAATGTACCGTTTTTTTTTATCCGGGCGAAACCGGTACTCGGTCTTTACCCAAAGCCCGCTGACAAAGAAAAAAATATCTGCCCAGAAGTTGGTCAGCTTCGTTCCCAGCCGGTTCCACCTTTTTACCTGTATACAAACGAATATAAAAGGAAAGAGCGCCAGGAAGATCATCACCAGCCAAAGCACACACCAGGCATTGTACAGGTAATTAAAGAGATTAACTTTCTTCCGAGACATGCTTTTTCAGTTGTACCGGCTCGGCCGTATTCTTCCGCATTTTCATGTTCAGCAATTCCACAAAGAAAGAGAATGCCATGGCGAAGTACACATAACCTTTGGGAACATGCACATGAAATGCCTCGGCCACGAGAAGCGTACCGATAAGCAACAGGAAAGAAAGCGCCAGAATCTTCACCGTAGGGTGCTTTTCAACAAAATCACCGATAGGTTTGGCAAAAATGAGCATAACAATAGACGACAGGATAATGGAAGCCGCCATCACAGCTATAATGCTGGTCATCCCTACAGCGGTAATAATAGAATCTACCGAGAAAATAATATTGATCAAAACAATATCCAGAATGGCTCTTTGCAGGGTAGCCGCCGTTTTACCGGCCGACACCTTGTCTCCGTCTTCTCCTTCCAGCTTATGATGGATCTCATAAGTGGTTTTGTACAGCAGGAAAACCCCTCCTCCCAAGATCAGGAGGTCTTTACCGGAAATACCAATATCCCATGGCAAACCGATATCCTGCAGGTTAAACCAGGGTGTCTGCAGCTTCAGGATAAATCCGAGAAGAAACAACAGCCCGATCCGGATAAACATGGCCAGAATGATTCCCCAGTTACGGGCCTTGCGTTCATCTTCCGGCTTGAGCTTTGAGGCTATAACGGAAATAAAAATAATATTATCTACTCCCAGAATGATCTCCAGCAGGGTGATCGTAAAAACACTGGTCAGCGCCGCAGAGGTAAAAAGTTCTTCCATTAATGAATTTTTGAGTAAAAATAGTTATTGTCTGCATACTAATTATAAAAGGCAGATAAATTTATGGGTGCCCCAGGTCTATCTCCCTGCCTATATTCACTTCCTCCAGGAAAACCGAATCATGGGAGATCACCAGGAGCGTTCCTTTATACATCTTTACAGCCGCTGTCAGAATTTCCAGGCTTTGAAGGTCAAGGTTATTGGTAGGTTCGTCAAGAATGATCATATCGGGTGACAATCCGCCGGTGGTCAAACAGCAGAGCATCAGCCGCATTCTTTCCCCTCCGCTCAGCACACTGCAGGGTTTATCCCAGTCTTTTCCGGAAAAAAGCAGCCGGTGAAGGTTCATTTTTATTTCGTGCTCAGGAACCTTCAGGCCGTTAAAGGCCTGTACCTGTTCATAAACCGTTCTTTCACCGGCTAAAAGAGAATAATCCTGGTCGGCATATACTATCGTGCTGTCTGCCCGGTGTACTTTCCCGGTATCCGGTATGAGCTCCCCGCAAATGATTTTCATCAATGTGCTCTTTCCCGAACCGTTCGCACCTTTGACGGACAGGCGTTCTCCGCTTTCTATCCGCAGATCCAGAGGTACTTCCCACAGGAGCTGATCCCCGTACTTCAGGTTAAGCCCTTCAGCAGAAAACAAGATCTTCCCCCTGTGTAAACCGGAATCTTCAAATGCTAGCTTCATCCTGTCAATGTCCGGCATCCCTGCCCTTAATTCCCGGAGCTCTTCCGAAATAGCGAAAATCTTGCCTTCATGCACCTCTTTTAATTTTGAAGTGCTCTTTTCAGCATTATTCCGGAGAGTATTCATCATAATGCGGGCTACTCCTGCCTTTTCCTGCTTTTTTTTGCCGCGAGCGTCCAGTTTTTGCTGCCTTTCGATAGCCTGACGTTCTGTTTCTTTCGCTTTTCTGAGCGCCTTTTCCATACTCCTCATTCCGGCTTCCGCCGATTCGGTGAGAAGCTTTTTCTGCTCCCAATAAAACGAGTAGTTCCCGCCGTAGGTGGTAATTCCTTTGGGGTTTAACTCCAGGATCGTGTCCATCGCTTCCAGCAGGGTCCGGTCATGACTGATCACGAACATTGCAGTTGCAGAATCCTCAATAAGATGGTACAGATGTTTCCTGCCTTCAGCGTCCAGATGATTGGTCGGCTCATCCATCAGCAGCAGGTCCGGCTGGTGAATCCTGACCCCGGCCAGAAACACCCTGGTTTTCTCTCCGCCACTCAGTCCTGTCATTGTCCGGTCAGGTCCAAATGAGCCCATTCCCCAATATTCCAGGGCTTCGCTGCATTTTTCTTCCACGCCCCAGTCGTCGTTCAGGATTTCCAGGTTTTCTACCGTAACGTCCCCGTTCAGTATTCCCTGTAAGGCATTCCGCTTTTCACTCACACCTAATGCTTCCGCGATGGTCATATGATCAAATTGGCCCAGATTCTGGGGAATATAATACGGCTTTCCTGCCGTTAATACCGTTCCGGAGGCGGGAGGAAGCACACCGGCCATGATCTTCATGAGTGTGGATTTTCCCACACCATTATTTCCGATGAGCCCGGCTTTCGCCCGGCGTTCCGGATAAATACTTATATTTTGAAACAGCACTTCCTGATCCGGAAGTATATAGGATATCTCGTGTAACATAATTTCTCAGGGGTTAAAAAAATAAACGATAACAGCCGGGTCAGTACCGGCTCCGGTTATGTCCTCAAGAAATTATATTTCACATAAAGAGAAAAAGGTTTGCCTGTTATAAGCAAACCTTTAAAATCCCGTTTTAGTTTCATTCCTCAATAATCAGACGACCAGTTATTCATATAACTTGACCGGCCGTTCCGGAATCGCCACGACAGCTTATTGCCGTTCCGGGCTATCGAAAAATCCCTCGCTTCCACGTATTCTTTGTCTATATACTCCTTATCCCCAAAATGCCTGTTTAACAGCTCCCATACCTTTTCATAGTCGGCCTGGCTTCTTACGTTCCCGTTGATGGTCAGTTCCTCCCCCTTCACCTTAAGAGTAAGATCTTCTTTTCCGGACAGGATACCCGCACCGGCCAGCGCCTGGATAAAATCGTTAATGCTTTTTTCCATAGCCGCCCTTTGCTTTTCAGCCAATACACGGATCTGCTCACTTTTCACCCGGATGATCCCTGACAGGCTGTCAATAGGTGCACTATGCCTGGATATTTCCTCCTGCATTTTAGAAATCGGGGCCTGTTCGCTGCTGATCTTTTCCTGTAATACTGCAATCTGGTTATGTATTTCCTTTAACCTGGAATCACTTGATGCCATCTTCTTTTCGAGCTGCTCCCGTTGTTCTTCCAGCTGCCGCTCCAGCTTTTCTTTTTCCTCGCTGCTTAAGTCTTTCCGGAGGCTCAGCTTTCTCGATTCCAGATCCAGCTCCATTCTCCGGATAGAAAGCTTCTGCTGTTCTATCACCGGTCCTTCAATTTTTTCAGCCTTTTCACTGATCTCCTTTGAAAGTTTTTCTATCTCCTTTATATGGGTTGCCTGCATTTTAGTGCTGATGCCCGATATCTTTTCGGAGTATTTCTGAATTTCATCCGAAAGTGACTGGATTTCCTTTTGCAGCTTTTCCATTTCGGAATTAAGGCTGTCTTTTGCTATACCCCTTTTCTCCCGTATCTCTTTCTTTTCATCCTGGAATACGGCAGAAATTTCATTAGCCGCTATTTCTCCGATGGCCTCTGGTTCATCCGTCAATTCCTGCTTGGCATAGACCACTCCGCCAAAAAACAGGCTCATCACAAACAATACCCCCACTATATTCACCGGGTTAAAATAGCCTGAAGGACTTACCCCTACAATCCGTTTAACGCGGGTCAGGAGCGAGTCGCTTTTCTTTCCGAAGGCCATGGCAAACGGAATTGCATAATCGGCTACTTCTACCAGGGCTTTGGCCAGCACCAGACGGTTACCACAGATTTCAAGGGCAATGTCATCACAGCAATTCTCCCGCTCTGTCCTGATCCGGGAAGACAATATCCACACAAACGGATTAAAGAAGAAAAGCACTTCTGCAAAACTCTGGAGAATATTCACCAGGTAATCGCTTCTTTTAATATGCGCCAGCTCATGGGCAAGAATGGCTTCCAGATGCGAGACACTCAAACCGCTCAACATCCCTACCGGGAATAAGATCACGGGCTTCAGCCATCCTACAGTGACAGGGGAGGTAATTCCCTTTGTTTCAGCCACCTTTACCACCCCTGAAACCCTTACCCGACTACGTATCTGCTGCATCAGCTTCTCTGCCTTCTCATTCACCACCGGGAGAGATGCTTTTTTCAGCTTTTCGATAAAGATCAGGCCCAGTGACATTCTGCCCAGCAGAAAAACCACTCCCAATATCCATAAGGTAGCTACCTGGTCAATATGCCTGTTGAGCCACCCCAAAAGTGAGTCGGAGAAACTTTCGCCGGAAGCCGGAGCCTCTGCCCATTGCGTTTCACCGGTCAGGAATAAAGCAGATTCTGTCAGTTCAAATGACCTGGCCGGCTGGTAAAGGTAGAAAAATGTTAGCCCGGAAGTCACCAGAAGCAGCAGCAGGCTCCCCAAAGTCAGATTATAGCGGTAGCGTGACTGTTTTATCCCCAGGGATACTAACCAGCACACCAATACGATAAGTGCGCCCTGCCAAAGCGAATGTAGCAAAGTATAGCCTAATGCCTGACTGATGTTTTCGGGTAATGTTATTAATAGCTTTTTCATAATACTGTTTTATTTATTGTTTTCCAAGGTTTCTATCCATGCTTTGATCTCGTCCAGCTCATCTTTGCTCACTGACTGATTTCCCAGTGCCTGCATTACCATGCGGCTGGCAGAGCCCCGGAATGCGGTGTCGATAAAGCGGTCAAGCAATAACTTTTGTGTATTTTCTTCTTCCAGGGCCGCCTGGTAGATATGATACCGGCCTTCCTCTGTCCGGGTTACAAAATTCTTTTCATGCATGATCTGCATGAGCTTAAGGGTAGTGGTGTAACCCACTTCTTTTTGCCGGGAAAGTTCATCATTCACCTGTCTGACAGTGGCGGCACCTTTTCTCCAGAGGATCTGGAGAATTTCTAATTCCGATTCGGTAGGTTTGGTTGGCTGCTTCATTTGCTACGAATTATTTCGTAGCAAATATAGAAAACCATTTTGAATAGTTCCAAATTTTATTACGAATTTTTTCGTAGAAAAATCATTTTGCCTGAAAACTCCCTATTTTCAGGGGCTTAGGGAAGGGTTTTGATTCAGTGCCCAATTTCGGACAGTCCTTTCATTCTAAAAAGT
>JBEBRR010000026.1:0-50558 GCA_040394735.1 Leadbetterella byssophila
ATGGTCAGGATCTCGTCATTGACTACCGTAAATACCTGCACGGTCTCGCTCTGAAAATCAGATATTTTCTCCAGCTTACCCTGGCTGTCCAGGCGATAAGTGGTAACGGCTCCCGGGTTTCCCTGGCCGTAGAGCAGGCTGAAGAATTTCCCTTTGTGCGACAGGTAATACCGGTAGCTTCCGTCCTGCTCGATTCCCTGGCCAATGGTACTGATGGTGCCCTGGGTAAGGTCATCGGTAGTTAGCAGGTAGTCAGCCACGCCCTGTGAACCCACAGGCGCGGAAGCAATCACATAACGCGGGTTTTCCTGAGGTTCCGGCTCGGTACCCGGCTTCTGAGAGTCTTCAGAGCAGCTGCTCACTGCAACGCTTGCCAGCAATGCTGCAATTACTATTAATTTAGGTGATTTTAACATAATATATTGATTGATTCTTTTACTTACTTACGAAATACCTGACCTTGAGGTAAAAGGCCCTGCCCGGCTTCTGCAGGCTGAAATTGTCATACAGCCGGCTGTCAAGAAGGTTCTTACACTCCAGGGAGAGATTGTACTTCCCGTCTTTCAGGGTATAGACCATATTGGCATCGTGGGAAAGCTGCCGCGGGATATCCAGCTTATCATTTCCGAGACTGGGCCAGTAGAGATAATAGGCGTGAACGTACAGCAGGTTATATCCTACCGACAGCATGGTCCCCTTCTTATTGGCTATATTTTTAAAGAAAAATGAAGCGTCGGTATTGCCGAAGAGGAACGGCATATTCGGGATCCTGTCCCTGTAGAGCGGGCTCACAATGGTATATCCTTCTTCGTATCGGGTATTATTCCGGAGGTTCTGGTACGTGAGGTTAGTACCTGCCGTAAACAGGTGGCTATACGAATACCTGAATTCCCCGTCCAGGCCGAAATTAGTCACATCGGCCAGGTTATCCATCACCTGTTTCGTCTGGTTATTATTCAGCCGGGCCCGTATAAATCCCCGGGCATCCCGGTAGATCACATTCCCGTTAAAATTGTACCGGTGCCTGCTGCCGAATTTCCCTTTGTGATCAAAGCCCAGGTTATAGTTATAACTTGTTTCCGGATCCAGCTCTATATTTCCTTCCAGGTTAATGAGGTCGCCAAAGAGCTCATCCGTTTCGGGAAGACGGTAGCTTTTCTCGAAAGAAGCCTTCAGCTGAAGATTGGGAAACAGGTAATAGGAAGAAGCCACCCCGTATCCTACCTCATTAAAGGTATTTTCCTGCACCATGTAGGCTACGTCGCCCCAGTTCCCGCTGGGGTTGTAGCTCTGGGAGTATTTGTTCCACTGGTGGAAATATTTCACGAATGCAGAAGCGCTCCATTTTTCATTGGGATCATATTTATATCCTATGCCCAGCACATTTTTAGTGTTTATTTTAGGGAGATCATATTTTTCGTCCTGCGGGAAAAGCTCATCGGAGCCTTTCCGGTTGAAGGTATTGAAAACATTATTGACGGTAATTGTGTTTTTGTCATTGATCCGGTAGTTTACATTGGCGGTGACCAGCCCGTTATTGTTCCCGAAACGGTATAGTGAGCGCTCTCTTTCACTCCCCAGTCCCACGTACTGCTTATACTGCTGAAACCAGTTGTACCGGCGGTACACGGTATCCACATTCTGTTCTTTACCCAGGTTATAGTTGGCATTGACGGTCACATCCAGTCCTTTGACAAACAGGTCACGCTTCAGGTATTTCAGCGAGGGCATCACGATGCTGCCTTTCCGGTACCACTGGCCGAAAACGCTGACCATCCGGGCACCGGTTTGTATTTCCGCCCGGTTTTGCCCGAGGGTTACACCCAGCAGCAGCCGGTCGGCAAACTTTTTCCCCACCACCCCGATGTTCGCAATCAGGGTCTCGTTATGGTAATTGTCGTGGAACCTTCTTACCCGCTGGTCCCTGAAGTATTCTCCCGTGTTGATATCGGCCACATCTACATTTACCCAATAATTATTATCGGAATAGTTCTGGAAAGCATTGAGCTGGATGGTAAATCCCGACCGCGTGGTTATTCCGCTGTTAATGGTGGTTCTGTGGGTATTAAATGAGCCAAAAGAGTAGGAAGCATCCAGGTAAGACCGCTGGTTATTGGCCGTAACAATATTGACCGCACCGCCCAGGGCATCAGACCCCAGCCAGATGGGTACTACTCCCTTATATACTTCTACCCTTTCGGCCAGGTTGATCGGTATATTGTTCAACTGGAACGAAGAGCCGAAGTTGTCCATGGGAATGCCATCAATAAAAAACTTCACCTGGCGGCCGGTAAAGCCGTTCAGCGAAAAGTTTATACGCGAACCCAGTCCGCCGTTTTCCCGCACCCGTACGCCTGATACCCGGTCAAGGGCGTGCGACAGGTCCAGAGTGGAGTTATGCAGTTTGGCTGCATCAATGGCGGTTACGTTAAACGACTGCCGGTTCACTTCCCTGACTTCCGAGCGGCCGATAACCGACACATCTTCCAGCTGATGCGCATCCGGGTCAAGGGTCAGATCCAGCCGGAGCTGCTCGCCGGCTTTTAAGGCAATTTTTCTTTCCACTGCCTGGAACCCCAGGAAGGTCACCCGGAGCGTATGTGTCCCGGCGGTGAGGTTTCGCAGTGAAAACCGGCCGCTTTCAGAAGAAAAAACACCTTTGGAAGAGTTCACAAGATATACGGATGCCCCCGCCAGCGGCTCTCCGTCATTCCCTTTGACAATTCCTGAAATAGTACAATTGCTTTGCTCCTGGGCCTGTAGCGCTTTTGCACCACAGCTTATTGCTATTATAAAGATTAAAAGTAAAGGTCTGATATACATAACTAACTAATGATTTAAGTAAACTCCTTGCTGAGAGTTTATTATTGCAGGGGCAAAAGTATTTATATTTTTATTTAGACTAATTAAAAATAATACTTTTTTCTGACTGCTACCCGAAAAGGTAGAATTAGTTTAGAATAATATTGATAAAGTACAATTTCAGTTTATTTTTATTTAATCTAATTAAAAATTAAAAACATCTCCTAATTTTGCACCGTAATACCCTCCGGCAGGGCTCATTAAACCTTTCATACCGGATGTTCACATTCATCAGTTTCCTCTTCCTGGCGGGTTTCCTGTTGTGGATGAATACCTCCCAACGGACCACGCGATCCGCTAAAACCGGCCTCATGGCCACCTTATCTGCCCGGCCTGTGCAAAGTAAATGGCTGGCCACCCTGCTGTTTACAGTGGCCCTTTTTCTGGCGGTCTGTATCCTGGGCACGGGCAGCGGGATTTTTGCCTCTGTAGTTATACTGATGGCGGCAGGCGGGCTCACCGTACTTCTCCGCCCTTTTAACTATTTCAGTATAAGAAGCGTACTTCTCATTTTTATTATCTGTTTACTTCTTGAATTCCTCTTTGACTATGCCGGCCAATAAAAAATATTTAACCCGGTCTCCCTGGATGAGACTGAATAAAATTCTTGCCGGAAGTGCTGGCGGATACCTGGTTATGGTGAGTTTTCACGTTTTCCTGGGCTACCTGCTTCCCCGGCCCGAAGTGATGGCAACGGCCTTCTTTTCCGGGTATATCCTTTGGGCATTCCTGTTGCTATGGGCCTTTACCACCCGTCATATCTGGAGATTGTGGATGATCTACCTGGCCCTCACCTTTCTTTTTCTGTTGCCTCATATTCTGAAAATTACCCCTCTTTATGGATCTTAGAAAATACAATATCTACTTTCATACCCATACCATCAGCGGGATCATCATTGCCGCACTGCTGTATGTTATCTTCTTTGCCGGCTCATTTTCCTTCTTCCGGGATGATATTACGGCCTGGCAGAAGGGAAGATCCGCCGTATCGGAAGAAATTGATGCCGATTATAATTTCCTGATGGATTCCCTGTCGCGGAATTATAATCTTCGCGGACGCGATTTCGGATTTTACCTCCTCCGGCAGGGACACGGCACCTATGTCAATATGTCTCCTTCCAAAGATACCACCATCAGCAAACCGCGGAAAGAGGCGCCGGGCCGCGGACGCGGAAGAAGAGGCGGGAACGACGATTCCGCGTATTTTCTGTATCATTTTACCGATAAGAAGCCGGTCACGTACACCGAGGGTTATGATATGGGAGAGTTTCTTTACCGGCTGCATTTTCTGGCGCAGCTGAACCAGGTTCCCATCCGCATAGGCACCCCTTTCGGGTACCTGCTGGCAGGCATTGTCTCATTCCTGTTCCTTTTTGCCCTGATCACGGGCCTGCTGCTGCATTGGGACAAAATCGTTTCCAATTTTTTTCTGTTCCGCCCGTGGAGCAAGTGGAAGACCGTCTGGACAGACATGCACACCGCATTGGGCGTGATCGGCTTCCCGTTCCAGTTTATTTTTGCCGTAACGGGTATCGTGCTGATCGTTAATTTTGTACTGATCTCGCCCTTTGCCCGGCTTCTTTATAACGGTGACCAGGAAAAGGTTTATGAAGAGCTGGAGTATAACATTCCCATGAAAGCCGTATACAGTTACCGGCCCCTTCCCGGCTCCTTTGATCTGAACGGGCTGGTGAGCGACTGGCAAACCCGGTGGGGAAAAAGCCCGGTGACCCGCATAAATATCATTAATTACCTCGACAGCAACATGCAGGTGCTGATATCGTCAAAACCACATCCTGCAGAAAGCTTTGCGGGTTCAGGCTATGCGCTTGTTGAAGTGGCTTCCGGTAAGGTTCTGCAGCAGAAATCTCCGGTTTCGGACACCCATTATATTGACCGCGTAAAAAGCGCGCTTTACCATCTTCATTTCGGTGATTTCGGAGGAAAGCCCTTGCGGATCGTGTTTTTTATCCTCGGCTTCACAGGCTGTATCGTCATTATTTCGGGAATTGTGATCTGGCTGGTAGCGCGTGACAAAACCGCCACTCCCCGCCACAAAAGGGTGTTCAATTTCTGGGCCAGTAATTTCTTCCTGGCCGCCTGCCTGAGCATGCTTCCGGTTACTGCCTTTACTTTTATTATGATCAAAGCCCTTGATGTGGTTAACCAGTCCGTTATCTACCAGGTGTATTTCTACAGCTGGCTGGTATTGGGAATCTTTCTAATGGCCTGGAGAAATTTACCCCTGATGAATAAGATAACCCTGGGTCTTTCGGCGGCTTTGTGCTTCGGCGTGCCCCTGGCCAACGGCCTTTACGATGGCCTGTGGATGTGGAATACCTACCTGCGGCACGAATGGGATATTTTCTTCATTGATTTCCTGTTCCTGACGCTGTCAGCAGTCAGCGGATTCGCCTTGTGGCGGGTGCTGCGGGATGCGAAGCCGTTTAAAATTATAGGATAAAGTGAGGAGGGTATCATTACAGGGTCCGGTTGCCGGTAACTTTTCAGACACCCTCCTCGCTTCATCAATTATATCCGCACTATTTTCTGAACGGTATCGCCTTTCTTAATGGCGTCGTCTGCCTTTCTCGGCGATTTGTTGGTCACATATACCGCGCCTGTATTTTTATCCAGGACGATGGTATTGGCCAGCCCCTCGGTAGGCACCCTCTCTTTTACCTTATAGGTTTCGGTATCAATGACCGCCACTTCTTTTTTTTCACGGTTGGCGGTAAACAGCAAGCCGCTTTTCTCATCGTACACCAGGCCTATGGGAGAAGCGTCATACCCCAGGTAGACTTTGTCAATGATCTCCCCGCTGCCGGCATCCAGCACGGTAATATTGTTGTCATTTGACTGCGAGACAAACAAACGGTTGTTTTTCAGATCCAGGGCAATGTTCAGCGGGCAGTACGACCAGGTCTTCCATTTTCCTACCAGTTCATTGGTTTTGGAATCATAAACCAGTACATTCCCCTGCATGGTGCCTGAGTCGGTAGTATATATCCTTCCCTTCCTACTGTCAACACTCAGCCCCAACGGGAAGGTCCCCGGAATGGCAATGGTTTTGAGGTACTTATTGGTTTTGCCATCTACTACCCAAATAGATGGGTCGCCGTGGTCGGAAACATACACCAGGTTCCTGTCTTCATCCACCACGATCTCCCGGATCTTGGATTTTTCACGCCCGCTGGGAATGAGTGTACTTTTGCGGGTTTTCAGATCTACGGCACTGATGTTCTGCTGGATAGAATGCCCCACGTACAAGGTTTGTGTTTTTGTATTGATAGCCAGGCCGAACGGGGTGTATTTGCCGATATTGATGGAATCTTTTACGGCCAGTGTGGCATCATCCAGAACATACACGAACTGATCCGTTTCCGCCCTGAATCCGCCTTTGGGTCCTACCACATAAACACTTTTGCTTACCGGGTTGTGAACCAGCTGGTAAACGCTGGCATTGATCTTTTGAACAGCATCCACTTTAAACATTTTGGGAGCTGCCTCCTCTTTTTGCTGGGCAAAGCCGCCCAGGCACACGATTGAAAAACCGAGTACTGCTATACTTTTTTTCATGTTGATATTGATGGTTAATAATACTATCCCGGTCATCCGGCCGGTTCAGATGCAAAAGTACTATTTTTATTTAGACTAATTATAAATATATAAAAATCTCTTTTACTTCCGGTATACCGGAGAGGGAGACCGTCCTTACTGCGAATCATTTTACTCCTTATTCTACAGCCTGAAAAACTTTGAGAACGCTTTCCAGACCTGTGTTCCTTGAGCCTTTCACCAGGAAGAAGGTTTCTTTAAACTTCATGTCCAGCAGCCAGTTATGCATGGAAAATTTGTCTGTAAAGTAACAGGCTTTCGGTAAATACGGCAGGGCATATTGCATATTTTCGCCGTATAAGACCACGTAGTCAAAACCCAGGCGGCTCACCAGTTCCCCCAGGGCGGCGTGTTCTTTTTGAGAATATTCTCCCAGCTCAAACATATCGCCCAGGATCACCACTTTCTTTTTAGGGGTCTGCAATGCCGCAAAGCTTTTTACCGATGCCTCCATAGACGAGGGGTTAGCGTTATAGGCGTCCATCAGGAAGGAATTAGAGCCCACTTCTACCGTCTGCGAGCGGTTATTATCGGGATTATACCCGGCAATCGCCGCGGCGGCGGCCGTTTCCTCCACATTGAAATACAGGCCTATGGTAAAGGCCGTCAGCATGTTGTCAAAATTGTACCTTCCACCGATATGCGCGGTGTAGTTCTTTCCGCTGTGCGGAGCTGTGAATTCCACCACCGGGCTTTCGGCTGTCATTTGCAGCGCATTTTCATCGTTTCCGTAATAGACCACGGCTAGGATATTCCTTTCCCTGACCATTTCCACGATCTTGGCGTCAGTGGCATTGGCAAATACGATACCGCCTGATTTTTTCAGAAAGTCAAACAGCTCGCCCTTGCCTTTGCGGATCCCCTCCTCACCTCCGAAACCTTCGAGGTGCGCCTTACCCAGGTTCGTAATGAATCCGTGGGTAGGTTCGGCAATGGAGCATAACAGCCCGATTTCCTGGCGGTGATTAGCCCCCATCTCGATGACCGCCACCTGGGTGTCATCCGGCATGGAAAGCAGGGTGAGCGGTACCCCGATGTGATTATTCAGGTTGCCTTTGGTGGCGTGAACCTTGTATTTCCGGGCAAGCACCCGGGTCAGCAGCTCCTTATTGGTGGTTTTTCCGTTAGAGCCGGTCAGGCCGATCACCGGGATATCAAACTGCCGGCGATGATGCTGCGCAAGCTGCTGGAGGGTTTCCAGCACATCTTCAAACAGAAGACAGCGCTCATTCACCGCATATTCCGCTTCGTCCACAATAGAATACGCCGCCCCTTTTTTCAGGGCTTCTTCAGCAAAGGTGTTGCCATTGAATTTATCGCCTTTCAATGCAAAAAAAATACACCCTTCGGTAATATTCCGGGTATCGGTAGTTACTTCTCCTGCGATTTTATACAGCGCGTATAGTTCTTCTGTTGACATTTGTTAGTTTTCTAAAATCTTTCAAATTTCAGCAATTTTCATAACTTCGTAATTCATTATGGGAGAAACTTTTGAAACCTACATATCCGCTTCAGGCAAAACGCTGAAGATCGTATCCGATGCCGAAAGCATCAAGGAGATCAGCTTTGTTTCCGAAGCGGGGGAAAGCTCTTCTGTCCTGCCTGAAATCCTGCAAAGGGCCGGCAGTCAACTGGAAGAGTACCTCCTGGGTAAGCGGGAAACTTTTGATTTAAAGCTTGATCCTGACGGAACCGGTTTTCAAAAACAGGTATGGAATTTACTGCAGACCATCCCTTTCGGCAAAACCCGGACCTATGCGCAGATGGCTGACCAGCTGGGTGACCCCAAAGTGATCCGTGCCGCTGCTTCCGCTAACGGGAAAAATCCCATTGCCATTGTCATTCCCTGCCACCGGGTTATCGGCTCAGACGGCAGCCTTACGGGCTATGCGGGCGGGCTTCACAATAAACGTTTCTTGCTGGACCTGGAGAGGGCGAACGGGGTGCTGACACTTTTTCAGTGAACAATGATTGTGCTGGAGGAAGCTTTGGGGTAGTGAACAACGATTTTGCTGAAGACTACTTTTGAGATAAAAGTAGCAAACAACGTCAACTGTTCACTATTACTTGTTAGTTGTTCACTATCAGAACAGCCATTTCAGCGCTTTCGGGAACTCCTGCCCCCACCGCTTCTCATTATGCAGGCCTTCGGGGTCAAGCTCGGCTTTTACCTGTATCTTTTCGGAAGAGAAGCCCTGTCCTTCAATCGTAGAGATCAGCTTTTCAATGTTACTGAACATGGTGGTGCTTTCCTTACCGCCCCCGTAAAGGTAGATCCGGGTATCCAGCGGATTGAAAAACTCAACTGCATCAAAATAGATTTTAGGACTTGTCCATAAAGCGGGAGAAAATACCATCAGGCGGCCTATTTTCTCCGGGTACATCATACCGGTGTAAATGCTGATCAGCCCGCCCATCGAACTGCCGCCTATCCCGGTGAACTGGCGCTCGGGAAGAGTACGGTACTGCTGGTCGATCAGCGGCTTTAGCGTACGCACAATAAACGTAGCGTAGCGCATTCCTTCGCCTTTCTGGTTCTCTTTCGGCGTTTTATAGGGCGAATATTCCAGGTTACGGGTAGCATCGCCATGGTCAATAGCCACTACAATCACGTCAGTTTCGCCCTGCTTTTTCAGAAGCGAAATCCGCTTGTCGATTTCCCAGTTGCCGTAAGCTGAACCGTTACCGAACAGGTTCTGGGCATCATTCATATATAAAACAGGATACCGCTTTTCGGGATGGGTGTGATAATCATGAGGCAGAAGAACTGATATTTTTCTCTTCCTTTTCAGCTGCGGAATCTCAAATGAGTCGGCGAATATTTCCACTACCGGCATGGTTTCCTCGTAAAAAGGAGTATAGCCATTCTGCCTCCACAGCGGCACGAAATCCGGGTTCCGGATCTCTTCAGGATCAAAGCGGCGACTCCGCGGACTGTTCCCCAATACATCCAGCTCCACATTGTCCCAGCCGCCTTTGGTATATTTATAGCAGGATTTTTCTACCAGATCCGGCACTTTGTCGAGAGGAATCCTGAACCGGCCTTCATCTACCCTGTCCATGATGAAATCAGGATCAGAAGGGTTCCAGTTGCAAAAATCTCCTGTCAGGTATACAGGCCGGCTGTCTTTTACGTGCGTTTCTACTTCTAAAAACATTTCTCAGATTAAACGGGGCACAAATTTAACATTTATGAATGATATATCATATTTCGAGTATCCTGAATCCTTTGGCCGGAATCTTCACTGACTTTTGCCACTCAGACCCGTCCAGCACATCTTTCATATTTGCTCCCTCCGGCACCATTTCCGTGTAATCGCTGCTGTTTACTACTTTTTCCTCCTCATTCTTATTGAAGATCACCCACAGCTTTTTCTGTCCGTCAAACCGGAAATAACTGTAAATACCGTCTTCCGGAACAAAATGAACCAGCTTGCCGGTATGTACTACCTTAGCGGTCTTCCGCCAGTTAAAGAGCCGGCGGGTAAAATCCTGCAGGTCTTTCTGCAACGGAGAAAGGTTTTCACCGGTGAAAGCATTTTTCCGATCTCCGGGCCAGCCACCGGGCATGTCGGCCCGCAATACACCGTGCTCTTCTGAGTCGGGATTGGCCATGCCTATTTCGGTGCCGTAATACATCTGCGGAATCCCCCGCACGGTAGCCAGGAAGGCCAGCCCCATTTTGAACAAACGCGGGTCTTCCTTTATCTGGGTAAAGAACCGGTTCATATCGTGATTATCCGCAAATACCACCAGGTTATCCGGATCCGGGTACAGGTAATCGTCCGAAAGGGCCTGGTATAAACGGGCCAGGCCACTGTGAAAACCTTCTTTTTCGGTAAGGGCCTGCGTCAGGGCGGCCTGAAGCGGGAAGTCCATCATGGAGGGAATCCAGGTTTCGTAACCGTCGTCATTACGTTTCCCTTTTTGCCAGTAGGCAATGGTGTTGGCTTTGGTGGTCCACTCCTCGCCTACTACATTCAGGCCAGGATATTCTGCCAGGATATCCTTCATCCATTGGGCCAGGAAGGCTTTTTCAGAATAAGGCCAGGTGTCTACCCGTAACCCGGCCAGACCGGCATATTCTATCCACCAGATAGTATTCTGGGTCAGGTAGCGTGCCATAAAAGGGTTTCGCTGGTTGAGATCGGGCATGGAGGGCACAAACCAGCCGCCCTTCATGGCTTCCTTATCTTTTTCCGAAGCGTGGATATCCTGATGCACTTCCCGGCGGTGGTTGGTTGACCGGAACTTTCCCCCGTTATTGATCCAGTCCGCGAAGGGCATATCGGCCATCCACCAGTGATCAATACCGCAGTGGTTCGGGATTACATCCATGATCCATTTCAGGCCCATCGCATTGGATTGGGCCACCATGTCTTTGAACGATTCATTGCTTCCGTAGCGGGGATCGATCCGGTAATAATCGGTGATGGAATAACCGTGATAGGTCACCTGCTTCAGGTTGTTTTCCAGGAGAGGCATGCTCCACAAGGTGGTAAAGCCCATCTCTTTTATGTAGCTGAGGTGATCTGTTATTCCGCGGATATCGCCCCCGTGCCGGCCGTTATAATGCGCGCGGTTCAGCTTTTCCTGGGTATCGGCGGTATTATCGTTGCCGGTATCGCCGTTCGCGAAACGGTCGGGTGTGATCAGGTAGATTACATCGGAATTATCGAAACTCTTCCGGGCGGCGGAATTGGGCCCCCTGTTTTCCAGCTTCAGTGTACGGGAAATTACTTTTCCGCCGGCCGAAGTGAAATCGATCTTCACGTCGCCTGCTTTGGCCGACCTCTCTATACGGAGGTCGAGGAACAGGTAGTTCGGGCTTTCCGCTTTATGCACTTTCAGCAACTTTACACCCGGGTATTTCACTGAAGGCCGGGTTTCAGAGATGTTCTTCCCGTAAACCAGCACCTGGAGCTCCGGGTTATGCATGCCTGTCCACCATAGGGCAGGTTCCATACGTTGAATCTCCTGGGCCGAAACAGAAAGACAAAGGAGAAGGAAGAAGAATATTTTTTTCATAGGTATATGTATTAGTTCTGAGTAGTGAGTTCCGGGCAATGAGTAGTAGTTTTATTCATCAGCGGCCCACGGCCAGCCGTTGAATATGCTGAATGATCATTTAAACTTCTTCAGTGACCAGACGGTATAGCCTTTAGCGGGGGTACTGATGTCTGCCCGGCCACCGGCATCGGTCGTGAGGGTTCTGTCGGTATTCCCGGAATAATCATAGATCACAGCGTTCTTCCACGGCGTGACAATGGTCCTTTGTATATTGCGGGAGGCGTTATTCAGGGTAAGCACCAGACCGGGAGTTGTGCTGTCACCGCCCCGCTGTGCTGCATAAAAGTCTGTATCGGAAAACAAAACAGTAAGATTTCCGGCCGCCAGCGAACGATAGATCGTTATGAGCTTTTCCAGTTTGGGTTTCGAAAGAATACTTTCGTAGTCACTGTAGAAAATACAGGGATAGCCCGGGTGGGTCAGGATATACGCATACGCCAGCATACGGTTTTCGGCTGAGCCGATCCGGTTTCCCTGGTTAGTGTCTTTCTCGGTATCGTGATTATTGACAAAGGTCACGGCCCTGTCCGGGTTGACCTTCCAGAGTGAGTTTCTCTCTCCGAGAATTTTCATGTTATTCCCGTCGATGGCCTGTTCCAGGTTATAAAAATTAGCAAAGTCAAAGGCGCGGATACCGGTTTTGTCTATCCAGCTTTTCAGGTAATCAGTGTTGCCGTCCCATACTTCCAGTACTCCGAAACCGCCAACGGCATCCATCCAGGATTTAATTACAGACGGGTCAAAGCCTTTCACATAATCAAAGCGCCAGCCGTCAAACTTCATGGTATTTTTGTAATACCGTGCTACGGAAGAGTCCGATTCCCAGAACCATTTTTTTACGTTGGGATTTTCGTGGCAAAGATCCTGCTCTTCGAAAAACAGGGCTTCGGCATCCCGGTCGTGAATGTGGTTCGGATGAAAATCTTCATAACTGCGGTTAAAGCGGCCGGAGGCCGGCCGGAATAAGGTGTAGGTACTTTTGTTCCGGTAGGGATTGAATTCCACCTGGCCGCCGCTGTTATGGTTCAGCACCATATCCGCAATGACCTGTATCCCAAGTCCGTGTGCCTTGGTAATCAGCGATTCCAGCTCGGCCCGTGAGCCGAAACGGGTTTTTATGGTTCCCATCTGGTCGTATTCCCCGAAGTCGAAATAATCCATCGGATCATAGCCCATAGAGTATCCGCCTGACATCCCCTTGGAGGCCGGTGGCAGCCAGAGACGATCCACCCCCATCGCTTTCCAGTCTTCCAGCCGCGCACTGATGGTATTCCACCAGGCATGCCGGGGTTCCACGTCCCAGTAAAAACCCTGCATCATCACGCCTTCAGGCCGGAGGTATTGAGTCAGGTCTTCCGGGTGGGTGACGGTCTCTACCGGGTCGTTACTGCTTTTACAGGCGGCAAGGAGCACCAGGAGCAGAATGCTTATTCTTTTCTTCATGGGCATAAAAAGGGCTGCCCGAAATAATTTCAGGCAGCCCTTTGACCTTTTATTTCTTGGTTAACTTATAGGTAGGTGCTGAACCTGAAAAATCCAGCACAATGTCATACGTTCCGGCAGTGACTTTGATGTTATCTCCGCCTCCTTCCAGCGAGCCATCCGCCCCGGTATCGCCATAGTTCACATCCCAGGCATTGTTCGCCCTGAATTTCATCTCTCCGCTTTTCAATACCACCCCTTTGGCAATCCAGATTCCTTTGGTATCAAAATCAGCAGCATACTGGGAATAATCCAGGTCCATGGGCAAATCCGGGCCGTCCCAGCCGTTAGGAGTAGCGTCACCTACCACCCCCCAGAGATTCGTTACCGGAAGCAGACTGTATGATTTGTCGTTCAGGTTCATGGTCACCAGGTATTTTCCGGCCGTAACCTTGATATTGTCACCGCCGTCCTCCAGAGTGCCGTCAGCTCCCGTATCTCCATAGTTAACCGTCCAGTCGGAATTCAGACGGAACTTCATTTCACCGTCTCCCAGGGTAACAATAGTTCTCCATTGATCGGAGAATGGGTCATACTTCATGACGTATGTATCCGGTGCATCCCACCCGTTAGGTGTTGCTGAACCTACTAGTCCCCATGAATATTTTTCCAGCTTATATGTTAAAGCACTTACGTTAATAGTGATTTTATACGTTCCCGCGGTGACCGCTATGTTTGCACCGTCTTTTACAAGCGAACCTCCTGCTCCTCCGTAATTGATGTTGGGAGCATCCCATGAATTATTCATCCTGAACTTTACTTCCCCGTTTTTCAGGACAGCATAAGCTACAAATACATCTGCTTCAGAAGTCTTGTAAAACGGCGCATCAGGAGTAGCTCCCCAATCGTTGTAACCACTGCCTACCACACCCCAGGGTGTGCTCAGGTCAAGCACATTGGCATAGGGCGTAGCACTCAGGCTGGCTATCGGTGATACGAGGGAAGTCGCTGAAGAAAGCACTACGCTTACCCGTACATCCAGCTGATGCACTTCATCGGGCTTCAGACCCAGATTTAACAAAATGGCATTCAGCTCGGAGCCTTTAAATTCCTTTTTTAAATCAGCCCCTGTAGAGGTGCTGTAGGCTTTTGAAAAATCCCCGCCTTTTTTATCGATCTGAAGCAGGTAAGACGG
Organism: Leadbetterella byssophila; assembly: GCA_040394735.1. GTDB lineage: Bacteria > Bacteroidota > Bacteroidia > Cytophagales > Spirosomataceae > Leadbetterella > Leadbetterella byssophila_A. The sequence continues at coordinate 14,168 of JBEBRR010000026.1, forward strand.
AGCGGCCGCATAGCCGAAATCCGGTGCGGTCCAGGAAACCGTTAATACGGGGTTATCTGCGGCATCTTTCGTAAGTACCAGTGTTGGTGCTGAAAGCGTGACATTCGTACCGGCCCCTTCATTCATCACGGCCCGGATCTCATCTTTTTCACAAGACCAGAGACCTGCTATGGCAAACAGTATGATTAATATTTTTTTCATTTCTACGTTCATTTAAGCGTTTTTTAATAACCTGTGGTTTGCGTAAGGTTAGGATTCACCATGATGGCCTCCGCAGGCACGGGGTACAGTTTGTATTTGGCATCCACGGCTCTTCCGCCCTGTACACCGCCTTTCCACGCCCACAGGTACGTATCGGTCACCAGCTGGTTGAAACGGATCAGGTCGGTTCTCCGGTGGCCTTCCCAGTACAGCTCTCTTGCCCGCTCATCCAGGATAAACTGTAAATTCAGGGCGGCGTCCGCAATGTTTCCTGAGGCATTTCCATAGGCTCGTGCCCTTACGGTATTCACATAGCTGAGCGCTGTAGCTCTGTCGCCGGTGGAAGCTCCCCTTAAAACAGCTTCCGCATAGATCAGGTACATTTCTGACAACCTGAAAACCGGGAAATCCGTATCAGTGAAGTTCCTGGTCGGGTCTTTGCCCGCTCTGCCGTCTGTGTAGTTATTGGTCCACTTCTTCACATGCACCCCGTTATGGAAATTAGTGATGTCATCGATCTCGTTTTCTACCGGATCAATTTTATATTTGGAAGTGGTAAAAAGAGCCCGTTTGTCGTTCGTGGTAGTGGCATTTCCTGCATAAAACTTACCGGAAAGACCTTTGGTAGCCCGGTAGCCGGCCCAGCCGCTGCCCACATTGTATTCCGGCGCGTCTTCACCTGAGGCAGCGTGCACCAGGAAAGTGGTATTCCCATGCCCCTGCGTCATCAGACCGTCGCAGTTGATGGCCCAGATCACTTCGTTAACCTGTGTATCATTATCTGCCTGGAATAACCGGTAGTAATCAGGGCTCAGAGTATAGCCGGATTCAATCACTTTTTTGGCATAGGTGGCCGCTTCGTTGTACTTACCTGCATCCGTATAGGTTTCGGCATTCAGGTATAACCGGGCAAGAAGAGCCTGTACTGCTGCACGGTCTACCCGCCCGTATACAGCTGATTTAGCTGCAGGAAGCGCCTCTTCTATCGCCAGCAATTCCGATTCTATATACGCAAAGATCTCGGATGCCGGTTTCTCTACCGGCGTGGTTCCGGTCTGATCTGCTTCGGTCAGGAAAGAATACTTCCCGAAAAGATCCATGGCTACCCAGTAGTTAAATGCCCTCAGGAATCTTGCTTCTGCCGCCATATTTTTGATGTTGGTGGCGTCGGCACCACTAAACCCTCTTTCTGAAATTTTGGCATCCGTGGTCTCCCTCAGGAAAGCATTGATCAGGCCGATATTCCAGATAGGCCGGGCATAGGCTCCTTTAATAAACGGATCAGAGCTGGTCCAGGCCAGGTTATGGAAGTCCTTAATGGTCTGGTCATTCCATGCACATACGGCTTCATCGGTGGGCAGCTCCTGGAGGTTAAAGAACGGGCGGATAAACGAGATCTGAGATCCCCCGTCCAGCCCTGAGATATCCGGCGCCCCATCACCCTCATTTCCTCCCAGCGAAAGGCTGCCATATATTTTTGCCAGCACGGACATATAGCCGTCCATGTCTTTGTAAGCATTGTTGGGCGTCATGTCGTTCTGCGGGAACAAATCCAGTTTATTGGAACATGAGGTCACGATGCTCATGCTCATGAAGGCTATCGCTATATTTTTAATGATATTTTTCATATTCTGTCTCTTTTAGCTCGTCTTAAAAATCAAAGTTTAACCCGAAAGTGTAAATTCTCGGGCGTGGATAAATGGTGTTATCGACTCCTGTGCTCGAAGAGTTTTCAGGATCCAGCCCGCTGTATTTGGTAATCACCAGCACGTTGTTTACTCCTGCATTCAGGCTAAGTGAAGCATTCCCGAATACTTTTCCGACATAGTATCCCACATTGATATTGTCCAGACGGAAGAAGGAAGCATTCTCAATGTACAGATCCGACAGGTACTGGTTATTATAGAACCCGGTGGTCAGCAGCTCGGTAGAGGCATTATTGATGGTCAGTACAGGGTCCAGCAGGTTACGCATCACTGAACGCTCAGAACGGAAGTTATTATACAGATAGTTTCCGAACATGCCGTGACCGGAAGCTCTTGCTGTCCATTTCTTGTAATTGATGGCCGTGTTTATCCCCAGCAAAGTGCTTGGGGCCGGTCTCTGGTACAGGTAACGGTCTGCATCTGAGATCTGGCCGTCGTTGTTTCTGTCCACATACACCCCTTCCAGCGGTTTGCCGTTTTGATCATACACCTGCTGATACACATTGTAGGCATAGGGCCACTGGCCGATCATATGAAGACCGATGGTATTTCCGGTACCTCCGGATATGCCGCTTACCGGAATACCCGTAAAGTTAGGATCATCCTGTTTCCTCAATGAAACAATTTTCGTGTGGGTACGGGTTACGTTAAAACCAATGTCCCAACGGAAATTATCGTTCAGTACCGGGGTGGTATTTAACACAAACTCCATCCCCTTGTTGGTCAGGTTACCCACATTGGTAAACACGCTGATGTCAAAGGTAGATCCGTACGCTACCGGTGCTACTGCCAGCAGGTCACGGGTATCTTTATTAAACCACTCTACCGTACCGGTGACCCGGTTGTTGGCAAAACCGAAGTCGAGACCCACGTTAGTGGTAGTAGTGGTTTCCCATTTAATGTTGGCATCTACGGCCGCCGGGCGAAGGAATTGATAAAACTGGTCACCAAACTGGTACTGAGCCGTGTTGGAGCCGTAAGCATACCGTGCCATGTACGGGTAGTAATTATTAAAGTCCTGCTGACCGGTTACCCCCCAGCCCACTCTCAGCTTCAGTTCCGAAACCGCTTTAGAGTCCGTAAACAGTCCTTCTTTGATCTTCCAGGCTGCAGCCAGGGCAGGGAAGTATCCTACCCGGTTTTCCGGTGAGAATTTCGAACTGGCATCTCTCCTTAATGAAGCAGTAAGCAGGTAGGTATCATCAAATGTATAGTTGATCCTTCCCAGATAGGAATCCAGACGATACTGCGGTCTGTCGGTAGCAAAAGCCGGCATACTGCCTTCAATCATTTTCGACTGATCCGTACTGTAGGCCGGGTTCATGAAAACTTCTGTCAGAAAATCCTGGTACGAGTGAAGCGCCAGCACGTCAAATTTACTTTTGATCTCCGGAAGGTCTTTTTCGTAGAATGCCGAAACATCCCAGAGCTTGTTTGACTTCTTCTCGTCTTCATTTCTGTAATATCCCTGCGTACGATAATTGGAGGCCGCACGCGCATCAATGGTTTCCGTACGGTTACCGCTGGTCTGGTCAAGAGCCAGGTTGGTCCGCAGGCTCAGACCTTCTACCCAGGGCAGCTTATAATCCAGTTCAATGTTTCCGATAAACCGGTTGGCTTTCCGGGCATCATTTTTCATCTCCAGCATAGCCAGCGGGTTTCTCCCGGCCAGGTTATTCCAGTCGCCCTTTTCGGTTAACCACTCAAAATATCCGCCAAATTCATTATCAGCATATACGGGCTGGGTAGGATCCATCCGCAGGGAAGCTCCTACTGCTCCTTCATCCGCTTTACGGTTTCTGGTAGCGGCTACACGGGCATTGATATTCACGGATAGTGCATTATTCAGAAACTTAGGGCTCAGGTTGATGGCTCCGGAAGTTCTCTGGAAGTTATCGGTTTTCAGTAGCCCGTTCTGGTTAGAATATCCTACAGACACGCGGAACGGGATATTTTTCACCGAGCCGCTGGCACTCAGGTTATTGTCGGTACCGGTAGAATTCCGGTAGATCACGTCCTGCCAGTCGGTATTCTCCGTTCCCAGCAAATCTTTATACGTATTGTTCCCGGTAGCGGCAGCGTTGGCATTGATCAGGTCTCTTACCTGGTCGCCGTTTAGCATATCCACCTTTTGGGTAATTACACCGGCCGAGAACTGGGTATTGAAATTAAAACGCGGTTTTCCGGAAGCGCCCTTCTTGGTGGTAATGATAATTACCCCGTTCGATGCCCTTGAGCCGTACAGCGCAGCTGCGGAAGCATCCTTAAGAACAGACATACTCTCAATATCATTCGGGTTAATGGTATTCAGCAGGTTATCTGAGCCTTTGATCCCGTTACCTTCTACCGGTATACCGTCAATCACGATCAGGGGGTCATTCGACGCGTTCAGTGAAGCTGCTCCCCGGATACGGATGGTACTTCCGCCACCGGCCGAACCGCCTCCCGGCGTTACCTGGAGACCGGCCACCTTACCCTGCAGCAACTGCTCGGACGACTGGATGTTTCCCTGCTGGAAGTCTTTGGCATTTACGGCAATGACCGAACCGGTCAGGTCGGTTTTTTTCCGGGTACCGTAAGCTACCACTACCACTTCCTCCAATAACCTGGGATCATCTGCCAGCCTTACATTAATAACCGACTGGTTTCCTACCACTACTTCCTGCGATACCTTTCCCACATAAGTGAAAACCAGCACCGCATTATTTTCCGGCACATTGATCCGGTAATTTCCGTCTACGTCGGTCACGGTGGCTGTGGTGGTTCCCTTCACCACCACCGTGGCACCAATTATTTCCGAATTGTCACCGGCATCAGTTACTTTCCCGGTCACTGTTTTCTGAGCCCATGCAGTGGAAGCCGCGAACAGGAATATCAGCAAAGCTGCCGCATTCCGTAACGCGAAATCCCACTTCCTCAATCGTACGTGTTTTTGCATATGAATTGTTCAATAAAATGGTTAAATACAGATCCCCTTATTTTCCCGCTGAATCCCTTATTGGAAGATACACATAGAAAATATAAAAATTCTATGGCAAAGATACGGTGACCGGATACTACGGTTCGCCCCGCCTTGCACAATTTAAATAAAAAATTGTATTATGATATATTATTGACAATCAGTGTTTTATAAAAACAAAAGTGCCGCTTTTAAAAGCGGCACTTCGTAATTATCAAAAATCGGGTACTGAAAATGACGGGTTAGTACCCCGGATTCTGCTTAAGGTTCGGGTTATTCTGGATCTGCGTCGGCGGGATAGGGAATAACTTGGTGTGCGCCGGTGATGCAGGTTTGAATCTCCAGGTGCCGTTAAATTTCCCGAAGCGGATCAGGTCCTGGCGGCGGTGCAGTTCCCAGGACATCTCCCGGCCTCTTTCTGCCAGCAGCTCATCAAGCGTGAGCTGGGCAGCAGTATAAGGCTTCACGCCGGCCCTTTCGCGGATCATGTTCACATCCGTCAGCGCAGCGGCCGTGTTTCCTAGGCGGAGGTTAGCTTCGCCCCGCATCAGGATGGCGTCTCCCAAACGGTAGATCACAAAATCATTATCCTGGTGTTCTACCGGGTTATTGCGCTGGATTTCATATTTTGCGGCACGCGCTCCTCTTACCCGGGTATCTGCTCCCCCGGGCATTACCAAAGCAGGAACTTCCGGATTTAGCACCAGCGGGATATCATCATCGGTCAGCGGTGTGCCGTCAGCAGCATAACGCTGTCCTACCATCCACATATTTTTACGAATATCGCCGTCGGTAAATGAATAGTAGTGTTCCGGTACGGCACACGGACCGTTCCACGGGCTGTTAGCGATGTTGAATTCCAACTGCTGGCGGTAATGCAGCACGGGCATCTCGATATTGAAGCCGGTACGCTTGGTTCTGTCAAACGCTGTGGCCAGTATGATCTCCGGTGAGTTCTGGTTACTGGTGGAAAACGTGCTGAAGAAATCAGACGGCAGGGTAAATTTACCGGAGTCAATAATTCTTGAGGTATGCTCTATTACTTTATTCCATTGCGGCGTACCCGTATACGTTTCGGCATTCAGGTAAAGCTTCGCCAGGATCATATCTGCCACATATTTGTTGAAACGGGTATAATACGCTCCGCCCACCGTCTCGCTCAGGTTAGGATAGGCATCGAGCAATTCTTTCTCCACAAAATCATACATCTGCTTGCTGGTGCTTTGCGGCGGGTTACCGGATGCCACCCCGTCAGCTATAATGGCATTGCCGAAGTTATCCAGCGCCACATAATGAAAGAATGCCCGCAACGCTTTCAGCTCAGCTACGGTAGCAGGTTCGGTTACCGATGCCAGCTGCAGGTTAATTGCTGTAACGGCGTTGTATATCCAGCTCCATATCCCGTCAAACCGGCCGTTATCACTCACCGGGTGCCAGGTATGGGTGTACATCCGTACATGCTGACCGCCATCACCCCAGTCACCACCGCGGGTAGGAATCATCATTTCGTCCGTGCTGGGTTGTACCCAGAACAGGTTGCCCCAGTAGTTTCCCACCGAGTTATACAGAGGACCGATAAGCGCTGCCTGCTGCTCCGGGGTGCGACCAAACTGGTCAGTAGGTATGACGTCATACGTTTTCTCTGTAAGGTCAGTACATGCCTGTGATACCAGCAGAGCCCCTACAGCTAAAATTCGATATATTCTTTTCATTGTCTTCAAAATCTTTGTTAATTAAAATGTAAGATTAACACCTAACTGGAACGAACGGGTCTTAGGATATACCGTGGCGTAATCCAGACCCATTGAATTAGGTCTCCTCGAAGTGTTCGACTCAAGGTCACCTTTGGTTTGCAGCTCAGGGTCTATACCTTTGTATTTCGTTAAGATCAACAGGTTATTCCCACCGAAATAAATCCGTGCACTGGTGAGTGTCTTACCTGCTACCGGCAAATTATAACCCACCTGCCAGTTATCAAGCCTCACAAAGGAGCCACTTTCCAGCCACATGGTAGAAATCTGGTTCTGGCTATAGTTAGCCGGCATCGTGTTTACATCCTTAAGCATATTGGTTTCCAGGATAGACTGCGGGATCATCAGGTTGCTCCTCACATTGTTCAATATGCTGTTTCCGAATGTTCCCCGCAACTGGAAGCTCAGGTCAAAGTTGCCGTAACGGAAAGTATTGCTCAGCGCCCCGGTCAGGAAAGGCTGCGGATTCCCCTGTGCAATAGCATTTCCGGCCCTCATGGCACCATAGGCATCTGATTGTGAAATGTTCGTGGTAGTTCCTGTAGCCGCCGAGTCAGACAGTATCATTACCCCTTTATCATCAAAACCTGCAAAAGTGGGCACATAGTTAAATTCACCCAATGGTCTTCCCGGAATGAGGTAAGAAGCAAACACGTCACTAAGTCCGCGCCCTCCGAAGGGGTTCAATTGTACCTGGCCGGCGTTAAACTGGTCACTTGAAAGAGAAACGATCTTGTTCCTGTTCAGGGAAAGAACCAGTTGGGGAGACCAGGAGAACTTTGGTTTTTCCACCACGGCACCACCAAAGCTAAACTCTACACCTGAATTTTTCATGGTTCCCACGTTAGCCAGGATAGAACTGGTAAAGTAATCCACGCCATTGGCCGGTACACTGTAGTTATACAGCATATCTTTGGTGAGCTTGTTATACCATTCTATGGTACCGGAATACCTGCCAGACGCTATTTGGAAATCCAGACCTATGTTAGTGGTTTCCAGCACCTCCCATTTCAGGTTAGGGTTAGCATTCTGGGTGATGGCATAGCCCGGCAGGAAGTCGCCCACTGATCCATCGTAATAGGTCCCGCTGGGGCCATATAACATGATAGAGTTATATGGGTTAATCCCTTCAGAGTTACCGGTTTGTCCCCAGCCCACCCTCAGTTTCAGGTAATTCAGGCCGGTAGGCTGGCCAAAGAATTCTTCATTAGAGATGGTCCAGCCTGCACCAAACGACGGGAAGATCCCCCATTTATTATTGGTACCAAATTTAGAGCTGCCGTCCTGCCTTAACGTGGCGGTCACATTATACTTGTCATTCAGATTAACCGTAGCTCTTCCGAAGAAAGAAATCAGCTTGGTTTGGTTTCTGTAGGAAGTGGCGTAGTTATTACTTGGGTTGATCAGCGTACCCGAGCCCAGGCCCAGGCTGTTTATGGTGACAAAATCGGTCACAAAACCGGTATTCGCTGCCTGGAAACCGTTATTATCATTTTGCTGATACGAGTATCCTATCAGAAACGCCATGTTGGACTCTTGTGACAAGGCCTTAATGTAGTTTGCTGTAAGCTCCATCAGCTTGCTCGAGGCTTCAAAATAAGAGCGGCTTGCACGGCCATTGTCTCCCGTATACGCTTTGATACTGGGGTTAGTCCAATAGTCAGACACCCCGTTTTCCCGCTGAAGCTGGCCGTTTATTCCTACGGTAAACCCGTCAAAAAGTTCGTATCTCAGGTTTAAGCCTCCCTGGGTAAGCTTTTTATTTTGCTGATTGGTATAGTTTTCAATCATCGCCACGGGATTGAACAAACTGAAATTACCCAGCACTTCATAATAGCTGCCATCGGCATTTCTTACCGGTAACGTAGGCAAAAACATAGTAGCCCTCTCTATGGCCCCGTTCTGAGCATATTTATTCAGGGTTTCCGTATAGGCCAGGTTATACTGGATATTCAGACGGTTATCAAATGCCTTCTGATCCAGGTTGATCCGTGCAGTAGTACGATTAAGTCCCGAATTTTTAATTAAGCCCTCCTGGTTCAAATAGTTAACAGAACCCCGGTAAGTAAGTCCCTGTGAACCGCCTGAAATGGCCAGATCATGGTTATTCACTAACGGTTTTTGGGTGATTTCCTTTATCCAGTCGGTGTTGTAATAATTTCCGTTAGCATCTTTGGGGAATCTCAGTCCGTCAGCTAAAGGATCTCCCGGGTTCTCCTTAACGCTTTCTGCGCGTTTAACCGCTTCTATATAACCGGGCCCGTCCAGCAGATCAAATCTCTTCGAAATGGTAGAAATACCCACATAGTTATTAAAAGAGATACTGGGCTTGCCCACTTTTCCTCTTTTGGTGGTGATCAGAATCACCCCGTTAGCGGCCCTTGATCCGTAGATGGCAGCCGCTGAAGCATCTTTAAGCACATCCATGGTTTCAATATCGTTGGGCGAGATCGTATTGATCGGCACACCGATCATGCCATCTACCACATATAAGGGATCACTACCACCCGCCAGCGAGGTGTAACCCCTCAGCCTGACGGTAGGGTTCTGGGTAGGGTCACCGGAAGGCTGTGTGATCACCAGACCCGCCACCTTACCCTGAATGGCCTGAAGCGGGTTCGGATTGATACCGGGGTTCAGGTCTTTGGAAGCAATGGAGGCCACCGATCCCGTCAGGTCTTTCCTTTTGGCCGTACCGTATCCTACCACCACCACTTCCGAGAGGGTAGTGGTCTCATCTTCCAGGCTGACATCAATGAGGGTTTGTGTTCCTACTGTAACCTCCTTACTTACTTTCCCGATAAAACTAAAGACCAGCACGGTCTGGTCATTCGGTACACTAATCGAATATTTCCCGTCTACGCCGGTCATCGTTGCGCTGGTAGTCCCCTTCACAGCTACATTCACGCCCGGCATAGCCGAGTTATCGGTTGCATCCAGAACCGTACCGGTAACCGTTTTCTGTGCAAATCCGCTGCTGCTGATCAGCAGGGATAAAAGCACAACGGTTAATGCCCTCCAGACTTCCGTTTTTACACGAAATGCTGAGTGAAGAAAAAATAGATTTCCTTTCATACTCTTTTATTTAAGGTTACGTTGAACAATAATTACTCTATAGCAAAGTTGTGCGCTTTAAACCGGAAAGATTATCTCCCTATTAATTGCTTTTTGTTCTCTATTAATATTTTTTGAAAAAATATAACTATTCCGTCCAAAAGGAAGAGATGCAGGTAACCCTTCATATCTTCATAATCAGTTCATTACGAAATTCCATAGGTGTTTTTCCCTTGACCTTCTTAAATACCTTGCTAAAATAGGACTGGCTGGCAAAGCCACACTCAAAGCTGATATCCAGCATACTTTTACGGGTAACCAGCATCTGGCAGGCTTTCCTGATCCGGTAATCATTGACGAAATCTGTGTATGTCATGCTGACCATTCTCTTAAAATAGTTACAAAACGCCGGGACGGAGAGATTGACCAGCTCCGCTACCTTCTCAATATCTATATTCTGATGATAATTCTGTTCGAGGTGCTCGTAAACCTTCTTAAGCCGGTTCTGATCTTTGCTGGTAAAGCCATAAGTGCTGACCGACTCATTAAGCACAATGTATTCCCGGGAGGAAGCCAGCTCTTTCAGCACTTCCATCATTACCAGGAATCGGTCAAACGAACCGAGACCGGGAAGCCCCCGGATCTTCTCTCCTGTTTCCTTCTTGGTCTGCCCGTAAAAGCACATCCCGAACTGTGCCTGCTCAAAAAGGGTTTCAATGAAGTGAATCTCCGGTATGACCGAAGAGCCCCGGCTGAATGTTTCGCTTTTAAACTGAACCACAATCTCTTCGTGCACCCCCTCCGAGCCGTACCCGAAGCCGGCATGTGGCAACTGCGACCCGATCAGCACCAGGTCGCCGTCCTGGTAATAACTTATATGATTGCCCACATGGCGACGACCCGTACCATCGCATACATATACCAGTTCCAGCTCGGGATGGCAATGATAATCCCAAAGAAAGTTATCGGCCGTAACCTTATGATGAAGCAGCTTGAATGAACTCCCTTCATCCAGCTCAATAATCTCTAGGGGGGTCCTGGAGTTCAAAACTCCTGCTTTCATGGTCATCATTTAACGAGGGATAGATATACAAAAATATTAATATAATACAAAAAAAGCTAAATCAAGTAATATTTTTTTAACCGGGACCCGGCTAATTTTGTACAGGTTCCGACTTTGAACGTAGCACTGTATCTCATGAAAACCTGGAAAATCAAGACTTCCCTCTTTATCAATTATTTTGTATTTGCCATCCTGCTGAACAGTGTGGGGATCCTGATCCAGCGCTCTATGAACCTATACGGTGTAGATGAGATCAGCGCCAGCTCCCTGGAAGCCTTTAAAGATCTTTCCATTGCATTTGTCTCTTTCCTGGCCGGTTCATTTCTGCCCCGCCTGGGATATAAAAGAGCCATGCTTCTTTCTCTTGCACTGGTTTTTTGCGGATGTATAATCATGTATTTCGGAAACTCCTTTACGGCAGTACGTATTCTGTTTGCCTGTGTGGGAATTTCCTTTGCCTTTATAAAAATATCCGTCTATTCACTGGCAGGCCTCCTGACACCGGATGAAAAGGGACACAACGGTTTCTTAAGTACCATTGAAAGTTTCTTTATGATCGGTATTGCCGCTGCTTTCATCTTTTTCCCGGTATTTTACAGCGATACTGACCCCGACGCCTGGCTGAGAATCTACCTGGCCATCGCCCTGCTGGTGGCGTTCTCCTTTATTTTTCTTCTTTCCGCTGATTTCTCGTCGCTTCCCCGTGAGATACCCGGCTCTCACCTGGCGGATGATTTCAGGCAAATGATTTTCCTGCTGAAAAGACCCGTAGTGCTGGTGTTTGCCATTGCCGCATTTATGTATGTCATGACCGAACAGGGGATCATGAGCTGGCTGCCCACTTTCAATGAGCGGGTGCTCCACCTGTCAGAAGCCATGGCGGTGCGTATGGCGGTGATCCTGATGCTGTCTATCGCGGCCGGCCGTTACCTGTCTTCTTTCCTGATCAGGAGAATGAACTGGCTGTTATTGCTTGTGATCTGCCTCGTGGCCGCCGGCCTTATGGTGATCATCATTCTTCCGCAGGCTGAAAACCTCGCGGTAAAGGAAATCAGAAGCTTGTCGGATATCCCGGTCATTGCCTATGTTTTCCCGCTGATCGGCTTTTTCCTGGCACCCGTTTACCCCCTGGTAAATTCAGTGGTTTTAAGCCATACCGAAAAGATCTACCACAGCCCCATGGCCTCACTGCTGGTGTTTTTCTCTGCTATCGGCGGTACGGGAGGATCACGGCTGGTGGGCTACCTGTTCCGGCATATCGGGGGCGGCAAAGCCTTCTATTTCTCCCTCATTCCTCTTGTTATCCTGATCGTTTGCCTTCTTATCCTCCACTTTTTCATCCGTAAACAAAAAGCATGACATGAAAGACTATATTCACCAGACAGGCGATCTTTTTCATAACGTTCAGCTCCAGCGCGTCTTCGAAGACGGCAAGACCTTTCCCGACTGCATCCCGCTGCTTCCCCTGGCTGAGATCACCCGGTTATACGAGGAATCCAGAGAACAACCGGACTTCAACCTCAGCAATTTTGTACATCAGTATTTTGATCTGCCGCCCGAGTTTCACCATTCGTTTCAGACAAAACACCCGAAGTCGGTATGCCGGCATATTGAAGAACTATGGGAAGTGCTCAGCCGGTCGCCCCGTTCAGAAGACACTTCCCTTATTCCTTTAAAATTTCCCTATGTAGTGCCCGGCGGCCGCTTCAGGGAGGTTTATTACTGGGACAGCTATTTTACCATGCTCGGACTGGCCGCTTCGGGAAGATACGACCTGGTGGAAAGCATGATCAATAATTTTGCGCATCTGATTGATACCGTGGGGCATATTCCGAATGCCAACCGGGCCTATTACCTGGGCCGGTCCCAGCCGCCCTTCTTTTCACTTATGCTGGAAATTCTCAGTGTTCAAAAGGGAGAAGAAGTTTTCCGGCGGTATTTGCCGCAGCTGGAACGGGAATACCGTTTCTGGATGGCTCGGGAAGAACCCGGCGGTATGGCCGCACAGAACCGGACGGTACGCCTGCCCGGCGGTGAGCTGCTGAACCGGTACTGGGATGAGGAGGCCACTCCCCGGCCCGAAGCTTACCGGGAAGACCTGGAACTGGCCGGAAAATCGGAACAAAAGCCGGCTGCCCTGTTCCGGCATCTGCGCGCTGCTGCCGAGTCAGGCTGGGACTTCAGCAGCCGCTGGCTGAAAGACCCCTGCCGGCTGGAGACCATTCATACCGCCGACATCCTTCCGGTAGATCTCAATACCCTGCTCTATCACCTGGAATTGACCCTGGCCCGGGCTTACTGGGCCTCTTCCGCTGAAGAAGCACAGCGGTTCACCCGGCTGGCAGAAAACCGGAAAGAGGCCATTCAGAAATATTTTTGGGACAGCAATTTCTATTTCGACTATGATTTTGTGGCGGGCTCCCGTACCCCTTCCCTGCACCTGGGGGCGAGCTTCCCGTTATACTTTAAAATTGCCTCTCCTTTCCAGGCCGGACAGGTGGCCGGACGGCTTAAAAAGCAGTTTCTCAAGACCGGCGGACTGATTACTACCCTCGAATCTTCAGGACAGCAATGGGACGCGCCGAACGGCTGGGCACCTCTTCAATGGATGGCGTACAAAGGCCTGCTGAATTACGGAATGGATGACCTCGCTACGGAGATAAAAAAACGATGGATCCATACTAACCTGTCTTTCTTTAACAAATGCGGTAAGCTCACCGAGAAATACAATGTGATGAACGCCGGAAATATTGAGGCTTCCGGAGGAGAATATCCTAACCAGGACGGGTTCGGCTGGACCAACGGGGTGTTGCTGGCCATGCTGGGCGGGTGAATAAGTTTTTTTACCCCCCGCATAGAGAGAAGCGGCATACTGTAGTATATTTGGTTTCACGAAAATCTATCTTTATGAATCACTTATCTGATTTTGAGAATACCACCCTGTACGTAGATAATACGGGGCAGCAGTACCTGAAAGAAACGGCCAAATGGGCCAGGTTCCTGGCTATTGTAGGTTTTGTTCTGACCGGAGTCATCGTACTTGCCGCCCTTTTTGCCGGTTCACTTCTCGGGGCACTCTCCACCTCTGCACCTGAGCTGGCCTTTTTCCCCACCGCAGGCATCACCATTACCTATCTCTTTGTGGCGGGTCTTTACTTTTTCCCCTGCCTTTTCCTGTTGCAGTCTTCCAGCAAACTGACACAGGCCCTGCAGAGCGGCAGTAACGAAGACCTCACCCTGGCTTTTGAAAAACTTAAAAACTTCTTCCGCTTTGTGGGCATCATGACGCTGGTGATCATCTCCCTGTATGCCCTCATGCTGGTATTCCTGGTTCTGGGGGGCGGACTGGCCCTCTTAGGTACCGGACTGTAAGCGAGGAATGTTTTAGCCGGGTTCCGTGTTAATATACTGGGGGAATTATTATGGATCTTTATATTAAAAATATGGTATGTCCCCGCTGCATTGCGGCGGTGGAAGAATTACTGGAGGGGCAGGACATCCCTTTTCTGAAGGTAGATCTCGGGCACGCCGTTGTGCCCGGAGAACTGACCAACCAGCAGGTATCCCGGCTTGAAGCCGGGCTGAAAACAAAGGGTTTTGAACTGCTGGATGACAAAAGGAAGCAGCTGGTAGAACAGGTAAAAAATACCATTATCCGCTCGGTACATCACACCCCGGAAATGTCCCAGAAAAGAAACCTTTCAGACCTCCTCAGCGAGGAACTGGACCAGGATTACAAACATATCAGCACGGTATTCAGCGAGATTACAGGTACTACCATTGAGAAATTCCATATCCGCCATAAAATAGAGCGGGTAAAGGAACTGATCGTTTATGACCAGCTATCCCTTAAGGAAATTGCCTTCCAGATGGGGTACAGCAGTGAAGCCTACCTGAGCAACCAGTTCAAGAAAGTTACCGGATTTACACCCTCCTATTTTAAGAAGATAGCGGAGCAGAAAAGGATGTCGATTGATCAGTTGCTGTAATTGCCGTTTCACCTGCAAGGACGGCACTGATGGTCTCTCCGTTTTTACAAGGAAAGGTTACCTTTGCATGATTTAAATATTTTGTACGATTATACACATTACCCGATGTATAGAATTCTTTTTTTCCTGATTCCCTTTCAGGTAGCCGCCCAGACGCCTTTCCCCAGGCTGGAAAACAAATCACGCTTTTCTGCCGCGGAAAGTGCCCTCATCACCGGCGGAGATACCAGCCGAATGATGCGGGTCACCCAGACCACGAATACTGAAGACTTTAAAATTCTCACTTCCGTATCCGAAGATATCGCTTTTGATGATCCGCTTCTCCCTCTGCTGGCCCGGCGTATGTACCTTTCGGTTACTGACAGCAGCACCAGCGGGGTAGGCATAGCGGCTCCGCAGGTAGGTATCAACCGGAACCTGATCTGGGTAAAACGGTTCGATAAAACCGGCGAGCCCTTTGAATTTTATGTGAACCCTAAAATCTCCTGGAAGTCCGAGCTCCTCCAGATGGGTGCCGAAGGCTGCCTTTCTATCCCGGACATGCGAAATGATGTGGTCAGGAGCTATGCCATCCAGATCACGTACAATACCCTGGAAGGCGGCTATTTCACCGAGGTGATCGAGGGTTTCACCGCCGTGATCTTCCAGCATGAGATTGATCACCTGTACGGTATTCTTTTCCCGCAAAGGGTAGATGACCAGAACAGGCAGGAGTTCCGGAAGTCAGAAGAGAAAGGGAAAAGGCTCCTTTATAATAAGACGAACAATAAGCGAATGTAATGCTGAATGGTTAATTGTGAATGCTGAATGGTAAACGGTTAATGAAGAATTGCCAAAACTATTCAGCATTTTCCATTAATAACCGTCTCTTTCTCCCTCAGCGAAGACCCCCTGATCACCATTTCCGAACGCAGCACGATGGCGCTTCCCTGATTCACATTCAGGTTGCCTTCGAGGTGGCTGATAATGGTTTGTACCGCTATTTCCCCCATTTCTATGGCCGGGTAATGTACTGTGGAAAGGTTGGGCTCCACTACCTTCGAAATGGGGTCATCATTAAAGCCCACCACGGCGATGTCTTCCGGCACCCGGTAACCGGCCTTTTTCATTAAAATAATAGTAGAAGCGGCGCAGGCGTCATTCGTAAAGAATATTCCGTCAGGCGCGGTCTTCATGGTGGCGATCCTCTCCATTACGGCATTCGGTGCCTCGGCGTCAAAGCCGGTGATCAGGAGGGAGTCTTCCGTATAAGGCAGGCCAAACTCCCTCACAGCTGTCTCAAACCCCCGGAGGCGGTCGCGGTACACATTCCGTTTCAGGCTCCCCGTCACATGCAGCAGGTTACTGCAGCCCTGCCCGATCAGGTGCCGGGTAGCTTCATATCCGTCCCTGAAATTATCAATTACCACGCTGGTGCATAAAGGATGATCCAGCACCCGGTCAAAGAAAACCACCGGGATCTTCTTCTTTATAAAAGGGACAATATGATCAAAGGTATCCGTGTCAAACGCCAGCGAAATCAGCAGTGCATCTACCCGGCTGTTAAACATGGTACGGGCATTTTCTATTTCCTTCTTTTCGAGCTCCAGTGACTGGCTGATAATCAGGTTATAGCCCCCTTCATTGGCGATCCGCTCCATACCCGACAGAATGGAAGACATTACCACGGAGTTCAGCCGGGGCACAATCACGCCCAGGGTATGGCTGCGTTGCTTCCTGAGATTACTTGCAAACCTGTTCGACTGGTAGCCCAGTTCGCGGGCCAGTTTATCTACCCGTTCCTTGGTTTTACTGTTGATGGCCGGGTGCCCGTTGATCGCCCTGCTGACCGTGGCCGGTGAAATATTGAGCTCCCGGGCAATATCATAGATCGTGGTTTCTTTCTTCATTCAATTTTATGCAATAGATTTCATTAAAGTATACCAAAAATGTTTCATTCAATCTTCTTCAAATATACCTCATCTTCCTGAGAGTCCAATATACAACCATAAAGATTATTCGCATAAAATCAGACTGTAATCCTATAAAATCTTCTTTATAGGAACGCATCTTATTTTCTAAATATAATTTATGGAAGGAAAAATTGTAAAATTTTTTATGCAATCGATTGCATTTTAAAAGAATAGTTTTCATATTTGTCATGCTGTATTCTGCGGCATAAACCAAAACCTTAGATAAATATGTTGTTAAAACTCTATCCAGTCATTAAGGGCGGTAAAGTCGGAAA
Organism: Leadbetterella byssophila; assembly: GCA_040394735.1. Classification (GTDB taxonomy): domain Bacteria; phylum Bacteroidota; class Bacteroidia; order Cytophagales; family Spirosomataceae; genus Leadbetterella; species Leadbetterella byssophila_A. Next base: position 31,118 of record JBEBRR010000026.1, read on the forward strand.
AAGTTTCCTGTCCCTGCTTTTCTCTCTCCTGCTGATCCAGGCAGCCTCTGCCCAGGAAAAGAGAATTACCGGAAAAGTTACTGACGATAACGGAGAAGGGCTTCCAGGAGTAACCATCTCCGTCAAAAACCAGACGAAAGGTACGTTCTCGAATGAGAGCGGGGAGTTTTCCCTGAGCGTTAATCCGAATGATGTCCTGGTTTTTACCATGGTAGGATATACTACCGCCGAATATACCGTCAGCGAATCACAGACGTCTGTCACCATCCGTATGAGCGCCAACCAGACTTCGCTTGACGAGGTGATTGTGGTAGGATACGGAACTATGCGTAAAAGAGATGTTACCGGCTCTATTGTATCGGTTAACGAAGAGGCCTTGCGGGAAGTGCCTGTACCGAACCTGCAGCAGGCGCTGGTTGGCCGGGCCGCAGGTCTGGAGATCAACCAGGTAGGTAACCAGCCGGGGGCCGGCGCACAGATCAGGATCCGGGGGGTGCGCTCTATCAGCGGCTCCAACGAACCCCTGTTCGTAGTTGACGGCATACCGTTTGAAGGAACCCTCAATGATATTAACCCTGATGAAATAGCCTCGGTAGATATTCTGAAAGATGCCTCCGCCACCGCCATTTACGGATCAAGGGGAGCAAACGGCGTAGTACTCGTCACCACCAAAAAAGGAAAAAGCGGGGAATCGCGCCTGTCGTATAACGGCTACTATGGTATAGGTACCCCATCTTACAAATACCCCGTGCTGAATGCTGATGAGTTCCGCGTAATGCGCGACCTTTCTACCTGGACCGAAGGGTACGGTCCGGATGAGCTGGAAGGAATAGCTACGGGAAGAAACACCGACTGGCAGGGCCTGATCTACCAGAATTCTTACCGCACTGACCACAACCTGAACATTTCCGGCGGCGCCAACGGAAACTCCTTTTCCCTGGGCGGAGGGTATTACAAGGAAAACACGCTGATGCCGGGAGAAGACTTTACCCGGTATTCCCTTCGGGCAAGCATTGACTCCAAAGTAGGCAGGAGAATCAAGGTAGGCCTCACTACCCAAAATGCGGTCAGCATTGCCAACGGCTCTCAGTTTGTTTCGGGAAGTGCAATCTACAACCTGCTGGCACTGAACCCGCTTTTATCTCCCTATAATGCCGATGGCAGCCTGAATATCGTTCCCTGGGATAACAGCCTGGACGGCGGGAACCCGCCTTCGAGCGGTTATACCCCGCTCCTCTTAAAAGAAGGCGTTAAAAACTGGGACGACAGGGTACGCCGACTGAGAACTTTCAATTCACTGTATGCTGAATACAGGATACTCGACGGGCTGAGCTACCGGATCAACCTGGGCTTAAACTACGCCCAGCAGTTTGGCGGGCAGTTCCGTCCCGCCGACCGGCCCGATGTTCCCAGCTACTTCCGGGTAGGCCAGGGGAATATTGCCCGGGTCAGCAACGGCGAAACCTGGGGCTATACCGTGGAAAACCTCCTGTACTATGACAAAACCATCCGCAATGACCACCGGATAAGCTTTACCGGCCTTTTTGGTGCACAGGAGAGCCAGTCATTCGACAGCTTTGTACAGAAGCAGAATATCACGGAAGATTTTGTGAGCTTTTATAACCTGGCCCTCTCCTCACCCATTGATGCCTCCAATACCGGGCTGGGCGGAGGAGAAACCCGTTGGGGATTACTCTCCTATATGGCACGGCTGAATTATGCCTTCCGCGACAAATACGTGCTGACCGCCACTTACCGTCGCGACGGCTCCTCACGGCTGGCTCCGGGAAACCAGTGGTTTGATTACCCTGCCATCTCGGCCGGCTGGACGGTTTCCGACGAAAGCTTCCTGCAGAATAACACCACGATCAATCATCTGAAACTGCGGGCGGGATGGGGTCTTACCTCCAACCAGTCAATCAATCCCTATGCTTCCAAAGGACTGGTCAATAACTCGAACGGGCTGCCCACTGACGGTGACATAGGTGCTGCCGGAGGGATCATCCGCTATAACTTCGGACCCACTATTGTGACGGGTTATGACGTGGTAACCCTGCCTAACCCCAACCTGTCCTGGGAGTTTACCAGCACGGTTAACGTAGGTATTGATTTCGGCCTTTTCAATGACCGTCTTACCGGTACCCTGGATATTTACAATTCCAAAACCGACAAAATCCTGTATAATGTCAATCTGCCCGTAACCTCAGGAATAGCCGGAGCCTTCACCACCAATATCGGTGAAATGTCAAACAAGGGCTTTGAACTGACCCTTACTTCATTGAACTATAAGTCACCGAAAGGATTTACCTGGAGTACGGATTTTAATATTTTCAGAAATAAAAACAAGCTCCTGAAGCTGAGTAATGAAGTAGACCGGGAAATCGGAAGTCAGTTGTTTGTAGGGTATTCCATGACTTCCATCTACGATTACAAGAAGCTGGGCATATGGCAGATTCATGAAGCAGCGGAAGCGGCAGCCCTGGGCTCCGTGCCCGGTCAGATCAAGCTGGCCGACCTCAGCGGGCCCGACGGTGTTCCTGACGGGAAAGTAGATGCCGATTTTGACCGGACCATCATCGGCGACATGGATGCCGATTTCCAGGGTGGACTCACCAACCGGTTTTCCTATAAAGGATTTGACCTGGGCCTGGTTATGCACGGGCGCTTCGGGGGACTTCTGCTCAGCCAGATCCACGGTCCGGGAGCTTCCTATATCTCCCAGCTGAGCGGCAGAAGAAATTCCGTTAAAGTAGATTTCTGGACGCCTGCCAACCCTACCGACTGGTTCCCTCAGCCTGCCGGCGAGCACGCCTCTCTTTCGTCTCTGCCTGACGGCTGGAGAACCCTGGGCTATTACGATGCCAGCTTTATACGGCTCCGGAGCATTAACCTCGGGTATACCTTCAGCAATACGCTGATTCATAAAGCCGGGTTACAAAATGCCCGCCTCTATTTTACAGTAGATAATGTAGCCCTGCTCTGGTCGCCTTTCTACAACCAGACCGGTATTGACCCGCAGGCCACCGCCGCCGGTGAAAGAGGGATAGGCGGTTCTTACGGGAACATAAGGCAAAATACAGCCGGTAACGGAGCCCTGGTGGTTACCCTGGGAACCCCACCGAGGCGCACGTTTACCTTTGGTCTTAACATTACACTTTAAACCCGCTGAAAAACATGAAATCGTTCAATAAGTTATTAATCTCTGTTTTCACTCTGACTCTTCTTGTAACACCGGGGTGTACCGATGTGCTCGAAGAACGCCCTTATACGGTTTTTTCAACAGATTACTTTAAGACCCCTGAAGGACTCCAGGCCGGGATAGCTTCCCTCTATTCCGGCTTCCGCTACCTGTTCGGGCCGGAAGGGGCCGTGGGCATGGGGGTAGCCGGTACCGATGAATGGACCATGGCCGATCAGGCGCGGGCCGGAGCAGCCGGTGATATGACGGCCATGTGCAATTACTCGCTGGGGCCTACCACAGGTGCCCTGCTCACCCCCTGGAACCGGAGCTTCAGCAACATTAACCTGGCTAACGGGTTAGTGGATTTTGCAATGGAAGCCCCTATTTCGGAGTCGGAACGCAATGTGGCGCTGGGAGAAATCCGTTTCCTGAGAGGATTATATTACCTGAACCTGGTTCAATATTTCGGCGCAGTGCCCGTAGACCTGGGTGCCGGTGAGCTTAAATTTAACCAGTCGCCGTTCCAGGGCTTTAACCGCCTGCCCATAGAAGAGGTTTTTGCCAAAGATTATGAAGCCATTATAGGTGACCTGATCTTTGCTACCCAGAACCTTCCCGACCAGCGGCCTGCCGGGGAATTTCGCCTCTCCAAAGGTGCCGCTTACCATATGCTTGCAAAAGCCTACCTGCATCGCGCATATTCTTCGGCAGCACAGGCAGAAGATTTCCAGAAATCCTATGCTGCAGCCATGGAAATAATTAATAACCAGGGCAAGTACGGCACGGCCCTTCAAACCTATTATGCCGACGTGCATGCACCGAATAACGACTATAACAGCGAGATCCTGTTTTCCATTGAAAGGGTACCCGGCAATTATGCGGCCAGTGAAGTACCTAACCCCCAGGGCATCAGCGGCACCAAAGGGATGGACGCCTCCAATGATTTCTGCGGAGACTACACCGCGGTAAGATCACCGCTGAAAACCTCTGCCACCCAGCCCGCAGGAGACAGAACAGTCCAGTACGGCCGGCCGATCAGGAGATTCTGCCCCACCCCCTGGCTGTTTGAAACTGCATTTGCCGACAAGACCAACGACAGCCGTTACGAGGGTACCTTCCGTACGGTGTACATAACCTCACGTACCGGCGGGGGATTCACGGCCGATGTAGATACCGCTTTTGTGATGGCCCTGACCAACCGCCAGGCGGATTCACTCAATGCCCTGCCTAAATCTTACCGGGTGATAGCACCTCGTGAGTTCTATCTCATCGGGGGATCAGTAAATGGTTCGGCTACGGAAGGCACATCCAATATGTACCCTTCACTCAGTAAATACGAAGACCCCAAGCGCGGAGTTCCCAACTATCCCGGCGCCCGGCCGTTTCCTGTAGCTAAGCTGGCGGAAACCTACCTCCTGGCAGCCGAGGCCGCCTTTAAAATGGGGAACGAAAACGAGGCCATTAATCTCATCAACGTGCTGAAACGCCGGGCCGTCAACCGACCCGGCCTGAGCGAAGCCCAGCGGGTAAGCCGTTACAATGCCATCCGGCTGACCTCTGCCAGTCAGGTAACCCTTGACTTCATCCTGGATGAACGCACCCGGGAGCTCTGCGGGGAAAGCAACCGCTGGCCTGATCTGGCTGTGAGAGGAAAGCTCATAGAAAGGGTAAAACTATTCAATGCCGATGCCGCCGGTACCATCACTTCCGGCAAGCATGAATTAAGGCCTATACCTCAATCGCAGCTTGACCGCGTGGCAGAGGCCGAGACCCACAAGTACCAGAACCCTAATTATTAATTTCTTAAAATATCGAGGTTATGAAGAAATATTCAAAATATATGCCGGTACTCCTCGCGATCCCCTTACTGCTGGGGTCGTGCAAAGACGAGCTGAGCACCGGAGTGCTGCGGGAAGGAAACTACGGCGACCGTACGGCCGGGTTGAAGGAGGCATTTAATTTCCCGATAGGTACGGCCATTGACTTTACTCCTTTTACTACCAATTCTGCCTATCTTGATGTAGCCAAATCGGATTTCGACATGGTTACCTTCGGCTATCAGATGAAACACGGCGCCATTGTAAAAGATGACGGAAGCTTTGATTTCTCGAAAACGGATCAGCTGGCTAACCTGGCCACCCAGAACGGCCTGGGCATATTTGGTCACACCCTGGTCTGGCATCAGAACCAGAATGCGGCTTACCTGTCATCACTTACCGCCGGCAGCAGCGAGCCTGAAGTAGTGAACCTGGCCAATAACGGCGGCTTCGAAAACGGCCTTACCGGATGGAGCACCTATAACGCGCAAAACGGCGCTACGGTAACCGCAGGTTCAGGGGCCGGTGAGGTAAGAACGGGTAACGGATCGATGAAGGTCGTCAACCCTCAGGATAACCCCGGCGGACAGTGGCGCGTACAGATCGCCAGTGACCCTGTAACTACAGTGGTAGGGCGTAATTATCAGGTTACGTTCTGGGTGAAATCAGCCACCAACGGCGGGTCAGGGAGACTTTCTACACAGCCCAATTCGCTTTACCAGGGCGACTGGGCCACGACCACCGACTGGACGCCCATCTCCTGGACCTTCACCGCCAATGAGTCCCAGACCCGGATTCTGTTTGATATGGGCCTGAAAGGAAATACATATTATATCGATGATTTCAAGGTATTTGATCCGGAAGCTCCTGCACCTGACCCCCTGCTGGTCAACGGCGGATTTGAAAACGGGCCGGCCAACCTGCCGGAAGGCTGGGCCGTGTATAACGCCCAGAACGGTGCAGCGGTATCCGCAGGTGCCGGTGCAGCTGAAGTACGTACCGGTACCCGCTCGCTGAAGATCGTCAATCCCCAGGATAACCCCGGCGGGCAATGGCGCGTGCAGATTGCCAGCTCCCCGGTTAAAACCACAGTGGGCACGGCATACCGGGTGACGCTGTGGGTAAAATCAGCCACAGCAGGCGGTTCGGGAAGGATGTCAACCCAGCCCAATGCCCTTTACCAGGGTGACTGGACCACTTCTGCCGACTGGTCACCAGTTACCTGGGTATTTACGGCCAACGAGCCTGAAACCAGGATTCTCCTCGACATGGGTCTGAAAGGAAACACTTACTACATCGATGATATGGAAGTAGTGGATAACTCAGTAGCACCTCCGTCCTCCGGGGCGGATCTGGCCGAAAAAGTAGATAAAGCCATGAAAGACTTCATTACGGCCTCCGTAACACGATATAAAGACGTGGTAAAAGCCTGGGATGTGGTGAATGAGCCCCTGGTAGAGTCAGGTGCGCTGAGAACCAATGCCAATACCACTGTTCCTTCCGGAGCCACAGATATCTTCTTCTGGTCGCAATACCTGGGAAGAGATTATGCGCTGAAGGCTTTTAAATATGCGGCCGAAGCTGACCCTGAAGCCAAACTGTTTATTAACGAATATAACCTGGAGTCAAGTTCCGCCAAGCTCGATTCGCTGATTTCTTACGTCAATGAACTCAAAGGGAAAGGCGCCAAAATAGACGGCATCGGTACCCAGATGCACGTGCTGCTGAGCACTCCCCGGGCCGGAATAGACAATATGTTCCGGAAGCTGGCGGCCACCGGCCTTCTGATTCGGGTATCCGAGCTGGATGTACGGGTAAATCAGAACAGCAAGCAGGGATTTGTACTTACTCCCCAGTATGAAGGATACCAGGCAGAAATGTATGAATACATTGTCCGGTCATACCTGCAGCATGTGCCCCAAAGCCAGCAACACGGAATAACCATCTGGGGGATCTCAGATGATCTCAGCTGGTTGTATAAGAGCGGTTCCGATTTCCCGTTGCTGTACAATGCCGATTTCTCTAAAAAGGCAGCGTACGGCGGAGTGCTGAATGCAGCGAAATAAACCGGCGGGGGTGCACCCTCCGGTTCCGGGCCAGGTTCACATTTCGGCTTCGCTCATGGGACAAATGGCGTCTGCCGCTGTCAGTTCGAGCGAAATCGGGTCCCATCAGTTCGGACACAAGCGAGCACGAGAGAGTGTGAAGTTTGCGAACAAAGTCCCCGGAAATCAGGCATAGTTAGGCTGCACGGACACCGAAAAAAGAGTTAATTCAATCATTAAGAGGATCTGATCACGGTTTTGATCGATCTTTAAAGAAAAAACAAAAATGATCACCCGACACGCCATGCGCTGGTACGGCCCTAAAGATCCCGTCTCCCTGATGGATATCCGGCAATCCGGAGCGTCTGTGGTTGTGTCGGCCCTCCATCACCTCCCCGTCGGAGAAATATGGACCATGCAGGAGATCCGCCGGTACAAAAACCATATCGAAGCCGGTAACCGTACCTACACACCCCTTCACTGGGAAGTGGTGGAAAGCCTGCCCGTACATGAAGATATCAAAAAGGGGCTGCCGGAAAGAGAGAAATGGATACATCAATATAAGGAATCCTTACAAAACCTGGCTACCTGTGGCATAAAGACCGTTTGCTATAACTTTATGCCCGTACTTGACTGGTCAAGAACCCAAACGCAATACGAAATGCCTGACGGTGGAAAAGCACTCCGCTTCGACTGGCTGGAATTTGCTGTTTTTGACCTGCATATCCTCCGGAGGCCGGAGGCTCCTGAAAGCTACAGCCCGGAACTCGTAAAAACAGCAGCAGACCTTTTCGCTACTCTCCCCCAGGAAGAGCTGCAAAGAATTTCCTCCAATGTGCTGATGGGTCTTCCGGGCTCTGACAATGCCTTTGAGCTGGACTCTTTCCAGAGACTGCTGGATGCCTATAAACCGGTGGGAGAAGAAGGTCTCCGGGAAAATCTCTATTACTTTCTGCGGCAGGTTGCTCCTTTCGCGGAAGAGCTGGGCATAAAGCTGGCTATACATCCGGATGACCCCCCTTTCGCCCTGTTGGGATTGCCCCGCATTGTCAGTACGGAGCAAGACCTGGAGCGGCTCCTGAACGCCTGTGATGTACAGGCCAACGGTCTTACCTTCTGTACGGGATCTTTAGGGGTAAGGAAAGACAATAACGTGCCGGTCATGGCCAAACGCTTTGCCTCACGTATTCATTTTCTGCACCTGCGTAGCACACAAAGAGAAGATACCCGCTTCGGAAGCTTCCATGAAGCCCGGCACCTGGAAGGCGATGTGAATATGTACCGGGTTTTATCGGTTATTAAAGAAGAGCATGACCGGCGGAAAGCGGCCGGCGCAGATGACTACCGGATCCCGATGCGCCCCGATCACGGCCATGCTATCCTGGATGACCTGCACAAGCAGACGTACCCGGGCTATACGGCCATCGGAAGATTAAAAGGACTGGCCGAGCTGAGAGGAATAGAATATGCATTAACACAGGCTTCAATATGAAATGTATACGTAAATACCTGTTTCTTTTTTGTCTTATCCCCTTCCGTACGCACGCTGATGACGGCTACAGACTCTGGCTGAAATACGATAAAATTACCGACAAGGCACAGCAGTCGTATTACGGTTCCCGTTTGAAAACCATCTATGCCGATACCCGTGACCCCTCGGTTAAGGTGGCCGTAGATGAACTTCAGACAGCGGTTAAAAGTCTCCTGGGTTTTACTCCTGCATTGAAACCACCGGCATCAGGAACCCGGGGCATCACCCTGAGCGTGGATAAAAATACGGAAGACGTGAACGATGAAGGTTTCCAGGTATCCGTATCCCCCGGAAGCATACGTATCCGTGCCAAATCAGGCCCCGGAATACTTTACGGCGTTTTCAGTCTTTTAAAAAATATACAGACCGGTGAAGACCCCGGGATCACTTCTTCGCCTCATATAAAGCTGCGATTGCTGAATCACTGGGACAACAATAACGGCACCATAGAACGGGGCTATGCGGGCATGTCGCTCTGGAAATGGTACGAGCTTCCGGAACGCATCGACCCACGGTATACAGATTACGCCCGGGCCAATGCTTCTGTAGGCATAAACGGCGCGGTGATTAATAATGTCAATGCCAGCGCCCGGTTCCTGACCCCGGAATACCTGGAGAAAGTAAAAGCCCTGGCCGATGTTTTCCGGCCATACGGCATAAAGGTCTATTTATCGGTCAATTTCGCTTCTCCTAAAATTTTAGGCCCTCTCAAAGAGGCTGATCCGCTGAACCCGGAAGTCCGGAAATGGTGGACAGACAAAGCCCGGGAGATTTACGGACTGATCCCTGATTTCGGCGGGTTCCTCGTCAAGGCCAACTCCGAAGGTGAGCCGGGCCCCATGGATTACGGCAGGACCCACGCAGACGGCGCCAATATGCTGGCGGAGGCGGTAAAGCCCTACGGCGGACTGATCATGTGGCGGGCTTTCGTATATGCATTTGACCCGAAAGGCGACCGTTTTAAGGCCGCTTATGAAGAATTCAAACCTTTTGACGGAAAGTTTGCTGACAATGTTATTGTCCAGGTCAAGAACGGACCGATTGACTTTATGCCGCGTGAGCCGGTTTCTCCCCTGTTTGCTCAAATGGAGAAAACACCGGTATCCATGGAATTCCAGCTTACCCAGGAGTATCTGGGCTGGGCCACCCACTGGGTATATGAAGCGCCCCTGTTTAAAGAGTGCCTCGATACCGACACCTATATAAAAGGAGAAGGCTCCACCATTGCCGGTACTATCCGGGGAAAGACTTTCGGTTATAAGCACACGGCTATGGCTGGAGTGGCCAATACCGGCTCAGACCGCAACTGGACCGGCCACCCGATGGCCCAGTCCAACTGGTACGCCCTGGGACGCCTGGCCTGGGATACGGAAATCTCTGCGGAAAAAATTGCCGGTGAATGGATCCGCCAGACCTTTACCCGGAACTCCGCCGCCGTGAAGACCATCACCGGCAGCATGATGCGCTCCCGCGAAATCTATGTGAACTATACCTCCCCTTTCGGACTCCATCACGTAATGGGAGAAGGCCATCATTTCGGACCGGAGCCCTGGGTGGAGAAGGCTCCGCGCCCCGACTGGACCGCGCTGTATTACCACCGGGCCGATGAAAAGGGGATAGGCTTTGACCGCACGGCAAAAGGCAGCAATGCCCTGGCACAGTACCCTGAAAAGCTGGCGCAGGTATACGCCGGTGAAGATACCTGTCCCCTGCCCTTCCTCCTCTGGTTTCACCATGTGGCCTGGAACAAGCAGCTGAATAACGGCAGAATATTCTGGGATGAATTTGTCAAAAGTTTTTATGAAGGGGCCGAACAGGTCAGAGAACTGCAGGCCGAATGGGCCTCTGTAAAAAATCATGTCCCTGAAGAGACCTTCCGGAACGTGGAAGCCCGCCTGAATACCCAGTACAAAGAAGCGGTCTGGTGGCGCGATGCCTGCGTACTGTACTTTCAGACCTTTAGTAAAATGCCTGTACCCGCCCCCTATAAAGCCCCGGAAAGAACTTTAGAAGAAGTGAAAGAAATAGTGGATACCTATCATATAAAATGACACAAGAAACAAATAACTTTTTGCCTGTTTTCTCTCTTGAAAACCAACTCGCCCTGATCACCGGCGGTGGTGCCGGAATCGGGCTGGAAATAGCCCGCTGCCTGATCAGCGCCGGCGCCAGGGTGATCATTACCGGCCGTACCGAATCAAAATTGCAGCAGGCGGTGGCCGGCCTGGGAGAGAAAGCGGGGTATGCCGTAAACGATATCACGAAGCTTGATACCCTCGAGGGGCTGGTCAGCGAAGTGGAATCCGTATACGGACCTATCGACATCCTGGTGAACAATGCCGGCATCAACCAGAAAAAAACGGCACTGGAAGTCAGTGACGATGAATTTACCCGCATCATAGATACGAATCTTACCGCCGTTTTTTCACTGACACGTGTGGTCACCCGGCGAATGGTGGAAAGACAGCGGGGAAGTGTTATCATGATTTCATCGATGGCGGCTTATTACGGAATTGACCGGGTAGTGGCCTATGCCGCTTCCAAATCAGGAGTGGAAGGAATGGTCAGGGTACTGGCATCTGACCTGTCGAAATTCAATGTACGGGTAAATGCCGTGGCACCGGGTTTTATTGAAACCAATATGATGAAAACAGCTTTCGGGTCAGACCCCGACCGCATGAACAGGGCACTAAGCAGAACTCCGATGGGTAAATTCGGGAAGTCGGAAGATGTGGGCTGGTCGGTGGTATTCTTGGCCTCCAAAGCTGCCGCTTATATTACCGGCGTATCCCTGCGTGTAGACGGCGGGAACGCCATAGGATTTTAAAGCTATGGCCGGATTTGCAGCGATTTTCCTCCTTTTCTTTACTTTCTTCCCGTGCCGGGCACAGGTTCTTTCGGAAAGTGAAAACGGTTTCGACCTGTCTGAAGCCGCTGTTTATGTAGACAAAGATGATTTCACGGTAGTTAAAAAAGCGGCTGAATTGCTCAGCAGCGATATCGAAAAAGTAACCGGGAAGAAAGTACCGGTAGTGCATTCGGCTGTAAAAGGTAACCTGATCGTGATAGGATCTGCAGAAAAATCGGCAATGGTCAAAGGTCTTATCCGGAACAGGCAGATCTCCGCTCCCCGGGGATGGGAAGCCTATCGGATTAAAGCCCTGAAAAATCAGCTGGTTATTACCGGAAGCGACCGCCGGGGCACCGCCTTCGGCGTATTTGAAGTATCCAGGCAGATCGGCATTTCTCCCTGGTACTGGTGGGCAGATGTACCTGTTAAAGAAAAAAAACAGCTCTACCTGAACCCGGCACTGGATATCACCGATGCACCGAAGGTCAGGTACCGGGGAATTTTCATCAATGACGAAGCCCCCGCACTCAGTAGCTGGAGCCGGGAAAAATTCGGCGGATTTAACAGTAAATTTTATGCCCGTGTATTTGAGCTGATGCTTCGACTCAAAGCCAATTACCTCTGGCCGGCCATGTGGGGCAGCGCCTTTTACGATGACGATCCTCTGAATATACCGCTGGCTGACGACTACGCCATAGTGATCGGCACCAGCCATCATGAACCCATGAACCGGGCGCACGATGAATGGCGCCGGTATGGCAAAGGCCCCTGGAATTACGAAAAAAATAAGGATAGCCTGCAGGCATTCTGGTACGAAGGCTTTAAGAGAGCCCGTAACGAGAAGATCACTACAGTAGGTATGCGGGGCGACGGCGACGAGCCCATGACGCGGGAGACCGCTACCGGGCTCCTGGAACAGATTGTCAGCGCTCAGCGGAAAATTATCGAAGAGGTGAGCGGAAAGCCCGCCTCAGAGACGCCCCAGCTGTGGGCTTTGTACAAAGAGGTCCAGGAGTATTACGACAAAGGCATGCGGATACCTGATGACATCACCCTGCTGCTTTGCGACGACAACTGGGGCAATATACGAAAGCTGCCGGCACCGGATGCCCCGCCCAGAAAAGGGGGTTACGGCATTTACTATCACTTCGACTATGTAGGCGGCCCGCGAAACCACAAATGGATCAACACCACCCAGACCATCCGGGTATGGGAACAGATGCACCTGGCCTACCGACACGGTGTAAAAGACATCTGGATCGTAAACGTGGGCGATATTAAACCCATGGAGTTTCCAATCTCTTTCTGGTGTGATCTTGCCTGGAACCCGGACCGGATCGGGCCCGATGACGTAAGAAAATATACGGAAAGCTGGGTTGCTGACCAGTTTGGTAAAGCACAGGCGAAAGAAATAGCCGGCATACTTACCCGTTACACCAAATACAACAGCCGCCGAAAACCCGAGCTGCTGGATGCCGGTACCTACAGCCTGGACCATTACCATGAATTTGACCGGGTTAAAAAGGAATACAATGACCTGCTGGAAAGAGCAGAAGAAGCCAGGAAAAAGCTTCCCGGTAAATACCACAATGCATATTTTCAGCTAGTGCTGCACCCTGTAAAGGCCATGTCCAACCTGTACGATCTGTACTATTACGTGGCCCGGAACAGAAAGGCCTTTGATCAAAAAGAGATAAGCGCCAACGTATATGCGGACTCAGCCAGGGCAGCTTTTAAAAAAGATTCGCTCATATCGGTAGAATACCATATGCTGAACAAGGGCAAATGGAATCATATGATGAGCCAGACACATATTGGCTATACCTCCTGGCAGCAGCCTGATTTTAACATCATGCCGGAGGTAAAATACCTGGCAGAAGGGCATGAGATAACGACTGCAGAAAATCCTTATCCTCCTCAACGGGCCGGGATCCCTGAAAACGTAACCGGAAAAGTTTTCTATGAACACGACAAGCTGGTCTCTGTTCATGCGGGTAACTTTACCCGGGCTGTACAATCGAACGGCATTACATGGCAGATTCTGCACGACCTGGGTAAATTTGACGATGCGGTAACTACCCTGCCTGTGACGGCTGAGGTTCCGGTTCCGGGCGGAAATACCCCGCACCTGCAGTATGACTTTTACACTTACAGTGAAGGGAAGTTCGGGATAACTGCCTTCTTCTCTCCTTCCCTTAATTTTCATTTTACGGAAGAAGGCCTGCAATACGCCATTTCTGTAGACAATGAGGCCCCGCAGGTCATGAGCCTGAATAGAGAAGATAAAGACAGCATCAGCGGTATATGGAATACCTGGGTAGCCGAAAACGTTATCAAAAAAACGACTCAACATACCATCGATAAACCAGGGAAGCATACCCTCAGATACTGGGTGGTCAGTAACGGCGTGGTGCTCCAGAAATTAGTAGCCGATTTCGGAGGACTGAAGCCTTCGTATCTCGGACCACCGGAAACCTTAAATGAGAAATAAAAGCTAAAATTATGAAAAAATACCTGATCGCCTTAGCCGTTGCTTACCTGGTGACCGGATGCGCCGGCCCTTCAGCAGAAGAACCCACCCTGAAGGAGGTTTTCAAAAATGACTTTGCCATCGGAACCGCACTGAGTGCCGGCCAGATAGAAGGCATGGACCTCCCGGCCGACTCGCTCGTCAGGAAGCAGTTCAATGTGCTCACCGCAGAAAACAGCATGAAAAGCATGTTTCTTCAACCGCAATGGGGAAAATTTGATTTTGCCCTGGGTGACAGGCTCGTGGAGTATGCCCGTCAGAATCACATGCACGTCATCGGACATACTCTGATCTGGCACAGCCAGCTGCCTTCCTATGTACAGAACATGACCAGCAAAGACTCTGTACAAACCTTCTTCCGGGACCACATCCAGACGGTAACTTCACATTACGATCAGAAGGTATTGGGCTGGGATGTGGTAAATGAGGCCCTGAACGAAGACGGCACCATGCGCAGCACGGTCTTCCAACGCGTGCTGGGCGATGATTATGTAACAGAAGCTTTCCGCCTGGCTCAGAAAGCCGCTCCCCATACCGAACTTTACTATAACGATTACAATATTGAGCAGCCAGCTAAGAGGACCGGTGCTGTAAGGCTGATCCGCCAGATTCAGGAAGCGGGAGTCAGAATTGACGGTGTAGGCATCCAGGGGCACTGGCACGCCGGTAAGGTACCGCTGAAAGACATTGAAGACAGTATCCTGGAATATGCCGCCCTGGGACTGCAGGTGATGATTACCGAACTTGACCTGGAGGTGCTGCCCCGCGATTTCACCGGTGCGGAAATCAGCCAGCGAATGAAAGATCCGTCAGATCCTTTCCTGAACCCTTACACCGGCGGGCTGCCCGACAGTGTGCAGAATCAGCTGGCCAGCGACTATGAAACCCTCTTTAAACTGTTCCTTAAACACAAAGATAAAATCTCGAGGGTAACTTTCTGGGGTGTAAATGACGGTCAGAGCTGGCTGAACGGCTGGCCGCTTCCGGGAAGAACCAATTACCCCCTGCTCTTTGACCGGAATTATCAGCCCAAGCCGGCTTATTATAAAGTAATTGATGCAAAAAAAAAGTAAAATGAATCAGAAATTATCTGTACTGGAAAAGGTAGGCTACAGCCTGGGCGACTTATCTGCTAATCTGGTATTTCAGACCCTGATGACCTACCTGGCCTACTTCTATACCGATGTTTACGGCCTGGCACCTGAAGTAGCCACCCCGGTCATATTCACCGTCGGGATGGTAGCGGCCTTTGCTTTCAACCCGGTTATCGGGGCTTTAGCTGACCGGACCCATACCCGCTGGGGCAAATTCCGGCCCTGGATACTGTTCACTGCCATCCCCTTGAGCCTGGCGGCGCTCCTGGCGTTCACCACGCCTGATTTTGATGAAAAAGGCAAAGTGATCTATGCCGTCATTACCTATTCCCTGCTTCTTTTTCTCTATGCTGCCAATAACCTTCCGTATGCGGCTTTAAGCGGGGTGATTACCGGTGACATGGGCGAAAGGAACAGTTTGT
Organism: Leadbetterella byssophila; assembly: GCA_040394735.1. Taxonomy (GTDB): domain Bacteria; phylum Bacteroidota; class Bacteroidia; order Cytophagales; family Spirosomataceae; genus Leadbetterella; species Leadbetterella byssophila_A. Next base: position 46,589 of record JBEBRR010000026.1, read on the forward strand.
CCTCCTATCGCTTTGTAGCGGTGATGGTGGCCCAGTTTTCGGTGCAGTCGCTGATGTACCCCATGATTGAATACTTAGGCAATGGGGATAAAGCAGCCGGGTTTTCCCGGGTAATGATTTACCTGGCCATCATAGGAGCCGTACTGATGCTGATCACCTTTTTCACTACCAAAGAACGGATCATACCGGCACGGGATCAACGCTCCAGCCTGAGGCAGGACCTCGCAGACCTCACCCGGAACCGCCCCTGGCTCATCATGCTGGTCACTACCATTCTGGTATTTGTGACGCTGGCCATGAAAGGGGGAACTTACCTGTATTATTTTGAGAACTATGTCAATAAAGAGGCTCTTTCTGATTTCCTGGCTAATTTCGGGATAAAAGATTCCGAAAAGCCTGCCGCCACGGGTTTCAGCATTTTCAATGGCCTGGGCATTATTTTCATGATCATCGGCATTACATTGTCCAAAAGATTTGCCGATAAATATGGCAAACGTGATACATTCATCGCTGCCCTATTCCTGTCTACGCTGCCTATCCTTCTGTTCTATGTATATTCACCAGGTTCTGTCGGTTTAATTTTCAGCTCACAGATTATTCACGGACTGTTTTATGGCATTTCCACCCCCATTTTATGGGCTATGATCGCCGATGTGGCCGACTACAGCGAATGGAAGAACCACCGGAGAGCTACAGCCATCATCTTTTCGGCCATGATGGTGGGCCTGAAAGCCGGCCTTACCTTAGGACAGACCTTCATCACCGGCTTATTAGACATTTTCCATTATGTTCCCAATACTGTGCAATCCGATGAAACCGTACACGGAATAAAGCTGACGGTCAGCATTTTCGCTGCAATTCCGTTTCTGTTGGCAGCAGGGCTCCTGTTTTTTTACCAAATAGACAAAAAAATGGAAGTCCGGATAGAAACCGATTTAAAATCAAGACGTTCATGAAAGTCTTCTCTGCCTATCCATTAAATATTAACAATTGAAAGACCATGCCTGAAGACAGCATTGACCATATTAATTTTGACGATCTCAACCGGCGGGCTATTTCTGCTCCCCTGGTCAGACACCTTTATACAGCAGACCCTTCGGCCCATATATTTAACGGCCGCATTTATATCTATCCTTCGCATGATATAGACGGAGGTGAAGCCTTTGATGATCTCGGGGGGCATTTCTGTATGGAGGACTACCGTGTTTTTTCAATAGATAACCCGGGAGGTGAAGTGATTGATCACGGTGTGGCCCTGCATGTAAAAGATGTGCCATGGGCCGAAAAACAAATGTGGGCTCCCGACGCTGCTGAAAAAGACGGCAAGTATTATTTATTCTTTCCTGCGAAATGCCCGGACGGTATTTTCAGGATCGGCGTAGCCACAGGCAACAATCCTGAAGGCCCCTTTACTGCAGAGCCGGAGGCCATAAAGGGCAGCTACTCCATTGATCCTGCTGTTTTTAAAGACGATGACGCCACCTATTATATGTATTTTGGCGGACTTTGGGGTGGTCAGCTGCAACTGTACAGGAACAATATCTATAACCGGGAGAACAAAGAACCCGGAGCGGGAGAAAGAGCATTGGGGCCGCTTGTAGCCCGTTTATCCGGTGATCTGTTGCAGTTGGATGAAGAAGTAAGGGAAATCCTGATTACAGATGAAACCGGCGCTCCCCTGCTGGCCGGGGACAATGACCGGCGCTTTTTTGAAGCAGCCTGGATGCATAAATACAAAGGCAGATATTATTTTTCCTATTCTACGGGAGACACCCACTTTTTGTGCTATGCCATCGGTGACAATCCATATGGTCCGTTTCAATACACGGGCAGGATCCTGAACCCCGTGGTGGGCTGGACCACCCACCATTCCATTGCAGAATTTGAAGGGAAATGGTATCTGTTTTATCACGACAGCAGCTTAAGTAAAGGTGTAACGCATTTGAGAAGCATTAAAATGACAGAAATTGAATACGATGAAAACGGGTTTATTAAAACGCTCGATCCATACCGGTTATAAAATGCAAAATCCTGCATCTCTATGCCGTGAACCCCGCACAAGGAACTACTTTTATGCCATGAAAAGAATAGTGTTGATATTAGGATTACTGGCAATGGTTACCTCTGCCGGCTTTACCCAGATAAGACTTCCGGCCATTGTCAGTGATGGCATGGTCCTGCAGAGAGATACTCCCCTTAAAATCTGGGGCTGGGCCTCTCCCGGGGAAAAAGTGATTGTGCAGTTTGATCAGAAAAAATATACCACAAAGACCGGTGCCGACGGCAAATGGCGGGTAAGCTTACCCGCGATGCCGGCAGACGGCCTTGCCCATACCCTGACCGCCAGAGGAAAAAATATCCTTGCTGTAACCGATATTCTTCTGGGTGACGTCTGGTTTTGTGCCGGGCAAAGCAACATGGTCCACCAGATGAACATCCACGATGTCACTTACGCCAATGATATTAAAGAGGCCAGCTTTCCTCACATACGGCAGTTCTGGGTGCCTAACACCACCCGGCTTACCGGGCCCGCTGAAGAGCTGCCCTCGGGTCAATGGGTATCTGCTGTCGGTGATAAAGTCAGGCCGTTTTCTGCTGTAGCCTATTTTTTTGCCCGGGCGCTGTACCAAAAGCGCGGGGTACCTGTAGGCATCATCAATGCCAGCTGGGGCGGAACACCCATAGAGGCCTGGATCAGTGAGGACGGCTTAAAGAAATTTAACGATATACTGCCTGTTCTCCTGAAAAACAAAGATACAGCTTACGTCAATCAAACCAACCGGGCGGCCGCAGAAGCCAACCCTCCGCGTCTCTCTGACGATGTGGGCTTAAAATCTTCTCCGCAGTGGTTTGAAACCGCCTATCAGCCCAAAGGCTGGAAATCCGTTTATGTACCGGGGTATTGGGAGGATCAGGGGGTCCGTAATCTCGACGGCGTGGTCTGGTACCGGAAAGAGATCGACATACCGGCTTCTATGGTGGGAAAACAAGCAGGAGTATGGTTAGGAAGGATAATAGATGCCGATGAACTCTACATTAACGGGCAAAAGGTAGGCGGATCAGGCTATATGTACCCACAGAGAAGATACAAAGTAGCCCCCCATGTACTGAAAGCAGGAAAAAATCTGGTGGTAGTGCGGGTGACAAACCATGGAGGCAAAGGAGGTTTTGTACCTGATAAGCCCTACTGCCTGTTTGCAGGGAGAGATACCCTGGATCTGAAGGGAACCTGGCATTACAAAGTGGGAGAAGTATTTGAACCCATCGGACCTCGCCCCCAAGCCATTGCTTTACAAAACCAGCCGGCAGCCCTTTACAACTCCATGGTCCACCCCCTGGTTAATTACGGCATAAAAGGGGTGCTTTGGTATCAGGGCGAAAGTAATACAGTCAGACCGGAACAATATGACACTCTCCTCCCAGCGCTGATCGGCGATTGGAGAAAGCGTTGGGAAAAGCCGGAGCTTCCTGTCATTTTCGCCCAGCTGCCGGGTTTCATGGAATATAATTACCTGCCTTCCGAAAGCAACTGGGCACGGCACAGGGAAGCTACCCTGAAAACGCTGAAAGTACCTTATACCGCCATGACGGTAAATATTGACCTGGGTGAATGGAATGACGTTCACCCTGACAATAAGAAGGATGTGGGTGAACGAATGGCTTTGGCCGCCCGTAAACTGGCTTATGGCGAGCATCTGGTCTATTCCGGTCCGCTCTTTCGCTCAGCAAGCATCGAAGGCAACCGGATAATTATTTCATTTGATCATCCCGGAAGTGGCCTGGTTACTTCTGACGGGGAAGCTCCTGCAGAATTTGCCATAGCGGGCGAGGATAAAAAGTTTCGCTGGGCGCAGTCCCGGATCGAAGGAGAGCATGTCGTGGTATGGCATGATGAGATTCCCGAACCGAAATATGTCCGTTACGCCTGGGCTGACAACCCGGTTAATCCCAATCTGTTTAACCGGGAGGG
>JBEBRR010000027.1:0-50266 GCA_040394735.1 Leadbetterella byssophila
TAAACCGGTACATACACCTTCTGATAAATTTCATTATATTCTTTCTGTACCTCGCTGAGATGGGTAATGCCGCCCCCGCTTTTGAAAATAAAACTTCCTGTGCCCGTTTGTTCGATGAAACGGATCATGACAGCAGATTTCAGGATGTTTCCGTCAAAGATACCGCAAACACCGGAATAGAAGCCGCGGCTTCCTCCTTCATGAAGGTTTTTTTCGGTTTCCTGTATGATTTGCAGGGTTCTGGGCCTGGGCGCTCCGCAGATAGATCCTGCCGGAAGCAATTTGAAAAACCAGGTGCCCAGTGTTTCTTTCCAGCTTTCGGGTAGCTGGCCCCTGATCTCGGAGCTCATTTGCAGGATTTCGGAGCCGTCCTCTTTCCGGATCCGGTCGATATACCGGAAGCGCTCTACCCGTACCTGACCGGCCACGGTGCTGAGGTCGTTGCGGAGCAGATCTACAATGGTGGTGTGCTCATAGAGCTCCTTCTGGTCCGACCGGAGCTTTTCTTCGGCATTTTCCATGCCGGCGTCTATGGTACCTTTCATGGGAAAGGTGGCGATCTCACCGGTTCCGGAAACGGTAACAAATGCCTCTGGTGAAAAGCACACGAACTGATCTTTCATCCAAAGCTTATACCGGGCCCGGGCATTTTTGAAAATATCTTCCAGGTTGCTGATCCCGGAAACGGGTACAGATGCGGTAAGGTTGGTCAGGAAGCTGTTACCGGCAAGGATGTTCTTTTGTACGTACTGAAAAGCATGCAGGTAGGTTTCGAAATCTACCTTTTCCGGACGAAGGTGAAACGAAACCGGGTTTTTTGGGGTCAGCCCCGAAAAGTCATAGCGGATCAGCGCCGGGTCAAGTTGCTCTAACGGCACCATATAATTCCGGGCCTGGTCATAGCTGATCACAAACAAAAAGGGGCTACGGGCTTTTCCCTGTTTGTTCATGAATTCGATGGCGGCGGAATCGTCTAAAGTTACCATATGCTCAGCTTGCCGGGATGAATGAGTTAAAAGTTAAAAACTAAAACGGTCCGCCGCTGCAGTGAAAAGTTGCGGAACATTCTTTTATATTATATGCTAATGTTCCGCAACTTTTAACTTTTCGCTTTTAGTTTTTCATTGATAAGACTCCACCGGCTCACACGAACAAACCAGGTTCCGGTCGCCATAGGCCGAGTCTATCCGGCTGACAGAAGGCCAGAATTTATTGGCTTTTAGCCGTTCTGATGCGAATGCGGCTTTCTCCCGAGAATAGGGCAGGGTCCAGTTGTCGGCCATCACCACGCTCATGGTGTGCGGCGCATTGACCAGTACGTTATTATCTTTTGGATAGAGGCCCTCCTCAATTTCGGCAATTTCCTGACGGATAGCGATCAGGGCATCGCAGAAGCGATCCAGCTCGGCTTTTGATTCCGACTCCGTCGGCTCGATCATGAGGGTTCCTGCTACCGGGAAAGAAACGGTAGGGGCATGGAATCCGTAATCCATCAGCCGCTTGGCAATATCTTCCACTTCTACACCGGTAGTCATTTTAAAAGGACGGCAGTCTACGATCATCTCGTGGGCGCAACGTCCGTTTGTGCCGGTATACAGGATGTTAAAATGCTCCTCCAGCCGGGATTTGATATAATTAGCGTTAAATATGGCATACTGGGTAGCACGTGTCAGTCCTTCACCGCCCATCATGGCAATGAAGGCATAGGGGATAGGCAGGATACCTGCGCTTCCCCACGGAGCGGCCGATATCCCGTGAATGCCGTGTTCCCCTCCCGTTTCCACCACGGCATTTCCGGGCAGGAAGGCCGCCAGCTCTTCCGTACAGCAGATAGGCCCGATTCCGGGACCACCGCCACCATGTGGAATGGCAAAGGTCTTGTGGAGGTTAAGGTGGCACACATCTGCCCCGATCCGGCCCGGTGAGGTCAGGCCTACCTGGGCGTTCATATTGGCCCCGTCCATATATACTTTTCCGCCGTATTGATGGATGATCTTGCAAATATCAATGATGCTTTCTTCAAATACCCCGTGAGTGGAAGGGTAGGTGACCATCAGACAGGCAAGGGTATCGGCATATTGTTCGGCTTTGGACCGAAGATCTTCCACTTCAATGTTCCCTTTCTCGTCGCATTTCACTACCACTACCTTCAGCCCGGCCATTACCGCAGAGGCCGGGTTGGTGCCGTGAGCAGAAGAAGGGATCAGGGCAATGTTCCTTTGATTCTCCCCTTTGTTTTCATAAAAGGCTTTGATGACCATCAGCCCGGCCAGCTCTCCTTGGGCTCCGGAGTTAGGCTGCAGCGAGGTGGCTGCAAACCCGGTAATCTCTGCCAGCCATGATTCCAGCTCCCGGAAAAGCTCCTGGTAGCCCAGGGTCTGATCCTGCGGTGCAAAAGGATGGATCTGCGCAAATCCCGGGAGGGTGATGGGCAGCATCTCGGAAGTGGCATTCAGTTTCATGGTGCAGCTTCCCAGTGAAATCATGGAATGCACCAGGGAAAGGTCTTTATTTTCGAGCGACTTCAGGTAACGCAACATTTCGTGCTCGGTGCGGTAGCTGCTGAAGACAGGATGCTGAAGATAAGGCGTAGTTCTTTGCAGGTTTTCCGGAATGCGCGCTTCCACCTCATTTTTAAGATGGATGACCGTTTTTTCTCCCCGTGCTTCCGAAAAGATTTCCAGTAACAGGGCCACGTCTGCCAGGGTCTTGGTTTCATCAAAAGAAACACTGATGTCTTCTTTGTCATGATAACGTAGGTTCACCCCGTGTGACTCCGCGACCTCCCTTATACGGGTATTGTCTGTTACATCCAGGGTAACGGTATCAAACCAGGTGGTATTCAGCACCCGGTAGTCAAGTCCCTGTACCGAATTGGCAAACAGGGTGGCCAGGCCGTGCACCTTTGATGCAATTCTTTTCAGGCCGTCAGGTCCATGATAAAGACAGTATCCGGCTGAAAGTACGGAGAGCAGCACCTGGGCCGTGCAGATATTGGAAGTGGCCTTTTCTCTCCGGATATGTTGTTCACGGGTCTGGAGGGCCATCCGGAGGGCCCGGTTGCCCGAAGCATCTACCGATACCCCGATGATCCTTCCGGGAATTTGCCGCTTGTATTCATCTCTTGTTGCAAAAAAGGCAGCGTGCGGTCCGCCGAAGCCCATGGGAACGCCCAGCCGCTGGCTGGTACCTACGGCCACATCGGCTCCCATCTCTCCCGGACTCTTCACGAGAGTCAGGGAAAGCAGGTCAGTATTGATACACACCCGGATATCCAGCTCATGCAGGGCGGCAATCAGGTCCGTATAGTCTTTCACTTCGCCCTGTGTTCCCGGATTCTGGATCAGAACGCCGTAAACGTCGGAGGCCGTAAAGTCAAAAGTTTCCGCATTTCCGGTCACTATATTTACTCCTATGCCTTTGGCCCGGCCTTTAACCACGTCAATCACCTGCGGATGGCAGTTGTCAGATACGAAAAAGGTATTGGCATTTTTCTTTGTTCCTTTCTTAAGTCCTGCCAGCATCGACATCGCTTCACCTGCTGCCGTAGCTTCGTCCAGTAATGAGGCATTGGCGATCTCCATTCCGGTCAGATCGGCCACCACCGTCTGAAAAGTCAGCAGCATTTCCAGCCTTCCCTGGGCTATTTCTGCCTGGTAAGGCGTATAGGCGGTGTACCAGGCCGGGTTCTCGAGGATATTCCGCTGAACCACCTTCGGCAGTACAGTGTCATAATAGCCGCAGCCAATGAACGTCCTGAAGATTTTGTTTTTGGCTGCCAGCCCGCTGATCTTTTCCTGGAACTGGACTTCGGTCAGCCCTGACGGTAAGTTCAGCGCTTTTTCACTCCGGATATTGGCCGGAATGGTTTGTTGTATTAACTCATCCGGGCTGCTGACACCAATGGCGTCGCACATGGCGGCAATTTCCTTTTCAGATTTACCCTGGTGTCTGTTTTCAAACAGTTCCGGCGAATTCAAATCGATGAGCATAGATAAGAAGAGATGAAGTGTAAAAAAAAGTGACGCAAATTTAGTGGTTTTACGCGGTTGTTTAAATAAAAAGTTTTGAAGTTATTTGTTGTTTAAAAATACCTTTTAATGAAAAAAATAGTCTGTTCGATGTTAGGGGTTTTGCTGTATGCCGCTGTAACGGCCCAGTCGCCCCTGAAAACCTATGAGGCCACCATATCGGAGGCCGACCTTAAGAAATACCTGACGTATATTGCCTCTGATGAGCTGGAAGGAAGAGATACAGGTTCGGAAGGCCAGAAAAAAGCCGCAAAATATATTATTGAGCATCTGGAAGAGTGGGGTCTTCAGCGGGTGGTCAATACCCCCTCGGGAAAGAGCTACCTGCAGACCTTCCCTTTATATAAGGCCGACTGGGGCGAGGGTTATGTGATCATAGGTAAGAAGAAAATGGCCTTTTTTAAGGATTATATTCCCTCCGGCCTTGTGAATATTCCTGAAGAAAAAAGTTTTGAGACCGTATTTGTGGGGTACGGGGTAAAAGATGACAGCCGTGACGACTATAAGGGAAAAGAAGTTAAAGGGAAAGCGGTGATTTTCCTGTCGGGTAACGGTACTGAAGACGGCCAGGGCTGGTCAGGAACCGCAGGACTGAGGAGGAAGAACAAGATTGCTTCTGATTTGGGGGCTACTGCCATTTTTGAAGTATCTACGGCTGATGAAAGTGCCTTTAAAACCATGGTGGCGGAAAGAAAAGCGATTTTAAGCCGTTACAGCCGCATGACCATTGAGAAGTCGCCGGCCAACCCTGCTACGGCTATCCCGGCTTTTGTAACGTCAAAAGCAATGGGCGCAGCGCTGATGGGGGTAAAGGCTTCGAAACTGGAAAAATACATATCGGCGGGCGCAGCAGCCGGAAGTGAAGCACTGAAAACCAAGCCTGTCACTATCCGGGTGAAGTCAGAGCGGGTGGATAAGCCGGTAGAAACGGCCAATGTGATGGGTTTCCTGGAAGGAACAGACCGTAAAGATGAGGTGGTTGTGATTTCAGCCCATTATGATCATGTGGGAGTGGATGAAAAAGGGCAGATTTATAACGGGGCAGACGATGACGGCTCCGGAACCTGTGCCGTAATGGAGCTGGCCCAGGCATTTGCCCGGGCGAAAAAAGACGGGCACGGACCACGGAGAAGCTTTCTTTTCCTTTGGGTAACCGGTGAGGAAAAAGGACTGCTGGGCTCAGAATATTTTACAGATCATGATCCGGTGATTCCTTTAAAAAATATCATATGTAACCTGAATATTGATATGATCGGAAGGGTAGACAAGAAACATGAATCCAACCCCGACTATACCTATATTATAGGGAGTGACAAGCTGTCTTCCGAGCTGCACGCCATTTCGGAAAATGCCAATAACGAAAGTGTGAAGCTGGAACTCGACTATGAATTCAATGATCCTAACGATCCCAATAAATTCTATTACCGTTCCGACCATTACAATTTCGCCAAGAACAAGATTCCTATTGCATTTTACTTTACGGGAGTGCATGAAGATTACCACCGGCCGGGAGATGATGTGGAGAAAATTCTTTTTCCCCGATACGCCAAGATTGTGAAGCTGGTATTCCATACCGCATGGGAATTGGGTAACCGTGACAAGCGGATCGTGGTAGACAGCAATAAACCGTAACTAAAAGAATAGTAGTGGATATTTTTAAAGTAAAATATAACTCTATCGTTATCAATGTTTAATACATTTAATTGGTTGAAACTGCTGTTAAAAGGGTTTTTTTAAGGATTAACGGAGATTAAATTTTAGTAAATTATTTCTCAAAATAATTTTTGTTTTAAATGTTTTTCTTTAGAATTGCCAAAGAATTATTTTCAAAATCAGTTAAAAACAATTAAAAAATTTCAGAGTAGTTCGGGAGAACTTATTTTGAAAGAACTTTTTTAACCCTAAAAATTTTTTATCCAAATGGCAAAAACTCAGAATGCTCCGGTTGCTAAGGCAGCAAAAAAATCATCTGGCGGAATTAACCCGATCATTGTTATTCCCGTCCTGATAGCTATCGCGGTAGTTATCTACATTTTCGTATTGGGAGATCCCAGCAACTTTAATGATCCAGAAACAAAGCACGATCCAAAAGGTACTCTTGGTATTATTTATGCCGGTGGTTTTATCGTGCCGATTCTGCTTTCTTTCTTCCTGATGGTACTGGTATTCGGTATCGAGCGTTTTGTGACCATCAGCAAGGCCAGTGGTTCCGGAGATCTTGACGGTTTCGTAGCAAAAATCCGTGGCTATCTGAACAGCAATAATATTGCAGATGCCAAGAAAGAATGTGAAAAACAAAAAGGAACAGTGGGCAATGTGATCAGAACTGCGCTTGAGAAATACGAGCAGCTTCAGTCTGACGGCGCGTTGAACAAAGAACAAAAGCTGGCTGCCCTTCAGAAAGAAGTGGAAGAGGCTACTTCGCTTGAACTGCCTATGCTGGAGAAAAACCTGGCTATCCTTTCTACCTTAGGTTCTGTATCCACACTGGTTGCCCTGTTAGGAACAGTATTAGGTATGATCCGTTCATTCTTTGCCCTGGGTTCAGGCGGTGGCTCCCCGGATGCAGCTGCCCTGTCTAAAGGTATTGCGGAAGCCCTTATTAACACAGGTTTAGGTATCGGTACTTCAGCCATCGCGATTATTGTATATAACTACTTTACTGCATCTATAGATACCCTTACTTATAAGATTGATGAAATCGGATTAAGCCTGCAGCAAAACTTTGCTTCGCATAACTGATCCGGAACTTTTATTGTATTTTTTCAATTTATAATATAAAGGAGAATAGATGGCAGCAGTAAAACCAAAACGGCATAGTCCTACCATGGATATGACGGCCATGTGTGATGTAGCATTTCTTTTGCTGACATTCTTTATCATGACGTCATCATTCAGAAGCCAGGAAGCCGTGTCCATTAATACGCCATCTTCGGTTTCCAAATTGAAGGTGGAAGAGACAGGCATCGGTACGGTGTCTATCACCCCGGAGGGTAAGTATTATTTCGGTATAACGGATCCTATTGAAAAAAGAAAGTTCCTGAATACACTGAATACGAACCTGAAACTGAACCTGAGCGATGCCGAAAAGAAAGCTTTTCTGGATGTGGCTGAGATAGGGGTTGGTAAAGACCGGATCAAATCATATTTGTCACTGAGCAAGGGTGACAGGGAAAAGGCAATTCTGCCCGGTATTCCGTTGGATTCAACCAATGCGGAACTGATTGACTGGGTAAGGGCCTATGCAGAGGCAAATCCGCAGGGCCAGCTGGCTATTCGCGGAGACGTTAAAACCCAGTACCCTGCAGTGAAAATATTGTTTGATGAGTTGGCAAAAGTGAAATTCTATAAGTTTAGACTTATCACTAAAGGAGAATAACCCTAAATTGATTTTAAGAAATGGCAGAAGTACAGGTAAAAGAATCAGGCGGGAAAAAAGGTGGTGGTAAGGTAAGATCGAAGAAAGGGGGTGGAAAGCCCGACATGACACCTATGGTGGATTTAGGTTTCCTTCTCTTAACGTTCTTTATTTTCACTACAACGTTTAGCAAACCCAATATGATGAAGCTAAACATGCCGGATAAGAGCGATGAGAAAGTAGAAAATCAGGAGAAACAGGATATTAAACTGTCAAATACCATTACCATTATTATGGGAAAAGATGACAGGATATTCTGGTATCAGCAGGCTTTGGCAGATGTAACGGCGGATGATCTTAACGAGACGGATTATTCTGCTACGGGGATCCGGGCTGACATCAGTAAAAAGCGTGCGGCTGCATTGGACACTGCAATATTCACCGTGGTGATTAAGCCGACCAACGAAGCTACCTTTGAAAATACGGTAGACATTCTGGACGAGATGGAGATTACAGGAAATAAGCGTTTTGCGATTGTGGATGTGATGCCGCAGGAGCAGAAAGCTTATGAAGAGAAGATCGCAAGACCGAAGGGTCAGTAACTAAGGTAAATTGATATAGAAATGGCACAGAAAGTAACCTTAGACGATATAGTATTTGAAAACCGGAATAAAGAGTACGGTGCATACTATCTGAGAAAGAACTACAGCAGGTACCTGACAAGAGCCACTATCATTGGGGCCACCATATTTTGTCTTTTCCTGGGTGGAGCGCTGGCATTTAATAAATTTCAGGCCGCCAATGCAGAAAAGGAGATTATGGTAGACCTGTCAGCTACCAACCTGGATGAAGAGATTCCGGAAGAGGAAATCGAAATACCGGAAGAGCTGCCTCCTCCGCCGCTGGAAGAGCCGCCTCCGGAGGTAGCCCAGGAGAAATTCTTACCTCCCGAGCCGAAGAAGGATGAAGAGGTGAAGATTGAGGAACCACCGCCACCGGCGGAAAAGCTGGAGACAGCTGTTATTTCGAATAAAACAGTGGAAGGGGTAGAAGCCAAGGATGTGTTTATTCCGCCTCCACCGCCTAAAGAAGTAGCGGTTGTTAAGGTGGAACAGCCTAAGGAGGAAGAGATCTTTGTGGGAGTTGAGCAGCAGCCGGAATATCCGGGCGGGGAAAAAGCCATGTATGGCTTCCTGGGCAAAAACATCAACTATCCTGCCGCCGCTACAAGAGCCAGTATATCGGGAAGGGTAACTGTGCAGTTCGTAGTGGAGAAAGACGGATCCATAGGCACCGTGAAAGTTCTGAAAGGAATTGGTTTCGGTTGTGACGAAGAGGCCATGAGGGTGATCAAGTCGATGCCGAAATGGAGTCCGGGTAAACAGAACGGGAGAGCGGTAAGGGTATATTATACCATACCGGTGATGTTCCAGCTGAGCGATTAATCCGATTAGTTTTCTATAAAAGAGCCGAAAAAATTCGGCTCTTTTTTTTGCACTTTCATTTTTAACTATTAACTTAGTTGTATAAAACTAAACAATTAGTTTTGTGCTTAATTTTTTAGGTATTTTTAACCTGAAGAAAAATGAAAGTAACCTTAGACGATGTGGTCTTTGAGACCCGCAACAAGGAGTATGGAGCATACTACCTTAGAAAGAATTACAGACGTTACCTGACCAGGGCTACAGTTGTCGGGACGGCGTTGTTTTCTTCGTTATTTGGTGCTGCGCTGATTTTTAACAAGATTTACGCGGCTAATGATGAAAGAGGTATTGAGGTTATTCTTGATCCTACTCATTTACCTGTCGAGGAGCCGGATCCTGTTGAGATTCCGGAGGAAAAAATGCCGGAACCTTTGCAGGAGCCGCCCCAGGAGATCGCCCAGGCGAAATTCCTGCCGCCGGAGCCTATGCGGGATGAAGATGTACATATAGAGGAGCCGCCACCGCAGGTTGAATCTCTTGACAACAAGGCCATTTCCAATAAAACGGTGGAGGGAGTGGATGTGACCGGTGTATTTATCCCCGCAGCACCACCGAAAGAAGCGGCAGTAGTGAAGGTGGAGCAACCGGTAGAAGAAGAGATTCTGATGTCAGTAGAGCAGGATCCGCAGTTTCCGGGAGGGATAAGTGAACTGATGAAATACCTTCAGAAAAATGTGAAATATCCTTCCGCAGCCCAGAGAGCCAATGTATCAGGAAAAGTCATTTTGCAGTTTGTGGTAGAAAGAGATGGTAGCGTAGCACAGGTAAAAGTGATCAAAAGTGTAGGCTTTGGCTGCGATGAAGAAGCGGTCAGGGTGGTGAAATCCATGCCGAAATGGTCGCCGGGAAAACAAAATGGCCGTGCTGTAAGGGTTTATTTTACTCTGCCGGTTACCTACACGCTCCAGGAGTGAGGCGACGGGGGTTTGGACCCCGCAGACACATATTTTCATGAAGTGTATCCGGGAAACGGACAAATCTGTTTAATTTAGTGCGAAAATGTGCAGGGAGAATCCTTAAAGTATGGAAATAGAAGAAATATTAAGTAAACTGAAGTTCATATTGGGCCTGGTAGTACCGGTTTGTTACGTAGGTATGGGTATCTACGTGATTTCAGAGAAAATATTTATTGTGAAGATTCAGCCGCCTGCGCTGGCCTATTCTCTGGGAGGTGTGCTGATTGCTTACGGGATATTCAGGTTATACAGGGTAATTAAACAGTAAGTCAGCCGTGATGAGATTTATATGGAGTGTGGGATTGATTCTGGTGCTGGCGGGATGCCAATCCGGGAAAAGCGAACGGCCCAATATTTATGAGGGCAGGATCAACGTAGGAATAGACGAGTCTATTTTTCAGGTCATTCATGCGGAGACCGATGGTTACCGTATGCATTACCCTAAGGCGTCTTTTGATAATTTTGTAATGCCAGAAAATACGGCGGTCAAGCTGCTGCTGGAGGATTCAATGGATGTCATCTGTATAACCCGTACGCTGAATGCCGAAGAGCTGGAAGTACTGAAAAAGCGGGAAATTACATATAAGCCCGCTCCAATGGCTTTGGATGCGGTGGTGCTGATTGTACACCCGGATGCTTCACCGGGGAGTATCTCATTAGCTGACCTTAAACGGATGTTTACCGATGAGAGCTCCCCGTTGAAGCTGGTTTTTGACAGCGGAAATTCCAGTAATCTGAACCAGGTGCTCACCCGCCTGGGCATTACGGAATTCAGCAGGAAGAATGTGGTGGCTGCCGGCGGAAACCAGAAAGTGTTTGACTGGGTAAAAAAAGATAAGAACGCCATAGGCTTTGTGGGCTATAACCTGATCAGCGAAAAAAGCAATGAAGTCAGCCGCGACTTAAAAAGCTCGGTAAAGGTACTGACTGTCAGTGAGGAGGGGACAGGAATTGCGCCTTCTAAAGCTACGATTCTCGACCAGACCTATCCTTTCCACCGGATCATCTATCTTCACACCCTGGGCACCGCCTGGGGGGTGGAAAACGGCTTTATCCGCTTTGCCTGCAGCAAGCCGGGACAACTGATCGCTGAAAAAATGGGGCTGGTACCCTATTACGCTATCCCTAAGGAGTTTGTGTTAAGTAAGGAGTCGCTGGAATAACTTTTTTAACGCTATTTACATTTTTAACATTTGATTAAGAAAATTAACTTTTTTGCAGAAGTCTAAAGGTTAAGTACAGGAAAATCATGAAAAAATGACTTTTGTAACCTATGAAATTTGCTTAAATTGCGGGCCGATTTCAATTTTTAACCGAAAGAGTAACTTTACAGCTTATTTAGAAATGATGATGAAGAGAACAAAAATTTGGGCGGTACTTGGATTGCTGCTGACGTTTACCTGGTCTTTTGGGCAGAGCATTGACCAGGTAATTAATGACCTGGATGCGGAAAGATACACGGCAGCCCTTGACGGAGCAAATAAGCTGGTGGTTTCCTCTCCCAGCACGGATACATATTTCTTAAAGGGATATACCATTCTTTCCAGCCCTGATTATGCCAAGCCCGAAAATCTGAAGGCGGCGCAGGAGGCTTTTGAAGCCGGTAATGCTTTAGAGAAGAAGGGGGATCCGCTGAACCAGGTAGGGCTGGGTATGGTTAAGCTGGCGTCTAAAGATCTGGCCGGTGCCAAAGCTATATTTGAAGAGGTAAAGAAAGATACCAAATCCAGAAATGCGGATATTTTATACCGGATCGCCGAGGCGTACGTGATGTTCCCGGAGACCAATGACCCGGCAGAAGCCATTCTGACCATTGACATGGCACTGGACAAGCACAAAACCAAAGACAATCCGGAGTATTACCTGGTGAAGGCAGAAGCCTACCTGATGAAAGGTGACGGTGGCGGTGCCATGAACGCTCTGCAGAATGCTGAAAGGGTAGGCAAAAAACCGGCAAAAACCTATGCTACCATGGCGCGGATCTGGTTACAGAGCCGTAACTACCAGGGAGCGCAGGAGGCTATCAATAAAGGTGTGGCGGCCGATCCGACTCACGCGCCCATCTACAAATACCAGAGTTCCTACTGGCAGACCTTCGGCGATTTCTCGAAATCGGCAGAAGCGGCTTCCAATTACCTGAAAAACTCTGACGGCGACGTGAAAGCCAAATTGCGTTATGCCAAGCTGGCCTTTATCGCTAAAGACTATGTAAGCCTGAAAAGGGTATTGGGAGAGATCAAAGGTTCTACCAATGACCCGTATATTCACAGGATGGAGGGTATCGTGAACTACGAGGAAGGTAAATATGGCCAGGCGATAAAAGACTTTGAGAACTTTATAAAGGCTAATCCCAAAGACGAGAACTTCGGTCTGGATTACGGCTATATCGGTCGTTCTTACCTGAAAATGACCGGTGATTCGGCTACCACGGCGCTGAATGATTCTCTCGGAATCCAGAATATTGATAAGGCAGTTGCCATCAATGATACAACAATGAAAGTAGATCATTACAGTGAAGCGGCGGCTATCCTGGCCGAAAGAGGTGATTTTGAGAAGGCATCCCTGCTGACTGAAAAGAGCCTGCTGACCAAGAAAGAAGCTAACGCAGCAGATTACGCTACACTGGGAACTTCATTCTTCAGAGGCCGTAACTGGACCAAGGCCAATGAATACCTGGAAAAAGCGCTTGCGGAGTATAAAGACGGCTGGCCTGCAGGTTATGCGCTGGCAGCGTTAGCCAAGACTTACCGCGATATAAATGACAGCACCAAAAATCATCTGTACCTTGGTGCACCTGATTTTGAGAAATACCTGTCGCTGATCGGTGAAGAAGGCAAGAAAAACCCTGCTAACCAGACCTACGTGGTTTACGCCCTGAAAACGCTGGCGGGTAGAGACCTTTCAAACCAGAATGTGGAGGCTGCCAAAGCAAAGATCGAAGAGTTGCTGAAGATCAAGCCGGACGATGCCGATGCCCAGGCCATGTTCCACCGTTTCAGCAAAATGCTGGACCCGAATTACGTGATCCCTGAGACGCCGAAAGACTCTACAGGAAACGGATGATAAAAAATAACAATATCATAAAAATAAAAAAAGCCCTGTTTACGGGGCTTTTTTTATGGCTTATTGTTTATCTTGCGGCCCGATTCATATAATAACCTGAAATTTAATGTTTAATCTTGTAATTTTTGGCCCTCCGGGGGCAGGAAAAGGAACCCAGTCGGAGAAGATCATTAATAAATACAAACTGGTCCACCTGTCTACGGGAGATATGTTCAGATCCCACATTTCCAATGATACAGAGCTGGGTAAAAGAGTAAAGGAAATACTGGCTGACGGGCGGCTGGTGCCTGACTCCATTACCATTGACATGCTGGAAGAAGAAGTAAAGAAGAACCCGGAAGCCAGGGGATTTATTTTTGACGGTTTCCCCCGCACGGTTCCGCAGGCCGAAGCCCTCGATGCCTTCCTGGAAGGGAAAGGATGTCAAGTAGACCTGGTTTTGCAGCTGGATGTAGACCAGGAGGTGATCAAAGAGCGGATTGCTGAACGCCAGAAAATCAGCGGAAGGGCGGATGATGATGCCGTTAAGCTGCTGAAAAGAATTGACGAATATTTTGATAAAACCATTCACGTGCTGCCGTATTACCAGGAGCAGGGAAAGGTAACTGCCATTAACGGGGTTGGAAAGATCGAAGATATTTTTGAGACCATTTCCGGAGCGATAGACGAAAAATATTGAGCGTCGGTTTGATGCTGAGCAATGAAAACTCCTTATTCAAAGGAGTTTTTTGTTTTCAAAGAAACTAAACGGGGTCCTAAGCAGGTTCTAAGTATATATTTTTTTCATATTTTTCTCACAGGCCACACCGATTAGCGCAGATGTCTGTTTTTTTAGTCTGTGGAAATTCGTGTTATCTGTGAGCGATTAAAGGGGGATTTCCTCCGATTCATCAATATTATCAATGACTTCAAATTTCATAGATTACGTAAAGATAAACCTGAAATCAGGTAACGGCGGCCGGGGCTTTACACACTTCCGGCGGGAGAAATTCGTGGATAAAGGTGGTCCCGACGGTGGAGACGGTGGTCGTGGCGGGCATGTTATCCTGCGCGGTAACAAGCAGTACTGGACCCTCATTCACCTGAAATACCAGAAGCATATTAAGGCAGACCACGGCGAAAGCGGCGGCAAAAGCCGTAGTTCGGGAAAGCAGGGGAAAGACGTGATCCTGGAAGTGCCTTTGGGTACAGTGGCCCGCAATGCCGAAACGCAGGAAAAGCTGGCGGAGATCATAGAAGACGGGCAGGAGGTTATCCTGCTGCCCGGCGGTATGGGGGGGCTGGGGAATTATCATTTCAAGACCAGCACCAACCAGGCTCCTGACTACTCCCAGCCGGGTATTCCGGGCGGGGAGATCTGGGCCATCCTGGAACTGAAGCTCCTGGCCGATGTGGGACTGGTGGGCTTCCCGAATGCCGGTAAGTCTACCCTGTTATCGGTTGTATCTGCCGCTAAACCGGAAATAGGAGATTATCCCTTTACCACACTGGTTCCTAACCTGGGAGTAGTGCAATACCGCGACTACCAGTCGTTTGTGATGGCTGACATCCCGGGAATCATTGAAGGAGCTTCGGAAGGGAAGGGGCTGGGCCTGCGTTTTCTGAGGCATATTGAGCGGAACAGCAACCTGCTGTTCATGGTGGACGGGAGCGGGGAATCTCCCGCGGGAGAATATGAGACGCTGCTCAGCGAGCTGGAAAAATATAACCCGGAATTGCTGGATAAGAACCGGATTCTGGCCATTACCAAGTGTGATCTGATCTCGGAAGAGGACCGGAGGGAGATCCGTGCTACCCTGCCACGGGGAGTTTCCGGTGTATTTATTTCATCGAAAACCATGGAGGGAATCGACGAACTGAAAGACCTTATCTGGCAGAGTCTGAACGATTATTTAGAATAATTTCAAACTGCATTTCGGGGAGGTATTCTCCGCCCCTATCTGTTTTTTTTATGTCCTTAGGGTCGTAATTTTGTTTGTTAAAATATCATTGTAATGGTACCTCAGGATTATTTACCTCTTTTTATACAACTGGCCCTGGCGCTGGGCTTTGTGGTAATGACGCTTATTGCCACAGGCGTGCTGGGACCGCGTTTGCGCAGCCGTAAAAAGGAGCTGCCGTTTGAATGCGGTGTGGAAAGCGTGGGTGATGCACGTATGCCCCTGAATGTTCGCTACTTCCTGACGGCCATCCTGTTTGTGCTGTTTGATGTGGAAGTCATTTTCATGTATCCCTGGGCGGTAAATTTTAAAAATCTGGGATGGTTCGGTCTTTATGAGATGCTGCTGTTTGTAGGTTTCCTGATGGCCGGCTTTTATTACGTGATCAGAAAAGGAGTTCTTGACTGGGAAAAAGAATAATTATGACGAGTGTAAAAATGACAGATGCGCCTCCGGGATATGGGGGACCGGGTTTTTTTGCCACTTCTTTGGATAAAGTGATCGGGATAGCGAGAAGCAATTCTTTATGGCCTCTCCCTTTTGCCACTTCCTGCTGCGGTATCGAATTTATGGCTACTATGGGAGCCCATTATGATATTTCGAGGTTTGGTGCCGAAAGGCCCAGCTTTTCCCCGAGGCAATCCGATGTTCTGCTGGTGATGGGTACCATTGCCAAAAAGATGGCGCCTGTGGTAAAACAGGTTTATCTTCAGATGGCCGAGCCCCGCTGGGTGGTGGCAGTAGGAGCCTGCGCTTCTTCCGGAGGGATATTTGATACCTATTCCGTTCTGCAGGGCATTGACCGGGTGATCCCGGTAGACGTATATGTGCCCGGCTGTCCGCCCAGGCCAGAGCAGATCCTGGACGGCCTGATGCAGGTGCAGGAACTGGCCAAAAATGAATCACTGAGAAGAAGGAACGGAGAGGAGTACCGCGCCTTACTGGAATCGTATAATATACTGGAAAAAGATGATAGATAATCAGCGTCTGGTAGAGGAAATCGGGGGGCATTTCGGAGAGAAGGTTCGCCAGTTCGAGGAAAATTTTGGTATTCTGACTTTTTCTGCTGCTCCGGAGGATTTAACGGAGGTGGTCACCTTCTTAAAGAATCACCCGGTACTGAAATTTAATTTTCTGACGGATATTACGGGGGTGCATTTCCCGGACAATGAGGGGGCTGAGCTTTGCTCGGTGTATTTGATGCACAGTTGGGAAAACCATATCCGGGTCAGGATCAAGGTTTTTCTTCCGAAAGAAAACCCGGTGGTACCCTCGCTGATCCCTTTGTTTAAAGGGGCCAACTGGATGGAGCGGGAGACCTTTGATTTTTTCGGCATCATCTATGCCGGGCATCCTAACCTGAAGCGCATCCTGAACATGGAAGATATGGATTATCATCCGATGCGTAAGGAGTATGCTTTGGAAGACCCGACCCGCAGAGACAAAATTGACGACTTATTTGGAAGATGACAGAGAAGAATACACTGGTAGCCAGAACACAGGAAGAGGCTTTGGCGCTGAATGTCCCTCTCCAGGAAGAGAATAACTATACTACGCTGAACCTCGGGCCTACACACCCGGCCACCCACGGGATCTTTCAGAATATCCTGACCATGGACGGCGAGAGGATCGTTTCGAGCGAAATGACCGTGGGATATATTCACCGGGCATTTGAGAAAATAGCCGAGAGACGGCCGTTTTACCAGATCACCACCCTGACCGACCGGATGAACTATTGTTCTTCCCCGATCAACAATATGGGCTGGCATATGACCGTGGAGAAATTACTGGAGGTAACGGTACCCAAAAGAGCCCAGTATATCCGCGTGATCATGATGGAGCTGGCCCGGATAGCCGACCACCTCATCTGTTCCTCCATTATGGGGGTAGATACGGGCGCTTTCTCGGGATTCCTTTATGTGATGCAGGAGCGGGAAAAGATCTATGAGATTTATGAAGAGATGTGCGGTGCCCGGCTGACGACCAATATGGGGCGGATAGGCGGGATGGAAAGGGATCTTTCACCTACGGCCATCAAAAAAATAAAAGACCTGGTCTATCATTCACTGCCTAAAGTTTTTGCTGAATTTGAGCAGCTGTTCGACCGGAACCGGATTTTCCGTGACCGGACCATAGGCGTGGGAGCGGTAAGCAGGGAAATGGCCGTGGAATACGGCTTTACAGGGCCTAACCTGAGAGCGGCGGGGATTGATTATGATGTGCGGGTGATGGAACCTTATTCTTCCTATGAGGACTTTGAGTTTGATATTCCCGTAGGTCATAACGGCGATACCTACGACCGCTACAAAGTAAGGAATGCAGAGGTCTGGGAGAGCATCAAAATTGTTCGTCAGGCCATTGAGAACCTGCCGGAAGGACCTTACTACGCCAATGAAGATCATTATTACCTTCCTCCCAAGCATTCGGTTTATCACAATATGGAGGCGCTCATCTATCACTTTAAAATTGTGATGGGAGAAATAGATGCCCCGGTAGGAGAGGTATATCACGCAGTGGAAGGCGGAAACGGTGAACTGGGCTTTTACCTGATCAGCGATGGCGGACGGGCTCCGTTCCGGCTTCATTTCCGCAGACCGTGCTTTATCTATTACCAGGCCTTCGGAGAACTGATCAAAGGCGGTACGGTATCGGATGCCATTCCGATCATGAGCAGTTTGAATGTAATAGCCGGTGAACTTGATGCTTAATAACAGAGAAATGATTGCATTTACAGAAGACAGATTGGCGCAGGCGGAAGAGATCATTGCGCGTTACCCGGAAGGCAGGGAGAAGTCGGCCTTACTGCCCCTGCTGCACCTGGCACAGGAACAGCACGGCTGGGTAAGTGCCGAAGTGATGGATTATATTGGCAGCTTACTGGGAATTGAGGCAGTGGAAGTATACGAGGTGGCCACTTTTTATACCATGTTCCACCTGGAACCGGTAGGTAAGCATGTCATAGAGTATTGCCGTACCGGCCCCTGCTGTACCATGGGCGCTGAAGACGTCTATGACCATCTGAAAGAGCGGCTGGGTATTTCAGCCAACCAGACCACCGCTGACGGCCTGTTCACCTTAAAAGAAGTGGAATGCCTGGCAGCTTGCGGCTGGGGGCCCTGTTTCCAGATCCGGGAGCAGTTTTATATGCATCTTGACAATGCGAAAGTGGATCAAATCATTGACGAATTGAGTAAATAATCATGGCATTAAAGATATTAACCGAACATATCGATAAGCCCGGAATTGAGACTTTCGAGGTTTACAGGAAACACGGTGGATACGCGGCAGTGGAGAAAGCCCTGAAAAAAATGAACCCTGACGAGGTGGTGGAAGAAGTGAAGAAGTCAGGAGTGAGGGGCCGCGGGGGAGCCGGTTTCCCGATGGGAATGAAGTGGAGCTTTCTTGCCAAGCCGGAAGGAGTGCCGAGATACCTGGTATGTAATGCCGATGAATCGGAACCGGGCACATTCAAAGACCACTTCCTGATGAAGACCATTCCCCACCTGCTGATTGAAGGGATGATCGTTTCCAGCTATGCCCTGGGAGCCAACAAGTCATTTATCTATGTCAGGGGAGAACTGATGTATGTGATCCGGATCCTGGAAAAGGCAATTGCCGAGGCCAAAGCTGCAGGGTTCCTGGGGAAGAATATACTGGGTACAGGCTATGACCTGGAGCTGGTGGTGCAGCCGGGAGGCGGAGCCTATATATGCGGTGAAGAAACTGCGCTCCTGGAATCACTGGAAGGAAAAAGAGGGAACCCGCGAAACAAGCCCCCTTTCCCTGCTGTAAAGGGGTTATACGAGTGCCCTACAGTGGTGAATAACGTGGAGTCTATCTCCAATACCCCCTGGATCATCAATAACGGGGGAGACGCCTACGCGGCCATTGGGGTAGGCCGGAGCACAGGAACCAAGCTGATCTCTGCTTCCGGGCATATTAAAAAGCCGGGGGTTTATGAAATTACCCTGGGGGTTCCGGTAGAGGAATTTATATATTCAGATGAATACCTGGGCGGAATACGTGACGGTCATCACCTGAAAGCGGTGGTGGCGGGCGGCTCTTCCGTGCCTATTCTTCCGGCTAATCTGATTACGAAAACAGCTAACGGAGAAAGCCGGCTGATGACCTATGAGTCGCTGTCTGACGGTGGTTTTGCCACCGGTACAATGCTGGGCTCAGGCGGGTTTATCGTGATGGATGAAACCACCTGTATTGTCAGGAATACCTGGAACTTCTCCCGTTTTTACCGTCATGAGTCGTGCGGGCAATGTTCTCCCTGCCGGGAAGGAACCGGATGGCTGGAGAAAGTGCTGCACCGGATTGAGCACGGACAGGGAAATGAGCGGGATATTGACCTGCTGGTAGATGTGGCGAAAAGAATAGAAGGAAATACGATTTGTCCCTTGGGAGATGCCGCCGCATGGCCGGTAGGCAGTGCTATCCGCCATTTCAGGGATGAATTTGAGTGGCATGTGCGTTACCCGGCAGAAGCCGCCAGGAAGGGTGCCGTATATATGCCGGAAAATGTTTTAGTTTAAAAGATTTTAAGAGATATGGATGCGCCTCAGTTAATAAAAGTAACCATAGACGGCCGGGAGGTACACGTACCCCCGGGGACGACCATCCTGGAAGCTGCCCGGCAGATCGGTCCGGAAGTGGCTCCTCCGGCCATGTGTTATTATAAGCCCCTGAAAGGTTCCGGCGGAAAGTGCAGGGCCTGCCTTGTGAAAGTGACCCAGGGTTCAGAGAAAGATCCGCGGCCTATGCCCAAACTGGTGGCTTCATGCATTACCGGTGCACAGGACGGCATGGTAGTGGAAAACTATACCAACCCGGAGGTGGTGAATGCCCGGAACGGCATCGTGGAGTTCCTGCTGATCAACCACCCCCTTGACTGCCCGGTTTGTGACCAGGCGGGCGAATGTCATCTGCAGGATTTTGCTTATGAGAACGGCCTGGCCACTACCCGTTATGAGGAAGAACGGCGTACGTTTGAACGGGAAGACATCGGCGATAAGATCCAGCTGCATATGAACCGGTGTATTCTCTGCTACCGCTGTGTATATACAGCTAACCAGATCACTGACCAGCGGGTGCACGGGGTGATGTACAGAGGGGATCACGCCGAGATCAGTACCTATATCCGTAAGGCGATAGATAACGATTTCTCCGGGAACGTCATTGACGTGTGCCCGGTAGGTGCACTGACCGATAAAACATACCGTTTCAAGAGCCGGGTGTGGTTCTCGAAGCCGGTGGATGCGCACCGCGACTGTGACAAGTGCTGCGGGAAGGTTAATCTCTGGTACAAAGGAAATGAGGTGATCCGGGTTACGGCGCGTAAAAACCAGTGGGGGGAAGTGGAAGACTTTATCTGCAATACCTGCCGGTACGATAAGAAAGAGACCGCCGACTGGGTGATCGAAGGGCCGACAAAGATATCGCGGGCTTCCGTTATTTCTGCGAACAAGTATGCCAGGAACGTGATCCGGAAAACGGAATACGGACTGGATCATGCCGCTCATAACTATAAGAAGATAGACGATACAAGGCCTTATGATAAGAATTTGAAGGAAATTAGGCAGTCGGAAGATTACAAGGCGCTTATGGAGAAAAACGAAGCTTACTTTTCTAAAAAATAGATAGCGAATGGAGTCAGTTTTATTGATCAAGGGAATCATCATCTTAGTGATCTTCGCACTAAGTTTAGGAATAGCCGCTTATGAAACCTATTTTGAACGGGTGATAGCAGCATATATCCAGGACCGGGTAGGACCGGACCGCGCAGGCCCGCACGGAATTCTGCAGCCCCTGGCCGATGCCGGGAAACTCTTTTTTAAAGAAGATTTTGTGCCGGTGCTGGCTGATAAATGGCTGTTCATCATCGGACCGGGTATTGCTATGTTTGCGGCGTTAATGAGCAGTGCGGTAATTCCTTTCGGTGATACACTGAAAATAGGCGACCTGCTGGTGCCTGTTCAGGGAATGGACGTGAATATCGGTGTTCTCTGGGTGTTCGGGGTGGTAGCCATGGGGGTTTACGGTATGCTGATCGGTGGCTGGGCTTCCAATAACAAATATTCGCTGTACGGGGCCATACGGGCGGCATCGCAGGCCATATCGTATGAGATTGCGCTGGGCCTGTGCCTGCTGGCGGTGATCCTGGTGACCGGCTCGCTGTCTCTGCGGGAAATTGCCACCCAGCAGCACGGATTTAACTGGAATGTATTTTATCAGCCGGTAGGCTTTATCCTGTTTTTTGTGTGTGCGCTGGCCGAATGTAACCGTACTCCCTTTGACCTGCCGGAAACGGAAGCAGAGCTGGTAGTAGGCTACATGACGGAGTTCGGCTCCATGAAAATGGGTCTTTATATGTTTGCCGAATACGTGAATATGTTTATTTCATCGGCTATTATGGCCAGCCTGTACTTTGGAGCCTATAATTACCCTGGAATGGATTTTGTGCGGGAATTCCTGACCGGAAAACTGGGGGATACTACCGGGCATAATTTGGCCACCCTGCTGGGAACGGGCGTATTCTTTATTAAGATTTTCATGTTTATTTTTACGTTTATGTGGATCCGGTGGACCCTGCCGCGTTTCAAATATGAGCAGCTGATGAAACTGGGCTGGCAATGGATGGTTCCGCTGGCCATGGTGAACCTGGTGGTGATGGCCGTGGCTACGCTTTCCGGTAAGCCCCTGCTGGTGGCCTGGCTGGGAATGGGAGGTTTTCTCCTGATTTACTACGGAGGCAGAAGTATGTACGAAAAACGTTTTAATTAAGGGGTATGCAACTGACAGACAGATCAAAAAAGACCGATAAATCCGACCTGAGTGTAGTTGAGAAAACCTACCTGCCAGGCGTATTCAAAGGTATGGCTATAACGCTGAAGCATTTCTTTTCGCCTAAGCCTACCATTCGTTACCCGGAGCAGAAAAGATACCTGGGCCCGGTTTTCAGGGGGCATCATATTCTGAAGCGGGATGATCAGGGCAGGGAGCGCTGTACGGCCTGCGGGCTGTGTGCAGTAGCCTGCCCTGCCGAAGCGATCTCCATGGTAGCCGCTGAGCGGGTAAAGGGAGAGGAACACCTGTACCGCGAAGAAAAATATGCGGCATCTTACGAGATCAATATGCTCCGCTGTATTTTTTGCGGCTTGTGTGAAGAGGCTTGTCCGAAACAGGCCGTTTACCTGCGACATGATAAGTTTGTGCCTGTTTTCACCGACCGTCATGACGTGATCTACGGCAAAGACCAGCTGGTAGAAGATATGAATGACCGGTATAACCGGGAGGCCTGGACAAAAGAAGATATGGCCAGACTTTGGGAAAAACAAAATGCGTAATCATGGAGATACTTAAAAATATAGCAATGGTGGAGTGGGTGTTTTATTTTTTTGCAGCCCTCGCTATCAGCGGTGCCCTGGGCACCATTCTTTCCCGGAAGCCGATGCACAGTGTGATTGCGCTGATCATCACCTTCTTTTCCCTTTCAGGTATTTATGTTCTTCTGAATGCCCAGTTCCTGGCGGTGGTGAACATCATTGTGTATGCCGGGGCCATTATGGTGCTCTTTCTTTTTGTGATCATGTTCCTGAACCTTCGCCAGGAGAGCAATGAGCTCCGTAATACCTCCATGGTGCTGGCAGCCACAGTTTCGGGCCTGCTGCTGGTGCTTATGCTGGTGGCGGTATTCCGTAAGGCGTATATCGAGCCGGTGAACCCTGCGCTGTTCAGCAGCCGGACGGGGATGATCGAAAAGCTGGGGGATCTTTTGTATAAACACTATATGCTGCCTTTTGAGCTGGTGTCGGTGTTGTTCCTGGTAGCCATTTCGGGTGCGATCCTGATCGGTAAAAGAGAAAAGGGCGGACGCCATTTCTAAATATTTTTTCCGGCCCGGTGCTGAGTCTGTAAACAGCTGACCGGCAGGCGGGATCGGCCTGTCATCCAATTCATTCAAAGTAGAAAACCGGGCTTTCCGGTAACAAAGGTGTTGGTTTAACCGTATAGGATTAAAACAACACCTTTTATTTTACCTTATATGAAGATCAGAAATGCTGTTTTAGCGGCCATAGCGGGCCTTGCTGTTTTGCTTAACGGATGTGAAAGAGATGAAGTTATCACGGCAGAGGTGGTCTCTCTCGATTGTTCAGGTACTGTTTTTTCGGCTGAGGCCGGTAGCGGATCTTCCTATACAGCCACAGTTACCCTGCCTTATACGGGAGGAAACGGGGCTTCCTACTCTGAAGGAGAAGTCATAGCTTCAACCGGTGTTACCGGCCTTACGGCCACGCTCTCTGCCGGCACCCTGGCTAAGGGAGATGGAAATATTGTGTACACCATCACAGGTATCCCTGCAACGGGAGGTACCGCATTATTCGCGATCAGTTTTGGCGGGCAGAATTGTAGTTTATCGCTTCCTGTGGCGACTTCTCCGGGTGAAATATCTACACTGACTATACAGACCGAACCTGCTTCTGCCACGGAATCCGTGGCTTACAGCGGCCGGGTAGTCCTGGCCTATACCGGGGGAAATGGCGCTGACTTTGAAGCTTCCTCGGTATTGTCTTCAGGAGTAGAGGGCCTGACTGCCACGCTGGATGCCGGCCATCTGACCAGCGGTGACGGCACGCTGGTTTATACCGTTTCGGGAACGCCGGCCTCAGGCGGTACAGCAGTTTTTAATATCAGTTTCGGAGGTAAAAGCTGCACTGTTACCCTGCCTGTAGCAGCAGGAGCTGTTCAGGGGGGGAGTGACACGGTTTCTGTGACGTATTCAAATACCGGTGTGACGGTGAATAATTTCTATTCCGAAGAAGGAGTAAGTATTGCGGTAAGCGGGTCAGATGTGGTGGTCACTGCAGAAAATATGAGCAGGGAGATCGTCTATGTTTTGGCCGGCACCTCTGCCAAGGGAAGCTTTAAAATTTACAGCGATTATAAATTTAACCTGACCTTGCAGAACCTGAGCCTGACCAACACGGCCGGACCGGCCATCAATATTCAATCTGGCAAGAAAGCGACTGTCCATTTGCCGGCCGGAACCTTGAGCTCACTGGCAGACGGGGCCACTTATGCTTCCAGCGCAGAAGATCAGAAAGGTACATTCTTCAGTGAGGGACAACTGATCTTTACCGGAACGGGCTCACTGTCAGTCACCGGCAATAATAAGCACGGCATCGTTTCAGATGATTATATTTCAGTAAGCCAGGCCGGAATTACCGTAAAAGCCGCAGTGAAAGACGGCATTCATACCAATGAATATTTTACCATGGATAGCGGAACACTTACGGTAAGCGCTACCGGCGACGGCATAGAGGTAGAAGAAGGGTATGTGCTGATCGGGGGAGGTACTGTTACCATCAGTACCAGCGGAGAAAAGGCACATGCCATCAAAAGCGAAGGATATACCACGCTGGGTACTTCCGGGTCCGTAACGCTTACAGTAAGCGGGAAGGGCTCAAAAGCCGTTAAGACCGCAGGCAACTTTACGCTTCACTCCGGAACGGTTAAACTGACCACCACGGGGGCGGCTTTTTATGACAGTGCGGATGCCGACATAGCGGCACCGGCGGGAATTAACTGTGACGGCGATCTGACCATTAACGGCGGAATACTCATTGTCACAAGTACGGGGGCAGGGGCCAAAGGAATCACCGTAGACGGCATGGCCGCTATTACCGGAGGGAAAACTACCATCAACGCTACGGGAGCTAAATTTTCCTATTCTTCTTCGCTGAGCAGTGAGGCCAAGGGCTTCAAAAGTGACGGAGCATTTACCATGACGAACGGTGAACTGACCATTGCCGCCACAGACGACGGCCTGAAGTCGGAAACCTCGGTTACGGTATCCAACGGCACGCTGAATATTACCCAGTCTACAGAAGGGGTGGAGGCTCCGCTGATTACCTTTGAAGGCGGTGTTACCCATATCGTCTCTTCAAATGACGGGATCAATGCTACCAAAGGTACCGTAAACGGCGGAACGGAGTCAAATGACGGCAGCCATTTGTACATTAAAGGGGGAATCGTGATTGTAGCCGGAAGCGACGCTATAGACAGCAACGGAAATATTACCATCAGCGGCGGAACCACCGTAGTATGCGGACCCACCAGCCAGCCTGAAGAAGGGATAGATTTTAACGGTACTTTCCTGGTTAACGGGGGGAATGTGATTATTGCCGGGTCAAACTCCAGGATGACCAAAGCCATGGGCACGGGGTCTGCCCAGGTGGGAATGTTTATTACTTCGGGCTCCCAGCTGGCGGCTTCTTCGCTTCTGCACATAGAGAATGCCTCAGGAACGGAAATGGTTACCTTCAAGCCTAAAAATGCAGTGTATTATTTTCATTTCTCAAGTCCCGGCATGGCCAAAAACACCGCGTACAAAATCTACTTCGGAGGATCTTACAGCGGTGGCAGTTTTGTGGGCGGTTCCTCCGGCTGGGGAATGTACACCGGCGGTAATTATTCTGCTACGGGCGCTGTTCTGAAGTCAACCACCACTACTTCGTCAACGGCTACCGTAAATACGGTATCGTTTTAAGGGCAAACATCAGTTTGGTATAAACAGGCGGAAAATGGAAATTTTCTGCCTGTTTGTTTTTAACTTGCGGGTAGAATAGCCAGGAGAGATCATGATTGTTGATTTACGAAGGGCGTGGCAACCCTCCTCGTTAATCGTAAATCAACAATCGTCAATACTTACTCCGGCCAGCTAACCTACTCCAAACAAATTTACTTATGGCCCTTATTCTTCCTGTTTCAGGGAAAAGCCCGGTTTACGGGAACAACTGCTGGTTTGCTCCCAACGCCACCCTGGTAGGGGATATTGTGATGGGGGAAGATTGCACCGTATGGTTCAATGCGGTGGTGCGGGGCGATGTGAACAGCATTGTAATGGGAAACCGGGTGAATATCCAGGATGGTGCGGTGATTCATTGCACTTACCGGAAAACCCGTACGCTGATCGGTAACCACGTGAGTATTGCCCATAATGCCATTGTGCATGGCTGTACGATAGAAGATGAAGTGCTGATCGGGATGGGTGCCATTATTATGGATGGTGCGGTGATCGGGAAAAACGCGATTATCGGGGCAGGAGCCATAGTGACGCAGAATACCGTAGTGCCGCCCGGTACGGTGTGGGCCGGTAACCCGGCCAGATACATCAAAGAGGTAAGCCCCGAGCTGGGGGAAGTATTTATGCGTACAGCCAATAATTACGTCATGTACGCCGGCTGGTTTAAAGATTAATTGTCTCGGGTACCCGCCCGGAAAATCTCGCTCCGGGTGTCTCTTTCCGCAGGAACACTGCCGTTGCCGGTAGTGAAACCCTTCAGGGCGGTACCGTTTTTGACAGACCGTATAAAATTGATCCAGCTGCCTGCATTGGTCAGCGGGTTTACGGTGCTCATTTTCTGGTTCTGAAGATGGGTAAGCTGCTGATCCATGGCATAGCGGTAGTTACCCATGGCACTCATAGGCATGGCCATGGCTATAGAACGAAGGGTGGCTGTGCCCAGGTTTTTCTCAATGATCTTTCGTTCTTCCTCGTTCGGGGCATCCATGCTCAGGAAAGCCATTTTGAATTCTTCCTCCGTACGGAACGGATAGACCTTCACCTCCCTGAGCCATTTATTTTCAATATTGAGCTCGACTACCGCCGAATAGGTCAATCCTGTATTTTTAGGGATGATATGGTATTGCGGCTTAAAGCCCAGGAAAGAGAATACAATGGAATCGCCCGGAAATACATCCAGGATAAAATAGCCTTTGGCGTTGGTTTGTACGCCTTTTCCCGCCCGGTGATTGATTACATAGGCGCCTACCATGGGTTCATCGGTACTTCCGTCTATCACAAACCCCGAGAAGGTAATAAATTTTTGTTCTCCCTGAGCTCGGGCATCCGGGGCCAGGGCAGTAAGACCAAAAAGGACAATCAGGGTTGTTATAAGCGCTCTCAAAACAGCTTCTCGAAAATTTTGATAAAGGTAACGATAAATGGCATAGATAACAAAAGTCCGTCGAACCTGTCGAGAAAGCCGCCATGGCCGGGGATAATGCTCCCCGAATCTTTTATTTCAATGCTTCTTTTAAACAGGGACTCTACCAGGTCGCCCAGGGTTCCGGCTATGACAATGATGGCAGCAATTCCCAGCCATTCCGACATATTAAGACTTTCAGTAAACGTCCAGTATAAAAACGCCGTAAGCGTGGCGATTATTGCTCCGCCGAAAAACCCTTCCCAGGTCTTCTTGGGAGAGATGCGTTCAAAAAGCTTCCTGCGGCCGAAGTATTTTCCCGAAAAATAAGCACCGGTATCAAAGCTCCAGAGGATCAGCAGGGTACCCAGCGGCAGAAGAGGCAGGAAGTTCCCCCGCCAGAAAGTCATTTCGATCAGGAGGGCAAAAGGAAGGGCCACATAGATGATACCCAGGTAAGTATAGCCCAGGTTGACAAAGGGGTGCTTGTCCTTCTTCCTGTACAGCTTAATGAAAAAAGGCAGGGTCAGAAAGGGTACCACCACATAATAATACTCCTGGATCACCGTATAGGTCTCTATCAGGTAAGTCATGGTGACGATCAGGATCCCGCAGAAAGTGCCGAAAGTCTTCAGCGGAAAATTTCCCTGCATCATGATCAGTGAATAAAACTCGTACTGGGTTAATGCAGTAAGAGCAATCACCAGGAACAGGAAAGAGAGCGGGTGATAAAATATCAGGAATATGATGAGTGGGGCGCCTATAAGTGCGGCAATCACCCGCTGCGTCAGGTTGGAACGGTTTCTAAGGTTCTTCATCCAGGTCTAGTGCTTCAATATATTTCTTTGCGGTTTCAGACTGATCTTCGGGTACATTGATGGTTACCGTACCCAATACCGGGTAGCTGCCGTCTATTTTATCCAGAATGACGGCATTAACCCCCTGAAGAATCAGTTCATTCTTAATGAGCTCGGTCCTGATCCTGTCTTTTGAAGTGTAAACGGTTGTCCAATTTGCCATTTTATTTCCAGGTTAAGGTTTCCAAAATATGCAGGGCGTCGGCCTTCAGATAATCCACTACCGGCTTCAGAGAGTCATTCAAAGTAGCATTTCTGAGATAAACGGCCCCTCTCAGGTAATGTTTTGAGGTGTCAGTGGTATAAAACTGGAAATGGCTGGGCACCTCGCCTTCAATCTCGATGGCCACTGCCTTCCTGCCGTTTTTGAGGCTCAGAATCTCCTCCTTCTGTGACAGGGCCCTGATCTGGTGCTTGGAGGCCAGCCGGTAAGCATCCATAATGTGCTCATCCAGCTTCCGCAGGTTACCGTTCAGCGGCTTATAGGTAAACTGGATCATGGCATTCAGGGCAGGATATTTCACGAGTATCCAGTAGGGCTCTGCCCCGGCAGAACGGTCAGGAACCACTTCAGCGGCTTCGGAGTATTCAAAAGCATAGGGATAATTCCCTTCCAGTGGGCGGTACCGGTGTTCCGGCAGGTCGATCCGGGCAAAGCCTTTCGGCTTCTGATAGAACACCTGATCTTCGCGGGATTTTCCGCAGGAGAAGAGGGAGGTTGCCATCAAAAGTAAGATCCAATGCTTCATAGTTCCGAGTAATGAGTTCCGGGTACGAGGTAGCAGGTTTTGGGAGGCCGGACAGCGTTTCATAGCAGGGCCGCCTGCTTCCCAGGGCTCACAGCGCATGGCCCGGAACTGTTTCATCCCGACAAATATATAGCTTTTTCATGTGTATAAAAATTTACGATTGACCATTTACGATTGACGAATTTATTCCCCGGCCCGTGTGTACACTGATTTCTTATGGCTTTCATTATTTTCTGCGGGGAGACGAAGCAAACATAGTACTTCTGTACCTGAGCTCATGGATTTCTGTGTAATTTTACGCTATGAATTATTTGTCGGTTGAAAATTTGGGCCGGAACCTGGGCGAAAGATGGCTTTTCAGGGACCTGACCTTTGGAATATTACAGGGGGAAAAAGTAGCGCTGATCGGAAGCAACGGAAGCGGGAAGTCATCGCTGATGGATGTGCTGGCCGGAAAAGCGGCTGCGGATGAAGGTGTGGTCAGCATACGTAAGGAGATCCGGGTAGGGTATCTGCACCAGAACCCGGATTTTAACGATGCCCATACGGTGCTGGAAGTGCTTTTTTCGTCAGGGAATGAAATTACACATGCCATTAAAGCCTATGAAAAAGCAACGGAAGAAGGAGACAGTGCTGCTATCTCTCATTATGCCGAAGTGCTGACCCGCCTCGATGGCTGGGATTATGAAGCCAAGGTGAAGCAGATTCTCGGTAAGCTCGGCATTCATGATCTCGATAAGCTGATCGGGGAGCTGTCCGGTGGGCAGAAAAAACGGGTTTTCCTGGCACGCGTACTGATCGAGGAGCCTGACTTCCTGATTCTGGATGAGCCTACCAACCACCTTGACCTGGACACCATAGAATGGCTGGAAGGATATCTTTCGGCCAGTACCATGACCCTGTTCCTGGTCACCCACGACCGCTATTTCCTGGACAGGGTGTGTAACCGGATCATGGAACTGAATCATTCCAGGATATACAAATACCAGGGAAACTATGCGTATTTCCTGGAGAAGAAAGCGGAACGGGAAGAAATAGAAGCCACCGTGCTGGAAAAAGACCGTAACCTGCTCCGCAAAGAGCTGGAATGGATGCGCCGGCAGCCCAGGGCCCGGACGCACAAAGCACAGTACCGGGTAGATGCCTTTCATGACCTGAAGGAAAAAACCTCGGGCCACCGGAAAGAAGATAAGCTGGAGCTCAGCATGAAAACGGAGCGGATCGGGAACAAGATCATGGAGATACAGCATGTCAGTAAAGGGTATAACGGAAATACCCTTATTAAAGAATTCAGCTATACCTTTAAGCGGGGCGACCGCATCGGGATCGTAGGAAAGAATGGCATGGGCAAATCTACCCTCCTGAGCCTGATTACGGAAGAAATCAAACCGGATATGGGGAAGATTGTGAAGGGGGAAACCATTAAAACAGGGTATTATAAGCAGGACGGCCTGGTGTATGAGCCGGACCAGAAGGTGATTGAGAATGTGCGGGAAACAGCTGAATTCATTAAGATGGCTGACGGCCGGGAGATCAGCGTTTCGGCCTTTCTGACGCTGTTCCTGTTTCCTCCTGCGGTGCAGTACAGCCCGATCGGCAAGCTGTCTGGCGGGGAGAAACGAAGGCTGCAGTTGCTGAAGGTGCTGATAGAAAACCCCAACTTCCTGATTCTGGATGAGCCCACCAATGACCTGGATATTGCCACCCTGAATGTGCTGGAGGAGTTTCTGGCCGGCTATTCGGGCTGCCTGCTGGTGGTATCGCATGACCGTTATTTCCTGGACCGGCTGGTAGACCATACGTTTGCGTTTGAAGGAGAAGGATATATCCGTGATTTCCCGGGCAATTATACCGATTACCGGAACCAGGCCGATGAGCAGCTGAAAGAGCAGAAGAAGGAAGAAAAGCCTAAAGCGGAAGCTCCCCGCCCTGCTGCCGCCGCACAGGAGCAGCCGAAAAAGAAGCTGAGCTTTAAGGAAAAGCAGGAATTTGAGGCGCTGGAAAAGGAAATTCCGGCACTGGAAGCCGAAAAACGTACTCTTTCCGAAAAATTATCGGGCGGAATAACTGATTTTGAGGAAATATCCCGCATCTCTGCCCGCCTGGAAGCCGTGGTAGAAGAGCTGGAGCTGAAAGAGCTGCGCTGGCTGGAACTGAGCGAGTTCGCCTGAGCTCGTCTGCCTAGCGTGTGTTTTTATAGTTCGTCAGCAGGTAATGGTAAGCTTCCGGCTTATGGTGAAGCATGAGCTCATCTTTGGTATTAAAGTGGTCCTGGTAGGACGCAGGCACTTCCAGCACGTAAATGTTGCCGGCAAGCACATAATTACTGCTGGTGTAATAGGTGCCCGGCTGGTAGTCAGGCAGGTATCTGCGGATAAACTTTGAGGTGAGCCTGCCGAAATATTTCTGATACCTTTTCTGCGCTCTGGCGGAAGGTTTTTTAAGCTTTCTGTAGATATTTCCTGCGAGAGCCCGCTTTAAAACAGGCATGCCTTTGATGGTGCCTTCCAGGTGGTTAAGCACATTTATTTCATTGAAATCATCGGCTTTCTGAACAGAAAGAAAGGTTTCCGGAACCCAGTCGAGCGGGTTGATCACATTATACCCCCAACCGTCCTGGGTGAGCAGGTTATAATCATAGGCAAAATACGGGTTGCCGGGTTTGGGGGCGGCAGATGCATAGGTTTTGAAGCGGATATCTGCGGGAAGCCTGCCTGCGGCCTGCAGATGATAAAGGTGAGCGGTCATCAGGTACGAAATGGCCCCGCCCTGGCTGTGCCCGTTAATATAAAAGTTCTTTATCCCCTGCTGATAGCAGGAGTCTATTTTAGGGAGAATATCGCGGGAGAGGTAGGCTGTGGCGATGAGCCAGCCTACATGAACCGCCGCTCTCGGGTTATTGGCCAGGGTATAATCGAAAGTAAAATCGGGCCCTAATTTCAGGGAGCCTTTTGCCGGAACCATGGCGGCATAAAAGTTTTCCAGCCAGCTTTCCGGGCGCCCGCTGGTGCCGCGGATGCTTATGGAAGCGGCTTTCCCCTCTGCAATCCACAGCTGCCATTTGTTATCCAGGCCCATGGAATCAGAGGTGTAGGCCAGTTTAAATTCCGAAGGCTCGGCCAGCATCCCGGTTTCTTTCGGATAGAAATACTTGACAGACATGGAGAAAACTTCGGAGAATTCATCGATGTCAAAGCCGGGCCGGAGCTGCTGTGCAAAAGTGAAAGAGATGCCCAGGCAAAGCAGGAAGGTGAGAAGTCGGGTTTTCATATGAATTTACGGGGTATGCTGAATTTATAGCAAGTATACAAAAATAAATCAGGACAATAAATCAAAATAGCACTTATCTCACCCTGAATATCAGCATTCCAATAAGTTTCGGAGATTCAAATCCCGGCAGGAACTTTGGGAACGGCTGCCGGTTTAATTTTGTATTCGGAACCTCCCGGTTCAGTAATATGTAACAGTTATGAAGAAGAGTTTAATATCCCTCGCTTTCGGTTCTTTTGCTATCGGTATGACAGAGTTCACCATGATGGGGATCCTCCCGGATATAGCCAAAGACCTTGCTATTGAAATTCCCACAGCGGGCCACCTGATCGCCATTTACGCCCTGGGCGTGGTGGTAGGAGCCCCCATACTGGTCCTGTTCAGTACGAGGTATCCTCCTAAAAAGGTTTTGTTATTTCTCATGTTCCTCTTCCTGGTGTTTAACGGGCTGTTTACCGTAGCGCCGGAATATTATACCCTCATGATCACCCGTTTTCTTTCGGGACTGCCTCACGGCGCGTTTTTCGGTGTGGGTTCAGTAGTGGCCACCCGCCTGGCAGACCGGGGCAGGGAAGCGCAGTCAATAGCCGTAATGTTTACAGGTATGACCGTGGCTAACCTTCTGGGAGTTCCCCTGGGAACCTACATAGGGCATGAATATTCATGGAGAATTACCTATCTTTTTGTCAGCCTGTGCGGAGCGGCCACCATGCTGGCCATTTATTTCTGGCTCCCCGCGCTTAAATCGCATTTCAGCGGAAATGTCTTCCGCCAGCTGGATTATTTCCGGTCGCCGCTGGCCTGGATACTGATTGCCATGATCTCCATCGGTACGGGCGGCCTTTTTGCGTGGATGAGCTATATTGCGCCGCTGATGACGGAGGTAGCAGGCCTGCAGGCCGGTGAAGTGCCTTTTATTATGGTGCTGGTAGGCCTGGGGATGGTATTCGGTAACCTGCTGGGCGGAAAGCTGGCAGACAATACTACGCCTATCAAGGCTTCCATTATCTGCTTTCTTTCAATGGCGGTCTGCCTGATCCTGGTGTATTTTACGGTAGATATTCCGGGAATGGCCTATTTCTGGGCCTTTACTACCGGTATGATCTCATTTACGCTGGGTTCGCCGCTGCAGATGGTTCTGATCAATTCAGCCAAAGGCTATGAAACCATAGCGGCTGCCGGGGGGCAGGCCAGCTTTAACCTGGGCAATACCTTTGGTGCCTATTTCGGTGGTCTGCCTATTGTATACGGGTTTGCCTATAATTCTCCCCTGCTGGTAGGTGTAGCTATGGCGTTGGGCGGCGTGCTGATCGCTACCTATGTTTCCGTCAATAAGCTGCTTGTCAAAAAAACGGAGATCCGCGTGCAGGAGAGTGAACTCTGCACGGCATAAGATTTATTGACAATAAGTACGTAACTTTCCGGCACAAAGGATCACTTATGAGAATTGTACTGTTTCTCGCTGTTATCAGCTGCTTTTCAGTTTCTGCCCAGACCGATTTTTATGAGAAATATTACCCGGAGATAGACCGGGCGGAGCAGGCGTTTATCCGTGATGAATTTACCGAAGCTATCCGGTATTACACCGAAGCCTTTAAGGCCGTGGATAAACCCCTGGCGCGGGATCTCTATAACGGGGTGGTCTGCTATTACCTTTCAGGGAACATTGACGGGGCCAAGCCCTGGCTGCTGCTGCTGGCCCGCAAAGGCATAGATCCGGCGGTGCTGGAAAGCCAGGAAGCATTCAAGGCGCCTAATATCCAGGAAGAATGGGAGAATTTTAAGCCTGTGTACCAGCAGATCTACGGGATGTTTGCGCCCTCCAAAGACGAAGCCACTGACCGGCTGATCCTTGATATCCAGGAAAAGATGGAGGAGATCCGGGTGATTCACAACACGCTGCCCGATATTTATTATGAAATGGACAGCTTAACAGTGGTGTCACCTGAAGATTCTGCTGCCATCAGCCGGGGTGAAGGCAAAATGAAAGCAATCTATGATACCATCAGCCGGGCTGCGGCAGACCACATCATCCGCTATGGCCTCCCTTCGGAAGACCGTTACGGTATTGTTTCGGAAGATCTGACCATGGACGCACTCCGGAGCTTCCTGTCAAATATCCGCTTTTATTCCCTTCTTACCGCTGCTTCGGAAAGTGACAGCGCCATACGGGAGCTGATCAGCCGCCTGAATGAAAAGCTGCTGGAAGAGGTGGGGAACGGCCATGTGCACCGCGACTACGTGCTGGAGTCGGTCAGTGCGGAAAATCTCTCTTTTGTACGCCTGGTGATCCCGGAGGAGCTTTCCTGCGTGACCACGGGCGAGCAGGTGTTCGTTAAACCGCGGAGCCGGTCAGACCGCTCTTTTGATCTCCTGTCAGGAGAAAATGAAGAAATGCAGATTGCCAAAGGCTATTATTCGGTTTTTCGTAATGAATATTTTCTTATGCATGAAAAGGCCGTTTATGAGGAGGTGGTGGCAGAAAATTGCGAACAGGTGATGAAGATGAGCGAGGAGCTGATCCGGGTGGAAGTTCCGGACTGAAGCACAGCCGGGGAAATCCCGTTAATTTTATAGGGGAAAGAATACTTGTACTTTCCCGTTTTCATTCTATTTTTGCAGCATCAATACATTCCCTCCGGTGAATTATTGATTTATAAAGATGGGCGGAGAGAATAGGCTCTGTGAAACCCGGGCAACCAAACAATGTAAAGGTGCCAATACCTACCTGTGCGGCGCAGAGCCGGCAGGAATTATAAACCAATAATGCGATTCAAATCCCTTTTGGTTAGTACATTACTGTAGCACAGGACAGGCCTGCGCATGTAAATTTAGAATTTGGGTATGGTAAAAAACCACGTTTTTAAATGTAATACACCCTTTCACCT
This sequence comes from Leadbetterella byssophila, assembly GCA_040394735.1. Classification (GTDB taxonomy): domain Bacteria; phylum Bacteroidota; class Bacteroidia; order Cytophagales; family Spirosomataceae; genus Leadbetterella; species Leadbetterella byssophila_A. The sequence continues at coordinate 34,590 of JBEBRR010000027.1, forward strand.
TGAAAACGGAGAGTGGCTGCAGGAGTTTGAGCTTTCTTACACCACTTACGGGGAGCTCAACGAAGATAAGTCAAATGTGGTATGGGTATGCCATGCGTTTACGGGGAACGCCAACCCCTCAGACTGGTGGAACGGCCTGATCGGGGAAAGGCGCCTGTTTAACCCGGCGCAGCATTTTATCATCTGTGTGAACGTGCCCGGTTCCCATTACGGGTCTACCCATGCGCTGAGCATCAATCCTGCTACAGGCCAGCCCTATTTTCATACGTTTCCGCTGATCACCATCCGCGATGTGGTCAATGCCTTTGAGCTGCTGCGTAAAGAGCTGGGCATTGAAAAGATCAGTTATCTCATGGGTGGCTCCCTGGGCGGCCAGCAGGCCTCAGAATGGGCCGTAGCTCACCCGGAGGTGATTGAGCACCTGATTTTATTCTCCACCAATGCCGTTCATTCCCCCTGGGGGATTGCCTTTAATGAAACCCAGCGCATGGCCATAGAGAGTGATCCCACCTGGGAGGCCAGTACTGAAGATGCCGGCCGGGAGGGAATGAAAGTGGCCCGTGCCATAGCACTTCTGTCTTATCGGAATTATTATACGTATAACCGCACCCAGAGCCGTGACGAAGGCCAGATGGATTTCTTCAGGGCCAGCACTTACCAGACCTACCAGGGAGAAAAGCTGGTCAGAAGGTTTAACGCCTACTCCTACTGGACGCTCACCAAGATGTTTGATTCTCATGATGTAAGCCGGAACCGCGGCTCACTGGAAGAAGCATTGGGAAGGGTGGAAGCCCGTACTCTGGTGATCGGGATCACCACCGATATCCTTTTTCCGCCGGAAGAACAGCGCATACTGGCCAAGTTTATACCGGGAGCTACCTACAAAGAAATAGATTCCAGCTACGGTCATGACGGGTTCCTCATTGAATTTGAGACCATGACGGAGGTGATCAGGGAATGGATGCGCGGATAAGGACGGCTCAGGCATCCAGCAATTCCTGAATATTAAATTTCTTCATTTTCAGAAAGGCCTGTAACACCTTTTCTCCTTTTTCCGGGTCAGCCATCAGGGCAGGGAGGACAGAGGGGATCACCTGCCACCATACCCCGAACTTATCGTGGCACCAGCCGCACATGCTTTCGCCACCGCCGTCGCGGGTGAAATGATTCCAGAAATAATCTATCTGCTCCTGCGTATCGCAATGGATCACAATAGAAATGCCTTCGCTGAAAGTGAAAGGTTGCGGAACGCCGCTGTCAAATGCTTTGAAAAGTACGTTTTCCAATGTAAACTCGGCATGTACCACCTGACCGCCCACACCGGGGGTATCAGCCGGATACCGGGCCATCATACCTTCGGAGGCATTCTGAAACAGCGAGGTATAGTAGGAAATAGCTTCTGCGGCTCTTCCCTGGGCCGGCCCGCAGAACATCAGTCCGGGTACGGTCTTCTGATCCGGCTGTGAAAAGCTGCCCGTCCAGATCTGCCAGTTTACACCGTATTTGTCGGCTATCCAGCCGAATTTCTCGTTCCAGTCGTACTTACCGAGAGGCATGAGGGGCTTCCCCTCCCGGGCCAGCACGTTCCAGGCTTTTCCGGCCTCTCCGGCATCGGCGCAGGCCACATAAAACGAAAGTGCGGGCGTGGGTGTAAATTGTTCGCCCCCGTTAAGCCCCATAACAGGTGTGCCCTTAACGCTGAACATGATCACCATGCCGTTATCAGACAGCACGGTTACGTCTCCGAAGGCTTCCCGGTAGAGCTCTACCGCTTCCTGAGCGTTATTATTGTACCAGATGCAGGTATTCAGTTTCATTTTTGTGAAAATTGACGATTTGCGATTTTACTTATGGCACAGCTGGTGTACGAATTCCGGCCATGAAATTTCATAGAAATCGGTGTTTGAAGGAACAAAGTAATAGAAAAACAGCATAAAACAGAATTGCCTAAACAGACATTCTGAAGGGGGGATTTAAGACAAATAACAATTAGGCCTGAAGCCCCATGGCGTATTTGTCGCGGTAGCCTTTGGGCGTAAGGCCGGTGAAGTTCCTGAAGAGTTCGCGGAAGCTTTTCAGATCCTGGTAGCCGGATGAGAGCATCACCTCCAGGATATCTTTATTGGTGGTTTCCAGCAGCAGCTTGGCAGATTCTATTTTGGTTTTCTGCAGGTAACGGATGGGCGTCATACCGGTAGCCGTTTTAAACCGCCTGACAATGTTCCGCCGGCTGGAAGGAATTTCCTCAAGGGCTTCTTCCACATTTTTAAGGTCGCGGTAGCGCTCATTGATGATCTGCTGCACCTGCCGTACAAGCTCATCTTCCCGGGCAAGCTCCGGTACAAACTTCTCAAAGTAGAGTTGGCTGCTCCTGTCCATATCAATGGCGAAGTTCTTGGCCAGCCGGAGGGCATACTCCCGCCCGCAGGTTTCCTGGATGAGATGGATCAGCAGGTGAAAGGTACTGGTGGCTCCGCCGCTGGTATATACGTTCTGGTTACGGGTGACAATGGCGTGCGGCACCAGGTGTACCTCCGGGAAATTCTGCGCAAAGGCATCGCAGGCTTCCATGTGGGTGGTGGCTTCCTTGCCGTTCAGCAGCCCGGTGGCCCCTAAAAGAAACGAGCCCGTGCAGCAGCTGGTGACCTTGCAGTCTCTGCTGTAGTTTTCCAGCACCCAGGGAATAAAAGGAATATTCTCGCGGATATTCTTCTCCATCTCATGATCTTTGAAGGCCGGAATAACGATGATCCCTCCCTGGGAAGAGGCTTCCGGAAGAGATACATACCTGACGTTTTCCAGGTTTTCGGGCAGCGAGATGCCGGGCTGCAGACCCACCAGCTGTATTTCAAAAACCGGGGGCAGGGCGTCTTCTTCCAGGAAGCGGTTAACGGTTTCAAATACATCAATGATGGCCACCAGGCTCAGCAAACGGTGATTCCGGGTATAAAGAACGGAGACGGTCATGACGCAGTTTTTTTCAAAAATACTATTTTGTCTCAAATGCCCCTAAAAAAAGTCAGCCTTTGCACTCTTAAACTGAATGCCTCCTGTCTACATTTGTGGTATAAATCATATTCGTTACAGAAAAAATTATATTTAAAATGAGCTTGCTAAAGAAGATTTTACTGGGCCTGCTGGGATTAGCGATTGTATTACTGATCATTGCGGCATTCCTGCCCAAAACCTTCAGGGCAGAGGGGAGCGTGGTGATCAACCGGCCTCAGCAGGAGGTTTTTGATTATGTCAGGTACGTTAAAAACCAGGATAATTACGGGAAATGGAACCTGATGGACCCGGGCATGAAGAAGTCATATGAAGGTACTGACGGTACCGTAGGGTTCAGATACACCTGGGACGGCGAAGAGGTGGGTAAAGGTACCCAAACCATCATTGAGATCACGGAAGGAAAGGAGATCAGGACGGAGCTGGACTTCGGGTTTGGTGATCCGGCCGTTTCACATATGATCGTGGAGCCGGTTTCGGCATCAGAAACAAGGGTTACCTGGGGCATCAGCGGAGATTCTCCCTGGCCCATGAATATCATGGGTTTATTCTATGATATGAGCGGTGATTTTCAGGAAGGATTAAACAATCTTAAAAATGTATTGGAAAAATGAATCAAAACATCATTTGCTGGTTCGAGATCTATGTGGAAAACTTAGAGCGGGCTAAAAAGTTCTATTCGGCGGTATTGGGCACCTCCTTTACAGATGCGGAACAAGCCCCGGGAGATGCGCCGGGCGACATGAAAATGTCTTTCTTTTCAAGCCCTGAGAACCAGGGGGTAAGCGGTGCGCTGATCGAGATGCCCGGGGCAAAGGCCGGTACCGGAACAAGCCTGAATACCATGGTTTATTTTCCCTGTGAAGACTGCGCCGTGGAAACCGCCCGGGTGGAGGCGGCCGGAGGGCATGTGAAAGACCCCAAGATGAATATCGGGGAGTTCGGCTTCTGCTCTATTTGTATGGATACGGAAGGCAATTTCTTCGGACTTTACTCTATGGAATAGGCCATGCTGCAGAAATACGGAACAGAAATTAAATGGGCCTTGATTTTCCTGGGAATGACACTGGCCTGGATGGTGCTGGAAAAACTTTGCGGGCTGCACGGTAAGTACATTGATTACCACCTGTACCTGACCAACCTCTACGCCATTCCGGCGGTGTGGATTTATGTGCTGGCGCTCAAAGATAAAAAGAGACAGTTTTACGGCGGGCAGATGAGCTATAAGCAGGGCTTTATAAGCGGGCTGATCATCACGGTTATTGTGGCGGTCTTCAGCCCTTTGTCACAGTGGGTGATTTCCTATGTGATCACCCCGGAGTATTTTCCGAACGTGATCAGGCGCTCGGTAGAGCTGGGATATTATAAGACCACGGCTGAGGCGGAAGCCAATTTCAATTATGAAAACTACGCGAAGCAAAGCACCATAGCCGCACTGGTGATGGGCCTGGTGACGTCGGCAATTGTGGCTTTCTTTGTAAGAACCAAAAAGTAAAATATGACGGAGGTTAAAGTGAGCCGGACATTTTATGAAAAAGAAGAGGGAGGAAGTTTCCTGCACCGGTGTGAGATCCTGAAGGCAGAGCCGGAGCGTCTCCTGGAGCATACATGGGAACATCCTTCCCATTCGGGCGGAAAGTCGGTGGTGAAATGGGCGCTGCAGCCGGTAGATGAGGAGCATGTGCAGCTGACCCTTACGCACGGCGGGCTGGAGAATTTTGCCGATGCCGGACCCGCATTTTCCCCTGAAAACTATGCGGCGGGCTGGGAAGGGATCATAGGTATTTCATTACGCAATTACCTGTACGGAAAGGCTGGCCTGGGAGGTGGAGATCCGCGCTCCTAAGGAGGCGGTATGGAAGAAACTTTGGGGAAAGAGCTCCTATGCCAACTGCACCCCGGAATATATGGAATCAATGAATGAAAAATTCCCGAAGGCCCTTCAAAGGCTGAAGGAGATCACCGAAAACAAATTATCAATACAATGGTACTTAATCCGTATTTGAATTTTGGCGGAAACGCAGAAGAGGCATTCCGTTTTTACCAGTCGGTTCTCGGCGGAGAGCTGTTTGTTCAGAAAATGAGCCAGGCGCCGGGCACAGAAAACCTGCCGGACGAAGAGAAAGACCGGGCCATGCATGTGTCTATTCCGATAGGCAACGGCCAGTTCCTGATGGCGTCAGACTGCCTGCCCAGTGCAGGGCATGTACTGAAAATGGGGAATAACAACTATATCTCTTTGGCTGTTGACAGCCGGGAGGAGGCTGACAGGGTCTTTAACGGGCTGTCTGCCGGAGGTACGGTAGAAATGCCTTTACAGGATATGTTCTGGGGCGATTATTTCGGATCTTTTACGGATAAGTTCGGGGTTAACTGGATGGTCAGTCACTCGGGGCAAGCGGGTTAAATCATGGAAAAACTCAGGGCGAAACAAACCATACAGATCAGGAAACCGGCCGGTGCAGTTTACGGGGCAATAGCCGACCCCGCGCAGATGAGCCAATACTTTATAGCCCGGTCAGACGGGCGGCTGGAGGAAGGCCGTACGGTTCATTGGGAATTTCCTGAATTCCCGGGCGTTTTCCCCGTAACGGGGAAGAAAATGACGGAGAATGAATACCTCTCGTTTGACTGGAGCGGCGGTGAGCCCGGCATGCTGGTAGAGATTTTTCTCACGCCCGTGCCTGACGGTTCCACCCTGGTAAAGGTAGTGGAAGGGGAAAAAGACAGTGACGCAGCGGGTATCCGGTGGCTGGCCGAACAGACCGGCGGCTGGGCCAACTTCCTGGCCTGCCTGAAAGCATACCTCGAGTACGGCATCAATCTCCGGAAGGGGGCTTTTGAGTTTATGCGAAAGCCTGTGTAGTCAACAAGGACTCAGGGGGCTTTCTTTCTTTCGGGGAAGAGGAGGCTTCCGAGCACCATTCCCGCTGTGCTGACCGCCAGCCCCCGGATGAGGGAAGGGTAATCATCCGGGAAAAACTCGAAATAGCTCCAGACGGCCGTGCCGGCAACCATAGACAGCAGTGCGCCCGCCAGCGTGGCCCTTTTCCAGTATAATCCTGCTGTGAGGGGTACAAACAGCGCCACCAGGCTCAGGGCTGATGACTCGGCTACCAGCTCAAAGATATGCTTTTTGTTCAGGGCCAGGCCCATGCTGATCAGGGCGATCAGGATAACAGAGAACCGCATGATCCGGAGAAGGGCCCGGTCACTTATCTTATGCCTGTAAAGCGGTTTGATCAGGTTTTCTGCCAGCACGGTAGCAGGGGCAAGCGTGGCCCCGGAGCAGGTGCTCAGAATGGCGGATAGCAGGGCCCCGAAAGTGAGGATCTGCATGCCGGTGCCCATATGCTGCAGCACCAGCAGCGGGATGGCCATCTGGGTGTCACCGTTAAGAAGGGAGGGATAGAGCATTGAGCCGCTCAGCCCGATCAGCAGCGGCATGCAGGCCACGCTGAAGTACAGGCCGGAGGCCAGGAATGAGCTTATAACCGCGGTGCGGGCGGTACGGGCCGACATCACCCGCTGGAAGACATCCTGCTGCGGAACAGAACCCAGCCCGATGGTCATCCACGCGGCCAGGTAAACTGACCAGCCTTTCAGCGAATTCTCTTCCGGGGTAATCCGCCAGAAATCATCAGGTACGCTTGCCGTTACTGCCCTGACACCACCGGCACGCTCCAGGATCACCCCGGTGAGGATGAACATTCCTGCAATAATAATGACCGTTTGAACCGTATCTGTGATGGAAACTGACCACATACCGCCAATATAGGTATAAAAAACCACCACGGCCGTGCAGACGGTAATGCCCCAGAAAAACGGAACACCCGCCAGCACCTGCAGCAGCAGGGCCATGGCCACCAGCTGGGCGGCTATCCAGCTGAAATAAGACGGGATCATAAAAACGGCCGATACCCATTCTGCCGGTTTACCGAACCGGAACCGGAAATAGTCACTGAAAGTAAGCAGGTTAAGCCTGTGCAGGGGCCGGGCATAAAAAAGCCCGATCAGCAGCAGGCACAGCGCTGCACCGAAGGGGTCTTCAATTACGCCGAGGATACCCTTCTCAATGAATTCAGAAGAGGCGCCCATCACGGTTTCAGAACCGAACCAGGTAGCAAAAAGCCCGCTGGTAACCACAAAAACCGGCAGTTTTCTCCCCGCCACTGCAAAATCTCCTGCCGTTTTTACGAACCGCGATGCATACCAGCCCACGGCCAGGGTGCCTAACAGGTAGAGAATGACAAAGAGCAGCAACATATCGGTATATTTTCAGGGCTGAAAATACAGAAACCTTGCCTTAAAAATCCCAGATCACATTAAAAAATACATTCCGGCCGATTCGGGGAATACGGTTCAGGCAGGAGGGCGGTTCTTTAAAAAAAGTAGCGAAACCCCGCGGGTGTTGCGGTTTGCACCTTAATATTGCAGAAGAAAATAGGGCGCTGTAACCATTTTTCAGTATCCGTTAATGATGAAATGGCTGTTTCTTCTGGTATTTTGCCTGGGCGCTGCCGGTCTTTACGGCCAGGAGGTGCCCGAGCTCAGCCGTACCCAGAAAGACAGTATCCGCTATACGCGCATTAAAGAGCGGATGTATAAGCGAAAGGTCACGCGTGAGATCTACCGGCTGTTTTTCCGTGATGTGTATAACCAGAAAAAAACGGCGGGGGCAGAGGTGACCGAAGTGGAGGTTAACCCCTTTGAAGCCTTCAAAGGCAAAACGGTGAGCAGCATCAGGGTGCATCAGCTTGACCTCATGGGGGCCTCGGTGTATGATACCACCCGGAACGGAAACCGTTTCCAGCGTTTCATCAGCCGCAAAGTGCATGTGAATACCCAGGAGAAAGCCATCAGGCGCTCCATGCTGCTTTTTAAGGAGGGCGATACCGTAGACCCCCTGGTGTTTAAAGAAAATGAGCGTATTCTGCGGCAGAGTAATGTTTTGCTGGATGCCCGTATCCTGCTCCGGGCCGTCAGTGAAGATGAGGTAGAGGTGGAGGTGCTGGTGCAGGATGTGTGGCCGGTGATTCCGGAAGGCAGCTTCAGCGGGTTTGATAACTTCAGGGCAGGCTTTACCAACCATAACGTCAAAGGGCTCACGCACTCCAGCACCAACGTGTTCCGCTGGCGGGGCGAAGACACCCTCCAGAAGCTGGGGTTCCGTACGCTTTACACCGTACCCTATATCAAACGGAGCTTTGTGAGCGGGCAGGCCGGCTTTATCTGGGAGCGGGACCTGAAGCAGCAGTTTATCAAGTTTGAACGGCCGTTCTTATCAGTAGAAACCCGTTATGCCGGGGCCTTTGAGATGGGCCTTAAAAACGTGCGGGAGTACAGGAAGGAAACCAATAACCTCGATTCCACCTTTATGTTCCCGGTGCAGCACGCCTATCTTGATCTCTGGGCAGGGCGGGCTTTTGGCCTGGGCAGCTCAGCCGTTAACCAGACCAAGCGGCTGGTGGTGGCCACGCGTTTCTACAGCTACAGTTACCTTGACCGGCCCGTGGTTTCAGCAGACAGTAACCGCGCCTACTGGAACCAGAGTAACCTGCTCTTCAGCGCGGGCTTTTCTAACCGGAACTACCGGCGTGACCTCCTGATCTTCGGCTTCGGCCGTACGGAAGACGTACCCATAGGCAGCATGGTGAGCGCCACCGTGGGGCGCAGCAATACCGAGTTCGGCAGCCGGGGCTATGCCGGCGTACGGTTTTCCAAGGGCGGCTACCTGCCTGCTAAATACGGCTACCTGTACGGCCTGGCCGATATGGGCAGCTACCTGAAAGGCGGTGAGCCCCACCAGGGGGTGCTGAACGCCACCGTAAATTACTTTACTCCGCTCATGCGCCTGGGCCTGAGCCAGGTGCGGCAGTTTGTGAACCTCCGGTACACCCGCGGCTTTAACCGTGACCCGCTCGAGTACATTAACCTTACCGATGAATACGGCCTGCGGGGCGTAACCTCTGACCGCCTCATTGGCAAGAAACGCCTGAACCTGGGCCTTGAAACCGTGCTCTTCTCTCCCGGCAGCTTCCTGGGCTTTCGCGGGGCGCATTTTGCCTATGCGGACCTGGGGCTGATTGCTGACCAGGGCAGCCTCTGGCGCAGCCGGCTCTACAGCGGCTTCGGGCTGGGTATCCGGCTGCGGAATGAGCACCTGACGTTCAATACCATTGAGTTCCGGCTGGCGTATTACCCTAACGTGCCGGCACTCTCCAGCCCCTTCCGTTTGGGGGTGTCTGGCGCCACCAGCCTGCAGCTGCAGGACTTTGACATCTCGGCGCCAGCCATTGTACCCTTGCGGTAGTTATCTAAAATTTATCGAATAATATTGATACTTGACTAATTTAGGTTAGATCAGAAGATTTCTATACAGCAAGGAGCTTAGATATTCCTCAAATGATGGTCTAAAGTAAATTTAACTTTTGGATAATAAGCTTGTGGCTCGATTTTGTGAACACTTAGAAAATGTGAGTCTTTAATATTCCTTATTAAGTGATACTTTGTTATTAAACATTGATTAATATCAGTTTTAGTAACTTCTAATTGGTTGAATCCATCATTGCAAGAGGACTGTTCAAAATGACAACCAAATGAAGTAATTGAAAAAAGGAATAATAGTAATTGCTGATCTTTGGATATTTTTGTTAAAAGGATTTCAACAAATTCTTTTTTCTTATTTCCCATTAAATCGGATGAGGATCCATTTATATAGGTAATAATACTATAGAGCATTTGGAAATATTGATCCAGAATAAAACTTTTATTTTCAATGTAATCGTCAAATGCAGTATCTCCCATTATGTTTGTATAAACAGAGCTGTATTGTGAAATTTCGCCCGGTTTGAAATAAGTATCGGGGAAAAAACTTTTCAATTTTTCAATATTTGCATGTTTAACAGATTTCTCTCGACCAAACAACAATAACATATACGTGATTTCAAAAATAAGGTGATTATACAAAAAGCTTTTTTTGTGCTCATTTTTATTTTTATCGGACAAATAGTGGTAATCTATTTTAATCTGAACTAAACGAAAAATTTCAAAATACGAATTAATTAACTGATGGAATAATCCAAAACCCTGAAAGTTTTTGTAGGAATAATTCTTAATGTTTTCGTCAAACAGATGTAACAATAAAAAAAAACGATTTTCAATTTCCTGTTTTTTAAAATCTTCTCTCTGTTGTTTTAACGACAGCAATACAAATAATAAGCTTGAAATTGTTAAAATTGAACCGACAATTCCCCCTATAGCCGACCCCAGATGATCTATGGCATTGGTATCAATAATGTAGTTTTGCCTGTTTTTTATCAAATCAACAGGAAGCAAGGTATAAAACAGACCTAATATTAATATAAATGAAAATATGGCTACCCCGGCAATAGCAACAGCAAAATAATACAATTTGCTTTTAGAAGGCGAGATATCACTTTCAGGCATTTTTCGCGAGGGAAATTAGAAATTAATTAATTGTTAAAGTTTGATTATTCTTCCTCGAAGACTAAAAATAAGATGCTCTATCTTAAGAAACTCCTTAGAAATCCGGACGAAATCGTTTTTGAAAATGCGAGTCCTGTTTTCAGCATGGTTTAACTTCATTTGCGCAAACTGCAATTCAGACTCATCTATTGTAGGTTGACAAACTATATAATACGACTCCAAAAATTCTAATGCTGCTTCAGTATGATTAAAACTAAATATACTGTCATATTGGATTCTCAATGTTGAACACTCAGATTTTATATTATTGATAAGGAATCTTATCTTCTGAATTATTTCCAGATCATTAACAGAAAAAACATCTCTTCTTTCTGCTCTCCTGATTAAATATTCTACGTAAGTATTTGCTTCTGAATTGCTTAAGGCCAAGATGGTTTTGGATAAAATATTTTTTCTTTCAGAAGAATCCTCATTTTTCTTCAATTCTTTCTTCAAAGAAGCTACGCACAGGTTTATATTATCAATAATTTTTGAATTTAGTTCAAAGTACTTTCCAAAATTCCCGTTGTAATAATCATCAATCATCCAAAGTATTTTCAGATGTAAAAAGCGGAAGTCTTCCGGGTTTTTGAGTTCTAAATCTCTATAGACGGATTCTGCGCTATCTTTTTTGTAAATATCCTTAAGCTGGTCACTTGTTTTTAATCTTCTTGAAAAAGCCAATATTAAGTAGTCAAGTTCCCGAATAATGTCTTCTCTTATCTGTGGGTTTTCAAATTCTATATGTGAAGTATATCTATCATAGGATTTTTTAGAAATGAGAAGCCCTTCGTAACATTCTTTTTCATCCTCATAAATTTTATCAAACTCATTAGTATTAGTCCTGTAAGCATAGATATTTCTGATAACCTCCAACTCCTTACTTGTCTTGCACAAAATATTTAAAACACTTTTAAGCACATTGAATAGTTCATCATATAATATTCTATTCATTGTCCGTATTCCCTTGATATCTAAAAGTATGGAAGAAGGAGGGTCCACCTCCGCTTCAGTAATTTCAAAAGAGTAAACATTATTTTGGTCACTTAGAAAGTCCAAAAGTTTAAAGAATTTCTTAGAAATATTAAATTCTTTTGCCCAGAAAAGGAAACTGGGAAAATGCTGAAAAGGAGATTTAACAATGTCCTTGCCAGGTTTAATAAAATAGTATAAAGTCGGATTTTTAGAAAAGTTATAAAATTTGCTTTGTTCTCCATTTAGATCACTTTGGAATAAGGGAGAATTTCTCAATTGCTTATTGACATCCTGTATATATTTGTAAATTCCTGTTAACGAATCCTTTACTGCGTTTTCGGTTTCGGTGTATTTCTTGTTATAAATATCCTGATAAAGGTAGTTTTCCACTTTATCTTTCTCGTCAACTATCTCTACAGTAATCTTTTTATTGCCACTGATTAAGTCGTAGATGACGTTTTCTATATAACTTAGTGGGTCAAATTTTTCTGATTCTTTCTTTTGTCTAATTAGAAAGTTTAGCAAAAATATCTGATTTATATTTCTTAAAATGCTTTGCTTTTCTCCCGGTTCACGCCCATAAAAAGTTTGAAATGAATTTAGTTTAAACAGGATTTGGTTTTTGGAAGGTGCTGAAGATAAATACTTAATTTTTAATTTTCTTTTATTGCTTGATAAAAGATATGTCTGAAACTGAAATATCCGGTCTATCACGTGAACATCAACAAAAGTATTTTTTGTATTCCTTAATTTATCTTTTAATAATAATTGCTCAAGATGATTTGTGCCTTTTGGATTTTTAGATATAGTCTTTCCTAAGTAATTTTTAATCTGATTATCGAGTTGTACAGAATATTCATCCATTACTCTTTCATTAACTGAAGATCTATAGTTAAATGAAGTATACTGTTTGTAAATTTCTTTATCCTGGTCATTCAACTGGTTTCTAAATAAAGAGGTGAGTTCAGGAGCATTTCTTTCCCTAAGCGAAGCTATTTGCTCAATCTCAATCAGAGTATATACAATAAGTTCTAAGTTATTTTCGATTTTTTGTCGAATATCTCTGGCGGGGATTTGTAATTTCAGGAATGATTGCTCTATAATATCAAGGATATTCTTGGCCTTTGAAATTCTCTCATCAATCTCCATTTTAACATTGATAATTTCATGATAGTATTCCGGTGGGAAAAAAATTTTGTTGCATTTATCTGTAAAAAAAAAATTATACGCTATACCCATCTGAGCTTTTTCTTCGTCTGTACCTTTATTATATTCTTGCTTATTACTATTTTTTTCCCCGGGAGACAAAAGCTTAAAAAAGGGAAAGTAATAATTGATCAATTCATGTGTATCCAGAACATAAATAAACTTATAACCATCATAATGTGCTTGCAAGTCTTCTTTGACTTCCAGAATCTGATCTAGATTGAGGTTTAAAATATGTTTCATTGAGTGATAATTATTAGAGATTCTCTAAAATATGATCTATGCCGATTTCCGTGGTTTCTAAATCATTTGGACTTAAGACGCTCTTAAGGGTTCGTAGAATTGTTGATTTATCAGAGAGTATTGAAAGAACTACATCAGGGCCGATATCATAGGAAGAACTATCTGCTTCGTTTATTAAGTATCTATTGAAGATGTCATTGTTTCGTACAATCTCTATAAGATGTATGAAATTTTCTAACTCATTTCCATTTTCCAGGCACCTAATATTATCATAATGGGTGAAATTGTTTCCGAAATACAATATGTTATCCAATAAACATACTTTACCTAAGATTTCATTTCTTTGATTGTTTCTTACGAGATCTTCTAAATAGTTTTGAAATTGCTGGTTTACATTAATCGTTACTTCTCTTAAACTAAGAAATGCCGGTAGCCGGTCAATATCCTTTAAAGGAAATTGTACACTTAAAGGTGTATTGTGCTTTTTTTGACTTTCATAGATTTGATAACTGTTTTTTATAAAAGATGTAAATTTTAAAAATATACTTAGGTAAAATTGTTCTAAGTAATTAATCTGATTTTGTGAATCGAACAACTCATGGACCATTTTAGCCTTAACAGTAGAGAAAACGCCCTCGTAAACCTTTTGATTAATTGAACAGTAATGATAGCCTTGGCTTCCAATTTTATAGATGCATGAATCCATAATGTTTGCAAGATGGTTTTCAGCTGTAAACTTTCTGAATTCTTTTATTGAATAGTCATTATTTAGCACGGCATAATAATGACTATTATATTCAATATCCTGATAAATTACTAATCCGATTGAAAAATAAGATGTAGGTAGAACTACTCCTGCTATTTTACACTTCATTTCACAAATAATTATTATTGGCTATATACACCTTAATTTGATCAAACATTAAAGTAACATCATTGGTAACCACAGCCTCAGTCAAATTAACAGGATCAAAAGAAACACCCTGGCTATCTTTCAAATGCATGAAATCAGAGTCATTATGATCATTAAGGGGGTACAGTACTCTTTTAGGCCGCAATTTGGTTTTGGTGGATGACCAAGACTGGATAAAGAGCTCTAAAAGCTGGGCCTCATTGGGGATGGCTGATAATGCTACTTCCAATGATTTCAAAGTTTCTCTTGTAGGAAAATCCAATTGATTAATATACCCTTGCCTAAGGGATACTTTACCATTTATATAATTTATCTCATTTTCATAGAAAAAATCTAGTAGCAGACTTATACTGTCATCCAAACTACAGAAACTCTTTGGGGGGAGGGCAACAGTGCTTTTACTTTTTTGAATCGGATATAATTCTAAGGAACAATATTCAAGATTTTCATTAAAAGCCTGAATGAAATCTTTCCGGTCAAAAATGACTATAAAAAAACCTTCAGATTTTTTCGCTATAAAGATTTCAACTAATTCATCTTCACTGAAATGAGGAATTTTGCTTAAATGTAAGGTGGCTTGTTCTTTTTTTTCCAAAATAGACATGAAAATGGACTCATTAAAATACGAGTTAAGACCCTCCCAATTGGTTATGTATAAAATCTTGTTGAAAACTTGAAAGACGTTATTAATAGGAGGGTTAAATTTAAGGTAAAATTCTTTCATCAGGTTTATTTGGCAGATTAAATGAACAACCGCTTCTTGTGAGCTTTTACGCTTCAAAAAAGTAGATTGTTTTAGGTTGCATAATGGTTTAAACGAATAAATTGTTTTGTAACAATTAATAAATATCCTTAGCAATATAATACTATTATGTAATTATATAATTATATTTCATAATGATTTTGACGTTCGTTTTGGTTAAGCTATTTAAAAAGCATACGGTTTAATTGAACGTAAGACAAATTAAAAGCTATTTCCCTAAGAAGAAATAAGTCATGAAGAGTGCCACTCACCTAAAAGCTTACGTATTAATTTTACTGATGGACATGTTGTTAAGAAAATATGAAGGTATCGTTAGCTTTTTGGCTAGGTTACTTCTTGCGGACTATTTCCCTTCGCTTAAAAACCTGTGACTTAGCTCACAGGTGCCTCCCCGCAGAATGCCTGAACTTTGCATCATCAAAAACAGAATGCAATGAAAAAGATATTTGTTATTAACGGCGGCCAGCATTTTGCCCATTCGGGCGGTAAATTTAACCGGAGCCTCACCGAGTGGGACCGCTCTTTCTTCACCGCTGAAAACGGCTTTGAACTGCGGGTTACCGATATCAATGCACCCTACACGCCGGAAGAGGAGGTGGAGAACCTGGTGTGGGCCCATTACGTGATCTACCATACGCCGGTGTGGTGGTTCGGCCTTCCCCATAAATTCAAGGAGTACCTCGACAGGGTCCTTACGGCCGGCCACCGGAAAGGTATTTATTACAGTGACGGCCGTAAGCACGATAACCCCGCCGTTAACTACGGCACGGGCGGCTCACTGCACGGAAGAAAGTACCTGCTTACCACCAGCTGGAATGCCCCCGAAACGGCTTTTACCCTGCCCGGTGAGTTCTTCCTGCAAACCGGGGTAGATGAAGGGGTAATGTTCGGGTTTCACCGTATGAATGCCTTCACCGGCATGAAGCCCCTGCACAGCTTTCATTTTCATGACCTCGAAAAGAATGCCACTCCTGAGCGCATAGAGGCTTACCGGGCGGAGTACCTCCGCCACCTGGAAAAACAGTTTAACACCGAAGCGGTGTGGGTATGAAAGCTGCGAAAAACGTGGCGCTGCCCGCTTTA
>JBEBRR010000028.1:0-48415 GCA_040394735.1 Leadbetterella byssophila
ACTCACTACTCGGAACTCACTACTCAGGGACTAATATGAAGATCGGTGTAATCGGACTGGGCGATATGGGAAAGCTTTTTGCCCGGATATGGGCAAAAAGCGGTTATGAAGTTTACGGTTGTGATATCCCTTCCCGGACCGCAGCACTCAGGGATTCTCTTCCGGAGATTCGGGTGCTGGAAGACGCCGTAGCCGTGTCACGCATCAGTGACATTATCATGTATGCCGTGGAAACCGAACGTATTGAGGAGGTGGCGCGCATCGCCGGGCCGTCTACGAAGTTCGGTGCGATAGTCACCGGTCAGACCTCCGTGAAAACACCGGAGGTATATGCCCTGGAGAAGTATCTGCCGCATGATGCCCAGATAGTGGGCTCTCATGCTCTCTTCGGACCCTCTATTTCTCCGGAAGGAGAGATTGTAGCCATGTACCGGCACCGTTGTACCGAAAAAGCCTTTGACCTTGTCAGGCAGCTGTACCTGAGCACCGGAGCCCGGGTGGAAGAGCTGGAAAGCTACCGGGCGCATGACCAGATGATGGCTGACATCCAGGTGATCACCCATGTGGGGTTTGAAAGCCTCGGTACGGCATTTATGCACCGGAAAGTCTACCCCTGGGAGGATCAGAGCCAGATTCAGGGAATTGATAATATCAAGCTGCTGCTTACATTACGGATATTTTCCTACAAGCCGCATGTATATTCGGGTCTCGCATTTGAGAACCCGTTTGCCATTAAGGATGTCCGGAAGTTTGCCCAGATTGAAAACGAGCTTTTCGGATGGATGATCACCGAAAACCGCAGGATGCTGGAATCACGTGTTTTCCGTGCCCGGGATAAAGTGTTTTCCGGTCACCGGGATAAAATGATGCTGGATGATTCCCTTATGCGGGAGTATACGCTGAATCCGGGCAGTAATCATAAGCCCAATTCGCATCTCAGCCTGCTGACTATGGTCTGTACCTGGGCCGACCTGGGCATTGATCCTTATAAAAATATGGTTTGTCAGACGCCTCCTTTCCGCCTGCGGGTAGGACTGGCCGAATACCTTTTTTACAATGAAGACCTGCTCCGGGAGTCGCTGGATACAGCCCTGGCAGATAAATCGAACTACATTGATGACCTGGCTTACCATACAGCTGTTCATGAATGGACCAATATTCTTGAAATAGGCGATAAACGTATTTATGAGAAGCATTTTACTGCCACCAGCCGCTTTCTGGGCGACAGGCTGCAGGAAGGGCGTGAAAAAAGTACCCTTCTTCTAAACCGGATAAACCAGGATAAATGAGCAGGCGCCCGACAGACAAAGAACTGAAAGTCAACTATGAAAGTAGATTTAAGCAAATACCGTAATCCGGAATACGACCACGGAGCGGGTGTTCTGAAGAGACTGGTCTGGCACCTGTGCAGTAAAGCCTTTATTCACTCGCAGCTTCCCCTGCCCGTTAGCTTTAAACGGGCAATACTGAGAGCATTCGGGGCAAAGGTTGGCCGCGGAGTGGTCATAAAGCCCTGTGTGAATATAAAATACCCGTGGTTCCTGGAAATCGGTGATCATGCATGGATAGGAGAGGAAGTATGGATCGATAACCTTGTTAAAGTGAAGATAGGGCCCAGCGCGTGTCTTTCTCAGGGGGCGATGCTGCTCACCGGAAATCATGACTTTACCAAAGTAACTTTTAACCTGATTACGGGAGAAATCACGCTGGAAGAAGGCGCCTGGCTGGGAGCAAAAAGCATTGTGTGCCCGGGGGTGGCGGTGGGCAGCCATGCCGTTCTGGCAGTAGGGTCGGTAGCTACAAAAAACCTGGATGATTGGACCATCTACCAGGGTAATCCGGCTATTTCTGTAAAAAAACGTGCCGTAAACTAACTTTTCTTTTAATAATTAGTACTATTGTATATTTTTACAGAACCTTATATAATAAATTACACTGTAAATCTCCGGGTTGGAGTAAAATCGAACGGAATAGTAGAGAAATAAAGTACCACTTTTTATGAGCTTGATATTAGAAGAGTTAATTCCTGAGAATCTGTTCCGGGTGATAATTTCAGGGCTGGTTGCCCTGTTGGTTACCTGGCAGGCTATTCCGGTGATCAGGAATATTTGCGAAGAGAGAAACCTGTCTGACAGTCCTATAAAAAGAAGTTCACACAAGCATCCCGTGCCCACTTTCGGTGGTGTGGGTATTTTTGCAGGAACGCTCATCGGCTATATGATATGGAATTTTATGGATGAGGGCTACCTGATGCACAAGGTGTTTGCCTGCGCGGTGATCCTTTTTTTCCTGGGTATAAAAGATGATATTTATGGTCTGAGCGCTACCAAAAAGTTTTTTTCCCAGATCCTTGCCGCTCTCCTTATCGTAGTGGGAAGTGATCTCCGGATCTCCAGTTTTTTCGGTATTTTCGGCATTCATGAGCTTCCCTATATTATGAGTGTGCTGTTTTCCATCTTCCTGATTGTAGCACTGATCAATTCCTTTAACCTGATTGACGGAATTGATGGTCTTTCGGGCGGGGTAGCGATGATCGCCAGCGGTGGCTTTGCACTTTGGTTCATGCTGAACGGTTACTGGTCACTGGCCTGCCTGGGCTTTAGCCTGGCTGCTTCCCTGTTTGCCTTCCTGCGTTTTAACTTTTCCAAGACCAGTAAAATATTCATGGGCGATACAGGTTCACTGGTAGTGGGTTTCTGGGTAGCGGTAATGGCGCTGAAATTTGTGGAGGTAAACGTGAACATTACTACTGAAAATGTGTACCAAAATGCGCCGGTAATTGCCATAGCCCTGCTTTCTGTACCTATATTTGATACTCTTCGGGTATTCAGTATCCGAATTCTGAGAGGAAGATCACCGTTTTCGGCTGACAGGAGCCATGTTCATCACCTGATGGTGGATCTGGGGCTTTCGCACCCGGTAGCCTCGTTCATTCTCTATGGCTTTACCATTCTTTTTACATCAGCCATTTATTTCTCCCGGCAGTATTTTACCAATACCCAGCTCTCGGTAGCCATTCTCGTTATCTTTTCGCTTTATATCCTGGTGGGCTTCCTGCTGGAAAAAGAGCGTGTGCGTTACGTACGTAACCGCGCCTCCCGGAAAGGACACGCGCCTGCCAATACAGATGTTAAAACAGAGAAGGTAATAGTAAAAAACTAAATGAGGCTTCGTCTTTTTCTCTCTGAACCATATAAGGCATATTAGCCATATAAGTACTATATATAAGAAAGAAACTAATATGCCTTATATGGTTCAGGAAAAAAACGGCAGAGCCGTCATTCCCACTCAATTGTGGCCGGTGGTTTTGAGCTGATATCATACACCACCCGGTTCACTCCCTTCACCTTATTAATGATCTGGTTGGAAACCTCGCCCAGGAAATCGTAAGGCAGATGTGCCCAGTCAGCGGTCATGCCGTCTACACTGGTTACGGCCCGCAGGGCCACCACATTTTCATAGGTTCTTTCGTCTCCCATAACGCCTACGCTCTGAACGGGCAGGAGAATCGCCCCGGCCTGCCAAATGGAATTATACAGTCCTTTTTCCCGTAAAGAATTAATGAAGATCGCATCCACATTCTGGAGGATGGTCACCTTTTCGGGAGTAATATCGCCCAGGATACGGATACCCAGCCCCGGACCGGGAAACGGGTGTCTTGAGATCAGGTGATCCGGCATATTCAGTGAACGGCCCACCTGCCTTACCCCGTCTTTGAACAGCAGCTTAAGGGGCTCTACCACCTTCAGCTTCATGAAGTCGGGCAGCCCGCCTACATTGTGGTGCGACTTGATGGTCACCGAAGGGCCTTTTACAGAAACCGACTCGATAATGTCGGGGTAAATAGTACCCTGTCCCAGCCATTTCACACCGTCCAGCTGATGGGCTTCGTCATCAAATACTTCAATAAAGGTTCTGCCGATAGCTTTACGTTTTGCTTCCGGATCGGTCAGGCCTTCCAGGGCGGTATAAAAGCGGCTTTTGGCATCTACTCCTTTGACATTGAGCCCGAGGCCTTTGTAAGACTCCAGTACCTGTTCAAATTCATTTTTACGTAACAGACCGTTATCTACAAAAATACAATAGAGGTTGGCACCGATAGCCTTATGGATCAGCAGGGCGGCTACCGAAGAGTCTACTCCGCCTGAAAGCCCCATCACTACCTTGTCATTGGCCAGCATTTCTTTCAGCTCGGCCACGGTAGATTCCACAAAAGATTCAGGAGTGTAGCTCTGGTCACATCCGCAGATGCCTACCACGAAATTCTCCAGCATTTTTCTGCCGTCTTCCGAATGCGTCACTTCCGGGTGGAACTGGATGCAGTAAGTGTCTTCCCCGTCAAATGTAAAAGCGGCATTGGCCACTGACCCGGTGGAGGCCGTCAGGTGAGCGCCTTCGGGTAAACGCATGATAGTATCTCCATGCGACATCCACACCTGTGACTGGGCAGGGATTCCTCTGAAAAGTTTATCATTGGAATCTACAGAAACCAGGCGGGCACGTCCGTACTCCCGGCTGTCTGATTTTTCAACTGAGCCCTGAAACTCTTTTGCCAGCAACTGCGCCCCGAAGCACACACCCAGCAGCGGAAGCTTTCCTTTAAACAGGCTGAGATCCACGGCAGGAGAGCCTTCTTCCATCACTGAGCTGGGACTTCCCGAAAGGATAATCCCCTTAATATTTTCCGTGATCTCCGGAACCTTATTAAACGGATGGATCTCACAATAAACGTTAAGTTCTCTTACCCGGCGTGCAATGAGCTGGGTATATTGTGAGCCGAAATCAATGATCAGAATCTCCTGCATAATCTATTTTACTTGATGATAAATGTACTATTTTTGCGGAAGCAGAAATCTCCGATGAATATTTCCTACTTCATAGCTAACCGAATAAGAAACTCCAAAGGCCAGTCTTTCTCCAGGGTCATCGTGAGAGTGGGCATCCTGAGCGTGGCGATAACCGTTTCCGTTATTATTTTGTCGTTCTTTGTCCTTTTGGGTTTCAAAAATACGATCAAAGAGAAGCTCTTCAGTCAGACGTCTCATATTCAGGTCAGCAAAATTACACTTAATCGGTCATTTGAGGAAACGCCCGTTCCAAATAATTCTGAGTATTTTAAGCAAGCCCTTGCACTCCCCGGCGTGAAGTCTGTCAGCCGTGTGGCATACAAGTCGGTGATCCTGAAGTCGGCCGAGGAAATTTCAGGCGTGGTCATGAAAGGAGTAGACCCGCAGTACGACTGGACGGAGTTTGAGATGAATCTTATGGAAGGACGTATCCTGCATCCTGATTCTGCCAACGAGATCATCCTCAGCAGCAAAATTGCAGGAATACTGAACACAAAGGTGGGAGAGAGCATCTTCGCCTATTTTATCCAGGATCCGCCCAGGGCAAGGAAACTCACGGTAGTGGGCATTTATGATACCCATGTGGAAGAGCTTGACCAGCTTTATACACTGACCCACCTGTCGCTTATTCAGCGGATCAATCTTTGGGAAGAAGGAGAATTCGGTCACCTCGACGTTTACCTGAAAGATCTGGGCCGCATGAAAGAAGTAAAAGAACAGCTGCTCGATATCTTCCCCCAGGATTACAAAGTGACCGAAGTGCCGGAGTTACTGCCGCATTTTTTTGAATGGTTCAAATTCCTGGACCGGAACATTGTCATGATCATTGTACTGATCATGATTGTAGCGGCCTTCAATATGATTTCAGTACTTCTGATTATGATCATGGAACGGACGCCCATGATAGGACTGCTGAAGTCGCTGGGCTCTTCCGGGGCGCAGATCCGTCGTATTTTCCTGATTAACAGCTCAGGGATCATCCTGTACGGTCTCCTGTTGGGGAATGCTGTAGCCCTTGTTCTGGCCTTTATCCAGTGGAAATTCCAGCTGATTAAGCTGGATGCCCAGAATTACTATATGAATTATGTGCCCATAGAATGGAGCTGGCCGGCGGTGGCCGGGGTAAATCTCGGGGTTTTTCTCGTTGTGCTTCTTGTTACTGTATTGCCTACTTTCAGTATCACAAAGATCAGCCCTGTAACGGCATTGAAGTATAAAGACTGAGAGTTTTTAAGCGATGTGTTTTATGATAAACTAAATGCCCTTCGGCAAGCTCAGTATGACAATAGCAACTTATACATAACCGTTGTCATACTGAGCTTGCCGAAGGGCACTGTTAAATTTTTATCAATACCTTCTCACCGTAAAATTGGACATTCCGCTGTCAGTATCGATATATATTTTCTTGGCCGCATTGTCAAAACCTTCGGTGCGGTAAAGACCTGAGCTGATTTTGGTAAAGCCCGTAAAGTTTTTGGCATTCAGCGCGCCGTCCATTTTGATCTGGCAGCCTACTCCTTCGGGTACTTCGATATTGATGTTGGCCACTCCGCTTTCAATTTTCACGGTAGATTCATTCATCAGGTCGCCCAGCTTCAGATCAATATTGGAAGCACCGGTTTCAAGATTGATTTTTCCTACTTTATAAGGAGTAAGGTCGTACTTCAGATCGCCTGCGCCAATTTCCATGTCAATGTCCCACACGGGTTCCGTATTCAGCTTCAGCGTCACTTTCCGGTTCAGACCTTTATCATTCAGCCGGATGTTTTTCTGGCTTTTCATTTTGAATGATACCTTCTGGTGGCTTCCGGAAGTTTCCTCGTGAAGGGTGAACCCGCTTACGCCTGCCAGGCGGGTGTCAGCTGCGAAAAGCTGATCAGCACCGGCCTGCTCCAGCAGGAACTGGGCTGCACCACCGCCAATCTTTAATTCAGCACTTTTCACACCGGCGGCTTTATCTACTTTATAGGTCTGGTGATTGCCGGCAGAGGAAGAATCCGAGCCTTCCTCGTAAGTAAAGCCATTGTCCTCATCGTTGATATCCACATCAAAATCAAATCCTTTTCCATCCATGAAACGGTCTTCCACCTTTTTGAAAGTATTGGAAGTGCAGTTATATATCCCAAACGGAATGGCAAGGGCCACTAAAAGTACCGAAGTAGAGTTTAACAGGCTGCGTCGGCTGTCTAACATAACGGCCACACCGGCCAGGATAATCAGCACCGGCCAGAAGCGGGCAATCTCCCGCATACTGATATCGAAACTGAACCAGTCGTTGACCAGTCCCAGGGCCAGACCTCCCAGGAGGATGAGAATCACGCCCAGAAAAATACTATTGCTGTTTTTCATCTGTATATAAGTTTAGCTTTAAGCCCTAAGCTTTCGTTTACTGACGGGGCCGTCCCGCGATGCTTCGCCGTTCTCCCGGAGTTTAGGGCTATTTCATAGTTTTGTATAGTTAAAAACTGGTTCCGCCTGTATTTCCGCCGTAAGGAGGATTACCGGGATTCTGGTGGTCGTCTTTTTCTTTGACGATGATCCACACACCCAGACCGATCAGCACCAGAGGCCACATGTTCTTGATATAAGTGAAGAGATTGATATCAAAGAACGTTTTGAAAGAAAAAATGGCACCCAGAATGATCAGGACCAATCCGCCTGCAATATTTCCGTTTCTTGTTTGATTGCTCATTTCGTTATCTGCGTTTAAATTACTGTTTTCTGAATTACTGACTGTTTCCAGGCGACCGTACCTTTTGGGTAGCAGGGCCCACAATACCAAATACGCTATTCCTATGGGGATCGCTGTGAAAAGAAGTATCACAAAGATGATCCGGACAAGCGTCACGTCCGTTCGGTAGTAGTCTGCCAATCCCAGGCAGACACCCCCCAAAATACTGTTTTGATTTTTAATTCTATACATTTTGCTTTTCATAATTGTGAAACAAATGTATATAGAAGAATCGGTACTTGGTATTACAAACTACATGAATGGTATTTTAACTGGATGAGAGCATGTATTTGGGGTACCAGATTTTCCGGCTTCATCAGGCGATGTTTCTGCTGGTTCTTTATCAGGGTTAAATGTCTGTTTATAAGTTATTTATTAGTAGTTTTCCTCTATGTATTCCAATGCCTCCATCAGCCCGGAATAAGAATTGATGCCTACCTGCTTTTCGAAGCTGCCGATGAACGCCAGCCCGTCAACCCGTTCGGGTATGGATTTAACATTCTCAAAATCAAACCCTTGTAAAATTTCATTGTCCAGGTCTTTCAACTGATCTTCGTTTAATGTTCCGGCAGGAGCAAGCAGCAGAATCACCTCCGGTTCCGGGATGAACGGTAGCAGGGAAGGATCATCGGACCATTCCAGTACTTTCACCGGCACATCCACCAGCGGCAGGAGATGGAATTGTTCAGGACTGAACAGGAAACCGTCCGGCTGGTACTCTTCCAGGATTTCCCCGATCAGCGAGAGGTCATCTGTAGGCAGGGAGAGCAGTATTTTTACTCCGCTGAGCCAGCCCCTGATCTCATCGAATTTCTTTTTGGGTACATAATACTCACTTCCCTCATGGAGATCAAACGAAATATAATCTACAAACATTCCCGCGCAGTACCGGGCTTCCGATAAACTGGTTATACTTTTTACCAGCACCTTCTTATTCAGCATATTTTATTGGTTACAAAAATGTAAAATCATCCCAAAACGAACTTAAAAAAGCACAAAGTGCCCGCTCATCGGGAAACTTTCGCAAAAATTTCCACAAAATTACACAAGAACCAAAAATGATCGGCAAGTGTTTAGTTATTTTGTAGTTGAAACCAAAACGGAGGACTTTGAATCCTCGCAGAAGAAATGTCAGAAAAAGGAAGAGTATTAGTAGCCATGAGCGGCGGTATAGACAGCTCACTGGCGGCGGTTCTGCTCCATGAGCAGGGCTATGAAGTAGTGGGGATGACCATGAAGACCTGGGATTATGCTTCCTCAGGCGGTACAAAAAAGGAAACAGGCTGCTGCAGCCTCGATTCCATCAATGATGCTAGGGCGGTGGCTGTAAATCTGGGTTTTCCGCATTATATCCTCGATATACGGTCGGAATTCGGTGATTCGGTGATTGATCACTTCACCGGCGAATACCTCGAAGGCCGCACGCCCAATCCCTGTGTTTTGTGCAATACCCATATCAAATGGGACGCTCTCCTCCGGCGGGCCGATAATCTGAACTGTGATTTTATTGCTACAGGTCATTATGCGAAGATCAGGCAGGAAAACGGCCGTTACGTGATTTCCAAGGGTATAGATCAGGCCAAAGACCAAAGCTATGTGCTCTGGGGCGTTTCGCAGGAGAGCCTTTCCCGTACACTGTTGCCGTTAGGTGATCTCACCAAGGTGCAGATTCGCGAAATGGCCAAAGAAAGAGGCTTTTTTGACCTGGTGAATAAATCCGAATCGTACGAGATCTGTTTTGTACCGGACAATGATTACCGCAGTTTTCTGAAGCGCCGGGTAGAAGGCCTCGAAGAGCAGGTAGCCGGTGGAAATTTTGTGCTGGAAAACGGACAGGTAGTGGGCAAGCACGAAGGCTATCCTTTCTATACCATCGGGCAGCGTAAAGGACTGAAAATAGCCATGGGCTACCCGGTATTTGTAACAGAGATCCGCAAGGAAACCAACGAGGTGGTGCTGGGCACCGAAGAATACCTGAAAAAGAACGCTATGGTGGTGGGCAAGCTTAATCTCCAGAAATATGCCGCTATCCCGGAAGGCGGATTGAGCACGCTCACCAAGATACGGTATAAGGACAGGGGCGAAAGCGCTTACATTCAGCAAACCGAAGACGATAAGATCGAAGTCATTTTTGATGAGCCGGTATCGGCCATTGCACCCGGCCAGGCTGCCGTATTCTACGAAGGCGATGATGTGGTGGGCGGCGGCTGGATCATGAAAAGCTACCGGGTATAAAATGCAGGGGCGCCGTTTATGACGCCCCTGGCTACCCTTTCCATTGTGCGGATTATGTGTGTGCTAACCGGGGGTCATCATAGAGGTCATTGACCTGGTTCTCGTTAGCTTTAGGCAAAGAACCCAGGTTCACCCGTTCATAGACCCGGTTACACGGCGTATCTTCATTATATATATTATAAAACCATACCGTATCAGGTGTGTCTTCCAACATACTTGTCTCGCCGTCAGGCTGGAGTTCGTCCATGCGTTGCGAAATGAAAGGATTATTGGCTGCACTGTATTCCAGCTTCGTACAACCAATGTTAATATGATGCACGCTGCCGCCGTTGTAAATGGTGATGGCGGAAGCGGCCCTGTATGGGCCGGGGCTGACTATAGTGATTTTGGTACCGTCAGGAGTGATGAGGGTGCGGTTGTTCCCTAACCGGTCTTTGATGTGTTTACCATTCAGGTTTTCATGGCTGGCAAAAGGTTCTCTTGGGCCGGACATTCTCCCATCATCCCCCCAGAACTGGACAGTATACTTTTCATTATAGGTAACAGTTACCGTTAAAGAACGCGAATCATTTATTTCCTGATCGTGAATCTTAATCACCGTACCTTTTCCCGAGTTATATTCATATATGCCGTCACCCTCTACTAAAAAACCTCCCTGAGGTGCCACCTCCTGGCAGGTGCCGAGTGCCGGCATTTCTTCTCCTCCCTCTGTGTCAAGAAGTACAGTCAGCCTGAGGCTCCCCAATAAAAGTACGCGCAAATCACTGATGGGCAGACCGGGGCGTATGGCATCTCCGTTATTGGAGTTATTTAATGCCGAGATCAGGTTCAGGTAATTATCGGAAGTTCCCGGAACGGCTCCTGTAGGAGTGAACGTATATTCTACCATATCTTTGCCGTCTCCTGCCGTATAGCCGTTCAGCTGAACATTATATCGCAGGCCATTCACCTCCACCCAGGGGTCGTTGCCTTCTTTCAGGATTACGGCTACATCCAGCACCTGTCCGGCCGGACCGCCTTTGCGCAGGCCCATGGAATACGTACCGGGGCTCTGCTCGTTCAGCTCAAAAATGTCGATGACCGGGCAGTAATTAAAAGCAAACTGAGGGAAATTCCGGACGGTTCCTGTGGAAATCCGCTGCAGATCCAGGTTATGGATGTCGATTTTAGTGATACCGCCCCATTTGACCATGGCAGCAAACTGCTCTTTCAGGCTCATGGCCAGAAACTGGTCTCTGGTAAAGGGGTTACCTCCCTCGGAAGTGACGGTTTCTTTTGTGCAGGAAAAAAAAGATAAAAGGACTATAACCAGGCTAAGCAGATTTTTTTTCATGGTTTTCAATAGATTTGATTTACTGTTAAGGACAGTGCAAAGGTACTCTCGGGGAGAATCCGGGGAAATCTATGAAAACCTACATTTAGAGCACAGGGAGATGTAGGAAAACCTATACGGACCGGTATTACCGGTTATTTAATCTTTACTTTTAAAGGATTTTTCAGCTTTTGTACATATTGCCGGAGATAAGCTTCAAAGGCGCGACGATTTTCAAAGCCATATTTTTCCCAGCCGTAACCGGTATAATAGGTAACAGGCTTACCCGGGGTGTAAGGGGTGATTGCCAGGGTATGGGAATAAGCTTCTCCCATCACTGTAGCATAGGTGTCTCCTGAAACTTCCTCCCAGCCTTCAGGGCGGAGTAAGGCTACGTAAACACCTGATGCTTTACCGGTTTTGGGCTCGTTGTAGATCAGGAAAGTTTTATCTTCGCTTACGTCGGCCGCCCCGCTACCCGGCCGTGTCACTATACCCGCTGCTACTTCCATGGGGTGGTCTGTTCCGTAAACCTGTGTAACCCTGCTCAGCTGGGAGCCGGCATCCAATGAAATAATCCTTGATTCGCTTATGATGGAACCGTCAGTTTCCATGTCTTTATAGATAAGCCTGAAAGTGGATCTGAGCGGGCCGTTATCCAGGATCTCCTGGGTTTCATAATTCTGGTTCAGCCATAGTCTGCCTTTCACATAGGGGGCCATCCCCCCGGCCCCCAGGGTTCTGCCTACCTTATAATCATCCAGCCCTTCGCCATGATCGTCGTGATAAGAAGCCCGGCCTGCCAGGTCATCTTTGTACCATTTGTCAATGACCAGTGCGGGAGTACGCTTATACCAGATGTCGATGCCGTTACTGGGGCCGTCAACAGGCAACAGCGCCGGACCATACACCCGGAAAGCCACACGGTCATTTTCCCAGGCGAAATCATCTTTTCTTTCCGGGATGAACCGGGCATAAGTTAGTAGCTTAAACGCTGCAGGAGTACCTTTTTCTATATCAAAAGCAGTGGTTTCTCCCACTCCGGTCCCTGCCGGAAATATTAATTTTCCGTCATAAGTGATCTGGTAGGCCACTTCTTCTTTCCGGGCATTCTTTACTATAAATGTTTCTGACTTAAGCTTTGATTTTACCTGTTGCGCATCTATCTCCACCAGTTCGGAGGAACGGTCAGTCTGGATAGGGTTCTCAACAATAACCCGGAGTGTTTTTGGTGAGCAGGAAGCCAAACCTGTTACGGTAAGGAGAGACAGGATTTTCAGTTTCATTTTGCTGTTATATATTCTGCCTGCTAAACTACTACTTATCGGAGAATGTTTCAATTTTCAGATCCTCTTACAATTAAAATAAAATCGTTTCCCAGCTCCCGGTAGCCCATGTCATAAATAAAATAGCAGACATTTCCGGCCCGGGTTTTCTGCAGATGGGTAAAATATCCGAATTCGAAACCGTTGAGGGTTTTGCGTAATACCCGGCTTTTACGGGCCGGGCACAGCCGGTCTAAAATACGCCGGTTCTTTTTCAGCGTATTGTTGATATTCCTTATAGTGTTGTTTTTGTGGGCCGTAAGGCGGTTATTGTGGGTGTTTCTGCACATATCGTTACAGAATTTCTTGTCTGCCCGGCCAGTGAGCCGGCAACCGCACTCCAGGCAGGTTCGGGAGATATTCATGGTGGATCAAAAGTTTGTGGAACAAAAAGTTGTTTATAAAGTGGCCGCAATCCGTTGGAGCTGCTGAACCGAGGCCTTAAAATCTATGCTCAGCTGCCTGATCAGGTCTTTGACAGGAAGCACGTCTTTCAGTGTACCTACTCCCTGGCCGGCAGACCACACCGTTTTCCAGGCTTTTGCCTCGGCCGTACCGGCATCCAGTTCTTTCCCGAAATCAATTTTGGCAGTACGTGACCATTGTTCTTCCGTTATACCGTTCTTCTCCAGGCTTTTAAGCATAAAATTGGCATGAACTCCTGAGATGGCGGCTGTGTATACTATATCTTTGGCTTCACTCTCCCGGATCATTTCCCGGTATCCGGCCGGGGCTGCGGCTTCCTCCGTGTTAATAAAGAGGGTACCGGCATAGGCCATGTCAGCTCCCATGGCCAGGGCGGCGGCAATGTCTGCCCCACGACTGATACAGCCTGACAGGAGGACGGTTTTATGGAAAAAGGTTCTGACCTCGCCTATAAACGCCATAGGATTCAGCTGGCCGGCATGTCCCCCCGCCCCGGCGCATACGAGAATAAGACCGTCTACTCCTGCTTCAGCGGCCTTTTCCGCATGCCTTTTCTTGATCACATCGTGGTAGACCGTTCCGCCGTAGCTGTGAACAGCCTCTACCACCTGTGCCACTGCACCCAGCGAAGTGATGACCAGCGGTACCCGGTGCTTAACAATCACCTGCATGTCGGCCATGAGGCGCTCATTTGTAGGGTGAACAATAAGGTTAACACCGAAAGGGGCCGGTTTAATCCCGGTCTCTTTCTCGAATTTTTCGAGTTCGGTTTTAATCTCCACCACCCAGGCTTCGAAGCCTTCGGTGGTACGCTGGTTAAGCGCGGGAAAAGTGCCTGCCACGCCGGCTTTACAACATTCTACAACCAGCTTCGGGTTGGATATCAGGAACATAGGGGCCGCTACAAGCGGCAGTCTGAGGTGGGGTAGCATATTATTTTTCGGTTTTGGGTCTGATCAGTCCTTCCTGGGTAACAGAAGCCACGAGGGCGCCGCTCCGGGTAAATATATTTCCGCGGGTAAAGCCGCGGCTGTTGGAGGCGCTCGGACTGTCTATGGCATAGAGCAGCCAGTCATTTACCGTAAACTCGCGGTGAAACCAGATAGCATGATCCAGGCTGGCCATGAATACATCAAAAGGGTAGGGGCCTTCGGTATGCGGCAGGGTGGCGGTCACCAGCAGGTTGTAGTCAGACACGTAGGTCAGCAGCTGCTGATGGATCTCCGGCGGGGCTTCCACAGGCTGTTTGGCCCGGAACCAGACATGCTTATAAGGTGGTTTCCGGCTATTATCAAAAATATCAAAGCCTTCCACAATTTTAAATTCAAACGGGCGGGAATTGATCAGCTCGGCTATGCTGTTGGGTATCCATTTTTCATACTGACGAATGAGCTCTTCATCTGATTTAAGCCCCTCCGGAGCCGGTACCTGCGGCATTTCTATGGAATGGTCATACCCGGGCTGATTTCTTTTCTGGTAAGAGACGGAGAGGAAAAAGATGGCAATTCCGTTTTGCTTGGCTACCACTCTCCGGGTAGAAAAACTGCCGCCGTCACGGATCTTCTCCACCTCGTAAACAATGGGTACATTGATATCCCCGGCAAGAAGGAAATAAGCATGCAGGGAGTGGGCTGTACGTTCAGGATCTACCGTTTGGGTGGCGGCACTCAGTGCCTGGGCCAGTACCTGCCCCCCGAAAACCCTTTTCCAGGGTGAAAGATAATTCTGGCCGAGAAAAACGGTTTCACTCAGGCCTTTCATTTTAAGAAGATCGATAAGTTCGCGGATGTCGGTCATGTAAAACCTGCTGATTAAGATATGTAAATGTAATTGTTTTTGGGAAAGCGAGCAAAGAAGTTAAAAGTGAAAACCTAAAAGTTAGGGAACAATTCCTTCAAATAACGGATGAACCCAGAGGATAGATTGCTTTATAGGGTAAAAGCAGCGGGCAGTACCCTGCTTTTCACTTTTAGTTTTTCACTTCTTTTTCCGGAGCACCGCCCGGAAAAAAGAAAAGCTCCCAGAAAATCCGAGAGCTTTAATCTAACCCCTAAAATAAACCACTATAATAATCTCTTATCCAAAAAATCTTGTAGTTGTGCCTTTCAATTAAAAACGCAACAAATAGTCAAAATGTTGCATTTCTCTTAAAAATATCTGTTAATATTCCATTAACACATGCAAATTTAAACCTTTAAAGTGGTAATTTATTCTAATTGATAAGAAAAAAAATAAAAATATGAAAAAGCTGATTTGGGTAGGTATGATCGCAGCGATGGGGTATTCCTGCGCTCACGGACAGTATCGCGAGAGGGCTTACGCTTATGAAGATCACAGAGGCGGAAGGGAGATGTCAGAGCGTAGGGTAGAATCTTTCCAGCGCCAGGCATTACGACGGATCGAAGCAGGCAGGAGGCAGGGCCGTATCTCGAGAAGCGAATATAAGCGCCTGATGCATAAGTATAATGAGATTGAAATGCTGGAAAGAAAAGCTATGCGAAACGGCTGGATCTCACCCGGTGAGAGGAGGAATCTCGAAAGAGAAATGACGGCGCTTGACCGGATGATACAGCGCGAACTGCGCAACAGGTTTTAAATGAGTAATAGTTTTGTAAAATTGAAAAAGAGCAGCTCCCTGAGCTGCCCTTTTTTATTTCACCCGCTCCGCCAGGCTTTTGGCATCATTCACCACCTTTTCCAGCGACCTCACTTTCAGCTTTGCTTCTGAAAGCTCCTTTTTAAGGTTTTCCAGTTCTGCTTCCTTCTTTTCCAGTTTTCCCTCTGCTTTTTCTGTCTCTTTCTGTATTCTGGAAATCTCCTTATCTTTTTTCTGGGAGGCTTTACTCAGCCCTGTCTTTGCCTTATCGTCCAGCATCTGGGTACTGTCAGTAGACAGCTGGCTGACGATCTCCTCCTTTTCAGACATCGCCCTGGCCATCAGCTCAGGAGAAGAATCCAGCTTCTTGCCCAGCTTCTGCTGCTCTTTGAGGTTCGATTCAATCGACTTTTCTATTTTAGCCTGGTCTTTTTTAGCTTCTTTCAGCTCATCTTCGGCAAGGGAAAGGTTTTCACCCACCAGCCGCGCCTGTAGCTTCTGCTGTGAAAAATCGATGAATTCCTGTACAAATTTTTCAGCCCCGCCGGGATTAAGCTCGTGGTCATTCAGGGCATTATGGGCATCATTAAGAAAGAAAAATTCGAGCTTTTCGAGCTTTTTGGTTGATTTTGAAACCACGTCAATATACCCCAAGTCGGTAGAAACGGTGTTTCCTTTCAAATTCTGGATACGGTAAATATTCTTTCCGGGTTTGGATACTTTTCCGAACTGTCCCAGGTATTTTTCAAGATCGTCCGTCAGCTCTTTGGAATCCTGGTTGGAAAGAACGGAATAAGACCTTTTTTCTGATCCGTTATGTATGTTCTGCCCCATATATACCTGGGCAGACAGGGGGATGCTCATGGCGGTGAGTAATATAAAAAGTAACTTTTTCATGAGAATAACTGATTCACCTGATCACCAGGTATGGGTTTTATATTTCGTGGCCACAATGGCTGTTTTTTTCCTGTTGCTGTCTTCCGTGAGGTAAAGGTACGTATCTCCGCCGTCTTTCCATTGTAATTTTTTTCTTACTTCTTCCGGCTTCAGGGGGAAATTCCGGCAGATAATATTGGCCTGCTTTTCCGGAACAATATCATTCAGACGTTTTTTGTCAAAAGAAGTCACATCTGTGATCTGCATTACGCGGCCCGGAAAACGCGAAAGTACAGTATCATTCGTATACAAATGGCTGTTAGAGGCTATTTTGCAGAGATTAAACCGGGCAGCAATGCTGTTAAAGGCTCCTCCTTTCAGAAGGCAGGCATTGGGTTCATAAAGGTACCTGCGCGGCTGGCTGTACCGGGGTACGGCACTTTTTTCCTCCTGATAGGTAAAGACAAACTCCGGCTGCGTGGTGGCCAGGTTGACACAGCGGATCTGCGGGTGGGGCAAAGCCATTTTCCGGAGGATAAAGACGAGCTCCTTCACTTCGTTTTTTTCGGCCAGTATCCATACTTCATTGACGGTCTGCAGCCGCGTAAGCGCAAGCTTAATATCCAGCATCGGTGAGTACTTTACCATAACGGCTCCGGAGTGTTCGAGGATGCGGGAGCGGAGAGCCGGCAGGTCAGGGAGGCAGTCTTCCGGCAGAACCAGCTTCTGAAGAGACCCGCTTCGCCGCGAAGGATCGAGGTAGACCCAGTCAAAATAGGATTCTTCCCAGGGATATTCTTCCGCTTTATAACAGGTGAACGAGAGGTGGGCGGCACTCAGTGCGGCGAAGTTATGGCGTACTACTTCTGACAGCCCGGGGTCTGGCTCATTATGCACAAAATGATTGAATTTCCGCGACAGGAAATAGCTGTCCACGCCCAGACCGCCGGTGAGATCCAGCCCGTTTTCTCCGCTTATATGCGCTGCTTTATAGCGGGCAGTCAGCTCAGAAGAGCTTTGCTCCAGATTAATGCCGGTATAGGGCAGGGTTTTCCCGTTTTCATGCCAAAGGGGAATCTTCTTTTCAATGGTTCGGAGGTAATCCAGGTGACCGGCAATCAGGCGGAGGAGCTCCGGTTCATACCGGCTGCTGTGATGAAGCACAAACTCTGCGGGAGTTCTCCCGGCGGTCTCGCCAAGGGCAATGTCACGGGCTTTTATGCGCAGTTCGAGCGACATAGGGGCAGAGATAAAAGAGTTTTTGGTTATCAGGCCGGGGCCTGTCAAAAGGCAGATTCTTTAATCGTGGTTGCGTTCCTTCAGCTTGTCCAGCAGTACCTGGTTAAAGCGCTCTTCGGAAACCAGCATGATCCCGTACTGCTGTTCGGAAATGACCCGTAAGAAATCACCTTTATATTTCCGGGTAATATCAAGCTCTTTTTGCTTGAGTTCCTGGATGCGCTCCTGTTTTTTATAGGCATCATCATCTTCGGAGAAGTTCCGGGAGAGAGCCCGTATTTCTCTCCGTATCTCCTTCCGCTGGTTATCAAATGCATGATAAATGGGCCAGAACTTTTCTGCCTGGCTTTTGGTAAGTCTCATGTCATTGGTCAGCTTGGCGATCTTTATCTGCAGAATACGATCCTGTTGGGTTGAGGTTCCCGAATTTGTGCTATTGGCTCTCCCGGCACCCTGTGAAAAGGCATTCAGGGTGACCAACAGCAAAAATCCTATTGAAATATATTTCATTTCTTCCTCGTAATTCTATTAAATGTTGATTCCGTTTTCCTGCAAATAAGCAGCGATCTCATTATCTGAAACCTCTGAAGTAAGAAAAACGTCGTTTTCGTCCAGAACAAAATTCAGGTCTTCTTCCATTAAAGGCTGCTCTGCCAGGTAAGCGATCATGGCAGCTGAGCTGATACTGGCCAGTTCATCTTCAGCTGCCGGCTTACTCAGAGAGAAATAGGCAGCAAAACCTATCAACAGAGCCGCAGCGGCGTTCCGGAAGACCCTGATATTATTTCTGAACAGGGTAAACTTCTGTTTCCGGGAACCGGTGGTTTTGTTAAGGATATCTTTTTCCAGTGCTTCAAAATAACCTGCAGGAACAGCAGGCTGCTGCAGGCCTTCCAGCCTGACTTCCGCCATGATCCGGTCTTCCAGGCCTTCAAAATAGCCTTCTTCCACGGCAGGGCGCTTTAGCCCGTCAATTTTTACACGACGGAGGACCTGGTCTTCAAGAGTATCGAAGTATCCTTCCGGGGCAGAAGCCTGAAGGTTGAGCGGGGTGATCCGGGCAATAGAAACAAGTTGATCTTCCAGCGCTTCAAAATAGCCTTCGGGAACAGGAGGAGTACGTAATTCAGACAGCGCGGAAATCTTCATTTCCGATAAAAGCCGCTCTTCCAGACCTGAGAAATATCCTTCAGGAACGGTAAACGGTGCTTTTATTCTGCTGTTGTCTAAATTCATCGTAATTATTAAATCTTTTTAAATAAGACTCCTGAAATGGCAAATGGTTTAATGACGCGTCAAATATTCCTCAATTTTCTTAACTGCAAAATGGTAGGTGGCTTTCAGGCCACCTACACTGGTTTCGGTAATCTCCGCTATTTCTTCATATTTGAGGTTTTCAAAATACTTGAGATTAAACACTATCCGCTGCTTATCAGTCAGTTCCAGGAGGGCCTTCTGTAGCTTCAGCTGTATCTCATCTCCGTTGAGATAAGCATCACTGCGAGGCGACTCCAGGCTGGCCACCAGCAGTTCGTTATCGTCAATAGATACCGAATTGTCTTTTCTTTTCTTTTGAAGAAATGTGAGCGCCTCGTTGGTAGCAATACGGTAGAGCCAGGTATATAACCGGGAATCTCCGCGAAATTTATCGAGATTCCTCCAGATCTTGATGAAAGTTTCCTGGGTGACATCATCCGCATCATCATGGTCTACAACGATCTTCCTTACATGGTAATAAATCTTTTCCTTATAAGCTTTCAGGATCATCCGGAAGGCCTGTTCGCGGGTGTCTTCATTTCCAAGAAGTGCTATGATATCCTCGTCTTTCATCCTGTGGCGGTTCGCTTATTTCTTTCTGCTGATCACTTTCTGAGCCGCAGCTACAATATTGGCGGCTTTCAATCCGTATTTTTCCATGAGCTGGTCCGGCGTACCCGATTCCCCGAAAGAGTTATCCACGGCGATGTATTCCTGTGGAGTGGGCAGGTTTACCGAGAGGAACTGCGCTACGGCATCACCAAGACCGCCGTTGGCCTGATGCTCTTCGCAGGTCACCACGCATCCTGTTTTCTTCACTGAGCGGAGAATGGCCTGGGTATCCAGCGGTTTGATGGTATGAATATTGATGATCTCCGCAGATACGCCGAGCTCTTCCAGCTTTTCACCGGCCTGTATGGCTTCCCACACCAGGTGTCCGGTAGCTATGATGGTTACGTCAGTTCCTTCATTGACCATCCATGCCTTTCCGATCTCAAATTTCTGATCCGCAGCAGTGAATACCGGAACTACCGGGCGACCGAAGCGCAGGTATACGGGGCCGTGATAATCGGCCACTGCCCTGGTAGCGGCTTTGGTCTGGTTATAGTCACAGGGGTTGATGACCACCATGTTGGGCATGGCCCGCATCATGGCAAGGTCTTCCAGGATCTGATGGGTGGCACCGTCTTCTCCCAGGGTAAGGCCGGCATGCGAAACGGCGATCTTTACATTTTTATCGGAATAGGCCACTGACTGGCGGATCTGGTCATATACCCGGCCCGACCCGAAATTGGCAAAGGTGGTAGCATAAGGAACTTTCCCGGAAATTGACAGACCGGCGGCAATACCTACCATGTTGGCCTCTGCAATACCGGTCTGAAAGAAACGCTCCGGATGATTTTTTATGAAATTATCCAGCTTCAGCGAACCTACGAGGTCAGCGCACAGCGCTACCACATTGGGGTGCGACTGACCCAGTTCTGTCATGGCATCTCCAAAACCGGAACGGGTATCTTTTGATTCTGTATATGTATATTTTTTCATTATCGTATAATTAGCTTTGAGCTTTAAGCCCGGAGCTGACAGCTGAGGGCCGTCTGCTGTTTTCAATAATCTCCGAGGGTTACCGGTAACTGGGCAAGGGCTATAGCCAGCTGCTCGTCATTAGGCGCTGATCCGTGCCATTTATGCGTTCCCATCATAAAGTCTACTCCGGCACCCATTTCGGTATGCAGCAGAATCAGCACGGGCTGTCCCTTACCGGTCAGCCGTTTCGCCTTCCGGAGCCCGGCCACGCAGGCTTCCATATTATTTCCTTCTTTGATTTCCATGACATTCCATCCGAAAGCTTTGTATTTGACTTTCAGGTCACGGTTGGCCATTACTTTTTCGGTTGGGCCGTCGATCTGCTGAAAATTCAGGTCAATAATGGCTACCAGGTTATCTACTTTGTGGTGGGGAGCAAACTGGGCGGCTTCCCAGATCTGGCCTTCCTGCTGTTCACCGTCTCCCATAAGCACATATACGGTGCGGTCATCTCCGTCCAGTTTTTTTCCCAGGGCAGCGCCGGTGGCTACGGACAGTCCCTGGCCCAGTGAACCTGAGGCTACCCGGATACCCGGCAGCCCCTCATGCGTGGTAGGGTGACCCTGCAGGCGGCTGTTTATTTTCCGGAAAGTGGCCAGTTCTTCCACACCGAAATACCCTCTGCGGGCCAGAACGGAGTAGAAAAGAGGTGAAATATGACCGTTGGAGAGAAAGAACAGGTCTTCATCCCTGCCTTCCATTTTAAAGCTGAGATAACCTCCTTTCCCTTTCCTGTTCGAGATTTTCATCTGCTGGAAATACAGGGCTGTCAGAATGTCTGTACATCCCAGCGACCCGCCCGGGTGGCCTGACTTACAGCCGTGAACCATCCTTACGATGTCTCTTCGAACCTGAGAGGCTATGTCCTGAAGTTCTTTGATTTGCATTAATATAGAGTTTAAAACTCCACAAAAGTATCCAATTTCTTCTGATGAGTGAAATTATTTTAGGTATTAGCTGTAAGAAGTTAGCGATCAGCTTCCCCGGCGGGACCGACATCCTGCATCTGATATCCGGCATCTAAATAAAATGAAAGATCTTATTGGAAACTATGAAAATAGTTATAACTTTGGTGGGAAAAACCAATTGAACAGCGTTATGTCAGAACAATTAAGAGAATTAACCCGGGCCGAGGAGGAGATCATGCAGGTATTGTGGGATAAGGAGCGGGCATTTGTAAAGGAAGTCATTGACGTTCTCCCGGAGCCCAAGCCGGCCTATAATACTGTCTCCACCATTATCCGTATCCTCGAGCAGAAGGGATTTGTGGCCCATCAGGCCTTCGGTAAAACCCACCAGTATTTTCCCGTGGTCAGCAAGGAAGAGTACCGGAAGTTTGTTACCGGTAAGCTTATGCTGGGCTATTTTGATAATTCTGTAGGAAACATGCTTTCTTTTTTCGTAAAAGAGCAGCAGGTAGACCTGAAAGAAGCCGATGAGCTTCTGAAAATGATAGAGGAGCTTAAAAACAAGTAAGATCATGCACTATTTGATCCAGGTTAATCTGTACTTGATCGTGTTTTTCGGGTTCTATGTCTTGTTTCTGCGGAAAGAGACGTTTTACCAGGCCAACCGGTTTTACCTGATGCTCAGCGGGATCATGTCTTTTGTGATCCCCTTTCTGCATACTTCCCGGGTGCAGTCGTGGTTTGTAACCCGTGAGGTCAGCCACATCATGGCCAGCTACGATACCACTGCGCTGGCGGTGCCCATTACGGCGGTGGCAGGTACGCACCAGATTTCCCTGAATCATATTTTGCTGGGGCTTTATGTTGCCGGATTGCTGTATTTCACCTGGCGTTTCGGTGCAAGCATTTACCGGACCATCCGTTTTGTATCTGATTCGGAGGAGAATGACCTGCAGGCTTTTTCTTTTTTCGGAAAGGTGAGGGTAGGGAAGTCGCTGATGCGGTACAAGGCGGTGTTTGATCACGAGCGTATTCATGTGGTGCAGTGCCATTCTTTTGATGTGATCCTTTTTGAGGTGATCAGCATTCTGTGCTGGGTAAATCCCCTGGTGTATTTTCTGAAAAGAGAGATCCGGCTGCTGCACGAATACCAGGCGGACGAATATGCCAGCCGTATGACGGGGTCAAAGGCCTACTATGCCGCCCTGCTGGTCAGCCGCAAGTTCGGGGTAACCCCTGAATCCATCCTGGGCAATTCCTTTTTTACACAGTCTTTTCTCAAAGCCCGCCTGCAGATGTTAAGCAAGGAAAGTTCGCATAAGCGGGCTCTGTTGAAATACGGTTTTGTGGCGCCTTTGTTCCTGGGCATGATGGTGCTGGCCTCCGCAAGCATAGCACGGTCTGAAAACCTGGGGAAGATAGAGCAGTATTCCGAAGACCTGGTCTTTGAACCGCGGCCGGTTCCCCGTCTGAAAAAAGATGCCAAGGAAGTAAAAGTGGATCTGACCGGCTTCCGGGATGACGGTACCGTAAAAACCCTGGGGGAGGAAGATGATATTTCCTTCGGTGAGGCTGTACCCGAAAAGAAGAAACTCAGGTTCTCTCCGCCGCAGAAACGGGAAACATTGACCGTGGAGTTGGAATATAAAGAAAAGGCCCGGCAGGAGGAAGTACCGAGGGAAGAAGTGTTTGTCGGGGTGGAGAGCCAGCCGCTTTTCCCGGGCGGGGAGCAGGCCATGTATAAGTTTCTGGCTGAAAACATTAACTACCCCGAGTCTGCTTCCAGAGCCCATGTGCAGGGCAGGGTAACCCTTCAGTTCATTATAGAGAAAGACGGTTCGGTTTCGAACCCGAAAGTGCTGAAAGGTATTGGCTTCGGAGCAGACCAGGAGGCTGCACGGGTGGTCAGCAGCATGCCGAAATGGATACCCGGTATACAGAACGGGCGTAACGTACGGGTGTATTACACGATTCCTATCGTGTTTACGCTTACTGATTAAAAGTCTGTCGGGGCGGGCAGTTCAGGACTGCGCCCGGTTTTTGCTGGTTGCATTGGGTTCCCGGATGAAACCCAATGAAGTGGCCTGCAATCTCCTGGAAGCCCGGTCAATAATGCGGTTTAGAAATTTTATCTTCCCCCAGTATCTGTTCGGTATGATTCT
The DNA here is from genome assembly GCA_040394735.1 of Leadbetterella byssophila. Taxonomy (GTDB): domain Bacteria; phylum Bacteroidota; class Bacteroidia; order Cytophagales; family Spirosomataceae; genus Leadbetterella; species Leadbetterella byssophila_A. Next base: position 23,502 of record JBEBRR010000028.1, read on the forward strand.
TTGATTTTACATCTTCAATGATGTCTGAGATCACACCGTTTTCATCGATCACAAAGGTGGTACGCTTTAGTCCCATATAGTGTTTTCCGAAGGTGAACTTTTCTCCCCAGACGTCATAAAGCTCTACCAGGCGCCGTTCCGTATCTTCGAGCAGGTCAAAAGGAAGATCAAACTTGTCCCTGAATTTTTTATGCGACTTCCCGGAGTCAGTGCTTACTCCCAGGATTTCATAACCCTGCTTGCGGAATTTCTGATAGTTATCGCGCAGGTTACAGGCTTCTACGGTACAGGTGGGGGTGTTGTCTTTCGGGTAAAAATACAATACCAGCTTTTTCCCGTGGAAATCACTGAGTTTTACCAGCTTGCCGTCCTGGTTGCGGGCTTCAAAATAAGGCGCATTATCGCCGGCTTTTAGTTTCATGTTGGAAAGGTTTTGAGTTTCGGGTAGCGAGTTTTGAAGATTTCAGAATTCATACAGTATGTCTGCATTATGGAATAAGGGTCTCGTATGACTGTGTATTGTTACAGAAATCGGTGACCTTGAGCACCAGGTTGCCTGAAAAAGACTGGGCCGGGTCCCGTTTCCGGGCCCAGATAGCCCCGGTTTTGTACTCATAATCCATCAGTACCCATTCACCGTTAACGTAGCACTCTATTTTCTGGATGCCCGACAGCTTATCGGCTACCTGGAAGCGAAGGTCATTGGGATTTACAGTGCGGGGAGTAATGGAGGGCGGATCAAAGTCGTATAAAGTCAGGTAGGTACCAAACTCACGGGTACGGAAGCTGATGGTCTTGTCTTTCCATTGTCCGCCAATGAATTTCCTTTTCTTTCCTTCAAGATAAACCTTTTGTTTTTCAGGGTAGTTCACCGGGCCGGTCTTGGTCCAGCGCAGTTCTGCTGCTCCTTTAAGCGGAATGACGTCTTGGTGTAAAACCAGGGCGTCATCACTGACCTCCGCAAGAATATAGGCGTCATCATAGAGGGTGCCACTGAAATCTCCGCTCAGGTTAGGAAGGCTGATCTGGGGATTCTGCAGGGTGATGGCCGTGTTAACGGGCAGGGATACCTCCTTTTCTCCGACGAAGACCTGTTCCGGGAAACCCTCCTTCAGGTCATAAACCGCAGTTTTTCCACCTCCGGGAGAGGCGAGGGGCTGAATGGTGATCTCTTTGCCCCCGTAGGTGATTACCCGTATATTTCCGGGGTTTTCAAGGGTATTTACCTTCAGGAAATTGCCGTGTACGCTGACCGAATTTACAGCAGGCTCCGAGAGTGCTTCAGAGTTATCTTTCAGCAGGTTAAAAGCCAGCGAAGTGGTATTACCGTGCGAATCCCGTACCCGGATATTCACTTCGTTCCGGACTTCTTCCACTTTCAGTATGCCCCAGTGCTCATTAGACTCATAGAAGTCAAAGCTGTTGGCTTCTTCCACATAACATTTATGGATTTTCTGGTTATTTTTAATCAGCCTTTCATAGTTTACATGGATGTTCATGTCCAGTTTATTATGAAACGCCATGCGGTCGAGCCGGAAGCGGTATTCTCTTTTATCGTTCATTTTCAGTTCGATCTCATGCACCCCCAGCCGGAAAGGGGAGTTGGCCGCCCGGTCATACGTAAGAATCTCCACCCCGATCATGCCCGAGGCCCGGATTTGCTGGGGGATAAGGTAGCGATTTCCCTGCCTGACAGGTTTGAAGTCAAAACTGCCGAATTTTCCGTTGATGCGGGCGTCTGCCGACATGCACCTGAGCGAAATAAATTCAATGACCGGCGGGGTGAGGTCCCGGATTTCTTTAAAGCCGAACTGTTCGGGATCCAGGGCATTTTCCTTGTCATCCCGGATTTCAAAGTGCAGGTGAGGACCGGCCGATCCGCCGGTATTTCCCGACAGGGCAATGAAATCACCCTGCTGGCAGGTAAAACGGCCCGGTTCTACGGGCACATCAATTTCCCATACCTTTTGCTCGTATTGTTTTGCCGTAAGGAAACTGCTGATCTCGTTGTTGAATTCTTTCAGGTGGGCGTAAACCGTGGTATACCCGTTGGGATGAGTAATATAAAGTACATTTCCATAGCCGCCGTTCTGTACCCGGATACGTGAAACGTACCCTTCGGCTGCCGCTACCACACGCTTCCCTTCCGCACCTCCGGTACGGATATCCAGGCCGGAATGAAAATGGTTAATGCGTATATCTCCGAAGCATCCCGACAGGGAAGTGACCTGGCCGGGATTAATGGGCATAATAAAGTAACCTTTGGGAAAGCTTTGCTGGGCAAGGCAGGCCGTAGAGAGTGTAAGGGTGAAAGCAAGTAATGTTTTTCTCATGGGTTATGATAGCTTCGTTGTTAATTGCCAATTATCTATTGTCAATTATGATGGTCTGCACCTGTTTTTTTATTTCACTTCAAAATCCAGTAAGACCCGGCCTTCCAGGCTACCTGTCAGACGGTCGCCCGGCTGAACCGGTCCCACGCCGGCAGGTGTTCCCGTAAAGATCAGGTCACCGGTTTTCAGGGTGAAGTACCGTGAAACAAAAGATACGAGGTAATCAAAGGAATAGATCATGAGCGAAGTGTTCCCTGTCTGCCGGGGCTCTCCGTTTACTTTCAGCTGAAAATTAAGATTCTTGAGGTCATAATTTTCTTTCGGCAAAAACTCTGATACCGGCGCTGAGTCGTTAAATCCTTTGGCCAGGTCCCACGGTAAGCCTTTGGCCTTCAGCCTTGACTGGATGTCGCGGGCCGTGAAATCTATTCCCAGGCCTATCTCGTCATAGTATTTATGGGCAAATTTTTCTTCAATATTTTTCCCCGGTTTTGAAATTTTAAGTACAATTTCCAGTTCATGATGTATATCCTGTGAGAAACCGGGATAGTAGAAAGGTTCATTGTTTCTTAAAACGGCCGTTTCGGGTTTTGAAAAGATAACGGGCTCTTCGGGTGTCTGATTGCCCAGTTCTTTGATATGTTCGAGGTAGTTCCTGCCTACTGCTAAGATTTTCATTCCCTATTTTATGACTTTTTTGACAAATTTACGTCTAAACATTAAATTAGCGAAAACTTAATTCTAATCATGAGCAAATTAACGAGAATATTAACCGGAGCAACTTTCATGATCCTTTTTGTGTGGTCATGTCAGCGGGTACCACTGACCAATCGCAAGCAGTTTGTGGGCCTCGTCAGCTCAGGGGAGATGATGAATCTGAGCTATACAGAGTATAAGGGCTTTATGGATACGTCCAAGGTGCTGCCGGCTTCCAACGCAGACGCCCAGAAGGTGGCCCGTGTAGGGGAGAGAATCCGGAAGGCGGCAGAAGATTACCTGATCCAGAATAATATGGGGCATCTGCTGAACGGGTATCAATGGGAGTTCCGTACGGTGAACAGCAAAGAGGTGAATGCCTGGTGTATGCCCGGAGGAAAGGTTTGTTTTTATACAGGAATTCTCCCCATTTGCAGAACCGAAGACGGAATAGCCGTGGTGATGGGACATGAAGTGGCGCACGCCATTGCCGAACACGGCCGGGAACGGATGAGCAATGCCATGGCTGCCCAGGGATTTACCCAGGTGGGTGCGATGGCCACCGGAATAGCTACGGGTAACCAGGAGCTGATGAACCTGGCAGGACAGGTGCTGGGTATCGGAACCACCGTAGGAGGTGTTCTGCCGAACAGCCGGAAGCAGGAAGCTGAGGCGGATAAGATCGGTCTGATTTTCATGGCTATGGCGGGGTATAACCCCAGAGAGGCCGTGGATTTCTGGAAACGGATGGCGGAAGCCGGTAAGAATTCCCAGAAGCCGCCTAAAATGCTTTCCACCCACCCTTCTGACGAGAGCCGTATCGCTGAGCTGGAAAAGAATATGGAGATGGCGATGAAATATTATAATGCATATGCAGGAAAGAGATAAGCCTGCTTTTCGTAAATCGTAAATTGCCAATTGATGATTTACGATTTACGAAACAACAAAATCACGGCCCGCACATACCTCCCGCCCGTGCTTTTTCGTTTAAAGGCTACCGGGTGCTAAAATAATTTATGAAAGCTATTATCCTTTTTTTAATTACCAGTTACAGCGTATCTGCACAGATGGCCCTTTCAGAAAGTGCCTTTGAAGCACAGGAGGTGAATCGGGAAAAACCGGTGACTTTCACTCATGTTCCTTTTCTTTTACTGCGTGTAAACCCAAGTGCCTGGCTGGGGTATAATAATACTTTCCAGTTCGGTGCGGAAATAGCTCCGCCTGTCGGCAAGTTAAGCTTTGCATTTGATTATGGTACGGGAAGGGGAAAGAGCAGCCTGAACAGGCAGGTGAGGGAACTTCAGCCCGATAACCGGAATAAAGAGCTGAGGGGAGAGATCAGGGCTTACTTTTCCGACTGGTTTCCGTTTTATGCGCTCGACAAAAAACCTTTCGGCCGGTATTATGCACTGGAATATATCAACGGAACCTATGACCGGAATCTGGGCGTTCCCTTCCCGGGGGTACCGGCAGACAGTGAGGGTGACGTTGCGGGAATTTACCGACCAACGAGTGAAAAGACCCATGTGCTGCATGTGAAGTTCGGGCGCCATATCCATCTTCATCGTCACCTGTTTCTGGATGTTTACGGAGGAATAGGAGCCGGGAAATCGACTTTTACGTCTGAAGGGGCGGAAATAGAAGCAGATCGGTTGTATAATCCGGCGGAGTTGGGCTTATTATCGCATAAAAGGTATAAAAGCCCCAAGCCGAAGCAATATTTTTTTAGTAAAACCCTGGGTGTACGAATTGTAGTTCCGATATGAAAAAACTGCTGATGATAGGAAGTCTTCTGACACTTGCTCTTGCTTCCTGCTGGGCGCCACGTTGCCCGGTAGACGGATGCCAGTTTGTCAGGGAGCACCGGCACAGTGACCTGGTAACGGGTACTTTCCGCAGCCGGTATATGGTAATGCCGCGGGTGCATTTTTTCTGGGATGGAACCAACAAGGGAGAAAAACTCCCTGATCCCAATCTGGCACCTAAAAATACTAGTAAGAAAGTGAGGAAGAAATTTCCGTGGGAGAGATGGTAGGAACTGAATGAAGAGTTGTTAATGCTGAATTGTTAATGCCGAATACAACGATACACAGCAGCAGAATAATCAAATCATTCACAATTCGCCATTAAACCATTCAGCATTAGTCATTTACACCAATATCAACGCTTATATTTATCATGCAGCCCCTTTCCCTCGCTAACCAGGGGTTTTATTTTTTCCAGCCGCGCCAGTTTGGTTTTTTCCTGTTTGGCCTCATCAATGTATTCTATATATTCTTTCTGTTTTCCGGGAGTAAGGCGGTCAAAGGCCTGCCGGAAGACCGGGTCAGCCTGTAAATGCTCATAGAGTAAGCCGGCAGGTACCGGAGGGGGTGATTTTTCAGGCCGGATTTCTTTGCCCTCTTTTACTACCTGTATGGCTTCCTGTATATAGGCCATGATCTTCTTTTCATCCATCTGGGTAGCATCGGTAAAACGCCACTGCCGCAATGCTTTGGTTTTGCCCTCCGAAGCACTGATCAGCACTTTTTCTTTGTCTTCCAGGAAGACCCCGTTATAGAACCAGACCGAAAAGAAGTCTTTAAAACCACCCCAGCCCACTACATTTTTGCCCCGGAAAGTATAGATATCTGAGCCCCACTTGAATTCTTTTTTGAGATCGGTGCGGTTAACGATATTCTGCATGATTTCCAGGGCTTCCTGCCAGTTATTTCTATGCTGATGCCAGTCAGGACCTTTACGGTCTTTAAAACGGCCGATATTGTATTCCAGGATCCGGCAGATAAGTTCTTCAGGGAAAGGCTGGTTCAGTGGAAACTGAATCGCTCCCCTGGAAGTTTTGTAGTTATGAATTTCTTCCGAGAAATGTGCTACGGCTTCTGCGCCGGGGTAGATTCCCAGGTGATTCTTAAACAGGGCAAAATGAATGAGGTTGCCGTTATAACGATAGGTAGGCATGCGGTAAGCTATGGTTTCTTTTGTGCCTTCCGGTACGGCATTCCGGATAATTTTCCGTATTTTTTCCAGCATAGGCCTGTTTTCCACCGGTGCCTGTCCGATGTACTCCTCTACCGTTGAAACCGCTTCTGTGTTCATAGGACCCGGGTGTATTTTTCGCTTACATAGGCAATGGTAGCCTCCATCAGCTTTACCAGTACTTCTTCATTGATATCCGTCATCTTTTTGGCATAGATACAGGCTTTACCCATGGTAAATTTCCCAAGGCCGTCAAGGAGACAAGCCTGGGAATCAAGCCCGGTAAATACATAGAGGGAAATGGCCGCTTTTCTGGGGGAGAAGCCGAGCAGCGGGGCAACTCCCTCATGGCCGCTGTCATACCTGTACCGGTATTCCCCAAAGCCGATAATTGAAGGACCGTACATCCGGGGCTCTTCTCCGGAAATACGCTTCATAAGCTCAATAAGGTAGTAGCTGTCTTTCTTTTTTTGCTCATTGTCAATTCCTTCAATAAAGGAATTGACATTTGAATCGGTAAAACCTGTTTTGTTTGCTGCCATGTTGTAGATACATATTGCAGGAGACGCAAAATAATTGCGTCTCTGACGGGTGACAGCTCAAAGTTAATTAAAAAAGTCCTTCATTTTAGCAAAGAAACCTTTTCCTTCATTTCCGGCTTTGGGCTGGAAATTCTGAGATTCCCTGATCTTGTAGAGGATCTCCCTTTCTTCCGGACTAATGCTTTTGGGCGTGTAGACGTTCACATAGATGAGCTGATCCCCCACACCGTAGCCGTTGATATCTTTTATGCCCTTGCCTTTGAGGCGCAGTACCTCTCCCGCCTGGGTCCCCGGCTTGATGTTGATCTTTACACGATTTCCGATAGAGGGTACTTCCACATCCGCACCCAGGGCCAGATCTGCAAAGTTCAGCATCAGGTCATAGGCCACATTATTGCCGTCGCGCTTCAGGGTAGGATGTTCCTCCTCTTCAATCATGATGAGCAGGTCACCTGCCACGCCTCCGCGGGCCGGTACATTGCCTTTCCCGGTCATAGACAGCTGCATTCCCTCTGCCACACCGGCCGGGATTTTGATGGAAAGCATATCTTCTTCCAGCACCCTTCCTTCACCGAAACACGCTTCACAGCGCTCTAATACCACTTTTCCTTCTCCGTTACAGGTATGACAGGTGTTAGTGGTGACCATTTGTCCCAGCATAGTCTGCTGTACTCTTTTTAGCTGGCCCGTTCCGTTACAGGTAGTACAGGTCTGGAGGGAATTCCCGTGCTTTGACCCGTTACCGCTACACGATTTACAGGAGGTGTACCGTTTTACCTTGATCTTTTTCTCCACACCATTGGCCACATCTTCGAGATTTAGCTTCAGCTTGATGCGCAGGTCAGACCCTTTCCGTACGGCTCTGCGGCCCCCGCCGCCACCAAAGAAGCTGCTAAACGGACTGCTGTCGCCGAAAATATCTCCGAACTGGCTGAAAATATCTTCCATGTTGAAGCCGCCGGCTCCGCCACCACCGAAGCCGCCGTTCACACCCTGGTGGCCGAACCTGTCATAGCGCGCCTTTTTGTCAGGATCAGAAAGAACGCTGTAGGCTTCTGCTATTTCCTTGAATTTCTCTTCCGCTTCCTTATCGCCCGGGTTTTTATCGGGGTGATACTTGATTGCCAGCTTTCGATAGGCCTTTTTCAGGTCGTCCTGGCTTACGTTTTTGTCTACTCCCAGTAATTCGTAGTAATCTTTCTTTGCCATCGTGCTTTTTGCTTAATTCCCTACAACTACCTTGGCGTATCGGATCACCTTGTCGTTCAGGAAGTATCCCTTTTCAAGTTCTTCTATAACCATTCCTTTTTTATCGTCACCCGCCGGGAACTGCGTCACGCATTCATGAAGCTCCACATCAAAGGGCTGATCTTTTGCTTCCAGAACTTTAAGTCCTTTGCTTTCAAGAACTTTGCTGAATTTCTGATAGATCAGGTCTGTGCCTTCTCTCAGGGTATTCACATCATCGGTTTTATCCATTGCTTCTTTGGCCCGCTGAAAATCATCGAGTACGGGAAGCAGGTCTTTCATAAGCCCTTCAGTGGCATTCAGGATAATATCTCCCTTTTCTTTGGCAGTTCTTTTTCTGAAATTGTCAAATTCAGAATATAATCTCAGGTATTTGTCTTTGGCCTCTGTAAGTTCAGCCGTTAGTTTCTCTACTTCGGAAAGTCCGGCATCCGTAGTTAATTCAGGTTCTTCTGCTTTATTTACTTCTTCTTGTTCCATTACGAATGTTACTGATTTGTCAGTTCTGATATAACAATAATTACTCCAGAGCACAGTTTACTGTCAAAGTGACAGATAAGAGGTGCATTGGAAGGGGTTTGTCTTATTTGTTCCGGGAAGGAAACCGGCAATTGACGGTAAAAAGGAAGGAAGGAAAAATATTCCCTTTGTAATTACTAATGCCCAGTGTAGCTTCATGCCCCACAGAGAAGGTTTCATTGAGCCGGAAACTTATGCCGCCGCCGCCCACATATTTCAGCGCTTTGTACTTATCGTCCGTATCCGTTCTTCCCCTGAGAAGAAGGTCTTCGTCTCCCCATAGCCAGGAGTTATACCGGCCAGCGGATATACCTCCGTGGAAGTAAAAGGTAAATCGTTTACTGTTCATATATTTTCGCCCGAAGACCCCGATTTCTTCACTCGTGGTAAACAGGGAATGGTGCTCCATGAAAATACCGGCCACCGCATTCTCCTGAATAGCATAGCCACCTTTGATGTTCACTATGAATGGCGGAAGGCTCCCGGCTTCCAGCATGAAGTCTCCTTTGCTGACCGACTGACCTGCTACTAAATGACCCGCAAAAAGGAGTAGAATAAATAGTCTTGTCATTTTATAACAATTCCGAGATAATTTTCTCTGTGGTGATCCCTTCCGCCTCCGCCTTGAAGTTCCTGACAATCCGGTGCCGCAGGATAGGGTAGGCCACAGCCTTGATATCTTCAATGTCAGGAGAGTACTTCCCGTTAAACAGGGCATGGCATTTGGCCGCCAGTACCATGTTCTGGGATGCGCGCGGTCCTGCGCCCCACTCCAGCCACGTATGGGCCTGCGGAGAAGCATCGGCGATATTCGGACGGGTCTTATGAACCAGCCTGACGGCATATTCTACCACGTTATCTGCTACAGGTACTTTACGGATCAGCTGCTGGAATTCGATGATCTCTTCGCCCGTCAGTATTTTATTAACCTGTACCGTGCGGCTTGAGGTGGTATTTTTCACAATCAGCATTTCCTGCTCAAAGGTAGGGTAATCGAGGCTTACCATAAACATAAAGCGGTCCAGCTGGGCTTCAGGCAACGGGTAGGTGCCCTCCTGCTCAATGGGGTTTTGTGTAGCCAGCACAAAGAAAGGGCGTGAGAGGTTATGCTTCTGGCCGGAGACGGTCACGGCATATTCCTGCATGGCTTCCAGCAGGGCAGACTGGGTCTTGGGAGGGGTCCGGTTGATCTCATCCGCCAGGATAATGTTGGCAAAAACGGGGCCCTTTACAAATTTAAAATTCCGGTTATTATCCAGTGTTTCCGAGCCTGTTATGTCAGATGGCATAAGGTCAGGGGTAAACTGGATCCGGTTAAAGTCAAGATCCAGTGCCGAAGCGATGGTCTGCACCAGCAGGGTTTTAGCCAGGCCGGGTACCCCCACCAACAGGCAGTGGCCCTGGCAGAAAACTGCTGTAAGCAGCAGTTTAACGGTTTCTTCCTGGCCCACTATTATTTTACCGATTTCTTTTGTCAGCTCCTCGTATCTGAGCTTTAAAGCATCTGCAGCTTCTACGTCTGATTTCACGTTTTTATCTTTTAAACAGGTTGCAGGTTTCGTATTCTTTGTCGATGTTGATATAGACCTCGGCCAACGCCTCGTTGAACCATTCTTCTATGCGTTTGCTCTGCTTCACATCGAGGGCATATCTCCTGAGGTCCTCGTAGTCGTCTTTGAGATTGATCTGGTGGGCTTCTTTTTTCGCCACTACCTTGATGAGCCGCATACCGGTTTTTCCCTGTGGTGTACGGTAGTTGGCCGGTGCACTGATGTCGCCCAGCTTCAGCGGACTTACCACAAAGTAGAGCCCGGGCTCCATGTTGACGTCTACGGTCTGCCAGGTGTCGCCGGTCTGGGTATTGACAACGATGCCGCCTGCATCACGGGTCAGCTCATCCTGGGAGTGCGCCTTCACCATTTTGTTCCAATCAAGAGAATCGGCGATGATGGCTTTTTTCAGGCTGTCCAGGTAATTCTTAGGCTCTTCCGTACTCAGTACCAGGTAATCCGGCATCAGCAGGATATGACGCGCCCGGTATTCCTGGCCTCTTTTTCCGAGGGTCTGAATGAGGTGAAAGCCGTATTCAGACTCCACGATGTCAGATAACTGCCCGGTATCCAGGCTCATGGCAGCCGCTTCAAATTCGGGTACCATAGACCCTCTTTTGGTCCAGCCCAGGTTACCGCCGTTGGCGGCGCTGCCCTGGTCTTCGGAATATTCTTTGGCCAGTGCGGCAAAATCTTCCCCGTTGAGGACACGCTGTTTTATTCCCTGAAGCTTGGATATCAGGTCATTGCGAAGCTCCGGGGTAATCGGCGCGAGGCGTACAATCTGGGAGAGCTGCACTTTTGTGCCTACCATGGGCAGACTGTCTCTCGGGATACTTTCGTAGAATTTTTTTACCTCCAACGGGGTAACAGAGACCTTTTCAAATATGGTCTGCTTCATTTTTTCAGAAGTCATCTGCTCTTTTAATTCCGTCCGGAACTCATTTTTGAGCGTTTCGATCGACTTGCCGAACTGGTCCACGATGTTTTTTTCGTTACCGTAAAAGGTGATCATCTGGTTCATCCGGGCATCCAGCTGTTCTTTGATCTGGTCATTATCCACAATTACCGAGTCGATTTCCGCCTTGGCGACCAGCAGCTTCTGAATAGCCATGCTTTCCAGCGCATCGCAGCTGCTCACTTTCTGTCCTTCTTTTTCGTAACGTGCCCTGATCCCTTCTACTTCTGACTTGAGTATGTAGTAATTATCTATTTTGACAATAATTTTGTCTATGTTGGTGGTCTGGCCGGAGGAGATGAGAGGAGCAGCCAGGCAGAGCGCCACCATTATTTTCTTAAACATTTATTTACTCTTTTTTAAATCGTTAATAATATCGTTCAGTTCTTCAGCATTGTAATTCAGCTTAAATTTATCAGCCAGTTTTTTCTGAAGATCATCCTTCAGGAATTCCTGGTATTTTTGAATCACATCTGTTTTATAGTCCTTGTAGGTTCCTTTGGTTTTCCTTGTCTTTAAAGTATATTCTTCTACTCTTCCGTCCAACCGGATGGTTCCGCTTTTGCTTCCCCAGGAGGTTTTCATCTTAGATTCAAACTCGCCCCTGCTCACCGTGAAAGTGTCGAAAGTGATGGCCTCCGGATTCTTGGAATTGAAGGTTACGGCCAGGTCCGACTCGAGGTTACTGTAAAAAGAGAAAGTGACGGTCTGGTTTTTAGACCAGTCGAAACGATCATGGATTACAGAATTCCTGTAGTTCACTTCGGAAATCCGCTTCAAAGGTAGCCCATTTTTTACTAAATAGTTCACTACCTCGCGTATTCTTAACTCGGAAACCGATTCTTCTTCCCTGGCGTCGGCATGTCCGCCTATCTCCACGATATACCCGGGGTTTTTCTCCATGATCTCTATGAGTCCCTGCAGCTTACGCATATCCTGCTCTGTGAGGGTATACACGTTCTGGGGGTACAGCACCGGTACAATACCCCGGAAAAGCTTATAGGGCTTCTGTACGGCGGCCAGTTCTTTAAACCGGGTATATGCTTCTTCACTGGCATAGCTCATTACAGAAAGTGTACCGGTTTCATTGGGAGTAAAGAGCTGTTTGTTTCTTTCGTAAAACCTTTTCTGTCCCAGCGTATCCTGCAACGATTTCTCCAGGATGTAACGGTTAAGAAATTCGGTGTAAAGTATATTTTCTTCCTGGGCCTGCATGAAACGCTGCAGGTCAGGATTCTGCCGGATAACAGCCTGTTCCTGGTAGCGGATGATCTCCGAGCTCAGGAATTTATCGAACAGCATATTAAATATTTCTGCTGGATTTTCTCCCGGCCATTTTTCAAATTCCTGGCGTTCTTCCACAAATCGATAGAAGTCGCCTACCGTCAGTTCCGTATCATTGATGGTCAGCAGTACATCGTTCAGAATTACGGTAGAAGGTTTCTGCCAGTTGCGTGAAAGAATACGTACGCTGGAGAACCGGAGGGCGTTGTTCAGCACCTCTTCCCTGATCTGAACCCGGTTATTTTTCCGGAAGCCGGCAATCTGGTGGTTAAGGAGGTATTCCGCGCGCGAATCGGTGGTAAGCTTGCTTTCATTCTGCTGCAGGAAATCTTCTTTTGACAAGGGCTTTGACTTTTCCAGCATACGCACAAGATGAAGGCCGGTAGAAGACTGAACGGGCCGGGATACTTCGCCTTTTTTCAGGGCAAACACGGCTTCTTCAAAAGCCGGTTCGGTTTTGCCTACGCCAAAAGGGGCCAGGATCCCGTTATTGGGCCTGGAATTAAAGTCATCAGAAAAATTCTGAACGAAGTCCTCAAATTTCCCGCCTTTCTCAATCTCATTCCGAAGCGAGTCAAGCTGGTTATACAATTTGTTGACTCCGGCAGCCGGCATATCTTTGGGGACATGCTTGAAGATGTGCTGAACCTGCACGGTGCCACTGTTTTTACGTACATCATTCACCCGGATGATATGATAGCCGGCCGATGTTCTGATGGGCAGGGAAACGGAATCTTTGGGAATGGAGTAGACCGCAGTTTCCAGGGGGTATACCAGGTAAAATACGGAGAACCAGCCCAGCGAACCTCCGTTCGGCGCAGTTTTCGGGTCTTTCGACCAGCGTTTGGCCTGGGTTTCAAAATCATTGTTACGAACGGCGAGATTACGTATGTTCATCAGCTCCCGGTACAGTTTAAGCGAGTCTGCTGCTGATGCATAAGGAGAAAGCGGGATAAAGATATGGGAGGCGTTTACTTCTTTTAGGTATCTTTCGTAGGCCTCATTTCCCAGACGCCGGATTTCCTGGAGGTCTTCCAGGGCATCAGTAGCTGCCATCTGCAGGTGGGAGTTTATCTGCTCCCGGAAGTTTTCGGTAGTATCCATCCCCAGCTCCCGGGCTTCGGCTACAAAGAGCTTCCGCTGAATAACTTCCCGGATGATCTCATCGTTGCTGCCGGAGTCCAGCGCAGCAGTGTTTTCCAGTGAGACAGACAGGTCATTGCGGTTCAGCCCCTGCTGCCCCATCGTAACCAAATAAGCTTCGGAGGCAGGCGGACTGGCTGCTGAACTCACAACTTTCTGACTAGCGGGCTGGGTGGTAGGTTTGGCGCATGCAAGAGTTAAAAGGAATAAAGGAATATATCTTATATGAAATGGCATAAGTTCGGTATTAGGTCCGGTCCCGGCCCGGAGCCGGGATAAATTCTGTCAGAAAAATAACATTAAATTGTAAAAAATATTATATCTCCGGGTATTAAAACTCTGTATTCGGCAGAGGTTCCTGCTGCGAGAGGCAATGGAAGCTGCCCAGTCCCCAGATAATTTCGGTTGAATCAATGCCTGTCACTATGCGGTCTTTGAAGCATTGCTGTATGATTTCCAGCGCTTTGTCGTCATTTTTCGAACGGTAAGTGGGCACAATTACGTGACCGTTCGTGATCAGGAAATTGGCATAGGAAGCGGGTAAGCGAAGTCCCTTCGAGTAAACCGGATCCGGCATCTGTATCTCCACGATATTAAGCGGTTTCCCGTCCGGTAAGCGCATATTTTTCAGAAGCTTAAGGTTCTCTTCTAGGATGGAATGGTTTTCATCGTTTTTATTGGCTTCCACTACTGTGATCACCGTATCTTCGCTGACAAAACGCACGGTGTCGTCAATATGGCCGTCGGTATCGTCGCCCACTATCCCGTCTTCCACCCACAGTACCTGCTCTACCCCGTAAAAACTGCAGAGAAACTCTTCGATCTGCTCCCGGTTAAGGTGGGGGTTCCTGTTTTTATTCAGCAGGCAGGAGCGGCTGGTGAGCACGCTGCCTTTCCCGTTGAATTCCACGGAACCGCCTTCCATGACAATTCCCGGGCTTACTACCGGCAGGTGCAGGGCTTCGGCTATTTTCCGGGGAATGGCGTTGTCACTGTCAAAAGGCGGATATTTCCCCCCCCAGGCATTATATTCCCAATCTACGATCATGCGGGAATCATTGAATTTATTAACCAGAAACGCCGGACCATGATCGCGGCACCAGGAATCATTGGTGGCAAAAGGATAGAGTTCTACCTGTGCAGGGTCAATTCCGGATTCGGGAATACGTGTTTCAATAAGCCGCCTTGCATTTTCATCCGCTACGTTGATCCTCACTTTCTGGCTGAGCGAAATGGTTTTTATCAGCTCGAAGTAAGCCGGCCATATCTTTTCAAAGCGTTCTTCCCAGGTATCCTTATTAACGGGAAAGCTTAACCAGGTAGCTGCCTGCGGATGCCATTCAGCGGGAAAGAAATACCCGCTATCGGATGGTTTGATCATCTTGTATTTACTCATTGAGCCGCAAAATTAGCCCTTTTGACGCTCTTAGCCAAATAAGGCCCGGACAGAGAGCGGGGAGAATGCGGAAGGGTATTTTTTATGCGGATAAATAGATTATTTTAAATTGCTTATAGTGAGCTGATTGCGTGTTTTTTCGAAAAATAAATGAACTTTATTCTGAAATATAACATTCTGTTAACAAAAAATATATGTGCTGTTTTATCTAAAGAAGAGAAAGACAGGTATATATTTGTAGTGAAAATGGAAAATATCAATCTCCCCATATCGCCATTCCGACGACTTAGGTCCGCAAGGACCCAAGCTTGAGACACTTTACTAATCAGCAAGGCGTCTCGACCTCTCTGCTATTTCAAATTATTTCTTAACAACAAACGGATACACCGTCTCCTTTAGGGCAAAGCCCTCACAAATGACGATGAACATTTTAGAAAAGAAGACTTACGGGGACTTTGTGGTTCAGGTAGCCACAGAAGAACATCATTCTTATGCAGATCAGATCTGTAATGAAATGGAAGCCAGCGCGAAAGCGAGGGGGACGGGCATTGCCAAGCGTAAGCCCGAGTATATCCGCCTGAAAATGTCGGAAGGAAAGGCCGTAATCTGTCTTACTACTGCCGGTGTGTGGGTAGGATTTTGTTATATCGAGACCTGGGATCACGGGAAATTCGTGGCCAATTCAGGCCTGATCGTTACGCCGGATTACCGGAAATCAGGGATAGCCACCTATATTAAGGCCATGGCGTTCAGGCTTTCGCGTACCAAATATCCGGAGGCGAAGATCATTGGCCTGACCACCAGCATGGCGGTGATGAAGATCAATTCGGAGCTGGGGTATCTGCCCGTTCCGTTTTCCGAGTTGCCCAAGGATGAAGATTTCTGGAAGGGGTGTTCAAGTTGCGTCAACTTTGATATTCTGAACCGGACTAACCGGGCGCATTGCCTGTGTACCGGTATGAAGTATGAGCCTCCCAAAGAGGAGAAGAAAGCTGAATTCTGGGATTTTATCTCTCAATCTTCTATTTATGAGAGCTTTATGCGGATGAAGCAGCGGGTATTGCTGGGCCGTGAGGAAAAAACTAAAAAAAAAGCACCGGTGCCGCCGAAACGGGAACTGCAAGAGGTGTAGAAAATATCAGGGGGATAATAGAATAGAGCGACAGAAATGCCGCTCTTTTTTTATAATTTAGTCCCGTTAAAAAATCATATCATGAATGTTCGTAAGGTGGAGGCAAGGAAGAATATTGCCCTGGTGGCGCATGATCACAAGAAGGATGATATTATTCAGTGGGCGCTTGAAAACAGGCATATCCTGAAAGATCATTTTCTCATGGCTACAGGTACTACCGGGAGGCTGCTGGAAGAGCACCTGGGGCTACCGGTCAGAAAGCTTATGAGCGGTCCGCTGGGCGGAGATCAGCAGATCGGCTCGCTTATAGCCGAAGGGAAGGTAGATGTGCTGATCTTTTTCTGGGACCCGATGCAAAGCCAGCCGCATGATCCTGACGTGAAAGCTCTGCTGCGCCTGGGGGTGGTGTGGAATATTCCCATGGCCTGTGATACGGCCACGGCCAACCTCATCTTTTCTTCGCCGCTGATCCATGAGGAGTATACAGTGCGGCTGACAGATTATGAGGAGTACAAGAACCGTGTGCTGAAGTAGTTATAAGAAGTTTGAGGAATAAATAAGTTGGTATTATTGTATGAATAAATTGTAAAAAACATATTTTTACACCGGATTTTACAAAGCCTTATTCAACCTTAAACTTTTTCTTATGGTAAACAAAAACCGACTTTTCATTGCAAGTTGTTTTGCCCTGATCACTACGGCCTTCGCATTTGGGATCCGTGCGGGTATCATGAATGATCTGGCGAATGATTTTTCTTTAAGTGATACCCAGCTGGGGTGGATCAATTTTATGGGGATATTCGGCTTTCCCATTGCCACACTGATCGGAGGGCCGTTATACAATACGCTCGGGCCGAAGAAGATCGGCTGGCTGGCCTTTTTTTCTCACCTGGCCGGAATTACTTTCTCCATTTTGTCTACAAGTTACTGGCCCCTGTTTTTTTCTACATTTTTTATCAGTTTCGGGAACGGTCTGGTGGAGGCGGCCTATAACCCGATGATTGCAGGAATGTACGAAGAGAAAGAGAAAGCCACCATGTTGAATAAGTTTCACGTATGGTTTCCGGGCGGTATTGCCATAGGTTCAATTATTGCCACTCTTTTAAGCAATGCAGGATTCGGGTGGCAGGTGAAGCTGGCAGTGATGTTTATTCCTACACTTATTTACGGCTTGCTGTTTTACGGGCAGGTCTTCCCCGAGCACCGTAAGGAGGCAAGTGGCTCTACGGCGGATAATGTGAAGGCTATTTTTTCTTCCCCACTGTACTGGGTTATGCTGGTGCTGATGGCGATGACCGCCACTACCGAGCTGGGTACACAAAGCTGGGTAGAACGTATCCTGGGCGCGGCCGGTGCGCAGCCTTTGCTGGTATTGGCGCTGGTAACCGGTCTTATGGCCGTAGGGCGATATTTTGCCGGACCGCTGATTCACCGTCTGAACATTACCGGTGTGCTGCTTGCATCGGCTGTCATTTCCACATTGGGTATTGTACTGATGAGCCAGGCTACAGGCGGAATGGTGTATCTGGCTGCTATACTCTTTGCGGTGGGAGTCTGTTATTTCTGGCCTAATATGATCTCATTTGTGGCTGTTTACCTGCCCAAAACGGGGGCTTTGGGGATGTCACTGATTGGTGGAGTAGGTATGGTGGGTGTTTCTATATTTCAACCCATCATTGGCGGATGGCTGGATGCCGAAAAGGCGAAAGCGGCGGGAGAAGGGCTTTCCGGTGATGCCATGGAGCTGGTGGCGGGACAGGCCACACTGGATAATATTGCCATTATTCCTGCCCTTTTGATGGTGGCTTTCCTGATCCTGTTCCTGGTTATGCGGAAGAAAGTACAGCATTAATATGCGCAGCAAAACCTTTGAAAGTGGTAAGGCTATCATAAAAAAGCCCTGTCTTTATACAGACGGGGCTTTTAATATCGTGAGCAGAAGTGCTTATTTTCTGGCGTAACGTCTGTTGAATTTTTCTACACGTCCGGTAGTATCCAGTAATACGTTTTTACCGGTATAGAACGGGTGCGACTTGGAACTTACCTCCACTTTGCATACCGGGTACTCTTTACCGTCTTCCCATACAAGGGTTTCTTTGGTTTCCACGCATGAACGGGTAAGGAATTTATCATCTGAGGTCAGGTCCCAGAAAATCACTTCTCTATAATTCGGATGAATGTCTTTTTTCATTTCTGATTTGTATAATACTTTAGCCTTAAAAATCCTTTTCGGGATGCAAAGGTAGTTAATTTTTTATTGAAATCCAGTATTTTCTCTTAAATCTTTTCAAATTCATGCAGTAATCCGGCTATATCGGCCGGAGAGTTGGCTATAAAGTTGGAAATACGGATCTGAGAGTCTTTTCCTGCGCCGTACCCTGCGCCGATAATGAGATTTTTCTCTTTCAGCTGCCGGATGATGTCGGCCGACGGAATTTCCGTATTGAAGACACCTACGGTTCTGGAACGGAGCTCGGGATCTTTCACAGACACGGAAAAGCCGGGCCGGTTTTCAAAGAAGCTATAGAGCATCCGGGCGTTCTGGGCATTGGTTTTACGGATATTCTCAATGCCGGTGCGATTCATGTCTTCGGCGATCTTTCCCAGTAAAAAGATGCCCAGCACGTTGGGAGTAGACGGGTTCTGGAATTGCCGGGCATTTTTCCAGAGTGTGGGCAGGTCATGGTGGGCCCCTGTATTTACTCCTTTTTCTTTCAGTTCAAGGGCCTTGCTCAGGCATTTCTCATTGGTAATCCAGACACCCAGTCCGGCGGGCATCCCGAAGTTTTTCTGTACCGAAAAAAAAACGGAATCCAGGAGCTTAAAGTCGAGCGCGGGGATAGGTGCAGAAGACACCACGTCTACCGAAAAGAGCCTGGAAGAATGGCTTCTTTTCAGCTTATGGATGTCGGCTTCACGCATCTGCACACCGGTAGAGGTTTCATTCTGGGTGATGCAGACCAGCTCGGCATATTCCGGTATCTCTATCTCGGGGTAGGTGAAGCCTTCACCCGGGGGCTTGCTCATAGCAATGGCCTGCTTTTGCAGGGCCTGGGCGTATTGGTAGTATTTTTCGGAGAAAGAGCCGTTCACCAGGTGAAACGATTCAAACTCTACCAGGCTTTGCAGGCTTTTCTCCCATATTTCAGAAGCAGAACCCGTAAACATAATGGCGTTCTCTTCCGGGATATTCAGAAGAATACGCAGCTGCTCATCGGTGAACTGGTATATTTTTTTAAACTCTCCACTCCGGTGGGAGACTGAGCCGAGCTGTTTATCGGTAAATTCACGAAGGTATTCTTCAAACCGCGGGTAAAGCTCTGCAGGCCCGGCCGTAAAATATTTCTTTTGTCGTTCCATCGGGTTCAATTGATCTTGAGGCTGCAAAATTAGCCTACTGCAGGCTAATTCCGAAAATAACGGTGCAGTTTGTATAATTTTTCGTCGTATTTTTGCATCAATAAAGTAAAGAAGCGTCATGCTTATCAATGTTTTTAAATCGAAGATTCACCGGGTGAAGGTCACGCAGGCGGAGCTGAATTATGTGGGTAGTGTTACCATTGATGAAGACCTGCTGGAGGCTGCGGGAATCCGGGAGAACGAGAAAGTACAGATTGTGAATAATAATAACGGGGAGCGGCTGGAGACGTATGCCATTAAGGGGCGCAGAGGCTCGGGCATTATATGCCTGAACGGTGCTGCGGCGCGTAAGGCGCAGCCCGGTGATATCGTGATCATCATTTCCTATGCCTGGATGACTCCCGAGGAGGCCGCTATGCACAAGCCTGTGGTGGTTTTTCCTGATGAAAACAACCGGGTGATTTCATGAACCGGAAGTTCGGGAAGGTGATCTCCTACCTGATCCCCCTGGTTCTGGGACTGGGCCTTCTGCATTGGGTTTTTAACGAGATCGACCTGGAAAAAACGTTCCGGGATTTTAAGAATGCCGATTACCTGCTGGTAGGCGCTGCCGGCGTGCTGGCGCTGCTTTCCCATATTTTCCGGGCTGCCCGCTGGACACTCATGCTTAAGCCTATGGGGTACACTCCCTCAGTTTACCACGCCGCCCTGGCCGTGCTGATCGGCTACCTGACCAACCTGGTTTTTCCCCGTGCGGGAGAGGTGGCCCGGGCGGTAAGCCTGCAGAAGAGTGAGCGGGTGCCTTTTGACAAGGCCTTTGGGGCAGTGATTGCGGAGCGCGTAACCGATGTGCTGGTACTGCTGGTGCTGATGATATTAAACCTGGCCCTGGAGCATGAGCGTATCCTTCACCTTTTTTACGAGCTGGTACCGGATTTTGAGGCTGGTTGGTTAATTCCTGCAGCGTTTCTGTTTTTTTGCCTTTTTGCTTATTTATTCTTCCGCTATAAGGATAAAATATTCAGTTTGCCCTTTATCAGTAGATTTCGTTCCTTTTTTGAGGGACTGAAAGAAGGTTTTGTGAGTGTTCTCAACCTCGAAAAGCCCTGGATGTTTATTCTGCAGTCGTTTGTGATCTGGGTGCTGTATTACGTGTCTTCCATGCTGCTTTGTTATTCGCTGCAGATAGGGGAGTCCCTGTCTCCGCTGGCTGTACTGACCATCCTGGTGATGGGTACCATCGGCATGGCTGTGCCTACCATGGGGGGGATCGGCAGCTATCACCTGCTGGTAGGTAAGATCGTGATCCTGTACGGGCTGACCAACCAGGACGGCGTTTCGCTGGCCACTTTCCTGCATACCATGAACGGCATCCTGTTTGTGATTCTTTTCGGCGTGGTGGCATTATTGCTGAGCACTTTCGGAGGACAGGCAGAGAGCAAGGAAATAAAGTCGCAGGCATAAGGCCTCCTGTTTTTCCGTTTTATGTATTATTTTTGGAATATTGCCTGATCATTCCCGTTAGCAGAACCTGCCATGTTAAGCCCAATCAAATTATTCTCTCTGATCATTTGTCTGCACCTGCCGGAACCGCTGGCCGTTGAAAAGCCCGTATTTTATGTGGATATTGAAAACGGTGATGACAGCAACAGCGGAACCCGTGAAAAATCAGCCTGGAAGTCGTTGGAAAAAGTAAACGGTATTACTTTCCGGCCCGGTTCACGCATACTCTTCAAAAGCGGTCAGGTCTGGACAGGCCAACTGGCTCCGAAAGGGTCGGGTGAGAGCGGGAAGCCGATAATGATAGATCAGTACGGGCGCGGCTGTAAACCGAAGATACAGGGGAACGGCGTGGCGGCTGCTGTGATGCTGAATAACCAGCAATACTGGGAAATCAATAACCTGGAAATTACCAATTATAACCGGGAAGAAGAGGGAGGTATAAGCCTGGAGCAATGGGAGACAAAAAATACCCGTGATTACGCTGATGCTGAACTGCCGGCCAAAGCACAGAAAGACAACAGCCCCAAGCTGGGCGTTCAGATTAGCGCCGGCGATATGGGGGCGGTGCGGCATATCCACTTAAAGAACCTCCTGATTCACGGCGTTAACGGAACCATCGTTCCGGACGGGGCGGATGAGAACGGGGCCTCCAAGAACAATGGCGGGATAGGTTTTGAGATATCGGGCAAAGAGCTACCTACCTGGTTTGAAGATATCCTGGTGGAAGGATGCATCATTCGGGGTGTAGACCGGACCGGCCTGTTTACCCGGTCGAGTTGGGCTAACCGTACCCTGGACAAAAATACAGATTGGGTGCCCTCGAAAAATATAGTGATCCGGAAGAATGTTTTTCAGCGGACCGGCGCCAATGCACTGATTGTGCGGGTAGCAGAGAGCCCGCTTATGGAGCACAATCTTTTTGACCGGTGCGCTGTTAAAGGTTCGGGTAATGCCGCTTTTAGTTTCAATACTGATAACGCGGTCTGGCAATACAACGAATGCCGGTTTACGAAGGCCAATGCCGGCGATAATGATGCCGGCGGCATTGATTCGGATTACCGGTCGAAAAATACGGTTATTCAATACAACTGGCTGCATGATAATGACTTCGGAATGCTGGTCACCGGCGGAGGCGGCAGCTTTAATGACGGTACGGTGGTTCGTTACAATATCATTGAGAGAGACGGGAAGAAAGAGCACCGTGATGACCAGAAGAAATTTATTTTCAAGGTTTCCGGCGGAGCTACCAATACCCTGATTTACAATAATACCATCTATACCGACAGCACGCAGGACAGCACCTTCCTGCTATTTCATAAACGATGGTCTGTATGGCCTGAACAAACGGCTTACTACAATAATTTATTTATCAACGAAGATGCCCGGGCTGCGGTCAGCCTGGGCGGCAGTACCCTCAATGTGTTTGAAAACAATATCATGAGCGGGCAGAAAACGGTGGAGTTAGACAATATACGGGGCGGGGATGTGAAGGCGGTTTCAGCGGGCACCGGCCCGGAAGGGTATAAGCTTAAAAAGGGATCTTCGGCTATCGGGACAGGGAAGTTTGTCCCGGCCAATGGCGGGAGAGACTTCTTCGACAATAAATCGGGGAAGAAGCCGGCGGTAGGAGCGTTTGAGGGTAAGGGGTTGTAACAGCGGGAAGTAAAGTAAATGATCAAAAATGAAGACCCGGGGACGTATACATATGAATAATGAACTCAGACCAGGATGGAGAAAAATTTTCAATTTCGATTGGAAGTTCGGACTTTTCCTGATCCTGATCATCTGTGTTCCCCGGTTTATGCTGGTGCTGAATGCAAATGAAACGGCCAATTACAGTTATATCGGACTAATCATGACGGTTTCGGCCATTGCTCCGTTTGTTTTCCTGAGTAAATACGGTAGAAAAGAAACCGGGCTGACCAGACCCGGAAATTATTATTGGCTTCTACCGGCGTTCATCTCAGGGTTGATTTTTAGTGTTCTACTTCATTTTACAGGAGATGTATTGTACCAGGATTCATTTGAAAACTGGTATGTATATATCGGAAAATCCTATAATATTCCGGCTGGAATAAATCCGGATGACAAGCAGATCATGTTTATCATCATGGCGGTAACAGGCATGCTGTTCAGCCCTGTAGGGGAAGAACTCTTCTTCAGGGGAATTGTGCATTCAGCTTTTGCCCGGTCTGTCGGAAATTCCAAGGCATCGGTGATAGATAGCGCGGCATTTGCCCTGACCCATATTTCTCATTTTGGGCTGGTATTTATATCCGGTGAATGGAAGTTTTTCCTTTGGCCCGCAGTCATCTGGGGAATAAGCATGTTTTTAGTCAGCATTTTATTCTACATATGCAGGAAAAAATCAGGCTCATTGCTGGGGGCAGTTATTTCTCATTCCGGATTCAACCTGGGCATGATTTATTGTATATTTTATTTGTGACCAAGGGCACGCGTATCAACGATATTCAGCTTCCGGATAAGCGCAAAAGAAATCATATAAAGTTTAAATACCAATCATTAGTTTTCTAAAATGTCGGATACTGTCTCAGGACCGAGTTGTTCGGCCAATCCGATGAGAAGCCCTTCTATTCCCCGGATGTAGCAGAGCCGGTAGATATCTTCATACTGAACAACTTCTCCGGCGAGTTCAGCTCCATGTTTCTCCAACCGGGATAACAGCTCATCAAGATTATCCACCCTGAACATGACGCGCAGGTAGCCCAGCGCATTAACAGGATCCATTCTATGGTCTGCAACAGGTTCCGGCGTAAGAAAGCGGGAAAGCTCCAGCCGGCTGTGTCCATCAGGAGTAACCATCATGGCAATTTCTACTGTCTGATTTCCAAGTCCGGTGACGCGCCCGGCCCATTCACCTTCCACCATAGTGCGGCCTTCAAGTTTCAGTCCTATCTCCGAGAAAAATGAAATGGCGTTGTCCAGGGAGTTTACAACAATGCCTACATTGTTCATTTCCAATAATCGGCTTTTCTTCATAGTCTTTTTTGCATTTATAAATTATAAAAACTTTTTCTTCAACATATTGTACCGGGTTCTGCCCACGGGAAGCAATTCCCCGTTTTTAAGTTTTGCCACAGGCGCGGATCCGCCTTTCAGAATGAGGGCATCTATTTCAGTGCCGGCCACCAGGAACGACCGGTGTATCCTTTCGAAACGGGTGCCGAGCAGTAATGACAGCTTTTCGAGCGTTTTATCATACAGCAGCTTTTCCCCGTTCTTAAGGTGGATTTCGGAATAGATGTCAGCTCCGCGGAAATAGCTTATTTCAGCGATGTTCAGGATTTTTATTTCCCCTCTGACTTTAACTGCCAGTCGTTCCATCGGAGTTTCCCTGTGCAGCGTCAAACCCCGGGCGCGGTCTAAGGCCAGGATGAGCCGGTCATGATCAAAGGGCTTGGGGACAAAATCGATAACCCCATATTCGAAAGCTTCAATGGCCCTTTCGCGCTGAGCAGAAATAACAATGGTATGAAAAGCTTCGGCGGCAAACTGCTTCAGAATCTCAAAACCATCCTTACCCGTGAGATTTAAATCCAGCAGCAGCAGGTCTATCGTATTTTCCTGCAGGTAACTTTCGGCCTGTTCAACCGAACCCAGCACCTTAAGGGATTGCAGTGCAGGTCCCGCAATCTCCGTTACCATTCTGCTGATCCGGGAGGCAATCAGCGTTTCGTCTTCTACGATCAGTATTTTCATGTATAGAGGGTTATTGTACTGCTCCATCCCTCCGGAACGGCAGCGGATTCGAGTTTCCAGGCATCGCCATAATTTTCTTTAAGCCGGGCCTTTATATAGGCAGTCCCCGTTCCTTCGGCATCGCTTTTTGGCCGGCGGGGCAGGGCTTTTACCTCCAGTTGATACGTTTTCCGGGTAGCCGTGCGGGTATATTTCAGAGTGAAAATAACCGGGCCGCTCACCGGCGAAATGCTGTGCGTAATGCCATTTTCAATGAGGGTATGCAGTACAGCCGGCGGTATGGATTCTGCCGGATCGATATCGGCTGTTTCCAATACGTAGTCTGCATTTTGACGGAGCTGCATCACCTGCAGGTGGTACCGGCAAAGTTCCAGCTCCTGCCCGATGGGTACGAGCTTTTGCTCCGCCATACGCGAGAACAGGTCAAATTCACCTCCCAGGGCTATAATCAGTTTCACCCCCGCTTTGGGCGATTGCTCTATCAGTTCGGTGAGGCAGGTAAGGGTATTGAGCAGGAAGTGCGGCTGGATACTTTTTTTCAGCAGCTGGGTCTT
>JBEBRR010000029.1:0-47974 GCA_040394735.1 Leadbetterella byssophila
TCATGCGATTTATCATGCATAAAAGCTAAAATTAATAGGCTAAAATAAATAGCAAACAGGTTTTCCTTTTCATAGGGAAGAGATTTAATTAACTTTGCGCCGTTAAAGAAAACCGCCAAATAATATTCGGCCGGAAAAAGTACAAGGCGTGAAACAGGAGGGGAAAGGGCAAAAGAGAATATTAATAGTTAAGTAACCAACATTTTATAGTTAAATAATTTCAGTATAAATAAAAAAAGAAAATATCAATAAAATTCAAATGGAACAGATTATTTTGAAGGCCTGGGAAGACCGGGAGCTGTTGAAGGACCCGGCAACCGTTGAAGCGATAGAAAAAGTGATAGCCCTGGTAGATGCAGGCGAACTTAGGGTTGCTAATATTAATAGTGATGGAAAGTGGAAAACGAATGAATGGATCAAAAAAGCCATTATTCTCTATTTCCCTTTACGGAAGATGGAGAAAATGGAAGCAGGGGTTTTCGAATATCACGATAAAATGCAATTAAAGGGGAATTATGAAAAATTAGGAGTAAGGGTGGTGCCACCGGCTGTAGCCCGTTACGGAGCGTATATTGCCCCGGGGGCCATCCTGATGCCAAGCTATATCAATATCGGGGCCTATGTAGATTCCGGAACCATGGTAGATACCTGGGCTACGGTGGGAAGCTGTGCCCAGATCGGTAAAGATGTGCACCTGAGTGGCGGTGTAGGTATTGGCGGAGTACTGGAGCCGGCCCAGGCCTCACCGGTTATCGTTGAAGACGGAGCCTTTATCGGTTCCCGTTGCATTGTGGTGGAAGGGGCGCATATTGGTCAACGCGCTGTATTGGGTGCGGGTGTCACTATTACCGGCAGCTCTAAAATTATTGATGTTACCGGACCTGAACCTGTTCAATACACCGGTTACGTGCCTGAAAACTCGGTGGTGATTCCGGGTACGATCAATAAATCTTTCCCTGCAGGTGAATACGGAGTGCCCTGTGCCCTGATCATCGGCAAAAGAAAGGCCAGCACCGACCTGAAAACTTCGCTGAATGATGCGCTGCGGGAAAATAATGTAACAGTCTGATATGCAGCTATGCCTTATTTTAACTGCATAAGGGGCAGTATTAGTCGTACTAGAAAATATAAGTTTTGTTCTTAAAACGTATTCTGTCTTTGTGACTTATAGGGTCAAAAAAGCGAAACTTGCATATAAAAAAGGCCCCGGGAATATCCCGGGGCCTTTTTGGTTAAAATGGATTCTTAAACCTATATTTTTCTATTAGGAAAGCCTTGTTTTGATAAATACATGGGGCGGCCGGAGCAGGAGCCCTGCTGGCATCCCCATGTATCTTTTCAGGTAAAGCACGTAAGTGTTTCAAATGGCACGTAAGTCAAAATCCTGACTTGATAAGACAAATGTAAACCATAAAGAATTGTAATTCCAAAGACATCTCTGAATTTTTTTTTGAAGGATTTTTTATCTCTTCATATACGTATTGGAATAATACAAATTACTATTTAATAAATAGTTATGAATATTTTTAGCAAAACATCTTATATAATTACAAATGTAAATAATAAATTATAATTGTAAATTTTAATGATAACTTTTGTATATTAGAGAATATTATTGTTAATTTGAAAGATTTTCAAATGTTATCCTTCTGCCTGGAATGCCGTCATTGAAAGACAAAATAGAAGCACTGATTGTGGGGCTGGGTCTCAGTTCAACCCGCTTTGCAGATATTATCGGCGTTAAACGGCCCATAATCAGCCATATACTTACAGAAAGGAATAAACCCAGCCTGGATATTATTCAGAAGATTGTAGAGCGGTTTCCGGAGTTGGAGTATAACTGGATTGGCGACGACCAGGACCTTGATCCGGAAGTAATCCAGGAGATCCGGGATAATAATGACTTTTCGGCATCTTCGCGAGATTTCAATGGAACGGACGCTGGTGCAGGAGATTCAGAAATATCGAATTCTCAGGCCGAACCCAAATCGGAACGAACTCTCACCAAAGTGATGTTTTTCTATTCCGACGACACCTTCAAGGTGTTTAGCCCGGAGGCGTTTTCATAAGTGAAAAGAAGGGCAGATGCTCCTAATAAGACGGAGCATTTTTTTCAGGGTTGGTTAACAACAGTATTAATCACTTTTAACAGGGATTTTGTGTCTTGGGAATCCTGTAGCAGCTGCCATATCATTACGCCTGATGCTCCGTTATCCAGGGCAAACCTGGTTTTACTTTCAATGGTAGTTATACCGTTGTAGTAAAGTGTTCCGTTCCCGATAGTTATCTCGTCTTTAAATTCACTTCCGGGATAATCTTTTATAATTTGCTTGTAATTCATAGAAACCGGGGCGCCGTTAAATCCATATCCGTAAAAAGGAAGTCCTATTAAAATTTTACGCGAAGCTATTCCACGGGTTTCGGTGTAATACCTAAAATCATTCACCGCCATGGAATAAGGTGAATGTTGTCCCGGCTTATCGGGTTTCCAGGGACCGGTGGCATCGTAAGACATTACATTGATAAAATCGTATTCTGCCAGTGTGGAATCCGCAATTTTATCAGAGTTCCATTTAGCTAGGGCGGCCGTTACCAACCTGCCTCTGGCTTTAACGGCTTTAGCCACTTTATAAACAAAAGGCGCATAATGCGCATTGATCAGGTCGTTCTCCAGGTCTATATCCACTCCGTCAAAAGCATAGGCATCCAATAGCTGAACAATACCTTCCACCAGCTTATCTCTCCCTTCTGCGGTAGCCAACAGTTTCTCCAGGTGAGGGGGCGGCGAACCACCGCCTATGGAAAAGAACACGCGCACGTTTTTATTATGTGCAGCAGGTAATACGTTTGCATACTCGGGGTTGAGAGGAAAATTACCTTGAGCATCCGGGTTGATAAAAGCAATATTAAGATCGGTGATCAGGGATAAATCCACCTGTTGAAAATCGGCCTGCAAATTGGAATAAGAGTGAATATAGCCCAGTATCCTGAAATCCGGTTTCGGGCTTGTATTCGGTGGACCGCTGCTTCTTGAGCAGGCAACTCCTGCAATCAGTATGAGAACTGTTAAAAGCGGTGAAGGAATTCTCTTCATGATGATGTTTTTGTTGAAGGCGGCAAAGCCGGATTTGATTTTAAATATAGCAAATAAATGGTATAGGGAAAATATATATTTTTGTTGCATAATTAATATTATGTTAAATAGAAGATTCGGGGCTTACCATTAGCCAACAAAAAAGGTTGTGCTCCCAGAACACAACCTTTTCCGAACAGATTATTTAAACCTTATTATTTAGCACATTGCTCCAGGATTCTCTCCACGTTAGTCAGGTTTTCCTTTACTGCATCATCATCCGGCTTTACTTTGGACGCTCTTTCGAAATAAGGCTTGGAAACAGCAAACTGAGCACATGCCTTATCTTCTATTGCTTTACCTTCTCTTCTGTAGGTGGCTAAATCCATGTAATCCACTACTTTCTTGATTTCTACCCCTTCGTTATAATTTAATACCGCAAGGTTGTAAAGCGCATCAAAGTTATCAGGTTCTTTGGTAAGAACTTTCTGATAGTTTTCAGCCGCTTTGGTTTTAGCTTCTTTCTGTTGAGCTGCCAGTTTGTCAGCCTTGGCTTTTAAGTCGGCATTATCAGAGGAAGCCGATTTTTTCTTCTGGATCTCGTCGATCAATGAAGCTACCTCCTTCTCAATTCCTGCTTTCTGGTCAGTGACTTCCGCAATTCTCTTTTTGGTGGCTGCGGCAGTTCTTGGCTCTTTTTTCAGCTTGGCATTCAGCGAAGCTATCTCGGAGTCATAGGCGGCCAGTTTATCCTGCTCTGCCAGTAATTTTTTATCCAGTTTATCAGTGTTTCCCTCCTGCAGCTTATCCTGGATCTTGCCCAGCTCGGTGCTCAGCTCCTGCGACTTGGAATCATAGATCATACCCAGGTTAATCATGCTTACAATGTTATTCGGATCTTTCTTTACCAGATCTTCCAGGTCGGTAATGGCCTTGTCAATGTTATTGGAAGCCAGGTAAACATTGATCAGCTCGTTGGGAAGATCTTTATTCTCAGGGTTGGCCTGCATACCCTTTTTCAGAACAGCCACCGCGTCATCAAATTTCTTCTCTGATTTGTAGATCTGTGCCACGCTGTAGAATACGGTAACATCTTTACCCCCGTTGGCAATAAAGTTATTCAGGTGTGTAAGCGCTCCTGCATTGTTTTCCAGTAATTGTTCTGCAATACCGGCGTACAGGGCAGCAGTGGTATCTTTCGGATTGATGCTTGAGCTTTTTCCGAAAAACTCTGCAGCTCTTTTGTAATTCTTATTATTATAGAAGCTGGCACCCTGCATCAGGAATGCCTGACTCAGCTCAGTCCCGCTCAACGAAGCTTCTATTTCTTTAGATTTCTTACCACCGGATGCGTTTTCCACTTCCAGGGCTTTTTTGTAGGCATCTTCTGCTTTCTGTGCGGCCGTAGAATCATCAGTACATCTTTGAGCCAGGCTCAGGTACGAAGCAGCAAGGTCTACCCATGTAGCGCTTTTTGCTGCTTTTTTTGCGTTTTCAGTATTTTTCAGATTTTTGGCTACCGCGTCTTTGTACCCTTTACATTCCAACTCCTGCAGCTTATCATCCTGCTGAGCCAGTGCAGCAAGCACCACAAAGCTGCCTAATGCACTTAAAACTAGTTTTTTCATTCTATGTTACGGTTTTGTTTTACGTTTTATTCTTCTGAAGTGGCAGGAGATTCCTCCTCGCCTGACTCTTCTTCATCTTCCTCACGGATAATACGGGTGACGGAAGCGATACCATCTTTCTCATTGAGCCTGATAAGTTTTACTCCCTGTGTATTTCTTCCCATTACCCGGAGATCCGATACGTGGATCCGGATGGCAATGCCCCGTGTGGTGATAATCATCAGGTCATCTTCATCCGTTACTTCTTTTATTGCGACCAAATTACCAACTTTATCTGTAATGTTCAAAGTTTTAACACCTTTTGCACCACGCGAGGTGATCCGGTAGTCTTCAATATCTGAACGTTTTCCGAAACCTTTTTCCGATACTACCAGCAGCTGGACATCCGGACGGCTCACACAGATCATGCCGATAGCCTTGTCGTCATCCGCCAGGTTGATCCCTCTTACACCCGTAGCTCCCCTGCCCATCGGCCGGATACCCGATTCGTGGAAACGTACGGCTTTGCCCTGTCCGGCGGCAATAATAATGTAGTCGTTTCCATTGGTCAGAGCCACGTCGATCAGCTGATCGCCTTCATTGATGTTAATGGCAATGATACCGTTCTGGCGTGGTCTGGAATAAAGCTCAAGTAAGGTTTTCTTGACCGTACCGTTCTGTGTACACATCACGATATAGTTATTTTTGATATAGTCTTCGTCTGAAAGTGTTTTAACGTTCAGCACCGCCCTGACCCTATCATCTGATTCAATATTGATCAGGTTCTGGATGGCTCTTCCCTTGGAGGTTTTATTTCCTTCAGGCACTTCAAAAACCCGCAGCCAGTACAGCCTTCCTTTTTCGGTAAAGAACAGAAGATAGTTGTGGTTAGTGGCCATGAAGAGATGCTCTGTATAGTCATCGTCTTTGGTCTTCACTCCCCTGGAGCCGGTTCCTCCCCTGCTCTGGCTTCTGTATTCCGAAAGGTTGGTGCGTTTGATATATCCCTGGCTGGAAACGGTCACAAGCATCTCGTCATCGGGAATCATATCTTCGATATTGAATTCTCCGCCAGCCATTTCAATTTTGGAACGCCTCTCGTCGCCGTATTTGGCTTTGATGTCCTGAAGGTCGGCTTTGATCAGCTCTTTTTTCCGTTCTTCTGATGCCAGGATAGCCTTCAGTTCATCAATAAGCTCTTTGATCTGCTTGTATTCTTCTACGATCTTCTCTCTTTCCAGACCGGTCAGGCGCTGCAGTCTCATATCGAGTATAGCCCGGGCCTGAATTTCGGATAGGGAGAATTTTTCCATCAGTCCACTGCGGGCCTCATCAGGATCTTTGGAACTCCGGATCAGCGCGATCACCTCGTCGAGGTGGTCGAGCGCAATCAGCAGGCCTTCCAGGATATGGGCGCGCTTTTCCGCTTCTTTGAGGTCGTACTGGGTTCTCCGGGTAATAACCTCGATCCGGTGCTTTACGTAGTACTCGATAAGCTCCTTCAGGTTCAGGATCTCCGGCCTTCCGTTAACGAGGGCCACGTTATTGATGCTGAAGGAAGATTGCAGCTGCGTGTATTTGAACAGGTTATTAAGCACCACATTCGGTACGGCATCCCTTTTCAGATCGTATACCACGCGCAGTCCCAGCCGGTCTGATTCATCCCGGATATCGGAAATACCCTCAATTTTTTTCTCGTTGATCAGGGCTGCTGTTTTTTCGATCATACTGGCCTTGTTCACCAGGTATGGAATCTCCGTCACTACGATCTGCTCTTTTCCGCTCTTCGAAACCTCGAAGTTGGCCACGGAACGCAGAACCACTCTTCCCCGGCCGGTTTCAAAGGCCGATTTCACGCCGCTGTAACCGTAGATGATCCCCCCGGTAGGAAAATCAGGGGCTTTGATGTAATGCATCAGCTCTTCAATGCTGATCTCCGGGTTATCAATATAGGCCGTGATCCCGTCGGTTACCTCCGCCAGGTTATGCGGCGCCATATTGGTCGCCATCCCTACTGCAATACCCGATGTGCCGTTCAGCAGGAGATTGGGTATACGGGCAGGGAGAACAGAAGGCTCAGTAAGGGAATCATCAAAGTTACCCTGGAAATCAACGGTTTCTTTATTGATGTCGGCCAGCATTTCTTCGGCGATCCGTCTTAAGCGGGCCTCTGTATAACGCATGGCGGCCGGAGAGTCGCCGTCTACGGAACCGAAGTTCCCCTGCCCGTCTACGAGAGGATAACGAAGCGACCAGTCCTGGGCCATTCTTACCATCGTATCGTATACGGACGAGTCGCCGTGCGGATGATATTTACCCAGCACCTCTCCTACTATTCTGGCTGATTTTTTATAAGGCCGGTTGTGGAATACGCCCAGTTCGGACATTCCGTAAAGTACCCTTCTGTGCACCGGCTTAAAGCCATCCCGGACATCCGGCAAAGCACGGGAAACAATTACTGACATGGAATAGTCAATATAGGCTCCCCGCATCTCATCTTCAATATTGATCGGGATTATGGTACCGGCACCAAGGTCGGGATTTTCAGTCTCTTCTGCCATAAATTATTGTGAAAAATGTTTCTAAAGTGCGTTTAACATTAATTGTCAAAAATACGTAAATATTACTATTTCCGCAATCATTTGTCTAATAAATCGGGCCTCCTTAGGGTGGTGATTTCTACCGATTTTTCCATTCTCCATTCCTGGATAAGCTTTTCATTCCCGGATAGCAGCACCTCCGGTACGGTGTGTCCTTCGAAGTCGGCCGGACGTGTGTATACCGGCGGCGCAAGCAGGTTATCCTGGAAGGAATCGGTCAGTGCTGAGGTCTCATCGTTGATCACGCCGGGAATAAGGCGCACAATAGCATCGGTCACCACCGCAGCGGCAATCTCTCCCCCCGAAAGGACGAAGTCGCCGATAGAAATCTCACGGGTGACAAACATATCACGGATACGCTGGTCTATGCCTTTGTAATGACCGCAGATGATGATGATTCCCTTCCTGAGAGAAAGCCGGTTGGCCGTTTTCTGATCAAATGTATGACCGTCAGGTGTCATGTAAATGATCTCGTCATAATCAAAGCCGGCCTGCAGATCGCGGATAAGACGCGCCAGGGGCTCGGCCATCAGTACCATCCCTGCCCCGCCGCCGTACTGGTAGTCATCTATCTGCTTGTAGTTGCCCAGGCCGTACGGGCGCAGGTCGTGGAGCCTGATCTCCACCAATCCGTTCTGGATAGCATTTTTTACGATGGACTGGCTGAGAAAACCCTCTACCAGTCCGGGTTGGCAGCTTATTATATCTATCTTCATATTTCAGGGATTCATGTAGACATCAAGCAGCCCTCCCGGCAGCTTTACTTCGATTCGCTGATTTTCACGATCGATCTTATGGATAAACTCATCCACGATCGGGATCAATACTTCTTTTTCCTCCACATCAATAGCGAAAAGATCCTGGCCGGTACTTTCATAAATGGCCTTGAGCGTTCCGATTCGCGTTCCGGATGAAATGTCGTGAATTTCATAACCGATAACGTCGTGATAGTAGAACTGATTGCCTTTAAGCTCGGGAAGCGCGCTGAGGGGCAGCCAGACCGGTGCATTCACAAGGGCTTCGGCCTCTTCTATAGAGTTAATGTCTTCCAGTTTCAGGATAGATTTACGTCCCTTAATCTGGAGCTCTTCTATAATGTAAGGAACCAGTTGTCCCTTGATTTCCAGAAAAATGGCCTCCAGATCACTGTAATCTCCGGGCGAGTCTACATCAAGAAAGATGATCACCTCTCCTTTGAGAGCGTGTGTCCTGGTAATTTTACCTAAAGAGAAACATTCTGATTTCTGCATATTTTCATTGAATAAAAAATCCCCGCAATATACTTGCGAGGATTCTGAAAACCTTATAGATCTGCTATTATTCTTCAGTTGGAGCTTCTTCTGCAGCAGCTTCAGCGGCCGGAGCCTCCTCTTCTGCAGCAGCGGCTTCCTCAGCAGGAGCTTCTGCAGCTTCCGCTTCTGCCAGTAAAGCAGCTTCCGCTTTCTTCCTAGCTTCAATCATCTCCTCTTTTTTCTTACGTTCAGCTTCTAAAACGGCTTTTTTAGCGCTTTCCTTACCTGTAGCTAACTTAGCCAGCTTTTCCTCTCTTACAGAGGTTTTGGCGTCAACCCATGTCTGGAATTTCGCATCGGCCTGCTCCTGGGTGATTGCACCTTTGTCTACCCCGATCTGTAAGTGTTTTTTCAGCATAACACCTTTTACACTCAGGATCTTACGGGTGGTGTCTGTAGGCTGGGCTCCTACCTGCATCCAATATAACGCCCTGTCATCTTTCAGAGAGATGGAAGCGGGGGTGGTATGCGGGTTATACTGCCCTAATTTCTCGATAAATCTACCATCACGTGGTGAACGAGAATCTGCAACAACGATGTCATAAATAGGAAGTTTTTTACGACCTCTTCTTGCTAATCTGATTTTTACTGCCATTCGATTTTATTTTGTGGGAACCCGTCCCTGTTTAAAAATTGGAGTGCAAAGATAAGTGTTTTTTTATAAAAATATATCTTTAAGCAGTTATTTCTTCGCATTGTACAGAAGCTCGTAGTATTCTGCCGCCATCCTGTCGCTGTTAAAGGTTTTTTTTACATCTTTCATTCCGTTCTGCGCTATCTTCCCCCAGGCTTCCGGCTGACCGTAATACATGGGAAGAATGGTATTTTCCAGCAGGTCATAGAGATGGTGAATATCATGCTTATCCTGCTCCTCTATGCTTAAATGACTGTAGTCTGCCCGTGGAATTACAAAGGAATTGATGCCGTTCCGGGCAAATTCCGGTATCCAGCCGTCATCTGTCGATACATTCACCGCTCCGTTCATAGCAGCCGTCATGCCGCTGGTTCCTGAAGCTTCACGCGGTACGCGTGGAGTATTCAGCCACACATCTGCCACATTTTTCAGCGTGCGACTGACCTGAAGCTCATAACCGGTAATCACGGCCACATTCGGATAGCTCTTGCTTACGTTTACCAGGTAATTAAAGGTACTGATAGCAGAGTAATCATGCGGGTACGGTTTCCCTGCCCAGATCAGCTGAACCGGGTAGTCTGTATTGTTCACCAGCCGTAAAAACTTCTCATAGTCCCACAGCAGCAGATCAGGACGCTTATAGGCTGCAAACCGCCGGGCCCAGACCAGGGTGAGTACCTCCGGATCGAACAGTTTGCCGGTCTGGTCGGCAACCAGGCGGAAACCTTCGGCCTTCAGCTCTTTTTTACGGCCGGAATATTCTTCTTCATAAAGTTTCCTATCAGCCCAGTAGTCAAATTCCTGAGCGTTGGTAATGGATATGATCCGGCAAATTCCCTTATATTTTTCCCACATTTCTCGTGATACTTCACCATGAAGCCGGGAAACGCCGTTGGCGATCCGTGCCATACGTAAAGCACAAAGAGAATGGTTAAAAGGCTCTCCGGGAAGGATACCCGATACTTTGCGGACGTCCTTTTCCTTTAATCCGCCGAAATAAGACATATCGTAGCACATGGCAAAATCATGCTTCTCATTTCCGGCTTCCTCCGGGGTATGCGTGGTAAATACCAGCTTTTCTTTCACTTTTTTCGTGCTTTTCAGCTTTTCAAGCAAATAGAAAGCTGCGGGAAGGCCGTGTGCTTCATTCAGGTGGTAAACATCTCTTTCCAGCCCTATTTCGTCCAGTAATTTCGCCCCGCCTTTTCCGAGGAGGATATATTGGGCCAGTTTGGTCTGCGGGTTAGGGTCATAGAGATAATGGCAGGTGGTCTGGGCCAGGTAATCATTTTCGGGAACATCCGTACTGAGAAAAAACATGGGGGCCGTTCCGAAAACCTCAGGCCGCAGGTATAAAGCTTTAACCCATACCGGTGAACGGTGAATATCTATCTGGAAACGGATGCCGGTGTCTTCCAGGAAATTGTACAGCTTTTCGGTCCAGGTAACCTGCAGAGTCTGGTCGCGATTACGGACCTGGTCATAATAACCGTATTTCCAGAGAATCCCTATCCCCACCAGGTTTTGTTTCAGCTTCCAGGCACTCCGCATATGGGAACCGGCCAGGAAACCCAGGCCACCGCTGTATATCTTGAGCGGCTGATCAATGGCAAACTCCATTGAAAAATATGCAACGCTCCTGCCATACGCATCAGCAGGGGTATAGGGCAGGATAAATTTCCGGAAATCTGTCATGGTATGTTAGTTTTGAGTAGTGAGTGATGAGTTCGGAGTGGTGAGTTTTGGGTATCTGGGTTATGGCACAAATTTCAGGGCTTTGCCTGGTTAGCGCAAGAATTTTTTTCACAGATGTTTGATCAACTTCATAATTCTTATTATTCTCACTACTCATCACTCCT
The DNA here is from genome assembly GCA_040394735.1 of Leadbetterella byssophila. Lineage (GTDB taxonomy): Bacteria > Bacteroidota > Bacteroidia > Cytophagales > Spirosomataceae > Leadbetterella > Leadbetterella byssophila_A. The sequence goes on from JBEBRR010000029.1 coordinate 11,066, forward strand.
TCCTAATAACTCGTAAAAGCGAATTGAAGAATATTAGCTCCCATTTTGAGCGCTTCCTGCCGGACCTCCTCCGGGTCATTATGTACCGAACGGTCTTCCCAACCGTTGCCGAGATCAGTTTCATACGAGAAAAAACACACCAGGCGGCCTTCGTGCAGTATTCCCAGCCCCTGGGGCGGCTTATTGTCATGCTCATGGATCTTGGGGATCCCTCCGGAAAACGCATATTTCTGATGGTAGATGGGGTGGCTGTGCGGAAGGTCAATGAACGAATATTCCGGAAATACTTTTTTCATTTCCCGCCGGATAAACTCATTCATACCATAGTTATCATCGATATGCAGGAATCCGCCGGCCAGGAGATATTTCCGCAGGTTCTCCACATCACGTTCACTGAATACCACATTTCCGTGGCCGGTCATATACACATACGGATACTGAAATATTTTCCGGTCACCCACTTCGATAATGTCTTCTTCCGGGTGGATATTTCCTTTCAGGTTCTGGTTGAAGAAACGGATAAGATTCGGAAGAGCCGTTTTATTGGCATACCAGTCGCCGCCGCCATTGTATTTCAGTTTGGCGATTTTGACCTGGGCTGCTCCCTGAAGCGGGAAAGCCAGGATGTAAGCGATAATGGCGAGTTTTTTTATCATGGTATAACTAGTAGTAAGTTATGAGTTCCGGGTGAAAAATATTGAGCAGCAAGTGAGCTTTTTCTCTCGGCTCTCTTACTCGGAACTCATTACTAAATTACTCCGGGCATTGAGAACGCTCACGGCAAATACCCCTGCCGTTTCTGTCCGCAGCCGGCTTCTTCCCAAAGTTATGGTCTTAAAACCGTTTTCAGACGCTGTATGCAATTCTTCTTTCGAAAAATCCCCCTCCGGACCGATCATTACCAGCATTTTGCCGCTAAGAGGGATATCCATGATATCGGCCGATGTTTCATTGAGGTGCGCCACATATTTACTGCCGAAAGCCGGAGCCGTCTTCATAAAATCTGCGAAACTGATCAGTTCGTGTATTTCAGGCTTGTAGGCCTTAAGCGACTGCTTCATAGCGGATACAGCAATTTTTTCCAGTCTTTCGAGATTAATCTTCCTGGGATAGGTATTCTGTGTTCTGAGAAAAAAAACGCCAGAAATGCCTATTTCAATACTTTTTTCAAGAAAATATTCAATACGGTCACTGTTTTTGGTAGGACAAATGGCCATGTAGATTTCCCGGGCAGGTCGGTTATATTCATATTCGGCAGAGCGGATAGCCACCCGGCAGCATTTAGGATCAGGGCGGGTGATCTCGCATGAGAACCACCCCCCCTTTCCATCGGTTACCTGAATTAAATCTCCCTGCTTTTTGCGGAGTACTTTCACCGCGTGAAGTGATTCGATCTGGTCTAAGGACTGCGTTTTTTCTACGTCAGGACTATAAAACAAGAAATCAATCTTCGAACCCATCCTTAAAGCTATACAGGGTTTTGTCTAACTTAAGGGTACCGTTATTAAAGTCGGAGATGAACTTCTCAATGACGTCTACCGTAATTTCCTCCACGTTCAATGCAGCGTCAATTCCGATCCCGAAATCAAAGTCCAGGTCAATTTCCACAAATTCTGAAACCTTGATCGTTTCTTCGTCTTCCATTTCCTGGATAAGCTCCTCCATCATCAGTTCGGCTTCCTCATTTACCGGGCTGTTTTCATCGCGCAGTTCATAAGGAACGAAATCCTTATAAATTTTGGCAATCTTTTTCTCCGCTTCTTCATACAGCCTGCTACTGTGATGCATGGATAAAGTGCTTAAGACAGCATCATAGATGACATCTTTGCCTTCATGCCTGCCCACAAACTGGAACTGCACATAGTCGGCCTCTTCCTCGGGCTCGTCTTCATCAACCAGCACAAAATTCTGGCCGAGCTCTTCACATTCTTCTTTCAGAAGATCAATCTCTTCCTTCGTGTATCCTGCATTCATTTTATCTTACGTATAAAAGTTCTCTGTATTTGGTTAATGGCCAGTCCTGGTCGTCAATCATCAGCTCCAGCTTATCTACCTGCCTCCTGATTACATCAAAGTAAGGCTTTACTTCTGTAGAATAGATGCGGGCCGTTTCAAAAACATCTTCCTGGTTATTGGCTTTTTTACGGGCGTCAGTCATCAGCTTAACATTTTCCGTAATTACTTTTACCCGGTATGAAATGGTTTTGATGATGTTGATGATCGGATCAGCCTCTTCTTTTAACCCGAGGTCTACCAGTGCTTTGGCCGTCTCAGCCAGGCGGGTCTGGTATTTTACGGCCGTGGAAACCACGTGGTTCTGGGCGAGGTCTCCGATCACCCGCGATTCAATCTGAATCTTTTTGATAAAGTTCTCCACCCGGATCTCATAACGCGAGTGCAGTTCGCGGTGGTTAAGCACTTTCATGGATTCGAAGACGTCAATGGTCTTTTGCGAAATATAGGCCTTCAGGGCTTCCGGAACGTCTTTGATATTGCTTAAACCACGTCTTGCTGCTTCTTCTTCCCACTCTTTGGAATAACCGTTTCCTTCAAAAAGAATATTCTTGGAATCTTTAATATAGCCTTTCAGGATTTTCAGGACCACTCCTTCCTTGTTGGCGTCGCCTTCGGCTGCAATGGCCTTATCATAGGCCGTTTTGAAGTCTTCCAATTGCTGCGCTACAATGGTATTCAGTACCATCATAGGGGTAGCGGAATTGGCCAGTGAACCTACTGCACGGAACTCAAATTTATTACCGGTAAAGGCAAAGGGTGAGGTCCGGTTCCTGTCGGTATTATCCAGCAGGATAGACGGTATCCGGTTGATTCCCAGCTTAACATAGGCATTCTCCCCTATTTCGATGTCAAAGTTCTCTTTTTTCTCCAGCTCTTCCAGAACACGGGTCATGGTAGATCCCAGGAAGATCGACATAATGGCTGGCGGTGCTTCATTGGCGCCCAGTCGGTGCTCATTGCTGGCTGTGGCTACCGTAGCTCTTAGCATATCGGCGTGATCATGTACCGCTTTTACCACGTTGACCAGGAAGGTAATAAACATCAGCTTCCGGGTGGGGTCATCGCTGGGTGAAAGCAGGTTAACTCCTGTATCGGTTGAAAACGACCAGTTGTTGTGCTTACCGCTACCGTTAATGCCGGCAAACGGCTTTTCGTGAAACAGCACCTGGAAATTATGCTTCGAAGCCACTTTTTTCATCACATCCATCAGGAGGATGTTATGGTCGCTGGCAATATTGATTTCCTCAAAAGTGGGAGCTACTTCAAACTGGGCCGGGGCTACCTCGTTATGCCGGGTTCTCAAAGGAATACCCAGCTTGAGGGCTTCAAATTCGAAATCCACCATGAATGCGTTCACCCGCGTGGGGATAGAACCGAAATAATGGTCTTCCAGCTGCTGACCTTTGGCCGGTGAATGGCCGAATACCGTACGCCCGCACATTACCAGGTCGGGACGGGAATTGTACAGGGCTTTATCTACCAGGAAATATTCCTGCTCAATTCCGCAGGTGGCGGTTACCCGGGTCACATTTTCATCAAATATTTTGGCTACGGCCGTGGCGGTCCTGTCGAGCGCCGTTGTCGAGTTGAGCAGCGGTGATTTCGCATCCAGCAACTCTCCGGAATAGGAAAAGAATACTGACGGGATACAAAGTGTTCCGCTTCCTGCCCGGTTATAAAGAATAAATGCCGGTGAAGTAGGGTTCCAGGCGGTATATCCCCTGGCTTCAAAAGTAGCTCTCAGTCCTCCGCTCGGGAAAGAAGAAGCGTCAGGCTCCTGCTGGACCAGAGCCGAGCCTTTAAATTTTTCGATGGCGTGTCCGTCACCCGATACATCGAAAAAAGAATCGTGCTTTTCAGCTGTACCGCCCGTTAAAGGCTGAAACCAGTGGGTATAGTGCGTTGCCCCTTTGGAAATTGCCCAGGTTTTCATGGCGGCCGCCACTTCATCTGCTACTTTTCCTTCTATATTCTCTCCCGACCGGATAGCCTGGGATACCTTTTCGTAGGATTCTGCAGTGAGTAGTTCTTTCATCACTTCATCAGTGAACGTGTTCGAGCAATAGTAATCGCTCACTTTTCCCGTGGGAATGTCCACTTCAGGGATAGTTCTTGACTGAGCTACCTGAATGGCTTTCCATCTAAGTTCTGACATATGAAAAGGTATTTTTGTAGGAAGTATCTATATTTACAACAAAATAAATACCTGAATCTTTTATTTTAAACTAAAAGTCAAAATTTAATGCGGGAAAGGCTACGTTTTTTGCTGATCTACTATGCCTTCTGGGTGGTGTTTTTTATTTTTGCCCGGATACTCTTTCTGGCTTACCATATAGAAGATTCAAGGAGCCTGACCCTGGAAGAGGTATACGGTATCTTCCGGCACGGCATCCGGATGGACCTTGCCATGGCCGGCTACTACTCGCTGCTCCCTTTCCTGTGGGTTACGTTCAGTAATTTTATTGACAAAGGCGTTTTTCAGAATATCTTCTTTTCCTACACGTTTATCCTGCTTACGCTGACCAACCTGATCGTAGTGGCCGATCTTGAGGTCTACAATACCTGGAATTTCAGGCTTGACAGCACCCCTTTAAAGTTCCTGAGCAGCCCTAAGGAAGCCTTTATCTCGGTGAAAAGCTCGCCGGTTCTAAGGCTTTTTCTGAGTTACCTGATCTTATTGGCCATGGCCAGCGTGATTGTATACCGGATAGTGGCCAACAAAATATACGACTGGAAGCATATCGGTAACTTCCCTTTTATACTTTACGGTCTGCTGATAACCGCAGCGCTCCTCCTGCCTATCCGGGGCGGTTGGGGAAAAGAGGCGCTCAAGCAGAGCTCAGTATATTTCTCCACCCGTAATTTTACCAATGTTTCGGCGCTGAATGCCCCCTGGAATTTCTTCAGCTCTTTATTGAACCGTACATCGGTCAATGAAAACCCATATAGCTATCTTCCCAGGGAGACCCTTGATACCCGCCTGAAAAGCCTTTTCGTGCGGAACGGGAAGCCCGGACAGCTGATCACCCCGGCCGAAAAAACCAATGTATTGCTGGTACTGGTAGAAAACCTGACCGGCAAGATCATGGATTACCGTTATAAGGATACACCGGTAACGCCTTACCTGAATCAGCTGCAGCAGGAAGGTATTTATTTTGAAAATATCTATGCTGCAGCCGACCGGACAGACAAGACCGTGGTCAGTATTTTAAGCGGTTACCCGGCCCAGCCCAAGGAAGCATTGGTTGAATATCCCGAAAAGATAAGGAAACTGCCGTTTTTGAGTGCTGTTTTTAATGATGAAGGCTATTCCACCCGGTTTTATTATGGCGGGGATGCCAGCTTCTTAAGCCTTAAGGGCTACCTGTTTACCAGTAATTTTGAGAAGATCCTGGGGAAAAGTGATTTTGACGAGACCGGTGATTTATCGTCTCTCGGCGCTCCCGACAGCGTGGTTTACCATAAATTTCTGGCAGACCACCGGAACCATCATTCACGGCCCTTTTTCAGCACAATTTTAACCCTGTCAAGCCATGAGCCCTACGGAATACCCGCCAAGGGTCCGTTTACGGGAACTACTGCCCAGGAGCAGTTTTATAATTCCCTGAATTATGCTGACCAAAGCCTGGAGAAATTCCTGGAAGAGGCCAGGAAGCAGGACTGGTGGGAAAACACCCTGGTGATTATTCTGGGAAACCACGGCCATAAGTGGCCGGAGTCAGCTCATAAGTCAGATAATTTCAGGATACCGATGATATGGACCGGAGGCGTGGTTAAAAATGCGCATAAGGTAAAGCAGGTATACAGCCAGACGGACCTGGCAGCCACCGTTTTGGGGCAGCTGGGTATCAGTGCCAAAGCATTCATATGGAGCAAGGACATCTTTACGCAGGGAACCCATCCCTGGGCCTTCTTTGTATTTAATGACGGGTTCGGGTATATGAATGACCGGAACCGGGTGCTTTTTGACAATGTGGGCCGGAGGGTGATGGATCATCCTGAGGAGACGCCGCTGAAAGAGCTGGAAGCGGGCAAGGCTTTGATGCAGCGGACATATCAGAGTTTCCTGGATTTATAAAGGGATAAAACGGCTTCGCCTTATATGGCTACGGGCGCTTTAATACCTGGATACGGGGCATAGTTCACCAATTCAAAATCATTGAAGGTAAAGTCGAATATTGATCTGATCTCCGGGTTCAGTTTCATTACCGGCAGAGGGCGGGGCGTCCGCTCCAGCTGCTTATTGACCTGCTCCAGGTGATTGGAATAAATGTGCGTGTCGCCGCCCGTCCATACGAAATCCCCGAGACCCAGCTCACACTCCTGTGCAATCATCATGGTGAGAAGTGCATAAGAAGCAATATTGAAAGGTACGCCCAGGAAGACATCTGCACTGCGCTGATAAAGCTGGCAGGAAAGTTTGCCGTCAGCCACGTAAAACTGGAACAGGGCGTGGCAGGGCATCAGGGCCATCTGCGAAAGTTCACCGACATTCCAGGCCGACACCATGATCCTGCGGGAATCCGGGTTGCTTTTAAGCTGCCTCAGTACTTCTTTCAGCTGGTCGATTTCGCCGTTTTGTGAAGACCAGGCCCGCCATTGTTTCCCGTAAACGGGACCGAGATTTCCGTTTACATCTGCCCATTCATTCCAGATGCTGACACCGTGTTCTTTGAGGTAGGAAATATTGGTATCGCCTTTAATGAACCAGAGAAGCTCATGGATAATGGATTTCAGGTGTAGTTTTTTGGTAGTCACCATCGGAAAACCTTTGCTCAGATCAAACCGCATCTGGTAGCCGAAAACACTGAGTGTACCGGTACCCGTGCGGTCTGTTTTTTCCGTTCCTTCTTTTAATATATGTTTTAACAGGTCATGATATTGCTGCATCTCCCGGAGTTTTTTTTGACTACAAAGAAAACAAATATTCCAGGCAGTTCCGCACCGGCCGGCTGATTTTTACTTTACCGTCACTCCCTTGCTGACCAGTGTGGAAAATATCCGGCTGAAGTATTTTTCTTCTTCGTCTGTACCGGCATACCGGTTTTCCAGGAGATAAATTTCTTTTATCCGGGGCAGTCCCAGCAGGAAATCAAGATCACCTTTCACCTGGTTATAGCTGTAATCCAGGGACTTCAGTTTTTGAAGCGGTCGCACACGGGCAGAAACCTCCTGCAACTGATTATAACCTACATCGAGGGTTTCCAGGTGAGCAGGAAGCGGCGGGAGGGCTCTGAGCTCATTGTGATGGGAGTACAGAATTTTCATTGCCTTCATTTTTTCCAGGCCTGCCGGCAGCTCCTTCAGCTTATTATAGGATACCGCCAGTGTTTCCAGCTTTTTCAGGCGGGTAATGCGGGTGGGCAGTGAAGTTAAACGGTTCCGGTACAGATCAAGTTCCTTCAGCTTTTTCAGGCGGGTGATATTCGGACTTACCTCTGTGAGCATATTGCCATACAGGTTCAGGAACTGCACCTTTTTCAGTTTCCGGATATCTTTCCGGGTGACATCGCTGACAGAATTGTTGGCCAGGTACAGGTATCTTACTTTGCGGTAAGTTTTAGGGATGCGGATAAAATGGTTGTCAGTCAGATTGATGGCAGCGGGTCCTTTTCTGCCGGTAAACCGGAGGCTGTCGTCGCGCAACAGGTTATTCTGGAAAGAGATGGTGACCAGTTTCGGGAAATCTTTCCTGTTTAGGGTAGCAGAGCTGATATAATTGTCTTTGAGATTAATGTTTTTCAGGTTCCGGAAACGTTTTAGCTGATAGGGAAATTCTTCCAGTCCGAAATCGGTTAGATTGATCTCCGTGATGTTTAAAGGCTGGGCATCCAGGAACTCCTCAAGGTTTTTCGTTTTAGCCCGGAGAAAGACATGCCCTGAATAGGTCCGGGTGGATGAAGCGGAAGGCCGGGCAGTAAAGCTCTGTAGCTTCTTCAACCAGTTATTTTCCAGCTGAGCGCGGAAATCTTCCCCTTCCAGCGGGCCTAAATTATCGTGCCTTAGAAAATTCCCGGTCATCCGGGTGGTATCCGTGCGGACAAGGTAATAAATGAGGCTGTCTATTCTGCCTTCCGGATTTACAAAAGCATGAAACTGAAGACGGGCCAGACCGGTCAGAACAGCAGACCAATTCATATGGAGGGCTGCAGCCGACAATTCTTTTCTTAAGGTAGCTGCATTGTCATTCCGCAGAAACCGGGCTTGAGGTCTGCCGGGTATACCGGTATTTTCTTCTTCCGGTTTTGGCAGGTGGATGAAACCCCGGGTGTCTGTGGTTACTTTTCTGTCCGCAGAAACTGAAACCACCTCTGCTGCTTTACCGAAATACCGTTTCAATGCCGTGGAATCAGCTATATAGACAATTTTTTGTGCAGCAGTGCTCAGGCCTGCCAGGAGCAGCGAAATAAGGAATACCGTTTTTTTCATGAATTGTTTATTTAGCAGGACAAATATAGAAAAGAATAGTTAAATAACTAATTAATTAGTTAAAAAATACCTTCCCGGGCGTTGAAATACAAGCATTTGGCAAAAGATTTGTTTTTTTATAAGATTCTTTTTACTTTTGCACCTCAAAAATTTAATTATTAAGTAATATGTACGCAATCGTAGAGATCGCAGGCCAGCAATTTAAAGTAGAAGAGGGTCGTTACATCTATACCCATCGGTTAGAAGGTGAAACGAACGCTGAGCTTGTTTTCGACAAGGTTCTTCTTGTTGAATCAGAAGGAGGAGTATCTATCGGGGCTCCTACCGTAGCAGGTGCATCTGTAAAAGGCACCATTTTAGAGCATTTGAAAGGCGAAAAGGTAATCGTTTTCAAGAAAAAGAGACGTAAAAGTTACCAGAAGCAAAACGGGCATCGTCAGTCTTTGACGAAGGTTCAGATCAACCAGATTGTTGGTGCATAACAAATTTCAGAATCTTAAAAACATTAGAATACAATGGCACATAAGAAAGGGGTCGGTAGTTCGAAAAACGGTCGTGAATCAGAAAGTAAACGTCTGGGCGTTAAACTTTACGGAGGTCAGTCGGTAATCGCCGGTAACATTATTGTTCGTCAGCGCGGTACCAAACACAATCCCGGTCAGAACGTAGGTCTTGGCCGTGATCATACTTTGTTTGCTTTAACAGATGGTGTAATCACCTTTAAAAAAGGTCGTGACGGAAAATCTTTCGTGCACGTACTTCCTTCTGAGGCTTCTGCAGAAGCGTAATAAACGTATCAGAAATTAGGAAGAAGAGGTCTTAGGGCCTCTTTTTTTATGAGTAACGAGTTCCGGGTAGTGAGTTTAAAACATCAGAATTATAGATGAATAAAGGATAAATAGCAGAACGTATCCCCGCTTCAAATACTCACCACTCACTACTCAGAACTTTTCCCCGGCACTTTCCGCACACGAAATGTGTTAATAATAAAGACAATTATCAAAGCTAAAAAATGCTGAAAAGAAACACCATGATATATACGGAGCTAAGTCCTAATCCTAACTCCATGAAATTTGTTCTCAACTACGAAATCGTCCCGGAGGGGTTGTCGTTTGATTATCCCAATAAACCGTCAACCCTGGATGAAAAGAAGGCTTCTCCCCTCGCCTCTGATCTTTTCCTGTTTGATTTCATAGAACGGGTTTTTATCTCTTCCAACTTTATCACCATCACCAAGCGGGAGGATATTGAATGGGAAGAAGTGATTGCCGATGTGCGGAAATTCATCAAGATATATTTCGATGAAAATCACCCGGTATTTACCAAAACCACTATCGATTCCCATACCCTTATTGTACAGGGAAATGATTCGCCTGTGGTGGCCAAAATAAAGTCTACACTGGATCAGTACGTACGTCCGGCTGTGGAATCTGACGGCGGGGCCATTAACTATTCTTCTTTTGATGAAGAGAGCGGTACGGTGAAGGTTTTGCTCCAGGGATCGTGCAGCGGGTGCCCCTCTGCCTCAATGACATTAAAAGCCGGTATTGAACGCCTGCTGACCTCCATGATTCCGGAGGTGAAGCTGGTGGAAGCGGAAGAAATGTAAAAACTTCCGGAAAAGTACACAAACTGTTCCATTGTTTCAGGAATACGGCCCTGGCTAAATGCTATGAGTATGCACTTGGACTGCACTCCTGAAACAATGCTCTTTATCTTTTTATATCCCCTTTGTAAACAACCAATCCCTTTTCAGATTGTCTCAGGTGTATCTCATTACATATTTGGTAACCACATGCCGGCCATAGCACCGGTTATACCTGTAGCAAGGATCAGAATTGAAGCTGTCAGCAGAGCCGACGAAGTTATTAAAAGTCCTCTGTGGCCGGTTTTTATTGCGTAAGCATACAGTTCAAAGACCGCTAACATGACCGGCAAGGCGTAAGTAGCTACGGACAGGAATGTAAGAAACGGGCCCGAAAATGTATTGGGGTCAAATCCGGCCGGCCTTCCGTTTACCAGCAGCCAGGCCATCAGGAAGATCCGGAAGAACCATACTCCGCTGGTCACCAGGAATAGCCTGAAAGCCCAGACTTCATGCCTTTTCAGATCTCTTCTCATTGCCAGCCGGATCACGATCAGGGCGAACAGGAGTATATAGCCACCCTGGAGGGTTATGCTTATCGCCATTCCGGTATCTCCGGCAGAACCCCTCGCCCAGGTGAAGATCATACCCGCCACACTGACCAGAGCAGCAGAAACCAGGTACACTTTTCCGAAGTTCCGATGAAAACCCGGGAAGCGCTTTCGGATCACCGGGAAAAACTGAAGGGGGCCACCCCAGACCAGCATCAGGGCTATGAGCACATGGATACCCATTAATAAATTTCCGAACCAGTCACCCTGCAGGTACCCATGAGGAAGCACTTCATTCCATTTCTGAAAATCGCCGTTCAGGGCCGACCGGTAATAAAAAAAAACAATATAGGTGCCAAAGAGCCATTGCCCCAGGGTGATGACTCCGAAGCAGACTCTTCCGAGCACCTTATGGATACGTTTGAGATTTGACAAGGCATTTGCTTTCATAGTAATTTTCAGTTTATGAAGCAAAGCTATGCCCGTTAAAACGGCTGATTTTTAGACAAATGTCTATTTCGGATGAAAGGTTTAAAAAGAGGATGAGCCGCTTTTCCTGATCCTGCTCAGGTGCCGGGGGGTAATGCCCAGGTAAGACGCAATATACTGGAGCGGTACGTTCATCAGGATGCCGGGATTTTGCCGGGCAAATTTTTCGTAACGTTCTTCAGCCGTGAGATTGGCCATATCCAGAGCCCTCTGCTTGTTAAGGGCTAACTGGTTATTTAATATTTTAATCGTATAAGCTTCCTGGGTAGACCCCTCGCGGGCGCCTGCTTCCACATCGTCGCGGGAGATCCTCAGTAAGTGGCAGTCCGTAATGCAGTGAAGGTATTCATCAGAAACCGTCCGGTTCATAAAATGAAAGTACGAAGTAAAAAAGCGGCTGCCGTTATTGAGGTCATTGGTTATTTCATTACCGTCTGCATCCAGATGAAAATTCCGCATATAACCGGACACTATGAAATTGTGGTAACGGGGAACTTTGCCTGCTTCTTCCAGGAGAGTATTCCCGGGCACAAATTCAGGAATAAATAATCTGCGGCAGATCGCTTTGTCCTGCTCCGGAAGGGCCAGGATCTCGGCCACATAATCAAACAGCTTTTCGTAGTAATAATCCATGACTTACCTTAGCTTTTCCATCGCTTTGCTGATCTCCTGCAGCCGCCTTTCCCTCGAGAGGATGACAGGGGCCGCCACGCGGTCCTTACAGTCAAAAAGGGCACATTTTTCGCAGGTCTGCCCCACTTCTTTCCGGGGAATCCCGGGGTCATCGGTAAACGCCACCCTCGACCGAACATTGCTGTCGATCTCCAGGCCGAGGGTGATGCTTTCCTGGCCTCCGTCTTTGGTGGTCTTGGCCAGGGCTATTTCAAAATAGCGGTGGCCAAGGCTTTCAAAATTAGAGATTTGAGTCTTCGTGATCCGCTCCTCGCTGTTCGGAACAACTTCATCCAGGATGCTGATGCCCGGCCATCTCCGGCAATAATGCTCGTTCCGGCTTTCCTGGGGGTCATGCTGACCTACCAGGTGGATCTCCTTGATCAGGCGCGGTCCCCTGCTCCCGTCAGAAGACGTAAACTTCAGGAAGTACAGCTTTTCTACCTGGAAATGAGCCGGTAATAAGGAAAAAAGGCGATAAAAGACGGTTTCTTCAGACACAGGAAACTGGTCAAGCACCTGCAGGAATTTACGTCTGCTGAACTTATGATCAGACAGTACTTTCTGTATTTCCCGGATCAGTATATTTCCCGGAATAAGGATACATGCTGCAAAATAGGAAGCCTTAAAGTTATTGAACACCTCGTCAAACGACTGGACGCTGACCCAGGTGGAAGTAAGCGGGCGTACCCGGATACCCATGAAACGGAAGCCTGACTCACGGGCCAGCGCAAAGATTCGCTGCTTCTCTGTCAGGTTCCGGTTGAGAAAGAATTTTTTCGATTTCGGCACCAGCACGGTCCGTAACCCAGCCAGGGCAGGGTGTTTTTCGCCGTCAAAAGTGTCTGTAGCGATCTGATGTTCCGTGCGCAGGTATTTCCTGAGAGAACTTTCCGTCTTTTCCTCTCCTTTAAGAAAGGTGGCGGCCAGATCTTCCAGCTCAGGAAAGTAATTTTTATGAATTTCCAGGTAGGAACGCAGCACGGCAAAATACAGCTTTTCCACGCTGACATTGTAGCTTCTCCCGATTTTGATAAGCGTATTGACCAGGGCGCTAAACTTCACCGGTGCGTCAGCAATGATCTCTATAATATGGGAAGGATCTATCCCGAAAAATTCGAAAGGGATATCAGTAAAGAACTTGTTTTTGAGAATTTCACCGGTAGGGCCCAGTGCTTTTTTCAGGTCAGAGGAGACCAGTTCATCGTATTCTACTCCTAATGCCCGTGATAGATCGAAAATTTTATCGGTCTTGGGATATTTCTTCCCTTTTTCAATCTCATTCAGATACGAAGGTGAAATATCACAGCGGGCGGAGAGTTCCTGGAGTGACCACCCCTTTTCCTGGCGGAACTGTTTGAGCTTTAAACCGAAAATCAGCCTGATGGGATCGGTCTTTTCCTTCATATTGCTGATTTTCGTTGGAATTACAGTTTGAATTCAGAGAATACCAGGTGAACTTCCGGCCCCACTCCTATCACCTGGTTCTCATCTTTGGCTTTCAGGATCATGGAAGTATGATTGATCTGAACGATTTCAAAATCTCCTGCAAATCCGTCAATATCAATATCCAGTGTCTTGCCGTCCTCTTCTACCGACCATTCTCCGCGGTTAATTACCGACTTACTTATTTTAACGATTCCTCTCACCTCATAGTCAGCCCTGAATTGAAAGGCAAGGTCATATAGCAGCCTCGCAGAAGAATTCAACTGCCCGTCGTTGATCGTAACTCCCTGTGTACTCGTGTATTTATCCAGTTGCCAGCCGTGTGCTACCAGTAATTGGGCAGTCGTTTTATTTTCCGACCCCACATTCGGATCTTTGCAGGCTGTTAAAATAACTGCAAATAATGAAATTAAAACAAAATTTTTCAATTTACTTTTGAGTTTGATTTATATAATAACGCTGGATAATGGTTACAAATTTAAAAAGGAAATGGATAGTTTTGGGGTTCTCGCTGCTTTTTGTTTCCTTTCACCGGGCTTCCGGACAAAACTGCCCGGCGGGAACGGACTTTTCCATCAGTCCATCACTAAATTCCGTTAACTGGCGGCAGTTTCCTGAGTTTTCACTTCCGTTTACTATTATTTACAGCGGTGCTCAGGCAATTTACGATCCCGATGCTCTTCTTAAAAGAGGCTTTACCCATGTATCCAACCCCAACAGTATCGGCAGCTTACCGGTGAGTAACCGGGCCTATATTTACTATGGAATCGCCAATGCTGACCAGCCCTGGAAAAACCATAAATCGCCCTATGGCAATGATATGAATGTCTATCACCGGAAATGGGACGAGGACCTGGCCTATTTCAGGTCACTGAACGGAGGCAGTGCAGATACCGACATTTTTTGCCTGGATATTGAGATGCACCACAAATCGCGCGATTCTGTTCTGGCGCTGAAAAAAATGAACTTTGTACCGGCAGAGATCAGGGCCCTGAACGATGAAGCTTTTATTACCCGGTATCAGAAAGATATGCAGGACCTCTATGCCTATGCCGCCCGTTATATAAAAGAGAGGGTTAATGCCCGTTATTTTACGGCATACGGTGATGTACCTGTCTTTAATACCTTTACCAATATCCAGGGCCCTTCGTGGGAGGAGTGGAAAACGGACGGCTCCCTGCTTAACTACATTGCCTACGATTTTGAGAATAAAAAAGCTGGGGGAAGCTATTATACGGAGCTAAATATACTTTCGCCCAATGCTTATTTTTATTACGACTACCCCCATATTTTTGCCGGAGAGTATTTGTCCTACCTGATGTTCCAGGCAGAAGCCAACCGGGTGTGGTCTCCCCGCGACCAGTGGCTGTTTCTCTGGAACCAGTTCAGCTATACGCCGCAGTATGCAGGCAGGAATATCCGGCCCTGGATGTCGGAAGCAATGGCCATTTTTACGTTTTTTTCAGGAGCTAAAGGAATCTGGCTGTGGGATGACATGGATGCGTCTTCCGATTACTCAGGATATGAGTACTTTATGAAAGGGCTTTACCGGCTTTCCGGCTTCCGTCATTTTTTTGAAGGAAATTACCAGCTGGTTCAGACCGTTTCCGCCCGGGATTACAACGAAAACAAGCTGCCCGTATGGCGTGGAGTATATAAAGACGGGCGTCTGCTGGTAGCTGCACATAATCCATGGGCAAAATCTGATAATGAGGAAGTTACACTTACTATAAATTACGGGAATCTGAAGAAAGCCATTACTTTGCGGGGCTATGAGGTATTTTTGTGTGAATACGCCGCTGACCCCGTGGCCGGGAATGAAAAAAACGCAGCCTACCTAACCGTGTATCCCAATCCGGCTGACGGTCCGGTGACTTACAAGGTCAGAACAGGAGAACGTGTACTGAATCTCACGGTTTCGGATGAGCAGGGGCGGATCCTGCATCGCGAACAAGTAGATACGCAGGGAATATATGAATACACCGGCAAGCTTGACCTCCGTAAATATAATATCCCTAACCTCTATCTTCAGGTAAAAGGGAGCTCTTTCAGTGAAACCCGGAAAATTATCATTCAGCCATGAACCGACTAAAAAATGAAACCAGCCCCTATCTGCTGCAGCACAAGGACAACCCCGTACACTGGTACCCGTGGGGAGATGAGGCTCTTAAAACTGCGCGTACGGAAGATAAGGTGGTCCTTCTGAGCATTGGCTATTCTGCCTGCCACTGGTGCCACGTAATGGAACATGAATGCTTTGAAGATACGCAGGTAGCCGATCTGATGAATACCCATTTTATCAATATTAAAGTAGACCGGGAAGAACGGCCGGACATTGACCATATTTATATGGAGGCTTTGCAGAACATGGGTATCCGGGGCGGCTGGCCGCTGAATGTATTTTTACTTCCTACAGGCGAACCCTTTTACGGCGGCACCTATTTTCCCAAAGGGCGCTGGATGGAAGTGCTAAGTGGGGTGGTCAATGTATTTCAGGAGCGCAGAGAAGAAGTTATGGCTTCAGGTAGAAGCTTTGTTAAAAGTCTAAATACAAAGGACTCTGACAAGTATTTATTCGGAAAAACATCAGATAGTTCGATATATACGAAAGAAGACCTGGCTGAAATCAGCGAAAAGCTGGCCGGAAATTTTGATACGCAGGACGGGGGCATGAACCGTGCCCCGAAATTTCCGATGCCTTCTTTGTGGAACATGATTCATCATCTGGCCGGTCTTACGGAGAATGCTTTCCTGAAAGAGCACCTGGAATTTACTTTAGGGAGAATGGTGTTGGGAGGAATCTTTGATCACCTCGGCGGGGGCTGGACCCGTTACTCCGTTGACAGCTACTGGAAAGTACCGCACTTTGAAAAAATGCTTTACGATAACGGGCAGCTCATGCATCTTTATGCTACTGCCGCCGCCGGCTCTGACCGGCAAATGCTTTACCGCTGGGCTGTAGATAAGACTTTTTCATGGGTAGTCAGGGAAATGAACGGGGAAAAAGGCGGAATATATGCTGCCCTGGATGCAGACTCTGAGGGAGAGGAAGGGAAATTTTATGTGTGGACAAAAAAAGAAACCGATGAAATTCTCGGAGAAGATGCAGCCATGTTTACCGATGAGTACGGTATCGTAAAAGAAGGCAACTGGGAGCATGGAAATAATATCCTGCATCTGGAGCATCTGCCTCCTCAATGGGAAAAAATAAAGGAATTGCACGAAAAACTTCTCAAAGTGCGGGAAAAAAGAGTGTACCCCGGGCTTGACAATAAGGTAATTACGTCATGGAATGCCCTGATGATCTCGGGAATGGCAGCCCGTAGTAAGGCATTTGGCGCTGATTTCCTTTTTGCCGGCGGGAAGCTGGATTATCTCAACCGGAAGCTGACCTTTCCCTGCCGGAATGAAGACGGAGAAACGGCTCAGGGAGTGTATCATCAGGCCGGTGAGCGAAAAATTCACGGTTTTCTCGACGATTATGCTACGCTTATCCGGGCTAATACCGACATGTATTCCGTAAGCTTCGATGAGCGCTACCTGGAAATGGCCGGTCAGCTGACCCGGTATGTGTTGGCCAACTTTTATGACCCGGACGAGGACCTGTTCTACTATACGGACGTACGGGCAGAAAGGCTGATAGCGCGGAAGAAGGAACTCTTTGATAATGTGATTCCTTCTTCGAACTCGATGATGGCCCAAAGCCTTTATTTTGCAGGAAGATACACGGGCAATACGGCTTACACCGAAATGGCCCGCCGGATGTTCGCAAAGCTTAAGCCGCTCACGCTTCAGGATCCCCAATGGCTGAGCAACTGGACAGACCTGGGCCTCATTTTGAGCCGGAAGCAGGTAGAAGTAGTGGTCAGCGGGCCTGACTTCAGGGAATGGATCGGGCAACTCAGGCAACGGGATTTATCACCTGCCACATTATACTTCGGAGCAGATGACAAAAGTATTTTGCCGGTATTTGAGAACAGGTTTACAGGAAAAAACACCATTTATATCTGTGAAGATTACGCCTGCCGGAGGCCGGTCTTTGCATTGGAAGACGCCTGGACGGATGAAGATTAACAGTCTCTCGGAAACTTCGGTAACCATTACGTTAGGTGAGGTCATTTCAGATGAAATGCACCGGGGGGTAATGCAGTTATGCTCTTTTCTTCGCCGCATTTGCAGAGAAGAGCTGGTGGAGATCGTGCCGGGGTACGCATCGGTAACCGTATTTGTTGACCCTGCCTTTTACCAACGGCACAGTTCGCTGAGAGGATACTTCTCCGGTATTTGTCAGCAATATGAGACGGAGAACAAGGGGGAACTTCCTGAGAACCCGGCGAAAATAGAAATACCCGTAGATTACAGGGGCGAAGACCTGGAAGAAGTAGCCGAATATTGCGGCTTACCTGTAGAAGAAGTAATTAAGCTTCATGCCGGTGCTGACTATGTGGTAGCGATGATCGGTTTCAGGCCCGGATTTCCCTATCTGTTGGGGCTGGATCCGAGACTTACCATACCCCGGCGAAACACTCCCCGGTTACGGGTGCCTAAAGGTTCTGTGGCTATCGGCGGACAGCAGACAGGTATCTACCCTGCAGAAAGCCCGGGTGGCTGGCATATTATCGGCTATACTACGGTTGAGTTGTTTGACCGCAGCCGTATACCGCCCAACCTTCTGCAGGCAGGCGATCTCGTACGGTTTACACAAGTATAAGCTGGACGCCTACGGGGGGGGGTAATTTCGCATTGGAATTAGCGCAAAGTGATATTGCGAAATATTTGTAAATTTATACAATCATCTATATTTTAATAGACCGGTCCTTGAAAATAAAAGGCCGGCCTCTCGGGATTTTCCGGTGACCAGCCTTCTGCATTTTTTGTGTGTATATGTTTTAAAACGCTCCGTATATTGAACTCCTTATGACTTTTTGGCATCTTTAGCGCAGCAGGATTTCCCCGCTTCCGCACCTTTTTTTGAAGCATCTGTCACTGATTCCTCTTTTTTAGCACAGCTTTCCCCTTTTTTATCTCCTTCTTTTGAGCAGCATGAAGCAGCTGCTTCTTTTTTCCTGCTTTTCTTTTTCCTACCTCCGTCGTAGGCAGAAGCGGAGAAGCCCATCAACATGACAAGTGATAGTAATGCAACAATTTTCTTCATGATTTTATTTAAGTTTATTGTTTAATAAGCTAATAACATGCCAATCAGGCGATAATTTCAAAACTATGCGTGATTTCGGCGGATGGCCTCAGCTGAGCGGTAGCCGAACAATACTTGTCCATGGAAAGGGCGATGGCTTTTTCCACTTTGGCCGAATCAAGCTGACCGAAAAACTTATAATGAATATTGATTTTCTTAAATGGCTTCATTTCGGTTCCTTCAATCTGCTCCCTTTCACCCGTAACCTCAATTTTAAGGTCTTTAAGAGGCTGGCGTTGTTTTTTTAATATCAGGATGAGGTCAATGGATGTGCAACCGCCCAATCCCATTAACAGGAGCTCCATAGGGCGTGCTCCCACATTTTTTCCGCCTATATCCTCCGCCGCATCAATATTTACCACTACTGATGACATCCCTTTTGCCTGCATATGGAAGGCATCATCTACTCTGTCCAGTTCAATTTTCATTGTTTGCTTGTTTATTTTATTGGATCACATTCGCACTGCCGTGTTTGTTTGTACCCGAACTGACAGGGAATGATTGTGCTACCTGTCAGTTCGGATGCAGCCGGGAAACGGGTGCGATTAAGAACCCAAATTTACCGAATTAATCCTTATGCGCTTTCGCTGTTTTCTGACAACATCCCGGAAGGGCATCATGTGCTTTCTGATCAGCCACTTTCTCATCTGCATCATACCCGATTTTAGTGATCTTGTCCTTCAGCTCGTCCTTATTTGTTTTTTTAGGATTATAGGTCACATTCACCGTATGATTCTGCAGATCCACGTTAACGGCCTGTACTCCCTTCTCTTTCCCGAGGTTAGACTCAATCGTCTTTTTACACATACCGCATTTAACCGATGAAGCAAAGCTTACTTCTTCCGATTTTCCTTTTTGCGCCCACGCTCCGAAACTCAGGCCTAAAACGAGGGTTAAAACTCCGATTACTCTTTTCATAGTTATAATTCATTTAAGTTATTTACTTGATTTTATACCGAAAACCGGTGTATACGGTGGCGCCGGTAACCGGCCCCCAGATTCTGCCCGCATCAAATTCAGGGGCAAAAGGCTGCGCCGCACTGATTACCGGGTTCTTCATCTTAAAGCCGGTCAGGTTCTCTCCTCCCAGGTAAACCTCCAGTTTAGGAAAATTTCTTGAGATCTGACCGTTGACATTGATGTATGTCGGTGCAAATTGAGAAGTCATTCCGGCATAGCTCATACCGTCTTCTACAGGATGGCTGACCGGAATCCTCTGGCGGCCGTTTACATGCAGGGTGCCATCTATTTTCCACTTTTCATAAGGAAAGCTGTAACCTATATTAACCAGCAGGCGATCCTGGGGAAGAAACATTTTATCCATCAGCACTCTTTCGCCCATGGGTTTGCCTACGGTCTGCTTATTGTTGACGTAGCGATACCCCACTTTAAACTCCCAACGGTCAACAGGGCCGTATGTCAGCTCTACGAGGGCGCTGTTGGTGCGTGATTTCCCTTCAAGGTTATAAAAGTAGAGGTAGCCGTCATGCTCCATATCCACGATCATCTGATTTTCAAACCGGGTGTGATAAAATTCTCCGGAAAGGGAGAGATTAGACAGAAAATCGATCACATAGCTACCACCGAAAGTCCAGGAAATTTCAGGCTTAAGATCTTCCAGGATACGTACCGTACGGTTGCTGACCAGCATGCCGTAACCTTCGGCAAACGGGTTGGGTACCCGGTAGCCTTTGCCGGCAGATAATCTCAGCGTATGTTTATCGGCCAGCTTTTGCATAATATGGATACGGGGAATAAAGAAGTTTCCGTAGAGATTATGAAAATCGTTTCGTAATCCTACCAGAATGCTGGTCTTGTCGGTATTTTTATAGTTATACTCGAAGAAAATACCAGGAACTGTCTCATTTCTATCCAGGTAGATGCTTCCGTACTGTTCGTCAAACACATCATTCTGGAAGCTTGCTCCGGTTTTATAGGTGTGATTGGTATTGCCAAAAATATCCTGGTAAATCAGGTTGCCATACAGGGTAGTCTGTTTTCCGAAGTAGGGCGTTTTTCCGAACCACGATTCTGAATTATGGATCGTTCCGTTCAGGATCAGTCCCAGTCCGCGGTATGGTGCTTCCGGAAACAAGACCGCAGTTTTTGAAAATACCTCATAACGTTGGGTATTGTTCATAAACCCGTAAAGCCCGGGTGTTGAGGTATTATTTTTAAACCCTTTTTGTCCTCCAGCCCTGCCTTCGGTGAGAAATCTTCCGCCCAATTGGGCCATCAACCGTTCTCCGCTGTATTTCCAACGGTTAAAAAGATTAACCTGGTGGTATTTGGGGAGATCACGAAATCCGTCATCGTTATGGTCAATCTCGGATTTCAGCAGTGATCCGTGACTCAGGAGAGCATAAGACCACTTTTCATTTTTCATCTTCCGGGCAATATTGAGATTGGCCTCTGCCCTGCCGAAGTTATTAAAGTACATGTTTACCAGCACTTTTTCAGGAAGATCTGGCTTTTTCAGCTCTACATTGACCTGCCCTACCATATTTTCAGCTCCGGTAATAACCGAGCCCACCCCTTTTCCGATATCGATAGACTGGATCCAGGTGCCGGGAATATAGTTCATGCCGAAGGTCTGGCCGAGCCCGCGGATAGCCGGAATATTCTCCGTAGTGGTCTGCACATATGAACCGCTCATGCCCAGCAGTTGGATCTGCCGGGAACCCGTTACGGCATCGGTGTTGCCCACACTGATGGAGGCATTGGTTTCAAAGCTTTCCGAAAGGTTGCAGCAGGCTGCCTTCAGCAGCTCTTTTGAGCTGATGATCTGAGTGTGAATGGGTGACATCCTGTCTAGTGTGGTTCCGGAGGTCTTTACCACCACTTCATCGAGATCCGTGCTGTTCTCTTTCAGGATTACCACATAAAACCTGTCTTCAGTTGTATAAAGGGTGTCGGGCTTAAAGCCGACAAAGCTGAAGGCCAGGCGGTCTTCAGAGGCGATTTTAGTGATGGAAAACATACCGTTTTCATCAGTCATCACTGCTGTACGGGGATGGCCTGCCCAGGAGACGGTAGCTCCTGCGATAGCAGAATTGGTATTGTCGGCTACCTTGCCTTTTACTTCCTGAGAAAAGGCTGCCGCACTATGAAATAAGAATATTGCTGTTATTAGTCTGTTCATAAATACATAAAATTACGGATAAAAAGAAAATAATCTTTTACCGCAATCTCATAGTATGAACTGCTCATTGAGAAGATACAAAGGTAAGGAAGGTGGCGGGGAAGAATCACCATGCCCGAAAACCGGCTCTTCTGAAAGGGTTCTTACTTCCGGTTCAAAAGTAAATACCGGGATCGTGATTTCCTCAGCCACCAATGGATTAACGGCCAGGTTACCAGCTTGCTGTACGGCATTATCCGCCTTGTTTACCTTAAAAGTTATTTTACAGCAGGTTCCTTTCTTCAGAGTTAAAGCTTCGGTGGGCGGAGTTTCCACCAGGTCGCCGGCACAGGATACCAGGTCAAATGACAGTTTTTTAACCTTTGTAAGGGTACACAGATGCTCAAAATAGGCAAAAGAATGAGAGCTTACGAGAACCGTAAGCGCCATCGTGAGGGCCAGTATTTGTCTGAGCTTTTTTGCCATTATTTTTCTGTAACGAAATTATCCGGAGAATAATTCATTGGAACGGGATTTTTTCGGGCATTTTTTTAACTTTAGCAGATACTGTTATCCCGCCGGTTCATAAGCCGTTTCGTTTTTAATTTCCCCCATTACAAAAATAGACTGGGTAGAGCCGATGTTCTCCAGTCCGGCCAGCTTGTTCATAATAAACGACTGGTACTCGCGCATATCGCTTACCACTACCTTGATCAGGAAGTCGTAATCGCCCGAAATATTCAGGCATTCCACTACTTCGGACATGGCTACCACCGCCCTGACGAATTTGGCACCGGCTTCACGGGCATGTTCTTTCAGACGGATATTGCACAATACCATCAGGTCTTTACCGATCTTTTCGCGGTCTACGAGGGCTACGTATTTCTTTATTACCCCTTCGTTTTCCAACCGGCGGATCCGTTCATAGACCGGTGTTGCGGAGAGGTTCAGTCTTCCGGCCAGCTCCTTGGTCGTTAATTTGGCATCCTGCTGCAGATAGCGGATGATGTCGCGGTCGGTGTCGTCTAATTTTATCATATTTAGTTTACCAAAGGTCTGTAAGCCCGTATGAGGTTATTAAGATAAGCAGAACAGATTGTAAATGCTATTTGGGCTTTGATCTTCGAATTGTTGTACAAAATTAGAAAATAAATCAAAAATACTATATTATTCCAGATAAATTATCTGTTTTTTATTGAAATGGCTTATGTTTTTATCTTTTAGTGGTATATTTGAAGTAAAAATTTACTTAAGGGCAGGATATGTCAACTTTAAAGGAAGCACTCGGGCAGCGTATACTGGTACTGGATGGCGCCATGGGTACCATGATCCAGCGTTACCGGCTTACCGATGCAGATTACCGGGGGGAACGTTTTAAGGATTTTCCACATGATATAAAAGGGAATAATGATCTCCTTTCCCTGACCCGTCCGGACGTTATTCTGGCCATTCATCAGGAGTATCTGGAGGCAGGTGCTGATATCCTGGAAACCAATACCTTCAGTGGCACCTGGGTGGCCCAGGACGATTATCATATGGCTGATCTGGTGTATGAGATCAATTATGAGGGTGCTAAGCTGGCCCGTCAGGCCGCAGATGATTATACCCGGAAAAACCCGGAAAAGCCCCGGTTTGTGGCCGGGTCCATCGGCCCCACCACTAAAATGGCCTCTCTTTCACCGGATGTGAATAACCCGGGCTTTCGTGCCATTAATTTTGATCAGCTGGTGGATGCCTTCACCACGCAGATCAATGCCCTTATTGACGGTGGTGTAGACAGCCTGCTGATAGAAACAGTTACCGATACGCTGAACTGTAAAGCGGCCCTTTTCGCTGCCAATACCATAATTGAAGAAAGAAAAGTTTCTGATCCGGGCTTTGAAATGCCGTTGATGGTGTCAGGGACCATTACGGACCAGTCGGGCCGGACCCTCACCGGTCAGACCTCGGAGGCCTTTTATAATTCGGTATCGCATGCGGGTCTGCTTTCCATAGGCCTGAACTGCGCTTTGGGTGCCAGGGCCATGAAACCTTACCTGGCAGAGCTGAGCCGGGTGGCGGATTGTTTTGTGAGTGTATATCCGAATGCCGGGTTGCCTAACGAAATGGGCCAATATGATGAGTCGCCTGAGTTTATGGCTGACCAGGTAAAGGAATTCCTGGAAGAAGGCTATGTGAATATACTGGGGGGATGCTGTGGTACCACTCCCGACCATATCCGTGCGTTTGCAGAGTTGGCTAAAGGCTATGCTCCCCGGAAACGTCCGGAAATTGCGCCTTTACTTCGCCTCAGCGGACTGGAGCCTATGACGCTCACTCCTGAGCTGGGTTTTGTAAATGTGGGGGAAAGAACCAATGTGACCGGTTCCAAAAAGTTTTTACGGTTAATTAAAAGCCGGAAGTTTGATGATGCCCTGAGTGTGGCACTTGACCAGGTGGAAGGCGGTGCTAATGTGATCGACGTGAATATGGATGAAGGAATGCTGGATGGTGTGGAAGCCATGACCACTTTCCTGAACCTGATGGCTTCCGAGCCGGAGATTTCCCGGATTCCAGTGATGGTCGATTCATCGAAATGGGAGATTATAGAAGCGGGGCTGAAATGTATCCAGGGAAAAGGCATAGTGAACTCCATCTCCCTGAAGGAAGGTGAAGAAGCTTTTACAGGCCATGCGAATACCATTAAGAAGTACGGGGCGGCGGTGATTGTCATGGCTTTCGACGAAGAAGGCCAGGCGGATACTACTCAGAGGAGAACAGAAATTGCAAGCCGTTCGTATGATATCCTGGTGAATAAAGTGGGCTTCCCTCCGCAGGATATTATTTTCGACCTGAACATTTTTCCCGTAGCCACGGGTATAGAAGAGCACCGCATCAATGCCGTTTCTTTCTTTGAAGCCACGAAATGGGTGCGGGCAAATCTGCCCTATGCCCACATCAGTGGCGGAGTAAGCAACGTTTCTTTTTCTTTCCGCGGAAATGACCGCGTCAGGGAAGCCATACACTCGGCCTTTTTATATCATGGCCGTCAGGCCGGGATGGATATGGGAATCGTTAATCCCGCTATGCTGGAGGTGTATGATGATATTCCCCAAGACCTGCTGAAGGCCGTGGAAGATGTACTGCTGAACCGTACGGATGATGCTACGGAAGTACTGCTGGAAATGGCGGAAGGGCTGAAGGGCGAGGGGAAGACCGATGAAAAAGCAGTGCAGGAATGGAGGGGCTTCCCGGTAGCCAAACGCATTGAGCATGCGCTGGTAAAAGGGGTGGTAGAGTATATAGATGAGGATATTGAAGAGATACGGCACCATTTCCCCAGTCCTCTGCAGGTGATTGAAGGCCCGCTGATGGACGGCATGAATGTAGTAGGTGACCTCTTCGGCTCAGGGAAAATGTTCCTGCCCCAGGTGGTGAAATCAGCCCGGGTGATGAAAAAGGCCGTGGCCTATCTCCTGCCCTTCCTGGAAGAGGAAAAGCTGAAATCGGGAAATACTACCCAGAATAACGGCAAAGTACTGATGGCTACGGTAAAGGGGGATGTACATGATATCGGGAAGAACATTGTAGGTGTGGTTCTGGCGTGCAACAACTATGAGATCATTGACCTCGGCGTAATGGTTCCGGCCGAAAAAATCCTGGAAGAAGCTGAGAAGCACCAGGTGGATGCTATCGGGCTGAGCGGGCTGATCACTCCTTCTCTGGATGAAATGGTATACGTGGCGAAAGAAATGCAGAAAAGGGGAATGGATATGCCTCTGCTTATCGGCGGAGCCACTACCTCACGGGCACATACGGCGGTGAAAATTGACACCTGCTTTGACGGGCCGGTTATCCATGTATTGGATGCCTCCAAATCGGTGCCGGTGGTATCCAACCTCCTGAGCAAGGATATGCGGAACGACTACATCCAGTCGGTAAAACTCGACTATGCCAGGTTCAGGGAAGACTACCGGAAACGCCAGACCATCAAGTCCTATATTACCCTGAAAGAAGCCCGCAAGAATAAACTGAAAGTAGACTGGCAGAACTATGAGATACCGGTACCAAAGTTCATGGGAACAAGGTCTTACGAAAACTATAATTTAAAAGAAATAGTTAAATACTTTGACTGGACACCGTTTTTCCAGGCTTGGGATCTGCATGGCCATTACCCGAAGATCCTGAACGATGAGGTGGTGGGGAGCGAGGCCCGGAAGCTCTTTGAAGATGCGCAGAAGATGCTGGAGACGGTTATCAGCGAAAACTGGTTTGATGCGCGGGCGGTGATCGGGTTCTGGCCCAGCAACGTGGAAAACGATGATACGCAACTGGTCTATGACTTTACGGAAAAGGCGGTGCAGTGTGACTGCAAGCTGCCCGGCCATGAGCACCGGATCTTTGAGCCGGACCGTAATAAGGTGATCGCCAGGATACAGCATTTACGTCAGCAGGGGAAAAAGGGAGACGGAATTCCCAATCTCTCCCTCGCCGACTTTGTGGCACCGGTAGAAGCCGGGAAACAGGATTATTTTGGTGCCTTTGCAGTAGGAATATTCGGCGCGGAGAAGATAGCCAAAACATTTGAAGAAAAGTTTGACGATTATAACGCCATTATGGTAAAGGTACTGGCCGATCGTTTTGCAGAGGCTTTTACCGAGCTGCTGCATGAAAAAGTCAGGAAAGAGCTCTGGGCCTATCATACCGGGGAAAATCTGAGCAATGAAGAGCTGATCAAAGAAAAATATGTCGGTATCCGTCCGGCGCCGGGTTACCCGGCCTGTCCGGACCATAATCCCAAACGTGATATTTTCCGCCTGCTGAATGTGGAACAGAAAATTGGCCTGCGGCTTACCGAAAGCCTGGCCATGTGGCCGGCGTCTGCGGTTTCGGGTTTCTATTATGCTCATCCGCAATCCAAATATTTTGGTTTGGGTAAGATCGAAAAAGACCAGATCGAAGATTATGTGCGGGTTAAGGAAGTGTCGGTAGAAGAGGCGGAAAGGTGGTTGAGCCCGGTTCTGAATTATTAAAAAGACGCTTATTGGCTTTTAAAGAAAATCAGCCACCGGAATTTAAAACCGGTGGCTGTTTTTTTTAGGTACGGACACTATAATTCTTCCTGTAATCTCCAATATTTAGTAAAATAACGAAATATATAATTAGATTTTTGACTAAATTTCTTTCATGCTCCCGTCCTATCATTTTACTTTTACATACGTTTCCCGTATGGTCTGGTTAACGCCAAGTTCAGGAATGACCTCTTCCCCGGTCTGAATAAGCGTATCGCCTTTGAATTCCAGCCTGAAGTGGAACTGCTTTCCCTCCCAGTCCCGGAAATTGATAAAATCCAGGTTTTCCGTATAGTTATCTCCTTTCAGTGTATAGGTTCCGGCGCCACTTACAAAAAGCGTGTTCAGGCTATCGGTGCCTTTGGTTTTATCATGATTAAAGAAAGAGAAATGACTTCCGTTGAACATTTTTAACATTTCAGTCTTTGAAGTATCTACCTTGACGTAAGTGGTATCCGTGCCTTTTACGGTCATGGAATGTAAAAGCCGGTAAGTACCGGATAAGCCCGCGGTTTCCCCGGTTTGGCACCCACTTAACAAGAGAAGGGCCGGAAGTAAGATTTTTTTCATGCAATTAAGGTAAGGTGAATGATTTGTACAAAAATAAATCAAATCTTCCGAACTTCCTTTCAGGATTCCACGAAGAGAGAATCACTGCCATCCCCCGCCCAGGGCCCGGTAAAGCTCTACCGTGGAGTTCAGCTTCTGAAGCCTGGTAGTGATGATGCTTAACTGTGTATTCAGGGCATTTTGCTTTGCCGTGATCACTTCAAGATAATTGGCCATACCATTTTCCAGTAACTCCTCTGAATATTCCACAGACTGGTTATATAACTGGTATTCCTGTTCTTTGAGCACAATCTTCCTGTCGGCTGCAGAATAGTTATACAGGGCGTCTGAAACTTCCCTACTGGCGGTGATCAACGCTTTCTGATAGGCCAGGTAAGCTTGTTCCCTGCCGGCATCAGCCACCTCTTTCTGGGTTTTTAAGGCCCGGCGGTTGTATATAGGCTGAGCCAGACCGGCCACAGCGTTGGTAAATAGTGATTTCGGGCTGAACAACTGCGGGAAATCAATGCTTTGGAAACCTCCGGCGGCAGTTATTCTTAATGTGGGGTAAAAATTGCTTTTAGCCACATTAACATTTTCAAATGCTTTGACCAGGGCCATTTCAGCAGCCTTTATATCCGGGCGGTTTTCCAGCAATTGTACAGGGAAACCGGTTTGTACGTCTATTTCCAGCGCCTGGGAAGCAAAAGAGTTTCTTTCGGTCTCCCGCGGGGATTCGCCCAGTAATACGCTCAGGATGTTCTCGTTCAGTTTGATGGCATTTTCAGTGTCCAGCAGCAGGGCACGGGCATTTACCAGGATAGCCTCGTTCTGTTTCACGGCCACTTCACTGACAATTCCTGCCATTTTTAACGACTGGTTGGTCTCTACTCCCTCCTCGCGGTTACGGATGGTCTCCTCCAGTACTTTCTTCTGCTCATCCAGTGCCGCCAGGCTGAAGTAGGTGTTGGCTACTGAAGCGATGATCTGGGTAGACACGGCCTGGTGGGCATTGATGCTGCGCAGGTAGTCGGCTATAAATCCCCTTTTCGTACTTCTTATTTTTCCCCATACATCTGCCTCCCAGGCAAAATTCCCGGTGATATCAAACTGGGTCAGCGTCTGGCTCCCGGTAATCCGCCCGAACTGGGTATTGGCAGAAGTTTTGGTAAAGGTAAAGTTAGGCCCCAGGGTAAAAGTAGGGAAATACCCGGCTTTTCCCTGCTTCATATACGACTCTGCAATGGCTACATTCTGCAGGGCCGTGCGGATATCCAGGTTATTCTGCAGTGCTTTTTCAATGTAGCTGTAAAGTATTTCGTCTTTGAAGAAGGTTCTCCAGGACACGGCGGCCAGGCTGAGGCTGTCGGCCGCAGCTGCTTCAGCTTTAAAGCCTTCAGCTACCGGTAATTCCGGCCTTTTATAATCTTTTGCTACAAAACAGGACTGTAGCAAAAGAGCGGTGAATATGAGTGAGTAATATTTCATTTTGATAGTTCCGGGTACATTAGTTCCGGGTATACGGAAGCTCATTGTCAATTGTTCATTGTTTATTATCGATTGTTTTCACCTGCTTCACCGGTTTAATTTTTTCCTGCAGGGTCTGGAAAATCACGAACAGCACAGGAATAATAAAAACGCCGATTACAGTACCGATCAGCAAACCGAAAGCCGCTCCGGTCCCTACTGAACGGTTTCCGATATATCCTACTCCCGAGGCAAACACCAGCGGCATCAGACCCAGGATGAAGGCGAAAGAAGTCATCAGGATGGGCCGTAAACGTGAAATAGCACCGTTTATAGCCGCCTGGGGGATGGATTCTCCATGTTGACGTCGCTGAATGGCGAACTCAACAATAAGGATGGCATTTTTGGCCAGCAGACCTACCAGCATAACCAGCGCAATCTGGAAGTAGATGTTATTTTCCAGTCCCGCCAGCTTTTGTGAAAGGTAAGCCCCCATTATACCGGCCGGCAGGGAAAGAATAACTGACAGCGGCAGGATATAGCTTTCATACTGAGCCGACAGGATAAAATATACGAATACCACACACAGAATAAAGATCAGCAGGGTTTGAGAGCCCGCTTTCAGCTCTTCACGGGTAAGACCGGTGAAATCCACACCAAAATCCTGGCTGAGCTGGGCGGCCGCTACTTCGTTAATGGCCCGGATGGCATCACCACTGGAATATCCCGGGTTGGTAGCGCCTGAAATATTGGCCGAAGTAAAGAGGTTAAACCGGTTTACCGACTGCGGGCCATACACTTTATGGAGAGTTACAAACTGCGTGATCGGCGCCATTTGCCCGGTGGAGGTGTTCACAAAGATGCTGTTGAGGCCGGATTCATCACGACGGCTCTCAGGAAGAGACTGGATCATAACCCGGTATTGTTTACCAAACCTTACAAAGTCAGCAGCGTAAATACCGCCGATATATCCCTGCAATGCAGATAGAATACCGCTTACCGTTACCCCGGAACGCTTTGCACGCTCTACGTCCAGCTTGATTTCGTATTGGGCATAGTTAGTATTCAGAGATGACTGGGCGTATTGTACCTCAGGTCTTTTGGTCAGCTCTGCCAGGTAGTCCTGTGTAACTTCGTCAAGCTTTTTGAGGTCTCCGCCGGAGCGGTCCAGCAGTTTAAGCTCAAAGCCTGCCGACGCACCGAAACCGGGAATGCTGGGGGGCTGAAAGAAGGCCATTTTGGCGTCTTTAAATTCTCTTCCTGCCAGTGCAAATAACTGTCCGATGATAGAGTTAATTGCCGTTTCTGAAGTAGTTCTGTCCTTAAACCCGTCCAGCTTGATCAGCAGCATACCGTGGTTGGCGCCGGCACCGGAGATAAAGTTGTTCCCGGTAATCGCTGTGACGTTGTTAATGCCTTTAATCTTCATGGCTTTCCCTTCAAATTCTCGCAGCAGGTAATAGACTCTGTCGGTAGATGCCCCCGGAGGAAGCTCCACGTTTCCAAAAAGAAACCCCCGGTCTTCATTCGGCACAAAACCCGAAGGCATGGTTTTATTGGAAAGGTAAATACCCCCCAGGCAAAGTGCCAGGGTAAGGGCTGTTACCCACTTGTTTCTGAACAGAAAGCTGAAAGCCCGGGCATATTTGCGGGTCATCGTGTTAAACCCGGAGTTAAATGCAGTAAAGAAGCGTTGCATAAACCCTTTTGCATGGCTTTCTCCGTGCGGTTTAAGGAACAGGGCACATAGCGCCGGACTAAGGGTAAGCGCGTTTACAGCAGATATAAATATAGCTACAATAAGCGTTATCCCGAACTGTTTATAAAATACACCTGTGGGACCGGTAATAAAGGTTACCGGGATAAATACGGCGGCCATTACCAGGGTAATGGAAACAATGGCCGTAGATATTTCACCCATTGCACTGATAGAAGCTTCTTTGGCCTCCATTCCGGTAGTTTCCATTTTGGCATGGATGGCTTCCACCACCACAATGGCATCGTCTACCACAATACCGATGGCCAGCACCAAAGCAAAGAGCGTCAGCAGGTTCAGCGAGAATCCGAACAGGGTCAGGAAAAAGAAAGTACCGATAATGGACACCGGAACCGCAATAAGTGGCACAATAGTAGAACGGATGTCCTGTAGGAAGATGAATACTACTGCAAATACCAGTAAAAAAGCTTCAATAAGTGTACTGACCACCTTTGAAATAGAAGCATCGAGGAATTCGTTGGTGTCAAAGTTGACAATATAACCGATTCCGTCAGGCAGCTGTTTCCCGATCTTTTCCAGTTCGGCTTTCAGATCATTGTTGATCTGCTGGGCATTGGAACCCGGGGTCTGGTACACGGCAATAGTTACCGAGGGCTGCCCGTTCAACTCGCCGTTTCCGGCATAAGACAGAGAGCCCAGTTCTATTTTAGCCACGTCTTTCAGGTAGAGCACCTGTCCGCCGGGCAGCGCCTTTACCACAATACTCTCGTATTGTTCCTCTGTACGGTATTTTCCGCCATACTTAAGGATATACTGGAAAGAGGCGCCGTCATTCTCCCCCAACTGTCCTGCAGCAGCTTCAAGGCTCTGCTCATTTACGGCCTGGGAGATATTAGCCGGGACCAGCCCGTAAGCAGCCATCTTCACCGGGTCCAGCCAGATCCGCATAGAATAGATCTTTTGACCGAAGGCAGTGGCATCTCCTACCCCGTTTACCCGTTTCAGTACAGGTATAACATTAATATTCAGGTAATTTTGAATATAAGTGGCATCATATTCCCTGCTGGAAGTATAGAAAGAAAGGAACATCAGCGCACTGGTCTGCTGCTTTTGGGTGGTTACGCCAGAGCGGGTTACTTCGGCAGGAAGCAATGGGGTAGCCCGGGAAACCCGGTTTTGTACGTTTACCGTGGCAATATCCGGGTCTATTCCCTGTTTGAAGATCACCTGGATGGTGGCCGATCCGTTATTGGAGGCGGTAGAGGCAATATAGTCCATCCCTTCCACCCCGTTGATCTGCTCTTCTATAGGTACAATAACACTTTCCAGTACGGTCTGAGCATTGGCGCCGGGGTAATTGGCCATTACCTGCACAGTAGGTGGGGCTATCTCGGGATATTGCGATACGGGCAATATATAAAGACCCAGGACACCCAATATGACGATCAAAACAGAAATAACCGATGAAAATACCGGTCTTTCTATGAATGTTTTTAACATGATTTAAAATACAGGTTTGAGGGTGTTTAAAAGCTGCTCCATATCTTGCTTTTTAGGCTTTACCGGGGTCTTATCCCGCAGGTTGGCGGTACCCTGGATCACCACCAGGTCACCTGGCTTCACCCCGTCTCCGGCCACTACCAGGTTGTGGGCCCGGTCAATAATGTTTACTTTGGTCATGTAGGCCGTATCACGGGCTACAGTGTAGACATAGAAGCTTCCCTGGCGCTCAAAAACCGACATTTCAGGAAAAACAACGGCATTTTCATAAGTTTTGGGGATACGTATTTTACCCGAGTTTCCATTGCTGAGAAGCCCTGCTGAGTTCGTAAATGTAACGCGGAACTGGATGCTTCCGGTTGCCGCGTCAATCTGGCCTGTAACGGCGCGTACATGGCCTTTTCCCGGGTAGGGCTGTCCATTGGCCAGGAGCAGGTCAACCGGCGGAATATTGCCGAGCTTTTCCTTTACGGTGGCTCCAGGGGTTCTTTCCAGGAAATCGAGATATTCCTTTTCATTCATGGAAAAATACGCATATACCGAGCTGGTTTCAGAAACCGTGGTTAACGGTGTGGGATCAGAAGGCCCGACGAGGCTCCCTTCCCGCAGGGGCAGTGCCCCTACCACCCCTTTGATCGGGCTTTTTACAATAGAAAAATTAATATTTTCACGAATGCCCTTCAGAGTAGAGTTGGCCTGACCTTTCGCTGCCACCGCCTGGGAATAAGCGGCCCGGGCTCGCGTGAGATTAGCTTTGGCAGTTTCCAGCTGGATACTTCCTATGATGTTTTTCTCAACCAGCGGGGTAAGTTTTGTAACCTCTACCTCTGCGGCCTTTACAGCAGCTTCAGCTGCTTCAATACCCGCCTCACTGGCTGTTACAGCAGCCTGTGCTGCGTCCGCATTCTGGCTTAAAATATTGGTTTCCAGCTGAAAAAGAGGAGCTCCGGCAGCTACCGACTGCCCTTCATCCACATAAACTTTCTTGATATACCCCTGGATTTTGGCCCGTACATCGTTATTGTTAATGCCTTTGATGGTTACTGGAAATTCATCATAGCCGGTGAGGTTCTGCTGGACCACCTCTGCTACAGGAAATTCAGAAACCGGGGGAGCTTGCTGTTGCTTTTTTGACTGGCAGGAAAAAAGCGCATATAGCGCAATTAACGGGATAGATTTTTTCATTGATTTAAGATAGTTCCGAGTTCCGGGTACATAGTTCCGAGTGTAGAGGAGCAAGGCTCCGCATCCGTACTTTCTCGGCGGCTGTATTATGGAAGTCGCATGTAATGGTTTTGTTATTACTATTAATTCAAACGTAAATCGGGGCTTAAAAATTCGCTTGTGTTTTAAATGTAATCGTCGGGAGTAATTATTGCGCCGATCTGCCGTGGCTTTTTATCGATAAACCGGAGAGTAGTGCAGACAGCTTTTTTTCTGCCGTTAACTTAATAGTAATTCGCGAAAGAAAAGATAAGGAAGGTTTAAGAGAGGTATCGTTTACTCGGAAATATCCGTTATTTTTGTGTTTTAATATCCAGTAAAATGACCTACGCTACCACCGAGATCACCAGTGCG
This sequence comes from Leadbetterella byssophila, assembly GCA_040394735.1. GTDB lineage: Bacteria > Bacteroidota > Bacteroidia > Cytophagales > Spirosomataceae > Leadbetterella > Leadbetterella byssophila_A. Next base: position 44,431 of record JBEBRR010000029.1, read on the forward strand.
GAGATCCTTTCCGACAACCCCGTTCATCAGCGGCTGTACTTCCCGTATGAAGAAGCTGCCAAAATTATCAGCGGTAAAGTGCTGGAGCTGGGTTGCGGCTGGGGACGTGGTGTGGAAAAGCTGATTAATGCCAGTGATCAATTCACCGGACTGGATAAAAATGAGCCGCTGATCCGGGCTTTGCAGGAAAAGTACCCGGACCAATACTTTAACACGGTGAACCTCCCCTACCTGGATGAGTTTGCAGACAATTCGTTCGACTTTGTCGTTACTTTTCAGGTGATTGAGCATATCCGCGATGATCATAAGTTTTTACAGGAAGCCTGCCGCGTGCTGAAACCGGGTGGTAAAATTCTCCTGACTACCGTGAATAAAGATTACTCCTTAAGCCGGAATCCCTGGCATATCCGTGAATACCGGACTGAAGAGCTGAAAAACCTCATGAAAAAATATTTCACTAAGCTAGACGCCAAAGGGGTGGGTGGAAATGAGAAAGTATGGGCTTATTATGAGCAAAATAAAGCTTCGGTACGAAAAATTATGCGTTGGGATATACTGGATCTGCAGCACCGCCTGCCTTCCTGGATGCTTCGGGTGCCTTACGAGATCCTAAACCGGTTTAACCGCAATAAGCTCCTGGCCGAACCGGGTAGCCTGGCTGCCCAGATCAACTGGGATGATCACTACCTGAGTGACGAGCCGGAGAAGTGTATTGATTATTATTTCATTGCTACGAAATAATCGTTCCAAGTATCGAGACAAGACAGCGCGTTTTATATAAAGTCTATGATGTAACTTGCCGTCGTCTCGAATATTTAAATAAAATTAGTTTCGAGCGTGTAAATAATTTGTGTGATGAAACATCTAAAATTATCGGGGGGTTAATTCAATCTGTGGTTATAAAACTTTAAGGTGGGAGCACCTCCCGGAACCAGGTACTAAGAACTCGGAACTTTTATGCATCTCTACGTTCATATCCCTTTCTGCAAACAAGCCTGCCATTACTGTGATTTTCATTTTAGTACGAACCTGTCGTACAAACAGCGTATGGTAGACGCTATAGGACGTGAGGCATTGTTACAATCCGGGTATCTGGGAGAAAAAAAGCTTGAAACGCTGTATTTTGGTGGTGGATCTCCCTCTATTCTGACAGAGAAAGAACTGGAAAGCCTGTTCCGTACCATCAGGGAGGTGTATGACCTTCATGGTTTGAAGGAAGTTACCCTGGAAGCCAACCCAGATGATATCAGCAGAGAGCGCCTTGATTTCTGGTATTCTCTTGGAATAAATCGTATAAGTTTAGGCATTCAGACATTTAACGAAATTTTTCTGAGGTTTATGAACCGGGCTCATTCTTCGGGTGAAGCAATTAAGGCTTTGGAGCAGATTCTGAATAGGGGTTTTGAAACCTCTTCGGTAGATCTGATCTATGCCAAAACCGGGTTTCACCTGGATGAAAGCCGGCAGGCGGAAATGCTTCGTAAAGACATTGAAATACTCAGTTCTTTTGATCTTCAGCACATTTCTGCCTACAATCTGACCATTGAAGAAGACACTGTTTTTGGCCGCTGGGCGGCAAAGGAAAAATTAGCTGTTATTCCTGACGATTACGCTGCAGAACAATATAAGATCGTTACAGAAGAATTGGGAGCGCTGGGCTTTGAACAGTACGAAATTTCTAATTTTGCCCGGAATCAAAAATATGCAATTCATAATACTTCCTACTGGCTGGGCGAGGAGTACCTGGGGCTGGGCCCGTCTGCCCACTCCTACAACGGTATTTCGCGCCAGTGGAATCTAGCCCATAACCACCGCTATATGCAGGGAGTGGAATCGGGAAACCCTGAATTTGAAAAAGAAACCCTTACCCTGGCTGAAAAGGTAAATGATTATCTTCTGACCGGGCTGAGAACTGTATGGGGAGTGTCTTTAAACAGAATATCCCGGATATGGCCGGATATTCCAGCCGATTTCCGGGATAACCTTGAAAAGCTTAAATCACAGCAACTTCTTGTTCAGAACGATGATGTTGTTACCATTCCGGCTGAAGCCAGGATTTTATCAGACCGTATAACGGCAGAGTTGTTTATAACAGATCAGAACTGATCATTCAACCCTGATCACCCTGCTACGCATACCTCATCGTAAACCGCGGCCAGGTGCGTACCGATTACCTGGGCAGAACGGCCTTCAATATGGTGTCTTTCAACAAAATGTACCAGCTCACCGTCTTTAAACAAAGCAATAGAAGGTGAAGACGGAGGAAGCGGAATATATTCACGTACACGTTGGGTGGCGTCAATATCAAAACCGGCAAAAACCGTATAAAGCTGGTCAGGCTTATTTTCTGTCAGTTCCAGTGACATTTTAACCCCCGGACGCATGGTACCGGCAGCACAACCGCAAACTGAATTGATCACCACCACGGCAGTGCCTTTCTGGCTGGCAAAAAAATCATCTACTTCTTCCGGTGTGGTTAATTCCTTAAATCCAACGGAAGTCAGCTCGTCTTTCATCGGAGCTACTAAATGAGCAGGATACATATTCTTGATTTTGGTCCCCTTACCCTTCGGGGTTTATAATTATCAACAACCTGGGTGGGGCTGTCTCACATAAATCCTAATTCCAGTTTAGCGACTTCACTCATCATTTCCGTAGAATACGGCGGATCAAAGGTCAGCTCAATGCTGACATCGTTCACGCCTTCTATGGCACGGATCTCCGTTTCCATTTCCACGGGGATACTTTCTGCTGAAGGGCAGGAAGGTGAGGTCAGCGTCATCAGCACATAAACATTATTGATCGGGAATATCTTAATGTCATAAATGAGCCCTAATTCATATACATCTACAGGAATTTCAGGGTCATATACTTTTTTTATGGCCTCAATTACTTTTTCCTTTAATTCAGCTTCGCTTTGTTCCATTTCCGAATGGGATACTTTACTAAAACAAACAAAATAAGGTGGAAAATGGTTCGTACTTCGGTAAGCTCAGAATGACGGGGACAAACCCCTTCAGGCAGCCTGCTGTCTTGCGGAACGAACCTGTCAGAGATCAAACGTTACCCGACTCTTTTGCTTTGAACGCCAGAGCATAAGTCTTCATTTGTTTTACCATGGATGCGAGTCCGTTAGACCGGGTTTGAGCGAGGTGCGAGCTAAGGCCGGTTTTTTCAATGAAATAAAGGTCGGCGGTAAGAATCTCATCGGGGGTATGACCGGAAAGCACCTGGAGAAGCATGCTTACCAGTCCTTTTACAATAATCGCCTGGCTATCGGCTTCAAAAATCACCTTACCATCCCGGAGGTCTGCATGTAACCATACTACTGACTGGCAGCCTTTGATAATATTGTCTTCGGTCTTGTATTTTTCATCGAGCCCGGGCAGCTTTTTCCCCAGGTCAATGATGTATTCATATTTTTCCTCCCAATCGTCAAATAATGCGAAGGTTTCAATGAGATCGTCCTGTATTTCGTTAATTCTCATATTTCATGTTTCTAAGGTGCAAAGTTCTTAAAAATATAATGTTCAGCCAACGGAGC
>JBEBRR010000030.1:0-46809 GCA_040394735.1 Leadbetterella byssophila
CATCAATGTCTTATGTGTCTGTTTGGTTATAAAATTTGTCATTCTAGCGAAATCTCAGATTCTTTGTATAGCATTTTCTTCCTTTCTGTATACGTATGCAGTTTTTAACCAGAAGACCCAGGCGAAACCGTATTTCCGCCGCCATCCGTGACATGGTAGCTGAAAATACCCTGTCTGTCAATGACTTTATTTTTCCGATGTTTGTGCAGGAAGGAAGCGGTGAAAAAGTGGAAATCCGCTCCATGCCGGGCATATTCCGGTATTCTCTGGATACCCTGCTGACCGAGATCGGAGACGTGATGGCCCATGGCATCCGGTCGGTGTGCCTGTTTCCGAACTACCCTGAGAGCAGGAAAGATTCTGCAGGCTCGGAAAGTATCAGAGAAGGAACCCTCTATCTGAGGGCACTATCTGAAATCAAAAATAAATTCCCGGAACTGGTAGTGATGACAGATGTGGCGCTGGATCCTTACAGCTCGGACGGGCACGACGGCATTGTCAGAAACGGGGAGATTGTGAACGACGAATCGGTGGAGGTACTGGTAAAAATGGCAGTAGCCCAGGCCCGGGCAGGAGCCGATATCATCGGGCCTTCAGATATGATGGACGGCCGGGTGGGAGCTATCCGCCGGGCGCTGGATACGGAAGGATTGACCAACACGGCTGTCATGGCCTATACCGCCAAATACGCGTCGGCATTTTACGGGCCTTTCCGGGATGCCCTGGAGTCTGCTCCTAAATTCGGCGATAAAAAAACCTACCAGATGAATCCCGCCAACGTGAAAGAGGCTCTGCTTGAAGCGGAACTCGACTATGCGGAAGGGGCAGACATTCTGATGGTGAAACCGGCTTTTTCTTATCTCGATGTGATCAAAACCCTGAAAGATAATTTCAATATACCGGTATCGGCCTACAATGTATCCGGTGAGTATGCCATGATCAAAGCGGCCGCACAAAACGGCTGGATAGACGGCGACAAAGCCATGATGGAAATGCTGATCAGCATGAAGAGAGCCGGAGCTGACATTATCCTGACCTACTTTGCAAAGGAGGCGGCACGGATCTTAAACAGATAATAGTTCCGGAAGAGGATGCTTTCAGAGCCGTTCTTAATGACCTGACTGTGCTTACAGTTTCCTGATTTTAATATTCCGGAAATCAATTTCCTGGCCTTCGCTCTGAAGCCCGATATACCCCGAGGTCAGCGGCCTGCCCGGGATAAAGATCTTCGGGTCGGCCCCGTTGACCACTCCGCCCCCTATGGTAGGTTTTGCATATTCCAGCACCATCTCTCCGTTGATAAGATGCCGCACCAGCGAGTCGCCGTAAACAATCAGCTCAGCTTTTACCCATTCACCGGGCTTATAGGTTTTCGAACGGGAGTCGATGCAATGCCGCGGATCTTTCTTCCCCTGGTAAACCACATCGGTGCCGGGTGAGCACATATTACCGGTAGGGCGGGGCACTCCCGGTTTTTCTTCCGCCAGGAACTGCATCTCTACTGAAATAGGCCAGTCCTGCTCTTTCAGAATGGTCTTCGGATCCTGGGAGTGAAACATCACGCCTGAATTAAGATGAGTATAGGAAGGAGCGTCTTTTCTCCAGATCCCGTTAAACCGGTATTCCAGCGTAAGATGGAAACGGGAGTAAGGGGTTTTGTAAAATAAATGGCCGTAACGTTCCCTGAACTGATCATAACCGTCGTAACGCACCTTGATCATGCCATCTTCCACGCGGAACGTGTTGGCATAGTTATCCCCGAATTCATGATGATGGATCTTGGGCGTCCAGCCCTCCAGGTTTTTGCCGTTAAAAATCGACTTTTCTCTGGTGGTACTGCAGGAACAGATGATCAGTGCAGGAATGATGATACTAAACAGCCTTGTCATAAGATCAGGTTTTTTCAACGGTAAAATTAACAACAGATTTACGGGCGTCCGAGTAAAACAGGGCGGAATATACCAATATTCTGCAAAACAATCTGCCTGAAAAGCCAACAGGATGCCCAATAAGATGTTAAAAAAATGAGTATCCCGAAACCGGGGAAGGCTGATGTGCAAATTCTTTATATAGGCTTTTATGAAGATTTTTTATTGATATTTAATGAATAAATAAAAATATTTATCTAATTTCATCGCCAGGCATTTTCATCTTTATGCGAATCGGTTATTTATTATGGGTACTGGCTGCCTGGGCAACATGGAGCTGCCGGCAGGAAAACCGTCTTACGGATAATTCCGGAGAAGTGGACTATAATTACCATGTCCGCCCGATACTTTCCGATAAATGCTTTAAATGCCACGGTCCCGATGCCAACACCCGTGAGGCCGGCTTACGGCTGGACACTCCCGAAGGCGCCTATGCCGCGTTAAAAGATAATCCCCATGCCCGGGCCCTGGTACCCGGAAGTCCTAAAACCTCGGAAATTTACCTGCGGATTACCACTAAGGATATGGCCCAAAGAATGCCCCCTGTGGAGGCCAACCTGAACCTCAGCGATGAGGAGATCTGGATCATCAGAAAATGGATAGAGCAGGGAGGAAAATACAAGCCTCACTGGGCATTTATCCCGCCTCAGAAGACGGAATTGCCTGGGGCAGACGGGGGGTGGGTACGGAACGCCATCGACCACTTTGCGTATTCCCGAATGCGCTCTGCAGGGCTGAAACCGGCAGAAGAGGCAGGGAAGGAAGCGCTGCTGAAACGGGTTAGCCTGGATCTCACGGGGCTGCCACCGTCCGTAGAGATGCAGGAAAGGTTCCTGAAAGACAAAAGGCCTGACGCCTATGAAAAGATAGTAGACGAACTGCTGAAAAGCAGGCATTACGGAGAGCAGATGGCCCTTGACTGGATGGATGTGGCGCGGTATGCCGACTCCCACGGTTATCAGGACGACGGCCTGCGGACCATGTGGCCCTGGCGCGACTGGGTGATTCATGCATTTAATCAAAATTACTCCTATAAGAAATTTGTGACTTACCAGCTGGCCGGAGACCTGATCAAAGACCGGAGTACCGAGAGCATCCTGGCCACCGGCTTTAACCGTAACCATAAAATCACCCAGGAAGGAGGAGTTATTGATGAAGAATACCGGTCCGAGTATGTGACTGACCGCACCAATACTTTCGGGAAAGCATTTCTTTCACTGACGTTTGAATGCGCAAAATGCCACGATCACAAGTATGATCCTATTAGTCAGAAAGACTATTTCCGCACATATGCTTTTTTTAACCAGGTGCCTGAAAAGGGACTTTTCGGTACTATTGATGCCTCTTTTGCCGATCCGCCGAATCTGAAGATCGGCAGGGAGGAAATTAACGGCATTTTGAACTTCATCCATAAGAAAGATACGGCGGATGTATATGTAATGGTCATGAAAGATTCAGCGGGACTGCGGAAAACTCACCTTTTTGAACGGGGAAATTACGATACTCCCGGTGTGGAGGTGACGCCAGGCCTGCCGGAACAGGTGCTGCCGTTTGATGTTTCCCGCTATGGAAATAACCGCGAGGGGCTGGTGAAATGGATGTTTGCCCCGGAAAATCCGCTTACCGCCCGCGTATGGGTGAACCGGCTGTGGGCCCGCTTTTTCGGGCGGGGCATTGTAGCTACTACCGGCGACTTCGGCATGCAGGGTGATCTGCCCACACATCCTGAGCTCCTGGACTGGCTGGCCGTGGATTTCCGCGAGCATCACTGGGACATTAAGCGTCTTGTAAAGATGATGGTCACCTCCGCCACGTACCGTCAAAGTTCAAAAGTGACCCGTAAGCACCTGGAAAAAGACCCGCAGAACCGCTACCTGGCGCGAAGCAGCCGTACCCGCCTGAAAGCAGAGCTGGTACGTGACCTGGCGTTGTCTTCTTCGGGCCTCCTGAACCTCGATATCGGCGGGCCGAGCATAAAGCCTTACCAGCCCGAAGGAATATGGGAGAAATCAACTTCGGGCCGGGGCAGCCTGGCCCGCTACGTGCAGGATGAAGGCGCAGACCTGTACCGGCGGGGCATGTACGTATTTATAAAGCGGACCGTCCCGCCACCGAATATGCTGATCTTTGATGCCAGTAACCGTGATCAGTGCGAGGTTAACCGGCTGTCAACCAACACCCCGCTTCAGGCCCTGGTCATGCTGAATGACCCGGTCATCCTGGAAGCCTCCCGCGTACTGGCCCAGAAAATGGCGGACCGGCCTTCGGAGATAGCACTCCGGGAAGCGTTCAGAAGGATTATCTGCCGCGAACCGGACCCCAGGGAACTTAAGTTACTCACCGGCTTCCTGGAGCAGGAGACGGCCCGTCTCCGGAAGTTGAAAAAACCGGACCTGCTGAAAGTGGGAGAATACCGTGATTTCCCGGTAAAAGAGTATGAAAAAACGGTGGCGCTGATGTACACCATTCAAATGATATACAATATGGAGGAAGCCATCGTACGGATATGAAAGAAATAATACAAGACCGGCTCAACGTTAACCGCAGGCATTTTCTGGGGAAAGCTGCGGTGGGTATAGGCAGCCTGGCTTTGGGCTCGCTGCTGGTGCCTGATCTCTTTTCCGGGAAGGCAGACGAAGCCGGACTGCCCCTTGGGTTGCCGCACTTTGCTCCCAAAGCCAAACGTATTATCTACCTGTTTCAGAACGGAGCTCCCAGCCAGCTGGAATCATTTGATTACAAGCCGGCCCTTATTCAGATGGCCGGCCAGGATCTGCCTGAAAGCATCCGCGGCGGGCAGCGGCTGACGGGCATGACCAGCGGGCAGAAATCTTTTCCCCTGGTAGGGTCAAAGTTTGCCTTTCAGCAGTATGGGGCGTCGGGCGCATGGATCTCCGAGCTTTTTCCGCATATTGCCTCCATTGCTGATGACATCTGTATCGTACGTTCCATGCATACCGAGGCCATCAACCACGATCCGGCGCTTACCTTTATGCAGACCGGCGCCCAGCAGGGCAACCGCCCCAGCATGGGGGCCTGGCTGAGCTACGGGCTCGGCAGTGAAAACCAGAACCTCCCTGCTTTCTGTGTGCTGCTTTCCAGGGGAAAAGGAAATGGGCAGGGGGTGTATTCCAAGCTCTGGAGCAACGGTTTCCTGGATGCCACCCACCAGGGAGTGCTGTTCAGCAGCGGGGATAACCCCGTGCTCTACCTGAATGACCGAGACGGCGTAGATCGTCGCGCCATGCTCGATAAGCTTTCAGAGTTGAATCACCTGGGTTTTGAAGAATCAGGCGACCCAGATGTCATCGCTAAAATAGCCCAGTATGAAATGGCTTACCGTATGCAGACGGCTGTGCCGGAACTGACCGACCTGAGCAGGGAACCAGACCACATCATTAAAATGTACGGGCCTGACTGCCTCATGCCGGGTACTTACGCGGCCAATGCGCTGCTGGCGCGCAAGCTTTCGGAATCCGGTGTGCGCTTTATACAACTGTACCACCAGGGGTGGGATCAGCATGACAACCTGCCGGGTGAAATGGTAGGACAGGCCCGTGACGTGGACCGCGCTTCGGCAGCGCTGATCAAAGACCTGAAGCAGCGGGGTCTTTTAGACGAAACCCTGGTGATATGGGGCGGGGAGTTTGGCCGTACCAATTACTGCCAGGGAAATTTCACCAGGGATAATTACGGAAGGGATCACCACCCCCGTGCCTACAGCATCTGGATGGCCGGTGGCGGCGTCAAGCCGGGTGTGGTGTACGGCGAAACCGATGAGCTGGGCTATAATATTGTAAAAGATCCGGTACATATCAATGATTTTCATGCCACGGTTCTTCGGCTCTGCGGACTGGATCATGAAAAGCTGGTATACAAGCACCTGGGGCGGCGGTACCGCCTTACTGATGTAGCCGGAAAAGTAGTACCCGGAATCCTTGCCTGAACCTATGCGGAGAATACCAGAATACCTCCTGATATTTTTTAACAGTCTGCTGGTCGTGCTGGTGATCTTTCAGCACCGGTTGCAGCTTCCTCCCTGGCTGGTCTTTACGGGGCGTTTACACCCTGTCATCCTTCACCTGCCCATCGGGCTTTGGGCAGGAACTATCATTCTCTACCTGCTGCGGCACAGGGTGCAGGGGTATGAGACCTTACTTTTTACCTCCCTCCAGGTAGTTGCTGTTCTGGCGTCACTTACTTCCCTCGTAGGGATGATCCTGGCTTTGGGCGGCGACTACGAAGCATCCCGCGTGGCCGGTCACCAATATGCCGGAGTGGCGCTGAGCGGGCTGCTGTGGCTGACGGTGATCTTCTTTGAAAAGATTCCTCCCCGTGTACTGCCGGTTGTATTGGCGGGGATTACGGCGTTGATCCTTGTAACAGGCCACCGCGGAGGAGAGCTGACGCACGGCGAAGATTTTTTAGCATTTTCAACAGCGGATTCCGCAGTTCAGGAAGATGATGTGTACCTGGCCTTGGTGGCACCGGTTTTGAAAGAAAAGTGCAACTCCTGCCATAATGAAAGTAAAGCCAAAGGCGGACTGAACCTGGCCTCGGTGGCGCTGATGCTCAGGGGAGGAGAAGACGGGCCGGCTTTGATAAAGGGCAATGCCCTTGAAAGCCATCTGATGAAACGTATCTATCTGCCCGTGGAAGACAAAAAGCACATGCCGCCGCGTCAGAAACCCCAGCTCACGGAATCGGAGATTGAAATTCTTACAGCCTGGATCAACCAGGGAGCCCCTGAAAAAATGAGCTTCGCACAGCTCCCTCCGGATTCTCCTCTCACAAAATACCGGCGGCAGGGGCCTGCGGAGGTATATGCCTTTTCGGCTGCAGACCCTGAAACACTGGCGGAGGTCAATACTCCCTTTTGCCGGGTAAGCCCCGTGGCGGTGAACAGTCCGGCCCTGCAGGCGTCTTTTTTTGTAAAAGCCCGGTTTGATCCGGAACAATTGGAAAAGCTGCTTGGAGTCAAGGAGCAGCTGGTGGAGCTGAACCTCAGTAAGATGCCCGTGAAAGACGGTGATCTGAAGGTACTGGCTGAGTTTAAAAATCTCCGGCACCTGAATCTCAGCAGTACTGAGGTAACCGGCAGCTTTTTAAGCTACCTGAAAGACCTCAGGAACCTGAAGTCGGTTTCACTGGCCAATACACGTCTTCAGGAACCTGACCTGGAGATTCTGGCCCGGCTGAGCACAGTTTACCTGTGGGAAAGCGGCTTCACAGCAGAAGACAGGAGTCGCCTGAAAAAGATAAACCCGGCAATACAGCTGGATACCGGTCAGAGAGAAAATGAACGGATCGCTATAAATCCGCCGGAAAGTTCGGAGAAGAAAGTGTTCTTAAAGCAGGGTACCCCATTGACCCTGCGCCACGCTTTACCCGGTGTGCTGATCCGGTATACGCTGGACGGCACTGTCCCTGACAGCACTCGCGGACAGGATTACACCAGGCCGCTTATCGTTCAGGGTCGTACCCGCATCAAAGCACGGGCATTTAAGGAAGGCTGGCTGGGCAGCAACGTGCTGGAGCTGGATTACCTGGTGAACGGTACGGAGCCTGACTCCGCAGTGCTCATCTCTGCTCCGGCACCCCAATACGCTGCCAAAGGCGCCAAAAGCCTGTATGACCGCCTGAAAGGCGATCCCGAAAATTTCCTGGATAAAACCTGGCTGGGATACCGGGAAAAACCCCTGGAGGCTGTTTTCTTCTTCTCTGTTCCCGAACACCTGACAAATATGACCGTAAGTATGCTGGAAAAGATTGATTCCTATATTATGCCTCCCCAAAGTATTGAAGTTTGGGGCAGGACATCATCAGGGAAAGAGCAGCTTCTCGGAAAAATTTCACCTGTTCAGCCTGCTAAACGAGGAGCCCCCCGAAAAACCACCTACTTTGATATAGCCCTACCGCCGCAAAAATACAGTACGATACGGATCCGGGTGAACAATGTTAATCCCCTGCCGGCATGGCATCCGGGTAAGGGTACTCCCGCGTGGGTGTTTGTGGATGAAGTGGTATTTAACTGAAAACCGGGAGTACCGGAAAGGGGAAATTTTCGTTAATCCTGTTGAGGAGTCATAATTATTTTACCTGAGGGGTTCGGGCATAGGAAAGTCCGTCACCCTGTTTAATATATTGACACATGAAAAAAAATTTACTATTCATCATTCTTTGCTCAATGATAAGTTGCAGAAGCTCATCACAGGATACGAAGCTGATCCAGGTAGCTGAATTCGGAAACAGCATGGCTATCGGCCTGAGTGTAAATTCGGAAAACAGGATTTTTGTTTCATTCCCGGGCTATAACGGTAACGGAAATCTCGCTTTGGCTGAGATCGTCGACGGTGACCTTCGTCCTTATCCCGACACCGAATGGAACACCCGTGGCGATTACCATAAGCACTTTTTAAGAGTACAGGACCTGTTTGTGGATACGCAGGACTATCTGTGGGTACTGGATTCCCGGCCGGGTTCTTCCGGGAATATCTTCGGCAGCGGGCAAAAGGAAGAACAGGGCCTGTTTAAGCTGGTTAAAATTAATACCCGCACCAATAAGGTCGAAGATACTTTCCTGTTTGAGGATCTCGACAATTCGAAATCAGCTTTAAACGACGTTCGCGTGGATGTGGAAAGAAAGCTGGCCTATCTTTCAGACCCCGGTCTGGCCTCCCTTGTGGTCCTGGATCTGCAAACCGGGAAATCACGGAGTCTTCTGGCGCATACGGCTTTCACGGAGGCCGACAAGATTACCTTGAAATATGACGGAGTACCGATGCAGGACAAGAACGGGAAGCCCTTTTCTTCCCACGTCAACGGCATTGCTTTAACGCATGATTTTAAGTATTTCTATTTTAAGCCTATCAATAAGCAGAATCTTTACCGGATCGAAACCCGGTATCTGGCAGACCCGGAGCTGACCGGTGATGCCCTGGCCTCCAGGGTAGAAGACATGGGGGAAGTGGGTATCACACACGGACTCATCGCCGATGCTGCAGGGAATATCCTTCTGACAACTTCCGAAAGCTACAGCATATCTTACCTCACTCCCGCAGGGCAGCTTAAAACCCTGGTGGAAGATCCGCGCCTGCTCTGGCCGGACTCCTTCGGAATAGGTTCAGACGGATACGTATACTTCACCTGTGCCCAGATGCAAAGGTTACCCCAGTGGAATAAGGGGGAAGACAAGACCGACTATCCCTACCGGGTGTTCAAAGTAAAATTACCGGGAGAATGAGTTACGCTTCATAGGCCACCCGGGCAAACTTATTCCTGTATTCAATGGGAGTAAGCCCGGTAACCTTTTTAAAGATGTCTCTGAAAGCCTTTGTATCGGTGTAACCTACATCAAACATGATTTCCGTTACATTCTTCCTGGAAGCTTCAAAGAAATTTTTGGCAGCTTCTATTCTCACCCGTTGTATATACTCAATAGGAGTATTATTGGTAGCCTCCTTAAATCTTCTTTCAAAAGTTCTGCGGCCTGTATGAATTAAACCGGCTAAAGTTTCTATAGACAGCTTATCGGCATAGTGCGCTTCGATATAATCCTGCACTTTTTGAATATCACTGTCGCTATGGTTCCGCTGGCCTTTGAAGATCGCAAACTGTGATTGGCTGTCCCGGCCGATATCCAGCGCAAAATATTTTGAGATCATGATGGCGGTTTCCCGGTCTGAAAACTTTTCAACCAGGTATAACACCAGGTTCCATAGACTGTTGGCTCCGCCGCTGCTGTAAATATTATTGTGCTCGGTAATGACGGCTCCGTCTTCCACTTCCACATCGGGATACCTCTCTTTGAATTCACTGACATGGGCCCAGTGGGTAGAGCATTTTTTGCCGCTGAGCAAGCCGGTTTCGGCCAGGAGAAAAGCACCTATGCATAAGCTGGCCAGGCCTGAGCCTTTCTCATACAGCTTTTTAAAATAGGGTATCGCTTCCGCATTGGCTTCAATACCTTTGACGGTATCGCCGAAGACAGGCGGAATGATCAGCAGGTCTGTTTCGGTCACATTGCGGAGCAGGCGATGGGTTTTTACCATATATTCGCCGTTATTGGCAGGTACGTAGTCGTTTAGACCCACGTATTCCACCTTGAAAACGGGCTTTTTACCAAATGCGGTTAAAAACTCATTGGCAGTATGGAAAGTCCGGAACGGCGGTGTAACCGCTTCAATCACTCCGTATTCAGGTACAAAGACAGAAATCTGCATGGCCTCAAAAGGTATTTGAACGCAAGGTAAAAATAGTTTGTCATAATTCACCCCTGAAGTTGTCGTTTTCACAACAGCCGCGTTACTTCGTCCGACTGTAATTTTGCGATATAAAAAAACTAACGATTGACTATGACACCAGTAACAAGAATTACGGTAGAAGCAACGGCAAACGCTCCCGTAGAAAAGGTATGGAAGGCCTGGAATACACCGGCCGATATTATACAATGGAACACGCCTGACCCGAGCTGGCATACGCCCAGCAGTGAAAACGATCTGCGGGCAGGAGGTAGATTTAAAAACAGGATGGAAGCCCGGGACGGTAGCCTCGGCTTTGACTTTGAAGGGATATACGATACTGTGGAACTGTATAGAGAGATCTCCTATACCATGGCTGACGGAAGAAAATGTACTACGCTGTTTACCCCTCAAAACGGAACAACCAGGATAGAAACCACCTTTGACGCGGAAACAGAAAATGATCCTGAATTTCAGAAGCAGGGCTGGCAGGCGATATTGGATAACTTTGTAAGATACGTGGAATCCTGATCTTTACTCCGATGAAAAAGAACAGAATCATCTTTTGGATAGCCACGGCCATCATTATTCTCTGGGAAGGGGTTATGCCGCTGGGTACCCTGCTGTTTGCCCCCGAATATGCCAATATGGGTACAAAACCGCTGGGTTATCCGGATTACTTTGCCTATACGCTGATCATCTGTAAAGTACTGGGCGTCTTTGCTGTTGCCTATCCGAAGACACCCGCCCGCTTAAAGGAGTGGGCGTATGCAGGGCTCACCTTTACCCTGATCTTTGCCTTCATCAGCCACGCCTGTGTCGATAAAAATATCGGGTTTATGCTGATGCCGTTGGTGGTGCTGGGCATTCTTGCGGTTTCATACGGTTATGACCGCAAAATCCGGGCCGAAGGCTGAGGTTCGATAATTACTTGACCTTATGGCTGATCAGGGGAAATTTGTGAGTGGGGTCTTTATTACCTTTTCCGGGAATTGCAGGAAAGCGCTTACCTGGTACCAGACCTGCTTTGGCGGTACATTGCAATTTGAAACGGTTGAATTGCAGGGTTATGCGGAAATGCCGGTTGTCAGCGGTTCATTGTTTTCCGAAAGCATCATTATTCATGGATCAGACCTGGTATACAATGAAGGAAGAATCCTCGGGAATTATATAGCTGTTTTCCTGCATTGCAAGACTGCGGCTGACCGGCAGGCGTTGATTCAGAAGCTTGAAGGGGATGAAAAAGGTCCCGGAGGCTGTAACGGCCGGGAACTGGTGGAAATAACCGACCCGTTTGATGTGAGGTGGATATTAAGCGTTTAAGATTGTTCAGAAAAGCGTTTTGAAAAAGGAAAGCCCGGCGAAGCCGGGCTTTTTTCGGATAGTGGTCTCAGCGGGAATCGAACCCACATCTAAAGTTTAGGAAACTTCTATTCTATCCGTTGAACTATGAGACCTCCTTTTCGGACTGCAAATGTCGGAAAACTTGCGCAAATTTGAAAATATACGGAAACAAAAATCCCCGGCAGGGCCGGGGGTCTTTGAAGATTATTACCAATATGTATGAAGATAAATGCTGTTTGATCTCCTATGCAAAATTGCACTATCAGTATTAACTCAATATTACGGGAGTATTAAGAATTGCGGCCGTTAACAGTTTTATTCAGCATAGCTCACCACCGCACCTGCCCGTCACCTACAGCCACCCACTTCTCTGTCACCAGCTTTTCCAGGGCAAAAGGCCCGCGGGCGTGGAGCTTCTGGGTAGAAATACCGATCTCGGCACCCAGGCCGAATTCTCCGCCGTCGGTAAAGCGCGTGGAAGCGTTATGATATACCGCGGCAGCATCCACTTCGTCAAGGAAACGTTCGGCTATGGCCGGATCCCGGGTGACAATGGCTTCCGAATGCCGTGAAGAATATTCGCGGATATGGTCCAGGGCCTCGTCCGGGCTGTTCACCGTTTTTACGGATACCTTGAAGTCAAGCCATTCCTTCCCGAAGTCTTCTGCCTGTGCCGGTCTTACCCGGAAGCTTTCCTTTTGGAAGTAGGGGAAAGCGGTGTTATCCGCATAAACTTCGATCGCATATTTTTCAAAGCCGGCTTTCAGCCTGGGAACCAGCTCATGCGCAACAGCAGCATCAAGAATCACGCAGTCGAGAGAATTGCATACCGAAGGGCGCGAAGCCTTGGCATTGACGATGATCTCCGCCGCCATGTCGGTATCCGCGGTTTTTTCTACATATATATGGCATACGCCGGCGCCGGTTTCAATGGTAGGGATGCGGGAATTTTCCCGTACAAAGTGGATCAGGCCCTGAGAACCTCTGGGGATGATGAGGTCTACATACCGGTCGGCCTGGAGCAGCTCGGTCATGAACTTCCGGTCGGTGGGAAGAAGCAGTACCACCTCTTCCGGCAGCCCGTTTTCCTGGAGTGCCTGGTGGATCAGTTGTACGAAGATCCGGTTAGAACAGTGGGCTTCTTTTCCTCCTTTCAGCACGGCTGCATTTCCGGAAAGGAGGCAAAGCGCCGCCACATCGATGGTTACGTTCGGGCGCGACTCAAAAATAGCGCCCACCACACCCATCGGGGTGGTGACTTTCTTTAGCCGTATGCCGTTGGGCAGGGTCTTTTCCAGCAGCACTTTCCCTGCCGGATCCTCCAGACGGCTTACTTCCAGGAGCGAATCTGCCAAAGCATGAATCCGGGTTTCATCCAAAAGCAGGCGGTCGTATTTAGCATCTCCCTTATCCATCCGGTCGAGATCCTTTCGGTTTTCGGTAAGTATAATAGGTACATTTTCCCTGAGCAGATCTGCCAGACCCGTCAGGACCTGCGCTCTTTGCGAGCGGGTAGACCGGCGGAGCTTCGCCGCCTCCCTGCTGGTTTTCTGTAGTTCGGGGAGTATACTTTCCATAAGGTTTAATGTTTTATCCAGTTCGGATTAGTGAGAGGCAGGGCCTCTTTTATGCGTATTTGAAGCTCTTCACTCAAAGGCCCGAGCTCCAGGGCCTGCATATTGCTCTCCAACTGAAGCCGGCTTCTCATTCCGGGAATCACGAAGGCAACTGCCGGATGATACAAAACATACCGCAGGGCGGAGGTGCTGATTCCGCCGGGCAGCCCGTTGAGAAAAGAAAGCTTTCTGACAGCCGCTTCATACCAGTCCCGGTCAGCGGTTCCCACGGCTGAACGGATATCCGTTTCGCCGAAGGTCAGCCCCGGGTTTTTCAGAAACTTTTCCGAAAGAAAACCGGATGCCAGCGGAACCCGCGCTATAAACCTGTAGCGGTGAAAAGCCGGATGAAGAAAGACCTGTTCTTCAGCCCGTCGGTCCAATATATTGAAAATGGCTTCTATAGTATCTCCGAAGCCTGCGTTCAGGACATTTTCAGCCCCTTTCAGGCTTCTTACACTTACACCGTAGCAGGTTATTATACCCCGGCTTTTAAGCATTTCAAAAGGGGTAGGGTCAAATGACCCGTAATCAAAGTCATCGGGCGGACCGTGCAAAAGCAGGGTGTCCAGGCAGTCTGACTGCAGGCGTTCCAGGCTTTCTTCTACTGAACGGAGCAGGGTATCTGCCGAGAAATCAAGGTACGCTTCCCCTTTCGTGCTTTCGTAGCTTCCGTACTTGGTACACACCTTCAGACCGGAAGCACCGGTTTCAGAAAATGCACTTCCCAGCAGCCGTTCTGATTGCCCTTTTCCATAACCCGGGGCAGTGTCGAAAAAAGTAATGCCTTTTTCAAGAGCTTCCAGGAGGGTTTTCCGGATTTCGGCCTCATCCAGCTTTCCCCAGCCGGTCTGTCTTCCGCCGAAAATACATTCTCCCCCAAGCTGCCACGCCCCGAAACCCAGTTTCATCATTATGTGGGTTTAGGCACATTCCGGAACGACCGGATCAGGAAATATAAGCCGATCAGTACCGCCGGGATGCTCAGAATCTGCCCCATATTAAGCTTCATCGTCTCTTCAAAAGCCACCTGGTTTTCTTTGGTAAATTCATAGAAAAACCGCAGCCCGAATATCCAGATAAAGAATATGCCGGTAAGTGAGCCCTGGGGTGTCTTCTCCCGCCACTTATTATACAGCAGGATCAGGATGATGAAAATCACGAGACAGGAGATGGATTCATACAACTGCGAAGGATGCCTGGGTACCTGGGTAAACTCAAAATTCTGCTTAAAGATCACGCCGAACGGACCGTCAGTAGGTTTCCCCACGATCTCCGAATTCATAAAATTGCCGAAACGGATAAACGCCCCGCCCAGCGCCGACACGATCACCAGCCGGTCAGTCAGCCAGAGATAGCTGTATTCCGGATGTTTCCGCCGGAAAAGAAACAAGCCGATCAGCACCCCGAATGCAGCGCCGTGGCTGGCCAGTCCGGCATAGGGAGGCATCAGCATATCATAGAGGAAAGCTCCCGGATTATCCAAAAAATGATTGCCTTCATAAAAGACATAATGTCCGATGCGCGCGCCCAGCACAATAGAAAGAATCATGGTCAGCAGGAGGGCATCCAGGTCTTTGCTGTCTTTTTTCTCAATCTTGAAAGCCCAGGCGATAATCTGGTATCCGATCACAAATCCCAGGGCAAAAAGCAAACCGTACCATCTGATCTCAAAATTTCCGATTTTCAGGATAGTGGGTGAAACATCCCACACGATCTGGGCTAAAGTCATATTTATTCCGATTATAGGACCGTAAAAATACAAGGAAAATGCTGAAGTAAGGGAAAGGTATGGTTTTATTTTATCAGGAAGAGCCCAAAATAAAGTATGTCTGCAGGTTTTATTTTTAATTTTAATTCCTACATTTGTGTCAAACTTCTGTTTGGCATTTGAGCGCAATCGGCTACATACAGACTCCCCGAGCCGGGCACCGACGATAGGCCCAGTGCATCTTCTTTTGTTTCATCTGTTAATTACTATTTCATGAATTCCATAAAAGTTGGAATCATAGGAGCGGCCGGTTACACCGGTGGCGAGCTTCTGCGGATTCTTATCCATCACCCCCAGGCAGAAATTGTTTTTGCCAACTCCCGGAGCCAGGCAGGAAAACCTGTTTATGAAACCCATACCGATCTTCTGGGCGACACCGACCTGGCATTTACGTCAGCGCTTCCCTTTGAAGAAGCAGACGTGATCTTTCTGTGTTCCGGACACGGGCAGTCGAAGAAGTTTCTTGAACAGAACGCTGTTCCGGCTAACCTGAAGATGATTGACCTCAGCACCGACTACCGCGATGAGTCTGAAGGGTTTGTGTACGGCTTACCCGAGCTTAACCGCGAGAGAATCCGGCCGGCCCGTAAAGTGGCGAATCCCGGCTGCTTTGCCACTACCGTGCAGCTGGCGTTGCTGCCCCTGGCCCGTGCCGGCCGGCTGGGTGAGGTGCATGTATCGGCCATCACCGGCTCTACCGGTGCCGGTCAGGCGCTCAGCGCTTCCACCCATTTTTCATGGCGGAATAACAATGTGTCTGTTTACAAAGCTTTCACCCATCAGCACCTGGCCGAAATCCGCCAGAGCCTGAACCAGCTTCAGAACGGTTTCTCGGAAGAGATCAACTTCCTTCCTTACCGGGGAAATTTTACGCGGGGCATTATGGCCAATGTGTACATGAACTTTGAGGGCAGCCTGGAAGAAGCGCAGCACCTTTTTGAAAGCTATTATGAAGGGCATCCGTTTACGCACATTTCCCGACGACCGATAGACGTGAAGCAGGTAGTGAACTCCAATAAATGTATCCTGGAATTGCAGAAGCACGGTAAAAAGCTGCTGATTACCTCTATCACCGACAACCTGCTGAAAGGAGCGTCGGGACAGGCCGTGCAGAACATGAATCTCATGTTCGGACTGGACGAAAAAACAGGCCTTCATCTTAAAACCATTTCTTTCTGAAAATGAAATTATTTGACGTATATCCGATCAATGCCATTGAGCCGGTAAAAGCACTGGGCAGCAAAATCTGGGACAGTCACGGTACCGAATACCTTGATCTTTATGGCGGACATGCCGTGATTTCCATCGGCCATTCACATCCGCATTATGTACAAAAAGTAAGTGATCAGCTGGCGAAGCTGGCCTTTTATTCCAATTCGGTGGAAATCCCACTCCAGCAGGAGCTGGCCACTAAGCTGGGGGAACTTTCCGGCCTGGATGAGTACAGCCTTTTCCTGGTGAACTCAGGCGCGGAAGCCAACGAAAATGCGCTGAAGCTGGCCTCCTTTCATACCGGCCGCACCAAAATAGTGGCCTTTACCAAAGCCTTTCACGGGCGTACCTCCGCTGCGGTAGCTGTTACGGATAACCCGGCTATCAAAGCGCCGCTGAATTTTGCAGGTCATGTGCAGTTTGTACCTTTTAACGATACGGAGGCCGTTAAGGCTGCGGTAGATGAAGATACCTGTGCGGTGATTGTGGAAGGCATCCAGGGAGTAGGCGGCATCCAGGTGGCTACCGGAGAATTCCTCAAAGCCATCCGTGAAGCCTGTGACAAGACCGGGGCCGTGATGATCCATGACTCCGTGCAGTGCGGATACGGGCGCAGCGGAGAGTTTTTTTCCTTTCAGCATTACGGAGTAAAGCCTGATATTATCTCCATGGCCAAAGGTATGGGTAACGGTTTCCCCATCGGCGGTATTCTCATTGCACCGGAGTTTCAGGCTAAGCACGGCCTGTTGGGCACCACTTTCGGCGGGAATCACCTGGCCTGTGCAGCGGGGATTGCCGTACTGGATGTGATGAAAGACGAACGGCTGACCGAAAATGCGGCACAGGTGGGTTCCTACCTGATCAGTGAGCTGAAAGGTTTTTCCGGGATCCGGGAAGTGCGGGGCCGCGGACTGATGATCGGCATAGAACTGGATGAGCCCGTGAGTACCACCCGCAAAAAGCTCCTGGAAGACGATAAGATTTTTACAGGTGTGGCGGGTAACAATATCATCCGTCTGCTACCGGCTCTTTCTCTGGGAAAAGCGCATGCGACGAGGTTTTTGGAGTGCTTAAGGCAATATGTAAGATAATTTTTCACCAGGGGGTGTTCTCCTGGCGCCCTTCGACAGGCTCAGGGTGACACTGGCAAGGTTTCCGGCCGGGGCTCCCTGTTAGGTGGTTGGACCCTCCTGACAGAAACCTTGCTTGCTCATTGCATAACCACTATCACCCTGAGCGTGCCGAAGGGGCATATTCTTACTCCACATCGGTCAAACTACTGATCTTTACCGGCTGCCCGGACTGGATACTTTTCCGGGCGGCTATACCGATCATCACCGACATCACACCGTCACGCAGGCCTGCCGCGTGCCGGTAGGGATCGGCTGCATCGGGGTTCAGGAAGATCTTATCCTGTAAGCGGCTGTCGCCTCCGCCGTGACCGGCCTTCTCGGAAACCACATTAACGGTTTCATATTTCTCCCAGTTCCTGAAAAGGATCAGCGGTTCTGTGATCTGGTCACCTTTTGACGCCTGCTGCATTTCCACGGCGTGCAGTGCTTCCTGGTCAATGTGTTCGCTTTTCATCCAGGGAATATCAAGCCAGGCTTCTATTCTTCCCTTCTGCCCGTTAAAGGCAATACGCCAGCCTTCAAAAGGGGAATAGGTGGTAAGGGAATAATTGGCCACCACATTGCTTTTGTAGCGGATCTGGGCCGACATCTTATCATAAATATCGATTTCCTCCCGGAAAAGGCAATTGTCCCGGATATAACCGTCATACTTTTCATTTTCCACGTACAGCTTCATATCCTGTGTATTTTTGGTAATATCCCAATAGTATTTACATTCGGTTTTATGTGCACATTTCCGGCAGTTTTCACCACGGAAAGGGCCGTTCCTGCCGTAATGTTCCAGTGATCCGTAAGCAAATACCTCTTCAGGGGTATCATCCAGCCACCAGTTCAGCAGGTCAAAATGATGCGTGGCCTTGTGGACCCACAGGGAGCCGCCACCGTTTATAAGACCATGCCAGCGGCGGAAATATGAGGCTCCGTGATGTGTATTCAGATACCAGTTAAAATCTACCGAAGTGATCTTACCGATGCTTTTGTTCTGCAGAAGCTCCTTGATCTTGGTCATATACGGGCTCCACCGGTAATTAAATCCTACAATGAGGTTACGTTTTGATTTACGTTCGGCCTCTACGATCTGACGGCAACGAACTTCATCGGTGGTAAGGGGTTTTTCTGTCAGCACGTCTGCCCCGAACTCCAGTCCTTTCACAATAAATTCATGGTGGGTGGAATCTTTGGTACAGACAATGACCAGGTCGGGCCGGGTTTCCCTGAGCATCCGGTCGAAATCAGTGAAAGTAGGGCAGTTCACCCCCATGTATTCCCTGGCATACTTTACCCGGCCGGGATTGATGTCGCACAGGCCCACAAAGCTGAGTTTCTGCGGGTATTGTTCCACCAGGCGTTTTCCCCAGAAAGAGATGCCCCGCACCCCGGTTCCTACCAGGACCACTTTCAGTTTGCGGTCGCCTCCGAAACCGTATAACGGACTGGATACGGCGGCTCCGGCCGCCAGCATGCTGATAGAGTACAAAAAATCCCGTCGAGATCTGTTCATAGCTTAATTCAATGTTTACTGCCCTGTAATTACAGATAAAGAAAGGGATAAATATGTAATAATTTTTATTTATTATAGGATTTTTTTATGCAAACGTTCCCGATGACGGGATCAGATGGTTTTACCGGGACCGCAGAGAGGGAAAATCCGGCATCTCTTTATCCGCCGGCCGGAGAAAGCTGAAATTTATACACAGGAAAAAAAATTTGCGGTTCATCAGAATATATTTAATTTAGCATCGTGTATATACATGAATTAAATTTAAAAAAACCAACGCATGAAAAAAATTATTTTGTCTTTAGCAGCTGTGCTTGTCTCTTCGCTGACATTTGCCCAGGATTGGGCCCTGGATAAGTCGCACTCCAATGTGGGCTTCTCTATTGTCCATCTGAAAATTTCGGAAGTAGACGGAAGCTTCGGGAAATTTGATGCCAAGATGACTTCTTCCAAAGATGATTTCTCAGATGCCGTTTTTGATTTCACTGCTGAAGTAGCTTCTGTGAATACCGGGAATGAAAGAAGAGACGGTCACCTCAGATCGGATGATTTCTTCGCTGCTGAAAAACACCCATCCATTACTTTCAAAAGCACATCAGTGAAAAAAGTATCCGGAAACAACTACAAGATTACCGGTAACCTGACCATGAAAGGAGTGACCAAGCCGGTTACCCTGGATGCCATTTTCAGAGGGCCGATCGACGGTCGCGGAGGGAAGAAGATCGTGGGTGTGAAAGCCAGCGGAACCCTGAACAGGATAGACTTTGGTGTAGGTACATCCGGAGCTTCTGTAGACGACGAAGTGACCCTGAGAATATCAGGAGAGTTCTCGAAATAACAGTACTGAGAGCAAAGCCCTTCTGCAAATTCACTCTGAGTTTGCAGAAGGGCTTTTTGTTTTTTTAAGTACTTTATAAATAACTTCTTTCCTACTCCCGCCAGTCGATCAGCGTTCCCAGCGCGTCCACATCAAAAACCGGGAGATTCAGCTTGCGCTTTATTTTCAGCCGCTCGCCGTAAGCGTTATCTATAAAAATCACACGTTCTTTTTCCGTAATGAACTTATATTTCTCCTCTTCCATCGGGATATGGATGATCTCGTGGAAAATTCCTTTGTGAATGGCCAGCTTTTCAAAGGTTTCCTCCAGGTTGCCCTGGTGCTTGGTAATCAGTTTGAGGGTCCGTCCCTTGTTTCTCTGATGATATAAGAACATCATTACGTTCTGGTTAACGCGCCCCTCTTTGGTAATGGTATCATCAAAATCAATATAAATGGTATCGTATTCCAGGTCTAACAGGTACCGGCTGAACAGTGCCCGGTCTACTTCTATCCGGTAATCGTTGGGAATCACCTCCACGTCATAGCCGAGATAGTCATATACCATCAGCAAAGGAAAATTCACTCCGATGCCGCGGAAAACATTCATGTTTCCGGCTACTTTAACAGAAGCTTCCAGGAGCTTGAAGCGGCCCGTACTATCTTTTTTAACCTGGAAATACCAGGCTCCGCGAATACCGATGGTATCCGAAACGGTTTTCCCTATAGCAGCCACTTCCGGCGTCAGCTCTACCGATGCGCTGTTAACTGAAACTCCGTCAAATACTCTTTTCCGGTTCCGCGGACCCATGAAAAGAATCTCCCCGTGACGGTTGGTGAAGCAGTCGACCGTCAGCTCCTCACCGGGCAAAAGTTCCATGAGAACATAATTCTCAGGGTCCGGAAGGTCTTCCAGCTGCTGCCGGTTATGGACCACAAAAGCCCCCTTGCTTCCCTGCCCTTCATCCAGCTTGGCATAGATGGGATAAGAGCGAACATCTTCTGCCGAGCTGAAAACAGCCGGGTTAAATTCATAAGGCCTGAACAGCTCGTAAATTTTCTTTTTGCTGCGGCATACTTCAGCCTGCCACAGTCCCGGTACGGCCACCCGTGTCCCGATCTTGCCGAGGTTCCGGGCCATGTAAACCAGTACGGTATCGTGGGTGGGGAGGATGAGGTCAATAGATTCTTTCTCAATAAGCTCATTCAGCTCATCCAGGAAGCTCTCTTCTGCAATATTGGGGAAATTTCCGTAATAGTTGGCATACAGCATACGGCCGTGATCTTCTCTTTTGGAGGCGCCCACCACCCGGATATTCATTACATCTTTCAGTGCCAGGTGGATTTCCATGGCACTCTCCGCACCACACGGAAATACAAGTACGTTAGTTTTCCTGTTCATCTTTTAAAATAATGTCGAAGTTGTCCAGCCACCCAATGATCTGCTCTTTTGAATTAAACATCATCAGGTCCAGAACAGACAGCCAGGGTACAAATTCATTCCCCGATTGCGGGTAAGAAAAAGGCCTGGCCTTATGGAACTGCAAAGTTAAGCCCTGTGCCCTGAAATCCTCGGGATTATAGAGGTCAAATCCCCCGATAGGGTTAAGATAACTGCTTCCCCCTGCTTTTTTGACAAGAGCGATCACCTTATCCTGGCTTTTCAGGGAATGATCAATTTCCAGGGCAGAAGAAACGGTCAGCGATGTGGTGATTTGCAGGAAATCACAAACGGTTTTCAAAGAACAGAAGATAAAATCAAAAAGACGGGCTTCCGGGTAACGGAAGATGCTTTCCACCAGGGGGTACACCGCTTCGAAATGCTGGGCTTTCCGGTAGTTCTGGGCAATTTTTCGCAGGATCTTCTCCCTGTCATCGGGCCAGCTGTCGCTGAGCCGGCGGTCACGCACATCCAGGAAATCGGAATCTTTCTTCAGGCTGAGGCTGAAATACTCGTCTTTCCCGTTCTGTAGCATCCGGTTACGGTGAAACCATCCTTTTTTGGAAAACTGGATATTGTCGTAAACTATAAACTCATCCACAGCATGGATGAGCTGAAAATAACCGATGTACGGCAAAAAATAGGGCTGCATGACTGCAACCTTTTTAGGGATAAGTTCCAAGGATTTTTATTGTTACACAGGTGTCTTAAAACGGTTCTCGACTACGCTCAAACTGACGGAGGCAGTTGCCATTTGTCACATCGAGCGTAGTCGAGATGGTCTTTTGACCTATCAAAAATAGTTATAAACTCGCGGCCTTCTGCCTCAGTTCTTCCAGGATCACCTCTTTCATGAGCAGCTTCCTTCTCTGGGTCTTCAGGTTACTCTGGATCATTTTTTCCATTTCTTCATCCATCCGTTGACCGTCATAAGACCGGATCAGCTCATCCAGGTCTGTACGAGCTCTTCTGACAATACTTTCCATTTCACGGTATTTGGTCAGATCCTTCTGTTTGTCGGAAAGGAAGTTGAAAGTAGGATATTTCCGGGCAATCACCTTATGCAGGTAGCTGAGCTCAAATATCTTGTCACAGGCGGCTCTGAAACGTTCCGCAATGGTGCGGTCGGCCAGGTGCGCCGGTATCCGGATGGTTTTCCACTCGTTAAGCAGGAACTTGGCCCGGTTGGTGGCGGCAAACATATCGTCAGATTCGGAGAGCTTTTCCACTTCCTTGACCATATTCATCTGCGCTTCCACACGGGGATCCAGTCTCTTCTTAGGCTGTATACCTTTGGCTCTGCAATACTTCTCATAGAATATGGAAGTAGGTTTCTTGAAGTTTTTGAACAGGGCTTTCAGGATTTTCGGCGGAATCTCACCGATGATCTTCCATTCGGTCTGGTAATTCTTCAGATCCAGGAAGGCTTCATCCCAGTCCGTACGCTCTACCAGCTCTTCCGCTTTGGCTATCAGGTCATTGTATTTGGCTACCCTTTCGTCAATTACACGGTTCTGCTCTTCAAAGTAGGCTTTACGTGCCTGGTAGAAAGTATCCAGGATAGATTTGAACTCTTCCTCAATAGCCGTATTGAGGCTTTTCTCAACAGGACCTGTCCGGATCCAGCGGGTCCGGATTTCCTGCAGGACATCGGCGGTTTCTTTCCACTCCTGACTGTTCTCAAAGGGCTTTGCTTCATCAATAAGCTGACGCTTGATCTGAAGGTTGGCAAGCTGATTCTGTTCAATGAGGCTGACCAGGTCTTTCTCCATGACCTCCAGCTTATCCAGCAGGGGCAGGAAATTACCTATCCCGTCAAAGTTCAGAAGCCTTTTCCTTAACTGGAGAAGCTTGGTCAGATACGACCCTTTGTTCTGGGCATTTAAGATCTCCTCTTCAAGTTGGTTCACTTTGGATACAGCTATATCATATCTTCTTTCGAAGTACTGGAAAGCTTCCTCGTCCGTGTTTTTAACTTCTCCGATCTGTCTGTCGGGCATGTCCAGATACCCTTTCAAAAATACCTTACCGTCAAGGACGTAAGCGTATTCATTTTCTAACGTAACGCCTTTCATATTAATACCGGGAGTGGCCAGGTTAAAATTATATTGTTTATTTGGTTTTAAGGTGTAAAAAAAGTAGTTTTTTTGCACATTACAAAGTAAGAACGCGATATTTGTGTATTAAATTGCATTTTTGAATAAATTATGAGTGAACAGGTCATCTTTTCGATGGCTGGAGTGAGTAAAATCATCCCACCTAATCGTCAGGTACTTAAAAACATCTACCTTTCTTTCTTCTACGGGGCCAAGATCGGAGTTCTGGGTCTCAACGGCTCGGGAAAATCCACACTCCTCCGGGTAATTGCAGGAATCGATAAAAATATTAACGGCGAAGTGGTCTTCTCACCGGGTTATTCGGTGGGGTTGCTGGAACAGGAGCCTCTGCTGGATCCCGAAAAAACGGTGAAGGAAGCGGTGGAGGAAGGCGTGGCTGAAATTGTGGCTCTGCTGAAAGAATTTGATACCATCAATGAGGCATTCGGCGAGCCCGATGCTGATTTTGAGAAGCTGATGGAGCGGCAGGGAGATGTGCAGGAAAAGCTGGACGCCCTGGATGCCTGGGAACTGGATTCGCGGCTGGAGCGGGCCATGGATGCCCTGAGATGCCCTCCCGGAGAAGCAAAGGTTTCTACCCTTTCAGGAGGGGAAAAGCGCAGGGTGGCACTCTGCCGCCTGCTTTTGCAGCAGCCGGATGTGCTGCTGCTGGATGAGCCCACCAACCACCTGGATGCCGAGTCGGTTCTGTGGCTGGAGCAACACCTGAACCAATACAAGGGGACGGTAATTGCCGTTACCCACGACCGTTATTTCCTGGACAATGTGGCCGGGTGGATCCTGGAGCTGGACAGGGGAGAGGGCATTCCCTGGAAAGGCAACTATTCTTCCTGGCTGGAGCAGAAGCAAAACCGGCTGGCGCAGGAAGAAAAGTCGCAGTCTAAACGCCAGAAAACATTGGAAAGAGAGCTGGAATGGGTGAGGATGTCGCCCAAAGGCCGCACGGCCAAATCCAAAGCCCGTCTCAGCGCCTACGATAACCTGCTGAACCAGGATACGAGGGAGCGGGAAGAAAAACTGGAGCTCTATATTCCTCCCGGGCCGCGGCTGGGCAATAAGGTGATCGAGGCTAAAAATATCAAAATGGGCTTTGAAGACCGGCTTCTCTATGAAAATCTGAATTTCAGCCTGCCACCGGCCGGCATTGTAGGCATCATTGGCCCGAACGGTGCCGGGAAAACGACGCTCTTTAAGCTCATCACCGGGAATCTTCAACCCCTCGGGGGCACGTTTGAAGTAGGCGATACCGTGAAGCTGGCCTATGTAGACCAGGAACATGATCAGCTGGATCCCCATAAAACCGTCTACGAAATGATATCGGAAGGCAATGAATGGATCAGCCTTGGGAGCCGGCAGATGAATGCGCGGGCCTATGTGAGTAAATTTAACTTTGCCGGATCCGACCAGGAAAAGAAAATCGGGGTGCTGTCAGGCGGGGAAAGAAACCGGGTGCACCTGGCCATGATGCTGAAAGAAGGCGGAAACCTTCTTTTGCTCGATGAGCCCACCAACGACCTGGATGTTAATACCCTGCGTGCGCTGGAGGAAGGCCTGGAGAACTTTGCAGGATGTGCCGTGGTGATTTCCCACGATCGTTGGTTCCTGGACCGGGTGGCCACCCATATCCTCGCATTTGAAGGAGACTCCCAGGTAGTGTGGTTTGAAGGTAACTTCTCTGAATACGAAGAAAACCGCCGGAAAAGACAGGGAGATATTGCTCCCAAACGAATAAAATACCGTAAACTACAATAAAAAATGCATCATTGCTGGTTCAATGGAACTGTAACTGACGTGGCTTCCGCCCGTTTTCATTTTAATGACCTGGGGATGCTCCGGGGCTACGGACTCTTTGATTATTTCCGGACCTACAACGGCCGGCCTTTTCAGTGGGACTGGTATTGGGAACGGTTTGAGCGTTCTGCCCGGATCCTCCGGATACCCTGCCCCGTAACGAAAGAGGAGGCCCTGCAGGTAGTATCGGAGCTTTTCAGGCTCCAGGGCGGAGGGGACTGCTCTTTCCGGTTTCTTCTGACAGGCGGCTTTACCGACGACTCCATTTCCATGCATACGCCTAATCTCATCATCCTTTCGGAAGATCTCCATAAAGACACGCCGGGCGAACACGAGCGGGGAATCCGGGTGATGACCTACGAGTTTGTGCGGGACCTGCCCATGCTGAAAAGTATAGATTATAAGCATCTGCTGATTCTTCGCCAGGACTTCCAGGAAAAAGGGGTGTCGGATGTATTGTTTCACAAAGACGGGCTTATCAGCGAACTGAGCAGAAGCAATGTTTTCCTGGTAAACGGCAACCGGCTGATTACCCCTGACCGGGATATCCTGGAAGGGATTACGCGCAGAACGGTGCTGGAACTGGCCCGGCCTGATTTTGATATTGAGGTCCGGCCCGTCACGCTGCAGGAAACCCTGGAAGCTGAGGAGGTCTTCACCACCAGCACTACCAAGCGGGTGCTGCCCATTACGGGTATTGATGATAAGATCATCGGCAGCGGGAAAATAGGGACTAAATCAAAGATTCTCCTGGACCGCATCAATGAGCTGGTAAGGAACTGGTAATACAATTTAGAATAAAAGCGTACGTTGCTAATATATAATGTATTAATAAATGTATAAATCCATAACTATATTCACAGGGCTTGTACTTTTCATGCAGGGATGCGCCCCCGGCGGGGCTTCCACAGAGAGAAAAGCGGTTTTAGCCGATTCCACCTCATTTTATACCCTATCTGTTGAGTACCCGGAAGAAAGCCGGGATAAAGACCAGGTAATGAAGGCTTTTGCGCTGAACCGCTACCAGGAAAAGAAAGAGGAATGGAAGACGGGCGGTACTTTATACGAAGAAGAGCAGAAAGTAAGCAGGGCTTTTCCTGACAGGGCAGATATAAAATACAGATATGATATGGGGTTTGAGCGGTTTGCGGCCGATAGTCTCGGAACCGTTTCTTATCTGTTCACTACCTATGAATATACAGGCGGGGCCAACGGCAATACCCTTGTTAACACCTACTGCTTCAGCATAGATAACCGCCTGGTAAAGATTGAAGATATCCTTGACTTTTCGGGGAATAAGGATATCGCCCTGTCGAGGCTGCTTGCCGAAAGGGCCTTGTCAGATACCACACTTTTCTTTAAGGATTTTGTGGAAGGCGGCCTGGGGCTGGCCTACCTGAAATCCGACGGTGTCACGCTGGATAAAGCCAAATGCCAGTGTGACGGCTATTTCTTCGGATCCAATTTCCGGAATTTTGTGATAGAAGACAGGGGGATTACCTTTTATTTTGACAAGTACACCATTGCCCCCGGAGCTGCGGGCATTACCCGTATTTCGCTCAGCTGGAATGACCTCCGGCCTTATCTGAAAACTCCTCTTCCTTTCTGAACCGGAACATGGCTTTCTCCCGTTCTGAAGCGGGCCTGTACGGCATCATTTTTACGGGGAACAATTATCGCGAAAGGCCACCACACGTCGGTGGCTTTTTTGATTTCAGCGGGATCATAATACCGGCGGTCTCCTTTTAGCTGGCCGCTTATATATTTTTGATCAATGGAATAAGGGTCATGTATCTCCAGCCACATCTTCCCGTCAATGACCCGGTAGCCTTTTACCAGAAGGAAATGACCCCAACCCTGGCTGTTGGCTGCATAAAAGCGGTTGGTTCTTTGTTCGGGAGCCCCGTTTTCTTTGATATAATACATATCGAGGCAGAGAATGGCCAGGTGACCGCTGTCAATGACCTCCGCTATTTTGGCTTCATATTCCTCCTGTGGCAGGGAGACAGGCAGGGGGTAATAGCCTGGCGTAACACCGTATTTCCTGAGATAGTCATAGATATTATTGGTGTACCACCAGCCGCCTTCCGGCCAGATGGTCTGGCGGGCGTTGAGCGGGGTTTGATGAAAAGTCGAGTCGCTCCACCTCAGCGCCATGGTTACTACCGTAGGCCCGCAGTTGATGTACTGGTGGGTTCCGGTACCGTACTGGTCGAGATAGAAGGAATAGCTCCGGTTCAGGCTTCTGAATCTTTCCTGGGTTTTTCCCATGCCGAATTCTTCGAATACGGAAGACTTTTCCAGAGTATAGGAACGGGTACGGCCGTCAGATGACTTTAAAACCAGCATGCTGGTTTCTGAAAGGTCTAGCGTGCTCCCCGAAGCCACCGGGCTTCCGCCGATCTCCAGCGTGGCATTGCCCGTTGCGGTGAAATCCACTTTCAGCGATTTCCACGTAGCATCTTCTCCCAGCGTTAAGGCAACGGAAAACTTCTCATGGTTAATGAGAGCTATCCTTCCGTCGGCGCGGAAGGTGAGCAGAGTGTCGGGCTTTACATCATTTTCCTTGCAGGAAACAAGTAAAAGCACCAGGAACCAGGCGAATTGTTTCATGAGGCTCAGACCATATAGGCTATAAACGTGTAAATATACGCTTACCGGTAAAACTCACACCTCATTCATTGAGTTTACGGCAGAAAAATTGGAAAGCAGGGGCGGTAGGGATCGGGTCATTGCAGGCTTTTTTAAGCAGTTTTCGAACTTTATCGCTTAGAAATGAATTATTTTTGCAGTATGGTTACAATCGGGAATATTGAACTGGGTGAGTTTCCCCTGCTTCTGGCACCCATGGAAGATGTGAGCGATCCTCCCTTCCGGCAGGTATGCAAGGAGAACGGGGCGGATATGATGTACACGGAATTCGTATCTTCGGAAGGACTGATCCGGAATGCGGTAAAAAGCGTCAGGAAACTGGATATCTTTCCTTACGAGAGGCCTATCGGTATACAACTCTTTGGCTCTGACGTGGATACCATGGCCGAGTGTACACGGATCTCTACGGAAGTCAGTCCGGATCTTATCGATATCAATTACGGATGCCCGGTGAAGAAAGTGGCGTGCCGCGGTGCCGGAGCCGCGCTTTTGCAGGATATTCCTTTGATGGCGGCGATGACTTCGGCCGTAGTGAAAGCCACGCACCTGCCGGTTACGGTAAAAACCCGCCTGGGCTGGGATGATGCCACCAAAAATATTGAGGAGGTGGCGGAAAGGCTGCAGGATGTGGGGATACAGGCCCTCACTATTCACGGGCGAACCCGTGCCCAACTGTACAAAGGAGAAGCCGACTGGCGGCTGATTGCCCGGGTGAAGGAAAACCCCCGGATCAGGATTCCCATTTTTGGTAACGGCGACATTGACAGCCCTGAAAAGGCCCTGGACTACAGGAACCGCTTTGGCGTAGACGGCATCATGATCGGTCGCGCGGCGATCGGCTACCCCTGGATCTTCAATGAAATCAGGCATTATTTCCGTACCGGAGAACATCTGGCTGCGCCTACTATGGATCAGCGGGTGAATGCCGCCGCGCAACACCTCCGGTTTTCTGTGGAATGGAAAGGGGAAATCCTGGGTATCCTGGAAATGCGGAGGCATTATTCCAATTACTTCAAAGGGCTGCCCAGCTTCAAAGAACACCGGATGAAGCTGGTGCAAAGTATGAACCTGGAGGAAATTCTTGAAACCCTGGAATTTGTTCGCCGGGAATACGACGGCATAACGCTGGAAACGAAGGCGAAGGTGGTGGAATACGGCGGAGTGGACTAAGGAAGTAAAAAGTGAAAAACTAAAAGTGAAAAGTTCAGGTATTAAAAAGAATGTAGCAAACCATCATTTTATATGTTTATGTTCCGTAATTTTTAACTTTTAGTTTTTCACTTTTAACTGTTCCGTTACCCGAACTTCTGATATTACTCCAATAGTTTATCCTCTCCCTCTCCCAGCTCCAGCGGCTGAATAGGAGCAATGGCGTTGCCGGCGATTCCCTTGATGGAGCCGTACATATCAATGGTGTTGTCGATTACCTTTTCAATCTGGACTTCCCTTTCTTTCCAGATCCGTTTCATGGCTCTTTTTTCTTTTTCAAGCTCGTCTTTCATGCTGCTGAAGCCTTCCACAATTGCTTCCAGCTGCTGCCGGAACTGGGTGCCGGTAAGGTAATTGTACAGCAGTCCCATCTTATCGGTTTTGTTTTCCTGTACGGCTTTTACACTCTGCGACTTAACAAGGATCTGACGTAAAACAAAGACAAGGGAGATAACCTCCTGGTAATTGCAGATCCAGATACCTTCGCGCTGGCCGAATCGTTCCATGTCTTTGGGCATCACCTGGGTAACCAATACGGCTATTTCTGCCCCAAGGGCCCGCTGGTCGTCTTTAAGTTTGTCAATCCATAGCTCCGACCAGTTCTGGGTACGTTTGCTTTCAAATACGATCTTTCCACAGGACTGCCCGAATTCATTAATAACGGTCTGTATGGCATCAGCGCCCCGGATACCTTTGCTGACCTCCTCCACGGTATCGTAAACGAAGGCCCTCCGGAGGATCTCCTCCACGGCCAGTTCCTGGATCTCGCCCTGCAGCTGGGTTGATCCCTGCTCGGCCTTGCGCTTCATCTCATTGATGAGGTTTTTCTGATCTTCCAGCTTTTTTTCGAACTCCTTCCGGGTCAGCTCAAACTCTTCGTCTTTCTTCTTTTTGGCGGCTTCTTCTATCTGGGCGGTCTTTTCAATCAGCTCTTTCTGAATCTCGATCTTCATCAGCTCCTGCCGGTTCTTCAGCTCCTGCTCCCTTCTCAGGAGCTCGATTTCTTTTTCCCGGTTTTTCAGGATCTCCTTTTGCTTGGCCTCATTGTCCAGCTTCAGGGCCTCAAGTTCAGCTGCATTTTTTTCTTCCATACGTTTCTGGGCCTCCGCAAGAGCCACAGCCCAGAGTTTCTTTTTTTCACTGACCTCAAATTCTTTCTTTTCGGCCTCCAGCCTTTTCTTAAACTCGTCCATTTTGAGAGCATACTCCTTCTCTCTGAGCTGAATGTTCTTTTTCAGTTCAATCTCCAGGTGTTTTTGCATGGCCTCTCCGGCATCGAATTTATGGCCGCAATGGGGGCAGGTGGTAGTGTTTATTGACATGGTATTAATTGTTCACTGAAAAGCCACTGCCGTTTGCCGCTGCACGCCCAGCCCCTCAATGCCCAACTCCACTATGTCACCGGGTTTCAGGTAGCGGGGCGGGTTGAAGCCGAGGCCTACGCCTGCGGGAGTGCCGGTAGAGATCACATCACCAGGCAGCAGGGTCATAAACTGGGTGAGGTGTTCAATTACATAGGGGATATCGAAAATGAAATCGCTGGTGCTGGAATCCTGGAGCTTTTCGCCGTTTACCTTCAGCCAGAGATTCAGGTTATGCGGGTCGGCTATTTCGTCTTTGGTAGCCATGAAGGGGCCCAGGGGAGCAAATGTATCGGCTGATTTGCCCTTTACCCATTGTCCGCCCCGTTCTATCTGAAACTCGCGCTCGGAATAGTCATTGTGGGTGCAGTACCCGGCCACGTACTCCATGGCGTCTGCCGCGTTCACGTAAGAGGCCCTTTTACCGATCACTACGGCCAGCTCCACTTCCCAGTCGGTCTTTACGGAATTGCGGGGAATGATCACATTGTCATCCGGACCGCAAAGGGCGGTGGTGGATTTGAAGAAAACGATAGGCTCTTCGGGAATAGCCATGCCGGATTCGGCAGCGTGTTTGGCATAGTTCAGGCCGATGCAAATGATTTTGGAAGGCCTTGCCACACAGGAATCGAGCCGGGTATCTCCGGGTACTTCCGGACAGGAGGCCGTTTTCAGCCATTCCGCCAGCCGGTTCAGGCCGTTGCCCGCAAAAAATGCTTCGTTATAGTCTTCTCCGAAGGCCGAAACATCCAGCCACCGGCCCTCGGGAGTGATAATGCCCGGCTTTACTTTTCCTTCCTGCTCAAAACGTATTAATTTCATAGGTAAAATTTGGCTTTGAGCTGTGAGCCCTGAGCTGGTCATTTTTTAAGCCCCAAGCTGACAGCTATTTTATTTAGATATTTTATTAATTATTTAATTTTATAAATCCACCATCGATCGGGTAATCTGTCCCGGTGATAAAAGCCGACTGTTCCGACACCAGGAAAGCGGTGAGTGCAGCAATCTCTTCGGGTTTTCCCATCCGGCCGATGGGCTGGGTTTTCGACAGGTTGTCGAACATTTCCGCTTCTTTCCCGGGATAATTTTTCTTGATAAACCCGTCAACGAAAGGGGTATGCACCCGGGCCGGCGAAATGCAGTTGCATCGGATATTATAGGCAATATAATCGCGGGCTACCTGGAAGGTGATAGCCCGGATGGCCCCCTTGCTCATGGAGTAGGCAAAGCGGTCAGGCAGGCCAACCGAGGCAGCTATGGAAGCCATATTGACGATCACGCCGCCGCCGTTTTCCTTCATAACGGGAATAACCGCATGCAGGCAGTTGTACACGCCTTTGATATTAACATTGTATACCTTATCGAGATCGGTCTCGGAAGTGGTTTCTACCGTACCTACATGCGATATGCCGGCATTGTTAACAAGAATGCTGATGGGGTGAAGGGCATCTATCTTAGCCACTTTCTTCATTACTTCTTCCTGGCGGGCTACATCTACCCGGTGGGCATAGGCAATGCCGCCGTTGGCATTGATCAGGTCGGCTTCCCGCTCTGCCTGGTCGGGGTTTACTTCGAACATGTGTACTATAGCGCCGTGGCGGGCCAGTGTGCGGGAGATCTCAAGGCCTATGCCGCTGGCGCCTCCGGTAACAATGGCCACTTTTTGCTTAAGATTATACATGGTTAACAGTTATAATGAGTATCAAAAATAGGGAGGATCCGGCAGACTATAAATAAAGAAAGTATATTATCTCAGCGTACCGGGCGCAGAGAGCTATAAATCTGATTATTTTGACGTAATGGTTTCATAATTAAATAAAAACTACTATCTTTGCAGTCCCAAAAAAGGGGTAATATATTTTAATTAATTAATTTTTAACAGTTTACAATGCCTACTATACAGCAGTTAGTAAGAAAGGGAAGAGAGACCTTACAGTACAATTCGAAGTCTCCGGCATTGGATTCCTGTCCTCAGCGTCGTGGTGTATGTACGCGTGTGTACACAACTACTCCTAAGAAGCCTAACTCGGCTTTGAGAAAAGTAGCCCGTGTGCGTTTGACCAACCAAAAGGAGGTTAACGCTTATATTCCCGGCGAAGGCCATAACCTGCAGGAGCACTCGATCGTACTGATCAGAGGCGGCAGGGTGAAAGACCTTCCGGGTGTACGTTACCACATTGTTCGCGGGGCACTGGATACAGCCGGTGTGAATAACCGTAAGCAGGGTCGTTCCAAGTATGGTGCCAAGCGTCCTAAGCCGGGTCAGCCAGCCGCAGCACCTGCAAAAGGTAAGAAAAAATAATTCTTTATAGTCTCTGAGTGATCAGAATATATAGGGAAGTAATATTCAGTTTTTACCGAATGTGAATTAGTTTAAATCGTTAAACGAAACCTTCTTAAAAAGATTTAAGAAATGAGAAAAGCAAAACCCAAAAAGCGTTACGTGTTACCTGATCCTAAGTTCAGGGATGTTACCGTAACCAAATTTGTTAACAACCTGATGTATGACGGTAAAAAATCACTGGCTTACGGTATTTTTTACGGTGCATTGGAGATTGTTGAAAAAAGAACCAGTGAAAACGGTCTTGAGGTCTGGAAAAAGGCTTTAAGCAACGTGATGCCTTCTGTGGAAGTAAAAAGCCGCAGGGTAGGGGGCGCCACGTTCCAGGTTCCTACCGAAGTAAGAGCTGAACGTAAGCAGTCGCTGGGTATGAAATGGATGATCGGGTATGCCCGTAAGCGCGGCGAAAAAACCATGACCGAACGTCTGGCAGGAGAGATCATCGCCGCCTCCAAGGGTGAAGGTGCTTCTGTGAAAAAGAAAGACGATACCCACAGAATGGCAGATGCCAACAAGGCATTCTCGCACTTCAGATTGTAATCGGTATAAGAAGATGATGCAGAAAGGGCTCCCGCACGGGAGCCTTTTTTTGTAACCCTATAAGGCACATAGTTTTTTAGTGAAAAGATAAAAGTTAAAAACTAAAAGTAGCGGTAGATTGGTATTGATATGCAGAAATATACCTTAACTTTTTTTATCTTTTCACTAAACTTATTGCCTGATGTGGTTCAAAAAAAGGTGCGCCCGCAATCCGCTAATTTACTCCTCTGTAAACTCCTTCCGTGCATTCAGGTAGCCCTTGATCACGGTAAACGTGGTGATGGCCAGGAAGAACATGATAATGTAATGAACGTAGTCGATAATGAAAGGAAAGCGGTTTCCCAGCAGGTAGCCGCCGCCTACCAGCGTTAGCACCCAGATGGCCCCGCCCACTACATTGTAAATGCTGAATTGCACAAAGTTCATCCGTACCAGGCCCGCCAAGATAGGAGCAAAGGTCCTGACAATAGGCAGAAAGCGGGCCAGAATCAGGGTACGGTTACCGTATTTTTCGAAATAATTGGCTGTGCGGGTCAGATACTTCTGCTTAAAAAAGAGCGAGTCTTTCTTGTTCCGGATTTTGTCGCCAAAAAACCTCCCGGAAATATAACCCGTATAGGCACCGAGGACCCCCGCTGCAAAAACTCCCAGCAGAACCAGGAGAATGGGCTGGTCGAGGTGTTGCGACGACACAAAAACGCCGGTGAGGAACAGGAGGTAGTCGCCCGGTAAAAAGAACCCGAAAAACAGGCCGTTCTCGATATACACAATCAGCAGGATAGCCAGTAGTCCCCCGGTCTGTATGATCTCTTCCGAGTTCATGATATAGGTAAAGAAAGAGCTGATTTCCTCCATTTATACGCTTTTTAATATAAATAGACGCCCGCCTGTGATTCGTCAGATAAAATCACCTGCACATGGTCTGATAAAGTAGTTGAGAGGCTGTATCCCACAAAGTCGGCCTTAATGGGGTAACGGGGGTGGTTACGGTCTACCATCACGGCTACCTGGAGCTTTCTCAGGGGAATAGAGAGGAAAGGCCGCAGGCAGAAGGCCAGGGTTTTGCCGGAATTCAGCACGTCATCTACTATGACCACCGACTTATTCCGGAATGTATCCACTTCACTTTCAATGGTGATATCCGGCTGCGCGGTGGCATCCTTGTCAAAGGTAAGCCGGGCAATGGTTATTTTCAGTCCGGAGATCTCCCTCAGAAAACGGACAATGATCTCCGCCAGGGCATACCCTTCACCGCCGATACCCGCCACCACTACTTCATTTTCTCCGGTATTGTTCTCCAGGATCTGGTAGGCCATTCGTTTAGCTTTCTGATGAGTCTTTTCGCGGGTGAGAAGCAAAGCCTTAGACATATTTTGAAAATAACATTATTGCAAAAATAACCAATCCTTATCTTTAAATGTGAAAATACTTTCTAAAAAGGGGAAATATATTTTTGAACGGCAGGGGCTATTCGGGTGCTTTTTCCTAATTTTGCAGGTCGAATAAACAGGATATGATAGTTAAAACCAAAAAATTTGCATTAGATAAAAAGCATTACATCAGAAAGGCTTTTGCCGGCCAGATCGATAAAATGAAAATATGGTTCCTTATTCCTGCAGCAGTGGCTGTGCTGGGTCTGGTACTTCATTTTACGGGAGTATATAAAAACTGGTGGGTATTGATCACTGCCATTATCGGTGCCATTCTTTTTGCGGGTTTCTGGTATCTCCAGTTCTATGCAGCTACCCAGATGGACCAGAATAAGCAGATGTTTGACAAGTTCGCTTATGAAGTAGACAGCCGGCAGATCCTGGTAAAGCTGAACGCCAAGGAAGGAGGGGTGATCAAGTGGGATATGATCCGGTCAGCGGAGAAAGACAAGACCGGCTTTTACCTGCACATGGGAAGAGGCCAGTTCCTGCATTTCCGGAATGAGGTGTTTAATTCCGAACACGACCAGAAACTTTTTGAATCCATACTGCGCAGGAAGAATCTTCTTCCCGCATAAGTATTATTTGTTGGTGACCGGGAAAGAAAAACGGGAGCTACGAGCTCCCGCCTTGTCTTACCACTAAACATTTAATATACTTTAAATCTCAAATTCGTAAATAGGGTCTACATGATCTTCATGGGTCATGTCAAGCAGCGGTTTGATGATCCCCGTTTTAAGTCCGTAAACCCAGCCGTGGAGATGCGGCCCCTGCCGGTCTTTCCAGGCTTTTTGAATAATGCTCGTTTTGGCCAGGTTGAACACCTGTTCCTGCACATTCAGTTCAACCAGCCGGTCAAAACGTCCCTGCTCGTCTGCAATGGCTTCCAGTTCTTCGCGGTGCAGGCGGATCACATCCTTGATGTTCCTGACCCACTTGTTGATGATGCCGAAGCTCTGGTTACTCATGGCCGCTTTTACCCCGCCGCAATTGTAGTGGCCGCATACGATCACATGGTCTACTTTCAGGCGGTTTACCGCGTATTCCAACACTGAAAGCAGGTTGAGATCGGTATGGATCACCATATTGGCAATATTACGCTGAACAAATATCTGACCCGGGTGGGTTCCCGTCAGGATGTCTCCCGGAACCCGGCTGTCACTGCAGCCTATCCAGAGAAACTCCGGTTTCTGCTCGTGTTCCAGGTTATCAAAGAAATACGGATCCTTTTCACGGATGGCGGCGGCCCATTTCCTATTGTTTTCGATCAGCAGGTTGATTGGTTCCATATCTTTTTTAATGAGAGGATGCAGGGACTTCTTCCAGGGAGAACTGCTTGTCAAAGCCGATGAGCTGGCAATTGATGTTCCTGTATTTCGACTTGTAGTCTACAAATTCTTTGATCCCCTGCAGCACATCGAAGTCGATATAAGAGGAATTTGAGGCGTCAATGACAATCGAACTGTTTTTCGGAATGGCTTCCAGCGACTCCTTGATGTTTGCCTTGTTCAGGAAAGAGACCTCTTCCGAAAGAACCATACGGATGGGCTCTGATGATCCCGCGGCAGGCTTGTCGTAGAAGAATGCATTTTTGAAATTCCCTTTCAGGATATAATAAACCGAGTAGGCCAGACCCACACCCACACCCACCAGCAGGTCAAATATCACTACACTGGCTACGGTGACCAGGAAAGGCTTCCACTGGTACTTGCCGTTGGTAAACATTTCCCTGAAAATGCTGGGTTTAGCCAGCTTATAGCCGGTATAGATGAGTATAGCGGCCAGTGAAGCCAGCGGGATCTTGTTTAATACCGAAGGGATAAGCAATACGGAGGCAAAAAGGAGAATTCCGTGGAAAATAGTGGAAACCTTGGTACGGGCATTTGCATTGAGGTTGGCGCTGCTTCGCACGATCACCGACGTGATAGGCAGCCCGCCGATAAGGCCGGAGCTCATGTTACCGATTCCCTGGGCAATCAGCTCCCGGTTGTTATTGGTAAATCTTTTGTGCGGATCAAGCTGGTCAACGGCCTCGATACATAATAAGGTTTCAATGGAGGCCACGGCGGTAATGGTGAGAGCTATTATCCATACCTGGGAATTCATAATGGCAGAGAAATCCGGGAAAGTAAAAAGACCCAGCATTTCTGAAAACGAGTTGGCAATGGGAACATTTACCAGGTGATCGGCGGAGATAGCCAGCGCCGGAATGTTTTTGAAGATCAGCTCGCTGATCAGAACACTGGCTACTACCGCTACCAATCCTCCGGGAATAATTTTCGATATACTCTTCAGGCTCTTTGTTTCAAAGGCGATGATGATTCCGAGGGCGATCAGGCAGATGAGGGCTGCTCCGGGACTAACATGCTCAAAAGATTCCCACACTGCCTGGAGGGCATTCCCGCCATCTTTTTTAAAGAAGTTGGTCAATTCACTGAACGTTTCCGCGTCATATCCCAGGGCGTGGGGAATCTGCTTGAGAATGATAATGATCCCTATACCGGAAAGCATCCCTTTAATCACGTTCGAAGGGAAATAGTAGGCGAGCACGCCTGCTTTGATAAAACCGAGGATAATCTGGAAAACGCCCGCGATCACTACGGCCAGAAGGAAGGCTTCAAAACTGCCCAGTGTGGCAATCGCCGAGATGACGATGGCTACCAGTCCGGCAGCCGGACCACTTACACTCAACTGGCTGTTGGAAAGTACACCGATGACGATTCCCCCGATAACGCCGGCAATAATACCGCTGAAAAACGGTGTGCCGGAAGCCAGGGATATCCCCAGACAGAGGGGCAG
The DNA here is from genome assembly GCA_040394735.1 of Leadbetterella byssophila. Classification (GTDB taxonomy): domain Bacteria; phylum Bacteroidota; class Bacteroidia; order Cytophagales; family Spirosomataceae; genus Leadbetterella; species Leadbetterella byssophila_A. The sequence continues at coordinate 37,241 of JBEBRR010000030.1, forward strand.
TGCGACCAGGAATACAACCAGCCCGGCCGGTAAATCGTACTTCAGATTTCTTAGATACTTGGAATTCATAAGATGAGTTTAAACTTTTCAGACGTCTTCGGTAACGCCTTTTCAGAGATTTAAACACAGGCTTATAAAGTCGGGTTTCATCAAAAACCCTTGTAATAAGTATTCTAATTACATTCTAATTCGGTCTTAATGGGATTTTAATTTCAGCGGTAACTCCCCGGTCTTTGGCCGAGAGGATCCGTAGTTCGCCTTTGTGCAGGCGGATGATGTTCCGGGCAAGCGGCAGGCCTATGCCATAGCCTTCGAACTCGTCGGTGTTTGATGCGCGGAAGAAAGGGTCATAGATAAAGGGCAGCTCACTTTCCGGTATGCCGATGCCCCTGTCTTTGATAATGATATAAATGTCTTCGTCTTTCCATTCCAGGCTTACTTCCACGATCTCGTTTTTGGAGTATTTCAGTCCGTTCCCCATAATATTGGTCAGTGCCAGTGTCAGCAACTGCTTATTGCCGAGAATCTGGAGTTTCTGATGCCGTTCAGGCAGGTTGGTGAAATTGATGAAGATATTATTGAAGGGATCAATTTTGTTGAAGGTCTCCTTGGATTCGAGGAGGATCTCATCCACGCGCAGGGGCTCGAACGACAGTTTTGATTTTTTAAAGCCGGTCTGGGCCAGGAATAGCAGGGCCTGTGTTTTATTATTCAGCTTTTCGGCTTCACTGAGGATCACCTTCAGGGTTTCCTGGTAAAATTCAGGGGCTCTTTCACGTGAAAGGGCCAGGTCGGCCTCGCCGATAATGGATGTAAGCGGGGTGCGGAATTCATGCGATGCATTCGATACGAAATTTTTCTGCGCTTCAAAAGAGGTTTCCAGCCTGTCGAGCATCACATTGAATGACTTCGACAGGATCTCCAGTTCCTGTGGCAGGTCGTTTTCCGGGATACGGAGGTGCAGCTTGTCGGTACCGATCTCATTGACCCTGGAACTGATCTCGTGCAACGGCTTGCTGATGCGGTTGGAGATCCAGTAGGAGAGAAAGAAGATCAGGAGGACGGCAAAAATGATGGTTCCTACCAGCAGCTGGCGAAGGTAAACTTCGTGATGGGTATGATAATAATTTTCAGCAGAAACAATGACCAGGTATTCGCCGCCGGTGTTGTCGGTCCGGATGGCATTATAAAAAGTATTCCCCTTTTTATAGAAATGTTCACCGTCACGCAGGGTTTCGGTTAAAAAACTCCCGGGGATATCAAGCCTGTAGCTGAGAGCCTCCAGGTCAAGCGTATCGGTTTTAATGATAAAATGCTGCTCGTTGGTCAGTTTTTCCAGGTATTCCGCCTTGAACTGCTTCAGGTAATCGGCCTCCTTATTGCTTTCCAGCTCAATTTTGGCGGTAGTGAGGGCCCTGGTATGAAGGCGGGCATGAAAGTCGGCGTAGGAGTATTCGATCAGGTTATAGTAAATGAACCCGCTGAAAAGAAGGATGATCGCAAACAGGGAGGCGAACAGGAGAATGACCAGCTTTCTACGGGTTGACATAGGCGAGAGTTTAGCTATCTGAAATTAGAAATAAGAGAATATCTGAAAGCTGATTCCATAGTTTTAGATATTTGTATAATTATAAAATTCCACAATAATACTTTAGAGATTTCAGGATATCCTTTTTCGTAAGCAGGATATCATAGCTGCAATCGCCGATTCCGTTAAGAAGCGCAGCCCGTACGGTATTGCCGCGGTTTTTCTTGTCCTGTGTGGTCAGGGCGGCAATGGCCTGAAAATCCTGGGGAGCGAGGTGTACCGACCCGTAAACTGAAAAGATATATTCTTCGATTTCTCCCAGGTCCGTTTCGCTGAGCATTCCTTTGGAATAGGCGATATAGGCCTCGCAGATCATCCCGATGGCGATGGCTTCGCCGTGCAGAAGCCGGTCTTTTTCAAGATGGAAGGTTTCCACCGCATGCCCGATGGTGTGACCGAAATTGAGGATTTTCCGTAAACCTTTTTCCGTGGGGTCTTCCGTAACAATGACTTTTTTGGTTTCTACCGAATGGCTGATCAGCTCTTTCATAGGCATATCGTCCAGCTCGGTTCTGCGGATCCTGTTCCACATGGCCCGGTCACGGATGAGGCAATGCTTGATGACCTCGGCGAATCCGGATCTCAGTTCCCGGTCGGAGAGTGTAGTCAGGAAAGCGGAATCGATCAGCACGGCGCAGGGTTGTGTAAACACGCCGATATGATTCTTGAATCCCTGGAAGTCGATTCCCAGCTTCCCGCCCACACTGGCGTCTACCTGGGAAAGCAGCGTGGTAGGGACCTGGATAAAGTCTATTCCCCGCTTATAGGTGGCCGCGCAAAAGCCGCCCATATCACCGATTACTCCGCCACCCAGGTTGATGACCAGGGCATGCCGGTCAAACCCGGCTTCAGTGAGTTTATTCCAGATAATTGTACAAGTATCTAAATTTTTGTGCTCTTCCCCCTCCTGAACAGTTATCAGCAGGTGCCCGGGAAGGAGTTCCCTGATACGGGGGTAACAGTTTTTGCGGGTGTTCTTGTCTGCAATCACTGCTATCCCGGAATAGTCCTTTCCTTCGAGGTATTGAGAAAGGAGCTGCTCAACAGAGCCTTGTAGTACCGACATACATTTCTTTTTAAAATTCAAAAATACTGGAATTAACCGGTTTCTGAAAGCACCGAAACCACTTATCTTTGTGAAAAACGATCCAGTGTGTGAAGTCTGATATTATTTACAGGTACTTTCCGGAAGTGACGGAAAAGCAGAAAGAGCAATTCGGCCGCTTAGGTGAATTGTATGAAGAGTGGAATTCAAAAATCAATGTAGTATCCCGCAAGGATATCGATATGCTGTATGAGCGGCATGTGCTTCACTCCCTCGGCATAGCCAAAGTATGCCGTTTTGCTGATGATTCCGAGATCCTCGACGTAGGAACCGGCGGAGGGTTTCCTGGTATTCCGCTGGCCATTCTTTTCCCGGAAGTGTCTTTTCACCTGGTAGATGCCGTAGGAAAAAAGATAAAGGTGGTGGAGGAAGTGGCTTCGGGCCTGGGGCTTACCAATGTGAAGGCCGAGCATCAGCGGGTGGAGCAGCTGCGGGGAACCTACGATTTCATCATCAGCCGGGCAGTAACCCGGATGGGTCCCTTTCTGGGGTGGGTGCAGAACAAGATCAACCGAAATCACTTCAGTCCGCTGGATAACGGAATTCTTTACCTGAAAGGGGGAGATCTGGGGGAGGAGATGGCAGAGGTCAGGCGTAAATACCGCATTTTCGAGCTGAAGGATCATTTTGAAGAGGAGTTTTTCGAAACCAAAAAGGTAGTATATATCCCGTTCTGAGTATGTCGGCCATTGCTTACATAGAAGAAGATGAGCTGCGGGTGAAAGCCACCCTGTTTCTCTACGGCAAATATGCCGGGGAGCGGCTGGCCGCGGATATAGCTTCAGAGATCAACGGAATGTGGAACCAGCCGTTGGCGGTGGTGCCGGTACAGGCCCGCTACTTAAAGGTGCGTTTCGAGGTTCATGTGCAGGCCGTGACAATAGACGAAGCGAGGCAGAAGATGTGCGAAAACCGGTCGCATGAAGTAAATTTTGTGAGGGTGGAAGATGCGAATATGACAGAACGCTCCATGATGGGTCGCGGACTGGGCCAGAACTCCGGTCACTGGCTGATTACCGATCAGTTAGGTCACAGCACCACGGCCGCGCATGAGTTCGGCCATGCCCTGGGCTTACCACACCCTGAGCAACTGGACTACCGTGGCACGGGGTATCCGCCGCTGATGGCTCCGAGGGGTACCCTGGTAGATGCTGTTTTCCAGTGGAATCCGCTGGCTGAACCCGGGGCTTACGGCGGAACCATGAATCCTGTTCATCGCAGGGTACGGCAGGAAGAAGTACTGGAGGTAATGGCCCGTGCAACGTTTACTAAAAGTAATTTTATAATTGGCGAAATGTCTAATTTATTTTACAATGAGACAGGCCATGCAGAAAATCCTTTTGGCGCCCAACCTTTTACCGGATTCAGGGTCTAATGAAGTATAATGTTTCTCAACTTAAATAACAGGAAAATGAAAAAGTTAATGGCAGTAGTATGGGTAGGAATGCTGGCGGCAGCGTGCGCCACCGGTGGCGGACTGACTACAGGCGGCGGAGGCGGACAGGCCTCTTCCCAGGTTTCCAGTGCAGAGTCTCAGGCGAGGGAGCTGACCAACCGGATGAAAACGGTTCTGAGCCTGGACAAAGCCCAGGAAGACAAGGTATTAAGCATTAATGTGGTTAACCAGAAGCTCCTCCAGAGAATCCGGGAAAATAATGATCAGAGCCTGGCCGCTTCAGCTAAGGAAAACTACCATAAGGAACTTAAGGCAGTGCTGACGGCAGATCAGTTCTCCAAGTTCAGAACGTCTTTTCCTCAGTTGTGATCACAGACGGAAGACAAGCTTTGCCGGTAACCACTTCGCCCCCGGCGGAGAGCCCGGCAAAGCCTGCTGATATTTCCACATAAGCGTTTCCCATTCCTGAACTTTCGGGTCCAGGCGGTCTGCTTCCGCCTTTTTTTCGAAGCTGAAATCATCTTCTGTTTCCATCGTCATGAACAGCCGGTTGGCAAACCGGTAGATTTCCATTTGCCGTATGCCGGACCCGCGGATGCTTTCGAGTATTTCCGGCCAGACCTCGCGGTGGTAGCTTTCATATTCAGCGATCAGTACGGGGTCTTCCTTGAGATCGAGTACGAGGGCGAATTTTTTCATACGTATTATTTGGTTAAGTGAATATCTGACCGGGCAGGTATTTTTACGTTGAATTTTTACAGGCCTCGCCTCTTTTTTGAAACACATCAGGCGCATAAGCGGTCCGCCGCTGCAGTCATATCAGCTTGCATATCAGTTTTCTTATATGGCTAACGTGCCTGGTATGGTTCATAAGAAAAAGGCGAAGCCTCCATCCACCAACGATCCTGTGCCCGCTCACGGTTTACGGTTAGCCGATCTCCCGTTTCTGAGGGCAAACAGCAGCACCACCACAAAACAAACCAGCGGAACATAATACCCCGGCTGTATATTATCTCCGGCACGGTCAATCACATTGCCCATGATTACGGGAAAGATACCTCCGCCGATGATGGCCATAACAATAAGGGAGGAACCCGCCTTGGTATGCTGCCCGAGGCCCTGTATTCCCAGTGAAAATATGGTAGGAAACATAATGGAGAGAAAAAAGCCCAGGGCACCCAACGCAAATACCACAAGATTTCCCTGGAGATAGATGGCCATAAAGCATAGAAGGATGGCTGCTATCGAGTAGATGGCCAGTAAACGGGCCGGGGCAATGATGCGGGTGAGCGCCGTGCCGGCAAACCTGCCGATCATAAACAGGGCACCATACATACTTAAATAGGAGCCTGCCTCTTTTTCTCCCATCCCGCCGCCAGCCATAGCCATACGGATAAAAAAGCTGGTGATACAGACCTGGGCACCCACATAAAAAAACTGCGCAATCACCGCCGAGCGAAGCCGGGGGTATTTCCATGCCGCAAGAAAGCTTCCTGTCTCCTCCTGATTTCCTGTCTCTTCAATTTCCGGGAATTTCATGAAATAAAATACAAGGGCCAGCACCAGCAGAATGACAGCAATAATAAGGTAAGGCCCTTTGACGGAGGCAGCCTCTGAGGTAAGGTAGCTTATTTTCTCAGCTTCAGGCATGAGGGCCAGCTCTTCAGCACTGTACTCTTTCCCGGAAAGAATAAACAAGGTACCCAGAAAGGGAGCTGCCGTAGCGGCAAGGCCGTTAAAAGACTGGGCCAGGTTCAGCCGGGTAGTGGCGCTTTCTTCCGGTCCCAGTCGCGCAGCATAGGGGTTGGCTGCCGTTTCGAGTGTGGCCAGTCCTGTACCTATTATAAAGGAACCCAGAAGGAAAATGATAAATTCCCGGTTATTGGCGGCCGGTATAAAAAGAAAACAACCCGCACTGAAGATCAGCACCCCGGTGATGATCCCGTTTTTATAACCTGTTTTTTTGAGAAGTATGCCCGCCGGGATGGCGGCCATAAAATAGGCAAAATAAACAGCCGTATCCACCAGGGTGCTCTGCATATTGCTCAGCTCAAGAGCTTTTCTTAAATGAGGAATCAGTACTCCGGTAAGATTGTTGGCCAGTCCCCACATAAAAAAAAGGCTGGTGACCAGGATAAAAGGAATCAGGTATCGGTTTTTCATCATCAGGTTGAAGATCTGGCTGCTAAAATAGGAGAAATACATGTAAGTTTTCTTTTTAGGAAAAAAAAGTGGCCCCTAAAAAGAAATTATGCGCAGGCAAATACCTTGCGGAAAGGGCTTCAGGAATATTTTCCGGCATCTTTTGTGCAGAGGGGAACATATATGTGGCATGGAAATTGCAGTATTCATAGATATTTTGGCTCTGTACTCTTTTTGAAAAAAACAGATCATGCCGGGCCGGAACTGAACTTAAATAATTAAGAAATGAAATACTGTTTACTTCTGGTTATTTCTTTACTCTCTGCTGTGAGCGGCTGGACTCAGGGAACCCTCAGGCTGACCGTCGACTGGAATCCGCAATCTGCAAGGTATGAAGTGTTTGCGGTTCCCTCCGTCACCCAGGGCAATTTTGCTTTCGGTAAAGCTCAGATCGCAGTAGTGGTGCCAAAATCTTCTCCGGATACCCGGCTGACTGTAATCAGTCATGCAGGCGGCTCCTGGACAGACGAGAAATTCATCACTGATCCGCTGTCTTCACCCGGCCGGGACTTTCATGCCCTCGCTTCCAACGGGGGGATTGTAAGTCTTCACACTGACCAGAAGCTTCTGTTGTTCAGTTTCACTTTTGCTGACGGCCAGTGCAGAGACGGCGTCAGGCTATTCAATAACGGAGCAGATCCCGGCTCTTCGGCCCAGGGATTTAACGGTATTGACTTCCGCAACTCCATTCTCGGTGGCGGAAATGTGCAGATCTACCATTCCAATATTTCCAACTCCGGTACAGCCTGCATGGATTGCCCGGTGGAATTTACGGTACCTAAACTGAAGAAACAATCTTAACAGATATGAACCGCCGGATCACCGCCATCGGAAAGCTATATCATCCCGCTGTAAAATTTGGGAATGATTTTTGTAACGGGCGTTTAACTCCTGAATACAAAGCAGAAGAATCCGGTCCGAGAAAATATATCTATCCAATTTTTGAAATACTTAACTGAGTTTTGGATGAAACCTACGTTTACCATCAGGAAAAATTTCCACTATCAAATTATTCTTATACTGTGCCTGCTTATGGCAAGTGCGGTATCAGGATTTTCCAGGGAAAAAGCCGACCTTAGAATCAACCCTTATCTAAGGTCAGAAAATGTTAACCCATCTTACCTTGAAAGGTACAAGCAGGGAATAAGAACCCTATATTCCTTTAAAAAGATCATCGCCGGGTACCGCGGGGACACGGAGGTGAGGAATAACGCTGCCCAAACGGTATATGCCAGAGCTATGGCAGCAGATACCACGATTAACGGGCAGTGTTATTCCGATGTCTTGAAGTATTGTGCCGGCGAAGAGATCGAGATCGAAATCGAAGCGGAGGAAGGATACCAAAACTATAAGTGGTTCAGGAACGGGGAGGAGATCGCGGGAGTTACCGGTAATGTATATACCATAACCACACCCGGGTCCTATCATTTTACAGCCGAGGACCCAGAGACCTGTGAAGCCAGGCTGTGTTGTCCTTACCTGGTAACCCGGGAGCAGGAATTTGACGCGGCGGTCGTGAAGACAGATGCCTCCTGTGCCTCCGGTACTACAGGTTCTATCACCGTAACGCCAACGGTGGGCCAAGTAACCGATTATACGTACAGCCTCAGCGGGGCGGCTTTCCAGGCGTCTAATTCCTTTACGGAACTGGCGGCCGGCTCTTACACCGTAACCATCAAAAATGCGGCGGGCTGTACGGTAGAAAAAACGGTTGACCTGGTTCAGCCCGGAAGCATTGTGGCTACCGTGCAGGCAGAGTGTGATGAAAATCTTACAACGGCAACCATTCTGGCTACCGGTGGTGTCAGACCTTATACCTACAGCTTAAACGGCGGAGCATTCGGAAGTGACTCCGTATTTACTGCTTTAGTGCAGGGGCAGCACGAGGTGCTGGTGAAGGATGCCAATGGCTGTACCTATAAAGTAATGGTAGATGCCTATTGCGAATGTACTCCTGAAATATTTGAATATTGCCCCGGTGAGGTTATAGAAATTCTGGCCGAGGCGGCAAAAGGGCAGGGAAATTATCAATGGTACAGGAACGGAACCGCCATTGAAGGTGCCACAGACAGTGTCTATACCATTACCGCTATCGGTACGTATCATTATACGGCCGGCGGAGAGGAAACCTGCGAAGGAGAGCTATGCTGCCCGATAATCGTAAGAGAAAAAGAAGCACCCGCTGTTTTCCTGGAAGGCGGCGAACTGAGCTGTAAAACTACCAGCATCCAGCTGACCACCGGTTCAGATCCGGCCAGCACTTTCAGCTGGAGCGGACCTGGCGGCTTTACCGGGAATACTCCGGCAGTAACGGTTGCAGAACCCGGAACGTACATCGTTACGGTAACGGGCGCTAACGGGTGTTCCACATCTGACACGGCAATTGTAACACTGGACAGCCAGCTGCCAACGGTAACTGCAGCAGGTGGAGAGCTGACCTGTGAAGTAAGCAGCCTTGAGCTTACGGCCAGTGCCAGCGCAGAGGTAAGCTATAGCTGGACAGGCCCTGGCGGAGTTACTTCATCCACATCAGGCATTACTGCAACTACGGCAGGAGAGTATATTGTAACGGTTACTTCGGAGAACGGATGTATTGCGAAAGATACCGCTATCGTTACGGAAAATAAAGACTTACCGACCGTTACTTCAGAGGGTGGCAAATTAACCTGTGAAGTGACAAACGTTGAGCTTACAGCCAGCGGCAGCGCAGGAGTGACCTACAGCTGGTCAGGTCCGGGCGGCTTCACGGCAGCCACGCAGAATATCACGGCTGCAGCTGCCGGCGATTATATTGTAACGGTGACTTCACCTAACGGATGTATCGCAAAAGATACGGCGACCGTTACCGAAGATAAGACCCTGCCGACTGTTACTGTCAATGGCGGTGAGCTGACTTGTGAGATAACAAGCCTTGAGCTTACGGCCAGCGGAAGCACAGGAGTGACCTACAGCTGGTCAGGTCCGGGCGGCTTCACGGCAGCCACGCAGAATATCACGGCTGCAGCTGCCGGCGATTATATTGTAACGGTGACTTCACCTAACGGATGTATCGCAAAAGATACGGCGACCGTTACCGAAGATAAGACCCTGCCGACTGTTACTGTCAATGGCGGTGAGCTGACTTGTGAGATAACAAGCCTTGAGCTTACGGCCAGCGGAAGCACAGGAGTGACCTACAGCTGGTCAGGTCCGGGCGGCTTCACGGCAGCCACGCAGAATATCACGGCTGCAGCTGCCGGCGATTATATTGTAACGGTGACTTCACCTAACGGATGTAT
>JBEBRR010000031.1:0-45250 GCA_040394735.1 Leadbetterella byssophila
CCGTCAGGGATCTGTTCCTTGACCTGGTTCAGGCGTTCGGTCACCAGCTGACGGGCCAGGTAAATGTCGGTTTCGTCGGTAAAAACGATGGTGACCAGTGAGAGGCCGAAGCGGTTAAAGCTCCGGATCTCGGTTACGCCCGGTATATTGCTGTTGGCCTGTTCGATAGGAATAGTGACCAGACGTTCGATATCGGCGGCCCCGAAAGACGGCGCTACCGTAATCACCTGCACCTGGTTATTGGTGATGTCAGGCTGGGCGTCTATGGGCAGGCGGGTGGCCTCATATAAGCCGAAAATGATCAGGCCCGCGGTAAAGAGCCCGATAATGAGTTTATTCCGCAAAGAAAAGCGGATTATACTATTCAACATGATAGCTGGATTAACAGTTAAAAAATACATAGCAAACCTTGCGGCAGGCTTGCCGCAGGGGTTCGAGGATCTTTAAATGTTAAGCTATACGGGGAGGCTGAAGAATGCTGTTGTAGTAGCTGGATACCAGGTTTTGGACCTTACCTGTGGGTTGGCTGTTTTCACGGGGAATGACGGGATGGCCCGGGATATCGAATTGTATTCTAGGAATATAAAAGGCGTGGCTGAGGTCGCCTCCCAGGGTCATGAAGGGAAGCTTCATGTCGGTATCCCAGTCGCTGTCTTTCTCATGACCGCCGTAATGATGCACCAGGAAATCGACCAGGTCACCTTCACCATTGGCCACAAACTCCCGGTAGTGCTCGATAAAAAGCGGAATTTTCAAAAGCTGGCAAAATTCAGCGTTTGAAAACAGGTAGGAGCTCAGGAGCAATATGGAAAGGGCTTTCCTCATCGGTGCAAAGATAAGCAGGTTTTGCGGATCGACGGATGTTTGAAACAGGGAATTAGTCGTCACAATTCCGGGTTTAATCGCAAAATAGAAAAGGAGTTTTGCATAGAAGAGGATTTTGGATCGTATCTTTAATGTACCTAATAAATTCTGTACCTATGAAAGACCCGAAGATAAAGCAGGAACTGCTGGACCTGTACAATGATTATGCCCATAACCGGCTTAGCCGGTCTGATTTCATGCAAAAGCTCTCCGTTTACGCGGTAGGAGGGGCTACCGTAGCCTCCCTGATGAGCTTCCTTACGCCTGATTACAAGACGGCCATCCAGGTGAAACCGGATGACCCGGCGGTAGATTCCCGTTACGTGACCTATTCCTCCCCCAAAGGCGGCGGAACGATCAAGGGCCTGCTCTGTATGCCCAAAGGCAACACGAAGAAGCTGGGCGGGGTAGTGGTGGTGCACGAAAACCGGGGCCTGAATCCGCATATCGAAGATGTGGCCCGCCGGGCAGCGCTGGCCGGCTTTGTGAGCTTTGCGCCTGACGCATTGAGCCCGCTGGGCGGCTACCCGGGTAACGATGACGACGGCCGGCTGCTGCAGGCCAAGCGGAACCGCGATGAAATGCTGGAAGATTTTATTGCGGCGGCCGACTTCCTGAAATCGAACGAGTTCTGTAACGGCAAAGTAGGCGTAGTGGGCTTCTGTTTCGGTGGCTGGATCGCCAATATGATGGCGGCACGGGTGCCCGGCCTGAATGCTGCGGTGCCTTTTTACGGCGGACAGGCCCCGGCAACGGAAGTTCCGGCCATCCAGGCCCCGCTCCAATTGCATTATGCCGAGCTGGATACCCGCGTCAATGAAGGCTGGCAGGCCTATGAAAAGGCGCTGAAGGAGAATAATAAGTCCTACAACGTTTATTTCTATCCGGATACTAACCACGGGTTTCATAACGATACCACGCCGAGGTTTGATAAGGAGGCAGCAGCGCTGGCATGGGGCAGGGTGGTGGAGTTTTTCAGGGAAAAACTATAAGCTTATACCCATACTTTTGCCAGATCTTCCAGAGAAGAAGCAAAACCTGACCGTACAACATTTTATATGTATACTCCCCATCATTTCCGGTTTAAGGATACGGCAGAAAAAATTGCTTTTATGAAGCAATACAGCTTTGCCACCATCATTACAGTCAAGGACCATATTCCCCTGGCGACCCAGTTGCCGTTCGTGGTAGATGATCGTTCGGGTAAGCTGGTATTAAGCTCTCATTTTGCCCTGGCCAATGAGCAGGCAAAATACATTGAAGCGAATACTTCACTGGTTATTTTTACAGAGCCGCATGCTTACATTTCACCGGTACATTATGACAAACGGGAAAGTGTGCCTACCTGGAATTACATGGCGGTACATGCCTATGGGAAAGCAAAAATTACGGGAGACGAGGCCGCAAAAATCAGGCTACTGGAGCAAATGATACAGTTCTACGAGAAAGATTATCTGCAGCAATGGAGTAGCCTTTCTGATAAGTTCAAAACGGGAATGATGAAAGGGATTGTTGCCTTTGAACTGGAAGTTACCGACTTACAGGGACAGAAGAAATTAAGCCAGAACAAAACGGAAGCTGAAAGAAAACGGATAGTGGAACATCTGGAAAAAAGCGAGAATACGGTTGAAAAGGGTATTGCAGATTATATCAGAAAGCTGCAACCTGAATAGACGGCATATTACTTCCCCAGAACCTGTTTACGATGTGCCAGTCCCCAGAAATGCAGTTCGTCGAGTACCTTTTCAAGTGACAAGCCATGGGGTGTTATGGAATATTCAACGGTAGGCGGAAAGGTGGGATGCACCTCTCTGCGGATAAGCTGATTGGCTTCCAGGCTTTTCAGCTCTTTTGAAAGCGTCTTATCCGTAATTCCATTCACTTCTTTTGAGATCTGCTTGAACCGTTTCGGCTTTTCAGACAACGAAAACAGGATAAGCAGCTTCCATCTCCCCTCCACCGCCTCAAGGGCATCCTGAATGCTCAGCATGGTTCTGGGGCACCCGCCTTTAGCTAACATTTCTCTTAATTTTATGTTACTTTCCTCCTGGATAGTGCTATCCAGGAGGAAAGTAATATCGTTTGGATAGTAAAGGTAATTAGATTTGCCGTATCAAAAAACATAAGTTATGACAACCGAACGAAAAATATCGAAAACAATGAATGTTATTCTCTGGGTGGCGCAGGTAATTTTAGCCTTGACATTTATCTGGGCCGGGTACATGAAAATAGTTCAACCCGGGCAATTACCGTTTCCCTGGGTTAAAGATCATCCCGGCCTGGTTTTGATTACGGGGGTGGCGGATCTGCTGGGCGGTATCGGAATTGTATTGCCGGCATTGCTCTGTATCCGGCCCGGGTTAACCGTTTATGCCGCATACGGAATTGTTACGCTGATGATCGCAGCAGGTATTTTTCATATTTCACGCGGTGAAGCCAAAGATATCGGTTTTAATGTTTTTATGGCTGTTCTGGGAGTGCTGGTGATTTGGGGCAGGCAGAGGCAGCGGTAACCGAATGACTCTTTTACGAAGAAATCATCACCGCGAATTGACGGAATTACTGAAAGCCGGATAAGAAAATTGAAGAAATTCCGGGAAGCCTTAGAAACATTGAGGAGGGAATTGTAATTTGTACAATCTTGCGTTGCGCAATCAGAAGATGTAGGACTTCCTCAGCCATCGTATGGAAATAGACGAATCACAGCAAAACTAAATTTGACAATCATGTCGGAAGATAAAAAGCAGCCTGTAAACAGCTGGTTTCTCCTGTACCAGGATGATAACGGCATAACCAATGTTAACGTTCGGTTTGATGGAAAAGATGTCTGGCTTTCGCAACAGCAAATCGCTACGTTGTTTGACACGACACAACAAAATGTAAGCCTTCATATTAATAGCATTCTAGGTGAAGAGGAGTTGTCAAAAGAGGCAACTCACAAGTATTTCTTGTTAGTTCGCCAGGAAGGTAATCGTTCGGTAAAAAGGCAGATAGAGCATTATAATCTGGACATGATTATTGCGATAGGCTACCGGGTAAAATCGCAAGTGGCGACCCGATTCAGACAATGGGCGACACAGCGGCTGCATGAATATATTCAAAAAGGCTTTTCGATTGATGATGAACGCCTTAAAGGAAACGGGAATCGCTATTTTCGTGAGCTGTTACAGCGAATCCGGGATATCCGTTCAAGTGAACGTAATTTATATCAACAGGTAACCGATATTTATAGTACGGCAATAGACTACGATCCTCAAAGTGATGTAACCCGGCATTTTTTTGCGACGGTACAAAATAAAATGCATTATGCTGCACACCAACATACAGCAGCAGAAATCATTTATCATAGGGTAGATGCAGATAAGCCGATGGTAGGAATGACCAATTTCAAAGGAAATTATATTACTAGAGATGATATGAAGATTGCCAAAAATTACCTGTCGGAGAAAGAGTTACAAGTATTAAATTTGTTAGTCTCTCAATATCTTGATTTTGCTGAGCTTCAAGCCATTGAACAACATTCAATGACAATGAAGCAATGGATTGAAAAATTAGATAATATACTGTCTGTCAGTAACCGTCCCCTGCTTAAAAATACAGGAACGATTTCACACAATCAGGCTGTTGAAAAGGCAATGCAGGAATTTGAAGAGTATCGCCGGAGGGAAATGCTGCAATATGAAAGTGATTTTGACAGAGTCATTAAGGAGTTGAAGGCGCAGGCAGATCGTAATGAGATGGGAAAAGACAATGAATAGATTTCCCGCATCTGAGCTATCTTTTTTAATGGGGTGTAGAACCAACAGCCTTTAAAACTGATTGTTCAATCTACATCGTAAAAACAAACACAATGAACAGCGAAATTATCATCTATCAGAATCCGGACGGCAATATCAAAATTGATGTTCGTTTGGAAGAGGAAACCGTTTGGCTTAGGCAGGCACAAATGGCAACACTTTTTGGCAAAGGTCGTAGTACCATTACAGAGCATATCAATAACGTATTTGCAGAAGGTGAACTGAACGAAGAAGTGGTATGTCGGAATTTCCGACTAACCACTCAACATGATGCTATAGAGGGGAAAACACAGGAAAGGGAAGTGAAACATTACAATTTAGACGTAATCATCTCCGTGGGCTACCGGGTAAAATCACAGCAAGGCACACAGTTTCGTATATGTGCCACCCAGCGCCTCAGGGAATACATTATCAAAGGGTTTACCCTGAATGATGACCGTAAAATCAAAGATATATACACCACCAGCATAGATTATGACCCCAAAGATGAAAAAACACTTGAATTTTTTAAAGTAGTTCAAAATAAATTATTGTGGGCGATAAGCCAGCAAACTGCTGCAGAACTGGGGGCAAAATCAGCCACGAAATGGCGCTTAAAAAATCAGGTGAAGAGCTTGAAAAGTACCGCCTGACTCAAAAGACAATAGAAAGAGAACAAAGCCTGAAAGAACTGGAAGAGGATATTAAAAAGCTTACATGAACAATTTCAGATTTACCAACTACCTGACGTCCAATATCGGGACAGATAAAGCGATGATTGATCAGTTGCTGTCGCACTGCAGTATCCGGGAATTTAAAAAGGGGGAGTTTTTGTTAAGGCAGGGCGAAAAGTGCCGGTACTCTTTTTTCGTGGAGAGCGGATTGTTGCGGCAGTTTTCCATTGATGAGAAGGGCAAAGAGCATATTATCCAGTTTGCACCTGAAAACTGGTTCATGTCAGACCGCGAAAGTGTTTATTTTGACAGGCCATCTTCTTATTTCATGCAGGCGCTGGAAGATACGGTCACCTTTCTTTTAGACGAAAGCCTGTTCCTTGAGCTCTCCAAATCAGATACGACCTTCCTGGAGTTCAATAACAGGCTGCTTCATAACCACATACGGCACCTGCAGAGAAGGATCACCCAGCTGCAAAGCGCCACAGCGGAAGAAAGGTACCTGGATTTTATCCGGATGTATCCCGATCTGCTGCTTCGGGTGCCCCAGATTTTCATAGCCTCGTATCTGGGCATCACTCCTGAAAGCCTGAGCCGGGTAAGAAAGGAACTGGCCCGGAAAAATCATACGATGTAGTTCTTATCTCAGGTCAATGTACAGGTTGTTCAGGCAGGATACCTTTGTGGTATAAAATTTTAAGAAGATGGCAACCAGAACAGTAGAATCAGTAATAAGCCCGGGCGCACCGCATTTTGTAGGGGATGGCTTCAGGGTACACAATTTTATCCCCGGCGCTCATGGCCCGGATATGCAGCGCACGGACCCCATCATTATGATGGACTACAACTCGAAATATTATTTTGCACCCAGTGAAATACCCAAAGGCGTGGGCGTGCACCCCCACCGGGGTTTTGAAACGGTGACCATTGCCTATAAAGGAAGAGTGGAGCACCACGACAGCAGCGGCGGCGGCGGAGTGATCGGGGAAGGAGATGTGCAGTGGATGACCGCTGCCAGCGGGGTTTTGCACAAGGAGTTCCACGAAAAGGAATGGAGTAAAGAAGGGGGTGAGTTTCAGATGGTTCAGTTGTGGGTGAACTTACCGGCCAAAGACAAGATGAGCGCTCCCAAATATCAATCCATTGAAAATGCTACCATGAACCGTTATACGCTTGAAAATGATCAGGGTGAAATTGAGATTATAGCGGGTGAATACCAGGGCGTTAAAGGGAGCGCTTCCACGTTTACGCCTTTGCATCTGTTGAATGCCCGGCTGAAAAAAGGAGCCACCGCCCGCTTTAATTTCCCTGGAAATTTTAATACTGCGCTACTGGTCATTGAAGGGAACATTATAGTGAATGATACAGCGTCAGCTCCAACAGACCACTTTGTGCTCATGGCAAACGACGGAGAGGGGTTTACTATCCAGGCCAGTGAGGATGCTGTGGTGCTGGTTCTGAGCGGTGAACCTATCCATGAACCTATAGCAGCCCACGGGCCTTTTGTGATGAATACCCGGCAGGAATTGCTGCAGGCATTTGACGACTTTAATAAAGGTAAGTTCGGTTACCTGGAGGAGTAAACTATTCTTTGACGATACACCTGAAGCGCTCTTTCTCTGGCAAAACTGTGCTCAACCATGGGTGGGGGATAATCAGCTGTTCCCCATTCCGGTATCCATTGCCGGATGTATTCCAGCGCAGGGTCAAACTTTTCGGCCTGGGCAGCGGGGTTAAAAACCCTGAAGTAGGGGGCGGCGTCGCAGCCAGAACCCGCTGCCCACTGCCAGTTCCCGTTGTTGGCCGCCAGATCGTAGTCATCCAGCTTTTCAGCAAAATAAGCTTCGCCCCAGCGCCAGTCGATCAATAAATGTTTGCATAAAAAACTCGCTACAATCATCCGTACCCTATTGTGCATATAACCGGTGGCATTGAGCTGCCGCATTCCGGCATCTACGATCGGGTAACCGGTTTTTCCTTCGCACCATTTCCGGAATTCGGCTTCATCATTCCGCCATTCGATAAAGTCGTATTCTGGCTTAAAAGACTGCCCGACCACCCGGGGGAAATGGTAGAGGATCTGCATGAAAAATTCGCGCCATATCAATTCTGACAGCCAGACGGGATTATGCGCTAATGCAAATTTTACACATTTGCGGATACTGATGGTGCCAAAACGCAAGGCAATACCCAGCCGGGTGGTGCGCTGCATAGCCGGGTAATCCCTGTATTTGTGGTATTCATCAATGATTTCTGGGTGTAGCTCCGGCGCTTTAAATTCAATATCCGTTTTTTCAAACCCGATGTCTTTCAGCGAAAGGAGTTCAGAGGGATCCCGGCGAAAAAAGTGGAGGAGATCCGCCGTGTAGCATGCATAATCCTCACTGCTTAAGACCTCTTTCCATTTTTTTGCATAAGGGGTGTAAACGGTGTAGGGCGTTCCGTCATTTTTGAGAATATCGGATCTGTCAAAAATGACCTGGTCTTTGTATGTTTTGAAAGGAATGTTCTTCTCCTTAAAAAAATAGTCAAGTTCCGTATCTCGCCGGATGGCCTGCGGTTCGTAATCGCGGTTACAGAAAACAGCCCGGATATCAAAATCATCCGATAGTGTTTTGAAAATCTCCAGGGGCTGACCATAGCGGGTGACCAAGCTCGAATGATGCTTTTTTAACGTGGTATTAATGGAGGTCAAGGCCTGATGAATATAGTCTACCCGCCGGTCTTTTTTAGAAGCCAGCCGGGTTAAAAGGGTTTCGTCGAAAATAAACACCGGTAACACCGGGAAGCCGGATTGCAGGGCCTGACGGAGGCCCGCGTTATCTTCGAGGCGTAAATCACGCCTGAACCAGAATAGAGCAACCTGATTTTTCATTCACTGCAAAGTAATGCTTCATTAAGAACATTTTTGCTATTTTGCTGATGAATATGCAGCCACTGGCTGAACTTAAGATGATAATGATCAAATCAATACCTGTTTTCATACTGGCAGGCCTATGCGAAATCGGCGGAGGTTACCTGGTATGGCTCTGGCTGAAAGAAGACAAGCCCTGGTGGTACGGCCTGGCAGGTGGCTTGATACTTGCGCTTTATGGTGTGGTGGCCACCTGGCAGACTTCAAATTTTGCGAGAGTTTATGCTACGTACGGCGGCATTTTTATAGTTATGTCTATTCTCTGGGCTATGAAATTCGACAAGTTTTCGCCGGATAAGTACGATGTCATCGGGGCTTTGATTGCGTTGCTGGGCGTCTGCATTATCTATTACGCGCCGCGGTCGTGATCAACCGGTACCCCGGAAATACAGGGGCTTAATAAAATGGAACATAAAATTTGTAAGCCATGGAGGCACTTGAAGACATCATAACACAAATAGAATTACATTCCGTTGAAGGCATACGGGCCTGCTTTGAGAACGGCGTTGACCCTAATCAGCAATATGAGGGAAGATCTTTGCTGGAAGAGCTGATAAGTGAATATACGCGCTCACCGAGGTTCAGGGATTGCGTAAAACTATTTGTGGATTACGGTTTACAGCTGGAAGACCGCGCCCTGCTTTCCGTTTTATTGGATGATAGCTTTATGCTAGCGAAACTGCTCAGGGAGAACCCAGGAATTGTTGCAAAAAGGTATACCTTCAGATCTGCTTATACCCCTTTAGACGAGGTAACCTTATTGCACATCTGCGCGGAATTTAATCACGTGGCCTGTGCTGAGCTTTTAATAAAATATAATGCCGATATCAATGCTAAAGCCGGAACGGACGATTACGGTTTGGGCGGACAAACTCCTGTTTTTCATACCGTCAACCAAAACGGTAACCATTCTCGATCCATGCTTGATTTCCTGCTTTCAAAATCGGCTGACCTGGACATTACGGTCCGGGGTATAGTTTGGGGGAGAGGGTACGACTGGGAAACGCTGATTCCTTCCGTAAACCCTGTCAGCTATGCCATGATGGGCTTCCTGCCGCAAATGCACCGGAATGAAAAGGTAATCAATGAAACGGTTTTGCTTCTGCTGAAAAAACGGTATAATATAAGTTATCCGGTGAAAAATATACCCAACACCTATTTAACGGGATACGGGTAAGAACCCAAGTGGGTGCGCTCAACTCAAACGTAAGGTGTAGCCGGAGGCTGACTGAGAAGTACCGGATGAATGCCTGCATTTGGCAGTTTGTTAAAATTTTAATTAAAGTAATTATTGTTTTACGATAATTAATTATAGATTTGCATCGGTTAATTAATTATCAGAAATGGCTCAGACTAAAATTATCTCAAAAATCCTTTATAGCATCTGCCTCGTTTTATCGGCAGGTTACCTGCTTACGCTGATGTATTCCGTTTTCTGCCTGGTCACCGGCTATGCCGTTACGCCGTATGATGGGAATCGTTATTTGCATATTAACTATCCCTTTACCGAACGGCCCTTCCTGAATGTGGATAACGACTTCGGGTATATTGCCTTTTCCTTTCTGTTGATCCTGGCAGGCTACGGTATCTTCTTCTGGCTTTCTGCCGGGGTATTCAGGGCGTTTTTTCAGCCTAAGCTGTTTACCCGGGCAAACATAGGGCAGCTCAAAGTATTTTATATCTATAACATCTTTTTCCCTTTGCCGCTGGCGATTTTGGCAAGCTTCTTTGTAGAAGTGGAAGCAATGATATGGGGCCTGGTTTTTACCCATTTCATGCTGGGAATATTCTGCCTGTTTCTGTCCAATATCTTCGCACAGGGAGTTAATTTACAAAACGAACAAGACCTGTTTATATAAGATGCCGATAATCGTAAATTTAGATGTAATGCTGGCCCGGCGTAAAATGCAAAGTAAGGAACTGGCGGAAAAGCTGGACATTACGCCGGTGAACCTTTCCATCCTCAAAACGGGCAAAGCCAAAGGTATCCGTTTCGATACCCTGGAAGCGATCTGCAAGATCCTGGAATGCCAACCCGGTGATATCCTGGAATACAAAGAAGTGTAACTTACTGTAAAATAATACTTTAATAAAAGCAATGGAAACATTGCCTGTCATTCTATTATCTTAACTCAAATGAATAACTTATTGATCAATCGCCTTAGCCTGACCTATAAAGACGGCTTCCGGGCTATTAAAGACCTTACACTGGAGGTCGGAAACGGGATGTTCGGGTTACTGGGGCCGAACGGAGCGGGAAAATCCTCCCTGATGAAAGTGATTGCGGGTTTGCAGAAGCCCACTTCCGGGAATATCCTGTTTAACGGCCGGGAGGTGACCCGTGATCCGGACCCCGTCAGGAAGCACCTGGGCTTTCTGCCCCAGGATTTCGGGGTATATCCGAAAGTATCGGCTTATGACCTGATGGATCACATTGCGGTTTTAAAGGGGATCGGCCGCCACCGCAAAACGCAGATATTGAATTTACTGGAGAAGGTTAACCTGGGAGAATTTAAAAACAGGGAGGTACATACCTTTTCAGGCGGGATGAAACAGCGTTTCGGAGTGGCTCAGGCCCTCTTAGGCGACCCTAAAATGATTATTGTGGATGAACCCACCGCCGGTCTGGACCCGGAAGAGCGTAACCGCTTCAATTCGCTTTTAAGTGATATCAGCAGGGAGGTGATCGTGATTCTTTCCACCCACCTGGTAGAGGATGTAAGAAATCTCTGCTCGGAGATGGCCATTATGAGCCGGGGGCAGATCCTGAGAAAAGGAAAGCCGGGAGCACTGATAAAGGAGCTGGAAAACAGGATATGGACAAAAGCCATAGCGAGGGAGCAGCTGGACGATTACCTTTCCGGTTACCGGGTGATCAGCCAGCAACTGCTGGAAAGAGAGCTGTACATTACCGTGTTTTCAGAGGAGAGGCCGGAAGGCTTCAGCACGGTAGACCCCTTACTGGAGCATGTTTATTTTCATACCCTTAACCAGAACAGCTCCCTATGAATGCCCTGTTTTTATTTGAAGCCCGGCGCAGTGTCCGGCATTGGCTGACCTGCCTGGCGGCCCTGATCTTGATCTTCTCCGGTATTTTTTGCGGCAACAAGTTTAATTTCACGGTAGGGGAGGGCATATACCTTAACTCGCCCTACACCATTGGCTTCCTTACGGGCCTGTTAAGCCTTTCCGTTATCTTCCTGGCCATTATCTATGCCCTCCGGCTCCTTTTCAAAGACACGGATTCTAAATTTGACCGTATCCTTTTTGCACTTCCCCTGGCTAAAAACGTTTACCTGAACGGAAGGTTCTCGGCCTATCTGCTGCAAACGTTTTTAAGCTTTGTGCTGCTGATAACGGGCTTTGCCATCGGGCAGAATCTAAGAACCGGAGAGGAGATACAGCACGGCTTCCGG
Source organism: Leadbetterella byssophila (assembly GCA_040394735.1). Taxonomy (GTDB): domain Bacteria; phylum Bacteroidota; class Bacteroidia; order Cytophagales; family Spirosomataceae; genus Leadbetterella; species Leadbetterella byssophila_A. The sequence continues at coordinate 11,645 of JBEBRR010000031.1, forward strand.
CTGTGGCATTACCTGTATCCGCTGGTGATTTTCGGGTTTCTGAATTGCCTGCTGGTCTGTAGTTTCCTGTTTTTCCTGTGGGTGACCACGCATAAGAAATTGCTGGTGGTAACAGGAGGGCTGCTGCTGTATATTTTCTATATGGTGGTAATGATCTTTTCCAATTCACCGTTTATGGCGGGTAGTATGCCCCAGTCACCGGAAGCGCAACAGCTATCGGCGATCATAGACCCTTTTGGCTTATCCTCCTATTTTTTTGAATCACGCGGGTATACGGTTCTGCAGAGGAATGAACAGGTGGTTTCGTTTTCCGGGATGGTATTACTTAACAGGAGCTTTTATGCACTTCTGTCACTGCTGTTCCTGGTACTGGCTCACCGTTTGTTCTCTTATTCATCGGTTTCGGGTAAAAAGCATAAGAAGAAAAGTGAGCCGGTGACCGACTTACCGGAAATTTTCCGGAAGGAATATATCCGTATGAAGGTGAATTTCGGAGATGGAAGCGCGTTGAAATCTGTCATGTCGTTTGCCCGCATAGACCTCATTTACCTTTTTAAAAGCATAGCGGTTCCGGCGGTTTCTATCCTGCTTTTGTTTTTTGCGGGCATGGAAATGTATGCTGAAATTGAAAAGGGGATCCGGCTGCCGCAGAAATATGCCGGTTCCGGGCTGATGGCTACCACTATATCCGAGAATTTTCACCTGTTAGGCCTGTTAATGATTACGTATTTTATCAATGATCTTTATTGGAGAAGTAATTTATCGGGGTTTTTACCGGTGGAAAAGACCACGTTTTTTTCAAAAAGCAAGCTGGCGGGGCATCTGCTTTCCGCTATGGCCCTATTGTTCTTCTTTACCGGACTACTGATAGCGGAAGGGCTGCTTTTCCAGACTGTATATGATTATTTCCGGGTAGACTGGAAGGCTTATGCAGGCGTAATTCTTTTCAATACCTTACCGCTGATCCTTTTTACAGCCTTTGTGCTGATATTGAATGACAGTTTCCGGAACCGGTTTCTGGCGCTGGGTGTATCAGTCCTGGCAGTTTTTACCTTTACAGGTACGGCCTCTAAGAAGGTTCTTTCCTACCCGTTATTCCGGATTTTTTCGGATTATACGGGAAGCTACAGCGATTTTAACGGTTATGGTATTTACTCCGGGGCCTTTGCGGAAAGACTGGTTTTTGGCCTGAGCCTGATTTTTGCGCTGTGGATGATTCATCAACGGTTTAAAGGACAGAAACGGAATTTCAGGGAGGAGGCTGTCCTGGTACTTTTATTGCTCTCGGGCATCTGCTGCGGAAAGCTCTTTATGAAAGGATATGTGCCGAAAGAACCCGGAAGGGAAATGGCGGGGGCCATAGCTTACGAAAAAGAATTCCGGAAATATAAAGATCTGCCACAACCCGATATTACCGATGTGGAAACCCGGATCGAATTATATCCCTCGGCTAATGCTTACCGGATCCGGGGAAAATACACCCTGAAAAACCAGACCGGTGAACCCATTGGCAAAGTGCTTATTCATTTCCACCCCGATCTGAAAATAGAAGAGGCCTGGTGGAAAACGGCCTCCGAAGCTAAAAAAATAGACAGGAAGATCAGTGATATAGACCTGAAGCAGCCTTTACTTCCAGGGGAGACCGCCACACTGGACTTTGAAATTTCTTACGGGTGGTTTGCTGTCAATGGCCATGAATCTTTTAATGCCATTATAGAGAACGGTTCTTTTATGAGGATCAGCCGCTACTACCCGGTATTCGGCTACCAGGAGTACCGGGAAATGGAGGATGCCGTGAAACGGGAAAAAGCAGGGCTGGGAGAGCGTTCCGGTTTAAAAAGCGCGGATGCCCCGGCGGTTTTCAAAAAAGATTTTATCCGTCTGAACATGCTGATTTCTACAGAGAAAGGCCAGACGGCGATAGGAACGGGAGAGCTAACGGAGCAGTTCAGGCGGGGGGAAAGAAGTTATTTCCGGTACGAAGCAGCCGGCATCCCTTTCCGGTTTGCGGTGTCTTCCGCCCGGTACCGGCAGAAGAAGCTCGTTCATAAAGGCACGGCTATTCATGTGTTTTACCATGAAAAGCACAGTGAAAATGTCAGCCACCTTATCGAAAACGCCCGGCTTACCTTAGACTACTGCAGTCAGAATTTCGGGCCGTACCCCTTTAAAAGTGTCACCTTTGCCGAGGTTTCTTCTTTCACGCGGGGTTTTGCCGCCACGGCTTATCCCGGTGCTGTCTTTATGCCGGAAGATAGGATTTTTCATGCCAATATTCATGCCGATGAAAAGCAGGATGTGATCAATGAGCTGGCCGGGCACGAGCTCTCCCATATGTGGTGGGGAACCAGCCAGATCGATCCCGATGAGCGGGAAGGTGCTCCCATGCTAACCGAAACCCTGGCCATGTACACTGAAATGATGCTCTACCGGAAAATGCATGGCGGGAAGAAAATGCGGGAAAGACTGAAGGTGCATCAACAGATTTACGATAGTGAAAAGGGATTATCGGAAAACCAGCCCCTTTATAAGGTGACCCCTGAAAATACGCATATTTCTTATTCAAAAGGAGCCGTAGCGATGGTGAAATTAAGCGAATTAATAGGGGAGGATAGGGTAAACCTGGCTCTGAGAAATTTCCTGGTCAATAATTCCTATCCTAAAAAACCTTCATCCACAGATTTGCTGGAAGAGTTTTACAAGGTGAGTGAGCGACGTGATGAAACAGACCGTTTGTTTAAAACGCCCTGAGTAAGGCCGGATTTGTCTTTTTACGATGTTTTCCGGTAGTTCCAGATGGCAAAACCATTTAAAGCCACGGCAAACAGCGCCAGGTAGCCCAGTTCATTTTTTATGTCGGCCAGGCCGCTGCCTTTTAAGACAATCAGGCGGACAACTTTAATGAAATGGGTTACCGGGGTTAAATCTGACATAGCCTTTGCCCAGTCCGGCATGCTGTCAGTGCTGGTAAAGAAACCGCTCATCAGCATAAATATCATCATAAAGAAAAAAGCAATGAACATGGCTTGCAGCTGGGTATCGGCAAATGTGGAAATCAGTAGCCCCAAACCCAGTAAAGCTACCAGGTAAACGGCGGCAAACAGGTAGAGGACCAACAGGCTGCCTTTCGGGAAAATGCCGTAAACCACATACATTACGGCTAGTCCTATGGTAAATACAATCATGCCTACCATCCAGAACGGTATGAGCTTTCCAAGGATAAACTGCCATTTTTGTATTGGGGTTACGTTGATCTGCTCTATGGTGCCGATCTCCTTTTCCTTTACAATGTTCAGCGCAGTGATAAAGCCGCCGATCATGGTCAGCAGCAACACCAATATGCCGGGAACCATATAGTATTTATATTCTGCCCGGGGATTATACCAGTTGATACCGGCAATTGAAATTTTAGCCGGAGTTTCCACGGCAGAGCCGTTGGGGAGTTTTATGCTGATGTCGAGATCACTGTTGAAATCTGCCAGCACAGAAACCAGGTAAGCGCCGCCCAGGCCCGCCCTGGTTCCGTTAATGGCGTCCACCGAGAGATTGACTTTCTGGCTTCCCTCCCGTACGAGGTTTTTCTCAAAACCGGCAGGGATCTCCAGAACGAGGTCGGCAGTGCCATATTCAATCATCTCCAGGCCTTCTTTATAGGAACCGGGATTTCCCGTCATCCGGAAATAACCGGAGGATGCGATCTTATTCTTTAATTTTTGAGAATAACTGCTATGATCGTGATCAACGTATGCAACATGTACATTTTTTACTTCAAAATTGGCGGCCAGCGGTAAGATGATCAATTGCATGGTAGGAGCCACCAGCATCATTGCAAGGATGGTCCGGTCTCTTAATATCTGCCGGAACTCTTTCTGTAGTATAAAGCCTAATGTTTTCACGATAACCTGATTTTAAAGTTTTTCAGTGCGAGGGTCAGCAGAATGATGGCCATTCCCGCCAGGATCAGCGTCTCTTTCCACACATAACTAAAACCCAGGCCTTTGAGCATTACCCCCTTAATAATGGCATAATAATATCTGGACGGGAGGATATGAGAGATCCACTGAAATATTTCAGGCATATTCTCCAGCGGAAACATAAAGCCCGTTAATAATAATGTAGGCAGCATCATGCCCATCATTGCTATCAGCATAGCCGTTTGCTGCGAAGCTGTGACATTGGAAATAAGCAGACCCAATGAAAGACAGGTGATGATAAACAGAATGCTTTCCGCAAAAATCAGGACAAGGCTGCCTTTGATCTCCACATTCAGAAGGAATACGGCAAGTACCAGGATCAGGATGAAGTCAACAAGGGATAGCACCAGGTAGGGAACCGCTTTGGCAATCAACACCATAATGGGTTTGAACGGCGATACGAGTAGGATTTCCATGGTGCCGAGTTCTTTTTCCCGTACCACCGCCACCGATGTAAGAGCTGTGCTTACTATCATAAATATCAATGCGATAACCCCGGGAATGAAATTGAGCGAGCCGTTTTGCTCCTCGTTATACAGCTGTCTTACTTCCGGAATGATCCGGTATGCCGGCCGTGTGTTGGGGTTCAGTTCCTGCTGGTAATTATTGATCAGGGCGTTCAGGTAGTTGGTTAATGTAATGGCTGTGTTGGGATCAGATGCGTCTGTAATCAGCTGTATCTGCGCTCCACCCGTTTTATAAAGATCTGCACCAAACCCGTATGGGAATATGAGGGCACATTTTATCTCGCCCTGCCGGAAGCGTTCTTCAATTTCCCTGTAATCGAGGGCCGGCCGCTTTACCTTGAAATAAGAGCTGGTGCCTATCCTGGAAATGACCTGTTCCGATTGCACGTCGCGGGCATTATCAAGAACAGCGATCCCGATATTTTTTACCTCACTGCTCAGGGCAAAGCCAAAAAGGACAATTTGCGCTACGGGCATTCCAAAGAGAATAAGCAGGGTACGCCTGTCTCTGAATACATGATAAAACTCTTTGCGTATAAAGGCGGAAAGCTGGAAAGTGAGAGTTAAAAAATGAGAGCGCTTTTTCATCTTCCAATGTTTGATTTAAGTGTTTCAGGATAGTTCAACTTTCCGTTCTTTTGGCGCCTCTTGCGAGCTGATAGAAGACCTCATCCATGGTGTCTGCGTGAAAGCGGTGCTTCAGGCAGGCCGGTGTATCCAGCGCTTCCACACGGCCATCTACCATTACACTGATCCGGTCGCAATATTCGGCCTCGTCCATATAATGCGTGGTTACAAATACCGTGATCCCGCCGGCTGCAGCTTCGTAAATCATATCCCAAAACTGCCGCCGGGTAACGGGGTCGACCCCACCTGTGGGCTCATCTAAAAATACAATTTTAGGGCGGTGGAAAATGGCAACGGAAAAAGCGAGCTTCTGTTTCCAGCCCAGGGGGAGTCCGCCTACCAGTTTTTTAGCCTCTTTCTCCAGGCCCAGCGCGGTGATCAGCTCGCGGCTACGGCTTTTGATTTCCGGACTTGAAACGCCGTATACTCCGCCATAAAACTCAATGTTCTCCAGGAGGGTGAGGTTATCATAGAGAGAGAATTTCTGGCTCATGTAACCAATGTTCTTCTTGATTTTTTCCTGCTGGCGGTACACGTCAAACCCGGCTACCGTAGCCTGTCCCGATGTGGGGTAGGATAGCCCGCAGAGAATACGCATGGCCGTGGTTTTTCCCGCTCCGTTGGCTCCCAGAAAACCAAATATTTCGCCTTGTTCCACATCAAAGGAAATCCCGTCAACTGCTTTAAAATCGCCAAATTGCTTGGTCAGATTTTGGCATACAATTGACAGCTGACGATCGGGCAGTGATGGCTTCATGCTTTTTCCATTAATTTAATAAAACAGTCTTCAATGGTAGGGGTAACCGGCTTTACTTCCAGTCCTTCAGGCTTACCCCTGCCGGCAATCTGCATCACTTTCAGGACGTCTGCATCACCGGCTTTTAATGTAAGATGCAGGTATTCGCCAAAGGGATAGCAACTTTCTACTTCGGCATCCGGCCGTATATTCTGCAGAAGCTGATAGATATTATCTGCCCGGGCCGCAAACAAAGGTTTGGGGAAGCTCCGTACAATATTACCAGGCGTGTCAACAGACAGGATATGACCGTTCTGAATCAGTGCGATGCGGTCGCAAAGAGTGGCTTCATCCATATAGGGAGTAGACACCATAATGGTAATGCCCTGCTTTTTCAGCTTTCCCAGCATCTCCCAGAATTCTTTTCTTGAAACCACATCAACGCCCGTAGTGGGCTCGTCCAGAAATAAAACCACCGGCTTATGGATTAAGGCGCAGCACAAAGCCAGTTTCTGTTTCATACCCCCGGAAAGCTTTCCTGCCCGGCGCTTATTAAAAGGCCTGATCTGTTCATAGATGTCTTTAATAAGCCTGTAATTCTCATCTATGGTGGTGCTGAATACTGTGGCAAAGAAGCGCAGGTTCTCTTCCACCGTTAAATCCTGATACAGGGAGAAACGACCGGGCATATACCCGATGCTGTTACGGATTTCCGAATAATCCCTGACCACATCGAGCCCTTCTACGCTGGCCGATCCGCTATCGGCCAGCAGGAGGGTGGTGAGAATCCGGAATATCGAGGTTTTCCCGGCCCCGTCCGGGCCGATCAGCCCAAATAATTCTCCCTTTTGCACTTCAAAGGAGACCCCGTTTACCGCCCTGACATCGCCATAGGTTTTAACCAGGTCTTTTACGCTTACTGAGATCATAATCAATTAAAAATTACTTCTCCGTACATTCCTATTTTGAGATAACCGTCGTTTTTTACATTTACCTTGATGGCATAAACCAGGTTAGCCCTTTCGTCTTTGGTCTGAATGGTTTTCGGCGAAAATTCAGATTTGTCTGAAATCCAGATGATCGTTCCGGGATATTCCCTGTAACCGTCTTTGCCGTCATCAATTCTTACTTTTACCTGCTGTCCTGTTTTTATCCGGGATAACTGGCTGCCTGTAATATACGCTCTCAGGTTAAGGGTATCTGTATCTGCAATTTTGTAAAGAGGTTTCCCAACTATCTGCATTTCACCCCGCAAAGCATAATTGACCAGCACGGTTCCGCTGACAGGATTGATGACCTGTCCTTTGCTGATTTGTTCCTGAAGCTGGGCTACAGCCTTTTCCAGCGGCACTTTCTCGCTTAGTATACTCCGGTTCTGGGTACGGGTGTTGTAGGTATTGAGCTGTATTTGCTGGTCTGTAACGGCAATCTGCTTTTTCAGCTGGTCAATGGAGGCATTGATGTCGTCTAATTGCTTACGGGTGGCGGCATCGGCTTCTACCAGGTTTTCAGTACGTTTTTTTTCCCTCAATAGCTGTTCCAATTGCGATTTCTGCACTTCAAGCTGGCGGCGTACCAATTCTGTCTGATCATTCGGGGCGATGGTTTTTTCACTTAATGCAGCAATACTGGCTTCTGCCTGTTGCTTCTGAAGTTCAACCCCCCGGACGTCAATCTGCCCGACCACCTCACCGGAGGTGAGCCGGCTCCCTTCTTTTACAAGGTAGGAAAGCAATACTCCGTTTTGCTGTGCCGCCACAATCACTTCATCTGCTTCAAAATTTCCTGAAGCGTCATAATCATTTTCGGCGCTGCAGGCGTTTAAGAGCAATGCGCCGGAAATAAGTACTATAATTTTTTTCATTATTCTGTTCATTTAATTGTCAGTTCATCAGGAATTTTTTGTTGTATCTTGCCTGTAGCAGCTGTATCCCGTGAAGTATTTTGTTTTGCCGGGCCAGGTGCTCTGCATTTACTTTCTGTATATACTCGTGCGTGGTAATGACACCGTTATTCAGCTGGGCTTCGGCAGATCTGGCTACCGATGCGCGCAAGGCAATCGCTTCATCGTCCTGCCGGATCAGTTCCGTATATTTTTTTATGTTTTCATCCTGTTGGGTGATATCAAGCCGTGTGTTGAGCAAAAAGGTTTCCCTGTCGGCTTCTACGGCCCGTTGGTGAAGGAGCAGGGTGTTTTTCCGGTTTGATAAAGTATAAAGACTGCCCAATGACCAGTTTAACCGTATACCGGTCACAAACCAGGGACCGAATGCATTCTCAATAATATTCAGTGTGGGCCTGCCGTAAGCTCCCTGGAAAAATGCACTCAACTGTGGAAGATAAGCTGGTTTTAAATCTTTTCGCTGTACATCATAAACCGATTTTTGCAGGTCAAATGCTTTTAGCTCCGGCCTGTTTAAGCCGGAGAATATCACCTCTGTTCCCGGAATGGCCAGGACTGCGGCCTCTGTTAATTCTTTGCCGGTAAAGAGGGAAAGCATTTTCAGGCAGGCAAGCCGGCCGGCCCTGTATTCTGTGCCGGCCATCTCAATGTTTATGATTTCTGCCCTCAGCTCATCCAGGTTGCTGCGGAACGCCACCCCGTTTTCAAGCGCGGCCTCGGTTTTCTGTATCTGGGTCTGAAGATTGGCTTTATTCAGCTCATTTTGTTTTAGCTGGGCCTCCATGAGCAGCGCGGAAAAGAAAAGAAGATTGATCCGGCTGTTTATGGTGTACAGGCTGGCTTCCAGGTTCTGTTTCTGCAGGTCTCTGTTGGCGCGGATCAGCTCTTTCTGATTTTGGGTGCTTCCGCCGTCATACAAAAGCTGGCTGATCTCGGCCTGTAGCTTATACTGGTCTTTGCTGACGGAAGGGAGCGCTATTCCGGCGGGCAGGGCGCCCAGTGCATCAGAAAAGCTGATGGTTTGCGACTGGTAGGTAGCCTGGCCCGAGAAGTTCAGCTGAGGCAGGTACCTTTTACCGGCATTCTGCAGGTTATATTCACTGGTGAGGGCTATTATATCCGTTTTTTGGAGAGCCGGATAATGGTCCCTGGCCAGCTGATAACATTCTTCCAGTGTCAGTGGCTTTTCCTGTGCCCTTCCCGTACCTATAATACCCCATACCAGTGAAACGGTAAGCAGATATCTGAAGTTTTTAGCAGCCATAAGAATTATTTTGTTTTTACTTTTTTGAAATACCGATTTAATCATTTGATTAGTTTTTGGGTAAAAAAATCAGCCGGATTTCATCATTGCTTTTATCCATAGGGGAATAAGCCTTTTCCGCTCCTGCATAATCCCGTTAAACTGGGTATCTTTTATCCCGCCAACCGCTTTTAATAAAGGCTTTGCTACAAACGGGAAGATGATAAGACCTATTAAATTCATCAGGAACTGGAGCGGATTGGGTTCGGTAATCTCTCCCGCTTTAACTGCTTCGCGGTGCTGCTTAACAAACATGGAATTCTGCACCAGTTCCCTGACCGGGAGCTTTTCAAGCAGGCCACCGGGATTATTCCGGATTTCACTGATGATGAAAGTGGGCACTTCAGGTTCTTTAATGATAAAGTCAATATAGTTTGAAGCAATCAGTTCCACTTTTTTTTCCAGGGAAGTGGCCGGGTCATTCAGCACCATAGCCATGTTTTGCACAAACGCCGAGAGAGTTTCCATAATAATAATGTCAAACAGCTTTGCTTTACTGCGGAAATAGTAATTGAGCAGGGCAAGATTAATACCGGCTTTCTCGGCTATATCCCTTGTACGTGTGGCGGCATATCCCTTTTTGTGGAATACCATACGGGCGGCCTCCTTGATTTTTTCTTCGGTGGAAGTGTCTATGTGCTTTGTTTCTCTGGTTTTTGCCATTTTGGATTTTTTCGTGAACAAAGATATATATTTAAACTCATCTTATCCAAATGTTTTAATCATTTGATTAATTATTTTACCGGTATAACCCAAACGGAAAAATATTTTTTGTCATCTCCTGTAACATTTCAGGCTCCTTCGTCTCCAAATGAGAAAAATTGCAAAAATGAGAAAGCTGTTAATCCTTGTTACCTTTGTATTATGTGCGGGTATAAGCCGGGCGCAGAACATGTACCGGAAAACGTTTGGCCAGGCGGGAAGTACGCCTGTGATATTCTTACATGGCGGCCCGGGCGGCAGCGCTATTGATTTTGAGCTCAGCACCGCAGAGAAGCTGGCGGGAAAGGGGTTCTTTGTGATTGTGTATGACCGGAGGGGAGAAGGGCGGTCAGATGACGACAAAGCCGAGTTCACTTTTGAGCAAACCTTTAACGACCTGGTGGAAATTTACCGCGACTACGGTCTGTCATCGGCAGTGCTGCTGGGGCATAGTTTCGGGGGAGTGGTGGGTGCCCGGTTCGCCGCACAGCACCCGGAAAAAGTATCCCATCTGGTCATGGCCGGTGCTCCTGTTTCATTGCAGCAAAGCTTCAGAACCATATTGAGGACAGTTCAGGAAAAGGCGGAAGCAAAAGGCGATTCGGCTACTTTAATGCAGATCGACTTTGTAAGAAAACAGGATACGGCTTCTGTTTATTACAGCTCCGGCTCATTTATGCTGGCTATGCAGAACGGTATCTATACCGCAAAAAACACCAGCCCCCGGGCCAGGCAGCTGATGGAGGAGTTTACACAGCACCCCGTGGCAAAGGCCTATATGGAAAATATGGCTAAAACCAATTACAGGAATATGTATACCCCTACTATGGGCTTCGTGAATAAGGAAAAATATACTACTATTAATGTGGTAAATGATCTCAGGAACCTTCACGGCCCGAAGCTATATGGAATATACGGTAAGGATGACGGGTTGTTTGATGAAGCCCAGATCGCGGTGATCCGTGAGCTGACGGGTGAGCCCGGGCGGTTCCTGTACCTGGATGACTGTTCTCACGGGGTATACATGGATCAGCAGGAGAAATTTATTAATGCATTGGTTACATGGCTGAAATAAAAGATTTTGAAGGCCTGTATTCGGCCTGGTGGGAGAAAATTTACCGTCTGTGTATGGGCTATGTGAACGAAGATGCACAGGCAAGAGACCTGGCCCAGGAAACCTTTATCCTGGTGTGGGAAAATCTGGAGGGATTCCGGGAGGAGGCCAATATGGGTACCTGGATCTTCAGGATCGCATCCAATCATTGCCTCCGGCAACTGGAAAAAAATAAAAAAATGCAGAAAGCAGCGCTTACCCTGCAGTTCCCGGAAGAAAGCACTCCTGACCGGACGGCCGAAGTGGAGATGCTGTACCGGTTTATAGCTGAATTGCCCGAAACCGACAGGATCATTATCTCGCTGGAGCTGGAGGAAGTAAAGCAGGGTGAAATTGCGCAGATACTCGGACTTTCGGAAGGAAATGTGCGGGTGCGGATTCACCGGATTAAAGAACGTTTAACGCAAAGATTTAAAGAATATGGATTTTAATATGATCTGGAGGGCCCAGTCAGTGCCGGGACCTGACCTGCAGGCTTTGTATAGCAAAATAAAGAGTTACAAAGCAAAACGATTAAGAAGACTGCTCCTGACCAATATCTGCCTGGTAGTGACCTCGGTATTTATTGCGGCTATCGGCTTCTGGGTGAAGCCCGAAAGGCCAACCACCTGGGCCGGAATAGCCCTGGCCATCCTGGCAATGGCGGCGTTTCTGGCTGTTTATAACCGGATGATCCCACTGTACCGCTCGCTGGACGATTATTCCGACAGCCGCCGGTTTATGGAGAACCTGCTGGCTGTTAAGAAGAGGGAGGCTTTCCTGCACCGCCAGATGATGAATCTTTATTTTTTCCTGCTCTCGTGCGGAATTGCCCTTTATATGTACGAATACGTGATAAGGATGGAAATGAAATGGGCTTTGCTGACCTATGCCGTTATTTTCCTCTGGATAGGCTTTAACTGGTGGGTGATCCGGCCCCGGCAGATCCGGAAGGAACAGGATAAGCTTAACTCGATCATTGAACGCCTGCAGGAAATACAGCGACAGTTTTCCTGAGAAGAGGGCTATACTTATCAGATGGAATAGTTCTGACGTATAAATTGCCACGAATGCACAGATGGTATATTTGTGCATTCGTGGCATATATTTATATAGCATGTCAAATGGTAAGACTTGCGCTAATTCGTGGCAAGCGGGGGCATATTTACCAGATAGACTTATAAAAAGAAAAAACCTTCGAAAATGTCGAAGGCCTTTCTCAACTTTATAGCCATGAAAACTAATACAACTTTTAAGCCATCGCCGCTTTCAACTCATTGAGCTTATGTTTTACGGAGGTATCGATCTGTGTATCGCCTACCTTTAAAACATAGCCACCGATCAGGCTCTCGTCAATTTTTTCTGTGAGTTCCACAGTTTTATTCATTGACTCGGATACGATCCGGCTGAATTGCGCCTTCTGAGCATCCGTTAAAGCAACCGGCGTTGAAATCTGAACTTTCTGAATTCCCTTTTGTTCATCGTACAGTTTGTGAAACTCCTGAGCAATCGGGTAAAGCAGTTGTTCGCGATTCTTTCTGGTTAAGACGTTGAAAATTGAGAAAGTCACGTTCGTTACACGATTTTCGAAAATTTTTTTCAGAATTCCGAATTTTTTTTCATGTCTTACTATGGGGTTAGCCATAATCTTACGGAACTCATCATTCTCCGAGCAGACGGCTTCGAAGAATTTCATATCATTATATACCTCTTCCAGCTTACCCTGCTCATTGGCAAGGGCGATCAGGGCTTTGGCATACCGGTTTCCTATAAGCGAAAGATTCATAATGTATTAATTGAGTTTTGCGTCAGCTACCAATGTATTTACATAAGATTGCTGGGCAGCCTTATCCGATAATTCTTTGCGAAGCACCTTTTCAGCTATTTCGAGGGAAAGGCCTGCTACATCTTTTTTCACCTGGGTCAGCATCACCTCTCTTTCATGAGCGATAGACGCCCGGGCATCTTCCAGTATTCTGGCGCTTTGTGTCTGCGCATCTTCTTTGGCTTCTGCAATCAGACGGTTGGAGGCATCTTTGGCTTCTTTGATGATTTCGTCCCTTTCTCTCCTGGCTTCTGCAATCAGCCGGTCGTTATCCGATTTCAGCTTGGCCATTTCAGCCCGGGTTTCTTCCGCCATTCTCAAAGCCCCTTCAATCTCTCCCTCTCTTTCCTTCAGGCCGTTAATGATAGGTTTCCAGGCAAATTTCCGGAGTAAGAATACCAGACAACTGAAAACGATGATCATCCAAAGTACCAGACCCGGATTAGGCGACAACAATGCACTGTTTAAAAATACCATCTTTAGGTTTATGTTTTATTTTTCAGATTCTTAAAGAATTCCCAACATTAACGCCTAATGCGAATAATGTTGGGAAAAGCCTTGCTGATTTCTCAGATGTTGAAAGAAATCAAAAGACAGATTACAGCAGCAAAAAGAGCCACAGCCTCAATAAGGGCAGCGATGATGATCATCATGGTCTGGATCTTTCCGGATGCCTCAGGCTGACGGGCCACACCTTCCATGGCGCTACCACCGATTTTACCGATACCCAGACCGGCGCCGATAGCGGCCAGACCGGCACCTAAACCGGCACCTAAAGCGATAAGTCCTGAACCAGACTCAGCTACTGCTTGTAAAATAATGCTTAATAAAGACATAATTTTATTTGTTTTTTCTTTCCCCCTTCGAAAGAATTGTTCTTAAATAACCTCTTTATAGGGTTTTAAAGAGGAATATCTTAATGATGTTCTTCTACCGCTGATCCGATATACATGGAGGTCAGCAGGGTAAAGATCAAAGCCTGGACAAAAGCTACCAATAATTCAATCAAGCTCATGAATAAGGCAAACCCGCTTACGGCCCCGCCTATTAAATGGCTTTTGAAAATAAATATCAGACCGTATAAGCTCAGCATAATGATGTGCCCTGCAGTAATGTTGGCAAAAAGACGGATCATCAGCGACATGGGCTTCATCAGAACGCCAACCAGCTCTACCGGGATCATGATGATGTACATCCAAACCGGCGTGTCAGGCATAAATACGTGCTTCCAGTAATATTTGTTGGCCGAGATATTAACAATCAGGAAAGTGATCACCGCCAGTACCATGGTAAAGGCAATGTTACCGCTGAGATTAGGGCCGGCCGGGAAAAGGCCCAGTATGTTATTGATCAGGATAAAGAAGAACAGGGTCAGCAGGTACGGGAAATATTTTTCATAACGGGGGCCGATAGCCGGCTTTACCACATCATCTCTCAGGAAAAGGATAACCGGTTCCAGCAGAGACTGGATGCCTTTGGGTGCCCTGCCTTTGTTGGCGTTATATCCTTTAGCTACTGCAGAGAACACCAGCAGAAGGATAGCTGAGCTGAGGATCATGGTGGCCACGTTTTTGGTAATGGAGAAATCAAACGGGTGAACAGCTTCATTTACCGTTCCGTCTTCATTTAATTTTACAATATGTCCGTGATCGTTTTTATAGCCGTTATATACTTTTCCGTCGTCCAGTCTGCTGGAAGAAAATACCTGCAGGCCGTCTTCCCCGGAATAAAGAATAACAGGAAGAGGAATCTTCAGGCCGTGGGTGATCTCGTAGCCGTGCTCATCGCCGATGTGGTGCATGATCATTCCGGCAATATCAAAGTCTTCTTCCGCCTCATGGCCTTCTCCTGAGGAAGATGCGAGGGAAACAGAGCTAACTAAAAACAGTACCGAAAATAACAAACAGGAAAAGTGCCTAAACATATTGAAGTGTTTAATAATCAAAGTTTTGCCAGTGGGCTCTCTTAAAAACGCCGCAATTTACGAAGCAAAATTGAAATTTCAAAAATTGTAAAAAATAAATAAAATACAACCGAGGTCAGAAGAAAAAGCTTGCGGTTTTCAGGGAATAACCAGAGGAAGGCTCCTAAGAAAATCAGGATCATAATCATGCGGATAACCGTAGATGCAAGGTAAAAATTAATAAAATTATCCCGCTCGAAACCCATGTCGGCTATCCTCACTACTAAAAAATGAACAACGGCAAAAAAAAGGAAGATATACCAGATCTGGGGGTGAAGCAGGTGTTGCCAGGAAGATTGCTTAACTAAAAAAAGTACAACAAACAGAACCAGGGCCGGAATAAAGCGGGTTAATGATCTCACGCAGATATTTTTTGACTCAGTGCACTAAGAAATACGTTGTAAAGATAAAACCGAACCCGGGTGAATTTAATTTGCGGCATCCGATTTTTTTTATAAATTGAGTGCTCAAATTTCTTTTTGGCATTTATCACGCCCGGTTTCATTTCTTTAATTAGATTTGTAACCCCAAAATGGATTTTATACAACACTAATAACTCTTTACTATTGGAAACTGCAGTTAAAAATGACGTAGCTCAGGTATGGAACGACTGTCTCATGGTGATCCGTGAGAACGTGACCGAGCAAAGCTTTAAGACGTGGTTTGAGCCAATTATCCCCTATAAACTCATTAATAAGCGGTTAATTATTCAGGTGCCGAGCCAGTTTTTTTATGAATGGCTGGAAAATAATTACGTTAAGATCCTGAGAAAAGCCCTGGATTATGCCATTGGCAAAGACGGGCAGCTGGAATATACCATTATTATAGACAGCGGCGGACAAAAAGCGCAGCAGACCCGGCGAAAACCGGAGGCAGTTCAGGATGAGCCGCGGAATATTCCGCGGAACCCTTTTGAAATCAAGGTATCCCGGGAGGTGGCATTTGACTCCCAGCTGAATAAGAACTACCGGTTTGAGAATTACGTGGAAGGTTCCTGTAACCGCCTGGCCCGGGCAGCCAGTGTGGCCGTGGCCCAGAAACCCAGCGTTACCGCCTTTAACCCCCTGATGATCTACGGAGAGGTAGGTTTGGGGAAAACCCACCTCGTACAGGCGATCGGGAATTACATTGAGGCCCAGTCCGGAAATAACAAGCTGGTGCTGTACGTGTCGTCTGAAAAGTTTACCAGCCAGTTTATCAATGCTATCCGGGATAACAGCCTCCAGGATTTTATGAACTTCTACATGATGGTAGACGTGCTGATCATTGATGATATCCAGTTCCTGGCCGGAAAAGAAAAAACCCAGGAAACCTTTTTTCATATTTTTAACCATCTCCACCAGTCGGGTAAGCAGATTGTGATGACCTCTGACCGGCCGCCGCGTGAGCTGTCGGGGATGGAAGACCGGCTGCTGTCACGATTTAAATGGGGGCTCACTACCGATATTCAGACCCCCGATCTGGAAACACGAATGGCCATTATCCAGAATAAGCTGGCCATGGAAAAAGCAGAGATGGATATCGAGGTGGTGGAATACCTGGCCAACTGCGTGGATTCCAATGTACGGGAGCTGGAAGGGGTGGTGAACTCGCTGATCGTGGATTCGGCTCTGCTTCAGCGCAAAATTGATATCGAACTTGCAAAATACCGCATCAAGAGCCTGGTGGAAGAAAGCCAGAAAGCTATCTCCATTGATAAGATCATTGATGTGGTTACAGCCCATTTCAATATTAAGGTTTCTGATATTAAAGGAAAGACCCGTCTGCGCGAAGTAGTGCTTCCCCGGCAGATCGCCATGTACCTGACCAAAGAATTTACCGAGCTGTCGCTGAAGACCATCGGTTACCATTTTGGCGGCCGCGATCACAGCACGGTTATTCATGCCATCCAGACCATCAATGACCTGCAGAACCAGGACAGGGAGCTGCTGCTGCATATTAAAGACATTAAGGAAAAGCTCAAGAAATGAGGCATTTTATCACTCTTTAGAAATGACTCTAGAACATAATGGTCTGGTTTTCTCCTGCACCGAGCTGAATCTCTCTTGCTTTGTCCCTATAAATCAGCCGGGTAGTTCCCCCGGGCTTGCCGTAAACGGTTACTTTCTCCAATTTCCCGTTTTTCCAGACCAAATCCAGTTCAAAGCCGCCTCTTGCCCGGAGACCATTTACCGTGCCGGCCGGCCAGGCATCCGGCAGGGCAGGCAGAAGGTTGATTTCTGAAGGCGAAGACTGTAGCAGCATTTCCGCTACAGCCGCTGCCCCGCCGAAGTTGCCGTCGATCTGGAAGGGCGGATGTGCATCCATAAGATTGGGATAAGTGCCGCCATGGTTCTGGTTTTTCGGACGGATAGCATCAGGTTCCACATATTTCAGTAATTCCCGGTACATTTTGTAGGCCCGGTTGCCGTCCAGCAGCCTTGCCCAGAGGTTGATCCGCCAGCCTTTTGACCAGCCGGTGGTCTCGTCACCTTTGATTTCCAGCGTGGTCCGGGCCGCCTGTGCCAGTTCAGGGGTTTCTTTTACGTTGATATGGCTGCCGGGGTATAAGCCGAACAGGTGGGTCTGATGGCGGTGGCGGGGCTCCACGTCTTCCCAGTCGTAAAACCATTCCTGGAGGTTCCCCTTTTTCCCGACCTGGTAAGGACGCAGACGGGCAAGCGCAGCTTTCAGGTCGCCGGCAAACTCCTGGTCGGCTTTCAGAATACCTGCCGCAGCTGCTACATGTGAGAACAGTTCCTTGATCATACCGATATCCGCAGAAGCTCCGTACAGGGTGGCCCCGTGGTAGCCGCCGGGAGTAATGAATTTGTTCTCCGGTGATGTGGAAGGAGAGGTGATAAGGTGCCCGTCGGGGCCTTCTACCAGCATATCAAGGCAGAACTCGGCCGCGCCTTTCATGAGGGGGTAGGCGTATTCTTTCAGCCAGGCCGTGTCTTTGCTGAAAATATAATGCTCCCATAGGTGGGTGGCTACCCAGGCACCGCCCATGGCCCAGTTGGCCCACACAGGGTCTCCCTTTCCGAAATCGCCTACCGGGTTGGTCATAGCCCAGATGTCTGAATTGTGCGCCATTGACCAGCCGCGGGCTCCATAGAAATTGCGGGCTGTGTAAGCGCCGGTCCGGGCAATGTTTCCGGTAAAGGTCAGCAAAGGCCGGTGCATTTCAGCCAGGTTGGTATTCTCAGCCAGCCAGTAATTCTCTTCCAGGTTAATATTGGTAGTGTAATTGCTGCTCCAGGGCGGACGCACATGCGGGTTCCAGAGCCCCTGCAGGTTGGCGGGTACGCCCGGAGTGCGGGAGGAGGAAATGAGCAGGTAACGGCCGAACTGGAAATATAAAGTTTCAAGGTAACGGTCCGCACCTCCCGCCATGTATTTCTTCAGGCGTTCGTCAGTTGGTATGTCAGTTAAAGGGTGGGGGTGCAGGTCGAGCTTCACCCGGTTAAAATAGTGCCGGTAGTCTTTCAGGTGCGCAGCCTTTAATTGCGTGAAGGTCTTTTGAGCAGCCCGGTCCAGGTATCCGGCTGCCAGGGCCTGTTCATCAAGCCCGTTTTTAGCCGGGTCCTTATCAAAACCGTTAAAGCTGGTAGCAACCGATACCAGGATGAGGGCTTCTTTCGTTTGGCGGGCGCCTATGGAAGAATCCGAGCTTATCACATTTCCGTTTCCGGCAATGACCCTGACCTGGCTGGAGAAAGCGGTCCCCCGCTGGTCGTCATAGGCAATGGCCTCCAGGTCCGGCCGGTTATAATACACCGGCAATGCCCGGAAGGGAGTCCGTCCGGAGAGGTTCAGAACGCCGTTTTTCTGCTGAACGGTATGCCGGAGAAGGCTGTTTTGCCGGATCGTAAAGCTGACAGGTTTTTCGGCGCGGATACGGATAACCAGCATCTTATCGGGATACGAAACAAAATATTCACGGGTGATGGTATTGTCTTCTGTCTGGTGTGTAATGGTAGTGACTGCGTTATCCAGGCTGAGTTCACGATAATATTTTTTTACCGCCTGGTTTCCCGGGAAATCAATGAAGAGGGTTCCCAGCGGGGAAAAAGACTCGGAAAATTTCCCCTGCATATTTTTGATCAGCGAATCGGCCGCTTTGTAGTCTTCCCTTTTCAGTGCTTCCCTGACCAGCGGCATGAAGGTATGGGCATCGGGATTCATATCAGGGTTCACCGGCTCTCCTGACCAGAGGGTGATATCGTTCAGAAGGATCTTGTCAGAAGCGGTACCGCCGAAGACCGTAGCGCCGGTCTTCCCGTTTCCTAAAACCAGTGCTTCCTCAAAATGTTCGGCCGGCCGGTCATACCAGAGCTTCAGGGGAGACTTTTGCTGCGCAGAGCCGGCAGAATGAAGGCAGATGATTACAAGGAGGGTAAGGATATATTTCATGTCGGAATAATAAGGCTTGACAATCTTTACAGTTTTTAACGATGCTCTGCAATTTATATAAAATTCTGACGCAGCACTAAGCCCCTTTCGATGATTCGCGGATGACCAGCTCGGGCTTAAGCACCTCATGCCTGAAAGGAGCCTTTTTGTTGATCGATTCCAGCAGGATCCTCGAAGAGAGCAGACCCATATCGTACACCGGCTGCCAGATGGTGGTGAGGGCCGGGCTGAAATAACAGGAATAAGGCTCGTCATCGTAACCGATAATGGAGATATCCTGCGGGATGTGGTAACCTTTTTCGCGCAAAACGTGCATGGCACCGATGGCCACCGCATCATTCACACAGAAAATGGCGTCTATTCCCGAGGTTTGCTCCAGCAGCTTATGAACGGCACTCACCCCGTCTTCGGCAGAAAAGCCCGGGCTGTAGACAATCAGCGCCGGGTCAGCCGCTCTCCCCTGGTCAGATAAGGCATTACAATAGGCATTGAACCGCTCCTGGAAAGTAGGTATGCTCACCGGGCCGGCAATGTGGGCAATTTTCTGACAACCGGAATCAATGAGGTATTTCACTGCCTGGTAAGCGCCGTCATAAACATCCACAAATACCTTGCTGGATTCAAAACCGGGACAGTCCCGGTCAAAAAGTACTACCGGTATGCCCGACTTTCGTGCCTCTTCCAGGTGCTCAAACCCTGTGGTATTAAAGCTGGGCGATACCAGCAGGCCTTCTACCCGCATCAGTGCCATTTCATGCGTCAGTTTCTTTTCTTCTTCAAATGATTCATTGGTCTGTGAAATAATCACCTTGTAGCCCACAGATGAGACGATATCCTGTATGCCGGTAATGACCATGGAAAAGAAATAGCTGGTGATTTCCGGAATGATCACACCAATGACTCCCGACCGCTTCTTCAGGAGATTCCTGGCGGTTAGGTTGGGCTGATAGTTCAGCTTCTCCGCAAGTTCATGAACCTCCTTCTTGGTCTGCGCACTGATGGAAGGATGATCATTAAGGGCTCTTGATACGGTAGAAGGCGAAATATTCAGGGCCTTTGCTATATCAATTATGGTGGCGGGTTTGTCCATGAAAACCTTTATTGGGTGCCTTTACAGGGCCGCCCGGTAAAAACGGTTTAGTTTCTCAAAAACCGTTGAAAACGTAAAAAATTGCATTATTAAAACAAAAATTTGTAAAATCCAAATCATGTCAGCAGTGCAAACCTTTGCATAGAATTAAAAATGCAATTCTTCGTTTCCTAAAATTATTTCCGATTGCTTTGCTTTCACAAAAGAGAAAGCGGTTTACTCTCTAAATATACGGTATTATATCGCGAATTGTGTCATGGTGACAAAATAAAATAAAGGAACCCGGCCATTTTACGGAGATACACGCCTTCAAAAACAAAAACAACCTAAAAGTAAAAAAATGTATGAGAAAAATTTCGACAGAGCGGCTTTTTCGTATAGGAAAAACGGTTCAGTATCTTAGGGCAGAAGTAAAGATTGCAGTACTTTTTGTCGCCTTCCTGACCATCTCAATTCATTCTTTCGGGCAGAGAACCATCAGCGGAAAAGTTTCTTCCGGGAACGAAACGCTGGCAGGGGTGACCATCAATGAAAAGGGTACCGGAAATTCTACTTTTTCCGATGTTAACGGCAGGTATACTCTCCGGGTGCAGGGCACTAACCCTACCCTGGTTTTCACTTTTGTGGGTTTTGAAACGCAGGAAGTCGTTGCTGGTGACAGAACCGAAGTAAACGTTTCCCTGACCGAATCATCCACCAGCCTGGAGGAAGTGGTGATCATCGGCTATGGCCAGGCCAGGAAAAGCGACCTGACGGGTTCTGTTTCCAGCATGAATGCCGAAAGCATTCAGCGGACCAACAAAACCAATGCTTTCCAGGCCATGCAGGGACAGGTAGCAGGGGTAAACCTGCAGATGACCGACAATAAGCCGGGAGGAGCGTTTAACGTGCGGATACGGGGTTCCAATACCATTAACTCCGGCGAGGCAATAGAAAATGCCGGTTACAGTGCGGGACAGAACCCTTTATATATTGTTGACGGGATTTTTGTGAACGATATTTCCTTCCTGAACCCGTCGGACATTGATCAGATGGATATTCTGAAAGATGCTTCCGCCACGGCGATCTACGGTTCAAGGGGTACGAACGGGGTAGTGATCATTAAGACCAAAGGAGGCGCCAAAGGCCGGCTTTCGGTTTCGTATGACAATTATTTCGGTTCGAAACAGGCATACAACCTGCCGGATATGCTCCAGGGAGCGGAGTTTGTGGATTATTTCAAAGATGCGGTGGTGGGCTTGCAATGGGCCGGAGGAAATATGGATTTCGACAGGGACGATGTGGACCTGAGCAAGTATATGCGGCCCAATGAGCTGGCCAATATCAGCGCCAATAAGTATACCGACTGGATTAAGCTGGTTAACCAGGCGGGCTTCCAGACCAATCATACGGTCGGCTTAAGCGGAGGAACTGAAAACACTACCTTCGGCCTGGGAATGGCCTATACCAAAGATGAAGGTACCTTTGAAGGAGAGGCATTTGAACGCTATACCATGCGGGCCAATATCAATAGCCGGATCCTGCCCAACGTAACCCTGGGTTATACCAATTACATTGCACTTTCTACACGAGACGAAGGCAGCAAGGAAGGTCTGAGAAGCGCCTACCGTTTGCGTCCTACCGGCAGCCCGTACGATGAGAACGGAAACCCATTGTTTTTCCCGCTCCAGGGAGAATCGTTCATCACTAACCCACTCTTCGAGGCGGATAACTGGGTGAACCAGACCCGCGTTCTGAACTATCTTGGTAACCTTTCGCTGGAGATCACGCCGCTGGCCAACCTGAAATTTACCTCGAATTTCTCACCGAACGTGGAATTTACGCGCCTGGGAGAATACCGGGGCCGTTACAGCAAGGCAACCAGCGGTAACCAGCAGAATACCCGGGCGGTGGTAAGTAACCGGAACCGGATGTCGTATACCTGGGATAATATCATCAATTACGACTGGAAGATTAGCACAGATAACAACCTGAACGCCACGTTTGTGTATTCGCAGTTCTATGACCGCTATGAAAATTACTATGCGGAAAGAAGAAACTTTTCTACTGATCAGTACCTGTTCTACAACCTGGGAGCAGGGTCGGTGCTGCAGTCGGCTACCAGCGGGTTCTCGAAGCAAACCCTGGAGTCTTATACGGGCCGTCTGAATTACGGGCATAAAGGCAAATACCTGCTGACCCTGACCGGCCGTTATGACGGTTCGTCTATCCTCGCGGCCGATAATAAGTGGGCATTCTTCCCCTCAGCTGCCGTTGCCTGGAGAATAGTAGAGGAGGATTTCATGCAAAATCAGAATACTTTCAGCGACCTGAAAGTACGCTTAAGCTACGGGCAGACCGGTAATAACGGAACCGGAGGCGGACTTTCACCGCTTGCGTCCCTGTCATTGATCGGCAGCAACTTTACCAACATCGGCGATCAGGTGATCCAGACGGCATTTGTAAGCGGCCTGGCCAACCAGGATCTGACCTGGGAGAGAACCAAGGAATGGAACCTCGGACTGGACTTCGGTTTGCTGAAAAACAGGATCACCGGTACACTGGACATTTACAGCCGTCTGAACTCCGACATCATCTTCTTCCGCCCCGTTCCAACCGCCACAGGCTATTCGGGGGTATTTGATAACGTGGGGGAGGCAACCAACAAAGGGGTAGAGTTTGCTATTACGTCTAAAAATATCAATAAAGGCGACTTCCGGTGGACCACTTCCCTGAACTTTGCCACCAACAGGAATAAGATCACCCAGCTTTACGGCGGTGTGGAAGAGATTCTGTTCGGTGTGCAGGGCGGATCATACATCCATAAGGTAGGTTACCCTATCGGATCAATTTATACCTGGGAGTTTGACGGGATCTGGCAGCTGGACGAGCTGGATGAAGCCAAAAAGGTAGGCCAGCTGCCGGGACAGGTAAAAGTGAAGGATATTGACGGTAACGGGGTGATCAATGCTGATGACCGAACCGTGATCGGCAGTGCCCTGCCCAAATGGACCGGGGGGGTTACCAATACGCTGGATTATAAGAATTTCGACTTTTCATTTTTTGTGTACACTTCGCAGGGGGCCAGAAGCAACAGTTACTTCCATATTTCGCATACGGGAGGTTTCGATGCCACTCCGGGAAGATTTAACAGTCTGAAGACCAATTACTGGACGCCCGATAACCCGTCTAACGACTGGTATCAGCCCAGCAACAACGGTCCGTACGCCGCTGCGCTTCAGTATCCTGATGTCTCTTACGTAAAGGTAGGTTATATCACTCTCGGATACAGCCTGAACCAGAAGTTCCTCGATAGGATCCGGGTGAAGAGCGCAAGGCTTTACCTGACCGGCCAAAACCCGTTTGTATTTACGGATTATGTCGGATTTGATCCGGAGACTGCGGTCAGAAACTCGTATGCCTCAGCGCACATGACCAGAACGTGGATGGGAGGGGTAAACATTAAATTTTAAAAATTGAAAAGAAATGAAAAAGAATCTGTTAGCTATATTTTTTACAGTCTTTGCCCTGACCTCCTGCAAGGATTTCCTGGAGGAGGAAAACAGGCAGTCGCTGACCGGTAATGAGATTTTTCAGGATCCGGCCTCGTTTGATCAGCTGGTAGCTGAAATATACTACCGGGCCCGTTGGGCCACGTCTACCTACGATGTAGACCAGCTGGGTACCGATATTTATACGCGCGGTGGTATTGTGGCAGGTATTGATGAGCTGAACGACTACGTAAACCTGCGGCCGTTTAACGGTTCGGTGCTTTCATCCTGGAACAATAACTACGGGCTTATTGCAGCGGCCAATGCGGCCATTGACCGTTCCGCGGAGATTACCGGCCTGACAGAGGCTGTCAAAGCAAAGGGGTTGGGTGAAGCTAAATTTTTCCGGGCCTACGGATATTTTAACCTGGTAGAGCAGTTCGGGGCGGTTCCATTGATCGTTAACGAAGTACGTACGGCGCAAACTAACCTTACCCGGGCAGATGAAGCGCAGGTGTATACTCAGATTATGAAAGACCTGGATGAGGCCCTGGCAGGAGTAGAAGAAAGCCCGGCATTGTACGGAACGGTTTCTAAAGATGCCGTAAGACATCTGAAATCCAAAGTATTGCTTACCCGCGGGTACAAGAGCTTCAAAGGAGCTTCTGATTTTACGGAAGCTGCTGCTCTGGCCGAAGCCGTGATTTCAAAGCACCCGCTGGCAACCGACTTCGCTACCTTTTTTACCAAGGCCGGGCAGCGGAATTCCGAGGTGGTGTTTTCCGTGCTTTACGGCTCTAACCCGGTTACCCGGAGAGAAGGAAACAGCCGGCACCTTTTGTTCAAATTCTCCTATGATGTATACCCCGGCATGACCCGTTCCACGCTGTACCACAGGGGACTGGGGCCGGCCCCTACGCCGTTCTTCTATACTCTTTTTGAAGACGGTGACAAACGCGAGGCCGCTACCATCCGGAGAACCCTGCTGGCTGAGCTGGCCGATGCCGAAAGAGGTGTGAAAATAGGCGATACCGTAATTCATTTCCCTAAAACGGCCTGGTCGGCCCAGGTTATCGCCTCCAAAAAATATACGGTGGTCAATCCGGGAAGCTACTTTACGCCTAACGGAACCACGCAGATCCAGTACCCGATGTTCCGGAAATTTGATGATCCCGGTGTGCCGTATACCAACCCCGGCATCAACCCGGAAGGCGAGCGTGATGCGGTTATCATGCGGGGTGGTGAGGCCCGGCTGATAGCAGCGGAAGCCTACCTGAATGCCGGCGATAAAGCCAAAGCGGCTACGCATATCAATGCTTTGAGAACGCGGGCCGGTCTTACAAAAATGTATACGGGAGATGAAATAACCATTGATGTGATCCTGAATGAAGGGGCGAAAGAGCTGGCCGGTGAGGTGAGCCGCTGGATGGACCTTAAGCGCACCGGGAAGCTTATCGAAAGAGCTATGACGTACAACCCGCATGTGGCTTTGAACAAGGCGCTCAAAGATTTTCACCTGCTGAGACCTGTTCCGAACAGTGAAATTGACGCTTCCGGCGGTTCTTTATCCCAGAATACGGGATATTGATAACGGGTGTCTGAAAAGTAAACCTTACTTTTCAGACACCATTTCCTGAGTTTATTTCTGAAAAATAGAACTGAGCATGAACAGAAAAGAATTTATAATACAATCAGCGGGAGCAGGGGTTCTCCTTTTTTCCGCCTTCGGTAACCGGGTTCTGGCTAACGAACCGGTTACTGAACTGATGAAGAAGCTGGTCGAAGGAAATGACCGGTTCATAGAAGATTTCCTTGCCAAAGGGGCAGAAGGCCCGCGGCAGGGCGGCAGAAGCTACGGCTATAACTTTGCCAAGCTTGCGGCAGCCTATTGCCATCCGGAGTCGCGGTACCACCATGACGAACGGCTGGTGAACGCTATGAAAGAAATTTCCGTCCATTTTTCGAACGCATTAACGCCTGACGGGACCATGACCGCCGGCAATATTGAGTCGCCGCCGGACACCGCCTTTATTATGGAGCCCCTGTGTTCAGGAGTGCATATTCTTAATCAAAGCCGCCAGAAATCACTTGATGCGGTCAAAGCCTCCATCAAAGCTCCGATTGAGAAAGTGGGCAGAGCGCTGGCCGTGGGAGGCGTTCACACGCCGAACCACCGCTGGGAAATCTGTGCTGCCCTTGCCTGGATCAACCGCCTGTACCCGGATAAAAAATACACCGACAGAATTGATGAATGGCTGTCTGAAGGCATTTATATCGATGAAGACGGGCATTACCCGGAAAGAAGCATGAACTATGCGGATGTGGAAAACCGGGCCTTTATCACCATCGGGCATCTGCTGAACCGTCCGGCCCTGTATGAGCCGGTTACCAAAAGCCTGACCATGGCCTGGTACTATACAGAGCCCAACGGCGAGCTGATCACATTCGACTCCCGGCGCCAGGATCAGTATTCCAGCAGGGAGATCATGGTGCAATACCTGCATTACCGTTTCCTGGCCATTGAAAAGCAGAACGCCCTGTTTTCGGCCATCACCTCATTTATAGAGACCCTGCCTGACTTTAGCAAAAATGTGATTGACCAGAGCCTGTATAATTTTATGGCAGACCCCGTGCTGGCCAGGGAGCTTCCCCGGCCCGGGTCGCTTCCGGTAAATTTTGAAAAGTTATTTAAAACCAGCAGCCTGGTGAGGATCCGCAGGGAGGAGACCTCACTGACCCTGTTCGGGGGCAATGACCTTCCCCTGATCATAGCGTCCGGCCGTTCGGTAAGTCCTAATTTTTTCGGTTACCGGAAAGGTGCTGCAGCTTTGAAATATATGCGGATGTCATCGCGGTTTTTCAGTATGGGGTATTTCAGGAGTGAAGGAATCACGCAGGAGAAAGGAAAATATGTGCTTTACAAGAAGCTGCAGGCACCTTATTACCAGCCCCTCCAACCCGGAGACCGGAAAAAAGACGGCAATTACGAGCTGACACCCAGTGTGGATGACCGCTTCTGGAGCAAAATGTCTTTCGACAAGCGTCCGGCCGGTTTTAAAACCCTGGAAAGCCGGGTAGTGGTTTCTGAAAATAACGGTGAGGTAACCATGGATTTTGAAGTGACGGGGGCAGAGGGTGTAGCCGTAACCATACAGCTTTGTTTTGATGCCGAAGGCGAGCTTAACGGCATCCAGGAAGGAGGCAGCGGCGCGCATTTTCTGCCGGAAGGATATGGTGAATTCAGGCGGGGCAAAGACAGGATTACGTTTGGACCCGGCGTTAAGAAGCACGAGTGGACCCGCGGCCTGGAAGGCGAGAAGTACAGTGTGCTGAACGGTCACCTCAATACGCCTGGCCATCACGTTTACCTGACAGGATATACCCCGTTTAAGCATACCTTAAAATTATCATGATAAGAAAAGGATACCTGCTTATCCTGGCTGCCTTGTGCAGTTGCAGTGATAAGGATTTTATATCGCTGGAGCTTCAGAATGAGAGTGATCTTGTGCTGAAGGAGAAACCCGTAGTGCTGTGCCGAGAGCAGGTAGGGAAATATTGGCGGGAAGGCCAGCAGCCTTTGATAACGGATGCCGGAAAAGATACGCTCGCTGCCCAGCTGGATGATACCGACGGCGACGGGCAGTGGGACCAGCTCTTTTTCCTGGCCGACTTTCGGCCCGGCGAGAAGAAAAAGCTGACGCTGTTCTGGGCAAAGGATCTCCCCGCATTTGAAAAGCGTACCAGCGTGCGGTTCGGAGTCAGGGATTCCCTGAACGATGTGGTGAAGCCCAGGGTGACCGATGTGTTTTTCCCGCATGAGCTGCCCGGTGTAAACGGCTACCAGCCCTACCAGACCGACGGCCCCAGCTGGGAAAATGATAAGGTGGGTTTCCGGCATTACCTTGACGGCCGGAACTCCAAAGACGTTTTCGGGAAGAAAGTGAGCTACATGTCGCCCGAAAATGTGGGCATCAATGCCGCCGGGGTGACGGAAGATAATTACCACGTGATGGAAGACTGGGGCCGCGATATTCTTTCGGTAGGTACGTCACTGGGAGTGGGCGGGATCTCCTTCCTGATCGGTGATGACCGGCTCAGGAGGCTGGGCATCATAGAAGGAGACCCGAAAGGAAATGTAGACAGCACTGTTTTTACCATCTTTTCGGAAGGACCTGTGCGATCCGTGATTAACTTTGATTACAGAAACTGGCATCCTCTGGATGAAAACAGGACGTATAAGCTGCAGGAAACGGTGGAGATCTGGCCGGGATTTTACGGGTATAAGAATACCGTGAACGTGGCCAATCCCCATGGCGACGAAACCCTGCTGGTGGGCCTGGTGAACTCCCGGACCGAGAAGCCGCTGAAAACGATCTATGAGAATGACCGGTGGATAGTGCTGGGTACGCACGATAAGCAGACCTACGAAAAGGAATGGTGGCTGGGGCTTGCCCTCGTACTGCCTAAAGAAGGTTATCTCGGGTACATCAAAGCTCCTGATACCGGGCGTATCGCCACTTCCTACCTGGCTAAATTTACGGCAGATAAACCGGTCTCTTACTATGCCATGGCGTGCTGGGAGCTGCGGGATCCGGGTTTCCGGGAAGAAGCGTATTTTGAGAACTACCTGAAAAGCTTTACGGAGCAGTTGAGTGCCCATATTAAAATCACCGTGAACCCATGAAAAAAATCCTGATAGCAGCAGGTATGCTGGGCGTTTTCTGTACCGGAGCGCTGAGAGCCCAGGTCAATGACTCCAATACGCCCCTGCATCTGCTGCAGCCTGACTACCCGCATGCCTACGGCAAAGCCGATGTGAAGTCGGTAAAGGCGGATCTTGACCGGATCTTCAGCTATCTCGATGGCGTGACCCCCGTACAGCTGGTGGATAAAACGTCAGGGAAACCGCTGAATGCCGGTTCTCCGGGCACTAACGCTGCCTTTGCCAAAGGCGACTACCGCCTGTTCAGCTATGAATGGGGCGTAACCTACTCCGGTATGCTGGCCGTAAGTGCCGTATCAGGGGATAAGAGATATGCCGCTTATACCCAAAAACGGGTGGATTTCCTGGCGGAGCTGGCCGGCTATTACCGGGATAAAACCGGTGTGGAGGTGCAGAAAAGTTCTCCCGTAGCCAGCCTGCTGTATCCCCATGCCCTGGATGATGCCGGGGCCCTGTGCATGGCCATGATCAAAGTGCTGAAAGCAGACAATCAGACGCAGCTGAGGCCGGTGATCGATAACTTTATTGACTTTATCCTGCATAAGGAATACCGCCTGCCTGACGGTACCTTTGCCCGGAACCGCCCCCTGAAAAATACGGTCTGGCTGGATGATATGTTCATGAGTGTGCCGGCCATAGCTTATATGGGAAAGCTCACCGGTGAGCAGAAGTATTTTGATGAAGCCACCCGGCAGGTGAAGCAGTTCAGCAAAAGGATGTTTGATCCTCAGAAAAACATTTTTATTCACGGCTGGCTGGAAGAATCGGCGGTTCAGCCCAAATATCACTGGGGCCGGGCCAACGGCTGGGCCATCATGACCATTACAGAACTCCTGAGCCTTTTGCCGGAAGATCATAAAGACCGGCCGGAAATTATGGAGCTGTACCGTAAGCATGTTCAGGGACTGGCCGCTTTACAGTCGGGGAAAGGCTTCTGGCACCAGCTGCTGGATAAAAGCGATACTTACCTGGAAACTTCGGCTACCGCCATTTTTACCTATTCCATTACCCGGGGCATCAACGAGGGTTGGCTGGATTATGAAGCTTTCGGGCCTATGGTGATGCTGGCCTGGGAGGCGCTGTCTACGCAGATCACTCCGGAAGGAAGAATTACGGGAACCTGCGTGGGAACGGGCATGGGCTTTGACCCGGCCTTCTATTACTACCGGCCCGTGAACCCGTTTGCAGCCCACAGCTACGGACCTATGCTGCTGGCCGGTGCGGAAATAATAAAGCTTTTGAAAAACCATCAATACGGGATCAATGAAACAGCGGTTCAGTTTATTCAGAAATAGCCTCCTGCTGACTATTTTAAGCTGTGCGGGCCTTTCCGCCCAGCAGAAACTCAACGAGACGCAGGTCATCGGAACGCATAACAGCTACAAAACGGCCATTGATAAAGCCGTAATGGATACCCTGAAAGGGATGAACCCGGGCTGGGCAGAGCGGTTCGACTACAGCCATGAGCCCATTGATACGCAACTGTCACGGGGCCTGGCCAATCTGGAGCTCGACATTGCCGTAGACCGGCAGGGCGGTAAATATGCGCACCCGGCCTTTTACGAACAGTTCAAGGAAAAATACGCTTTACCGGTGTATAATGAAAAGGGAGAAATGAACAAGCCGGGCTTCAAGGTGCTGCATGTGCAGGATCTCGATTTTCGTTCACATTGCGAAACTCTCAGCCAGTGCCTGAACATTCTCAAAGGCTGGTCAGCCGCCAACCCGGGGCATCACCCGGTATTTATTACGATGAATGCCAAAGATAATGCGGCTAACGGCTTACCTACAGTGCCGGATAAATTTACAGCTGAAGACTTCCGCATGCTGGACAAGCAGATCCTGGAAGATCTGGGGCGGGATAAGCTCCTGTTACCGGCTGATGTAAAGGGAAATTACCCTACTCTGGAGGAAGCCGTTCTGAAACAGGGATGGCCGGAACTGGACAAGACCCGGGGGCGGTTCATTTTTATTTTGGATGAAAAAGCAGGGAAGCGGGAAGCTTACCTCAGGAACGAAAGCCCTGCACAGGTCTTTTTCGTGGACTCGCCCGAAGGGGATCCGCATGCGGCCATCATGATCATAAACGACCCGAAAAGGAGCTTTGACCGGATCACCGTCCTGGTGAAAAAGGGCTATATCATCCGCACCCGTGCCGATGCCGATACGTTTGAAGCGCGCAGGAATGACTTTTCCCGGTTCAACGCAGCCTGTGAATCCGGTGCACAGATCATTACAACCGATTATTACCAGAAAAGTAAACATTTCAGATCGGACTATTTCATACAATTTCCCGGCGGGAAATATGTACGGAAAAACCCGGTTCCGGTGAAATAAACAATATGCAAACCTTTGCATAAGAAATTACGGACAAACATTGCAGAAAAGGCTTAAAATGCCTTGTTTGCAGTGTATTTCAACCTTAAAAATATGCTGATCAGCCCTGAAACAATGTTCGGGAAATGCTATGGCCGTTATGCGGTAGCCGCTATCAATGTCTTCAACATGGAGCAGGTGCTGGGCGTTTTCCGTGCAGCGGAAAAGGCTTCTTCGCCGGTCATTATACAGACTACCCCAGTGGCCCGGAACTATGCTGAACCCCGGATGCTGCTGGCCATGATCTCTGCTGCCGCTGCCCTATATCCGCGGGTAGTGTATGCCGTGCACCTGGATCACGGCAATGAAGCGCATATTGCCAATGCCCTGGAAAAGGGAGGATATACCTCGGTGATGATCGATGCCTCGCACGATCCGTTGCAGGAGAACATCCGCCGGACACGGGAGGTGGTCAGGGCTGCGCACCGGGCTGGCTGTGTGGTGGAAGCCGAGCTGGGGGTTTTAAGCGGGGTGGAAGATGACCTGGATATCGATGCCTCACATGCCCGTTATACCCAGCCCGACGAGGTGGCGTATTTTGTACAGGAAACGGGGTGCAACAGCCTGGCCATTGCCGTAGGTACCAGCCACGGGGCCTATAAATTCTCAGGAAAGCAGGGAATCCAGTTTGATATCCTGGAGGAAATCCAGCAAAAAATGCCGGGATTTCCCCTCGTTTTGCACGGAGGATCGGCCGTGAGCCCGGAGGAGATCACCCGGATCAATGCGCACGGCGGTAAAATGAAGGAAGGAAGCCGCGGCGTTTCCGATGAGGAGATCAGCAGGGCCATACCCTACGGTATCTGTAAGATCAATGTAGCTACCGACCTGCGCGTACTGTGGGCCCGGGTGCACCGCGAGTTCTTCAGCCAAAGCCCCGACCTCTTTGACCCCATCATTCCCGGTGCCCTCTACATGCAGGAACTCGAAAAATTCTGCATCGAAAAATTCGAAAAACTCGGCTCCGCCGGCAAAGCAGAAGAATTTTATGATGAACGACGCATATAAATACTTAATGTTCCATATCTCACAAAATAGTCCGTCCGGAAAATTTGACACCGGAGAGACAAGACGGAGAGCAAATAGGCGTAATCAAATTTTCAGGGAGGACATTATTTTGTGAATGTTTTTTTGCTACTTTTTTTCAAAAAAAGTAGAAAGAAAAAAATGAGAGACTCACTTATTGTAAAGCCCAATTTCGGCAACGCCGACTACCAATACATCACCCCCCAGACGGCCGGCTGGCAGCACCTGTGCTTTGCCGCCCGGACCCTGAAAAAAGGAGAAGTATGGACAGCCGATACCGGAAACAATGAATACGGCATCATCCTTTTAGGAGGAAACTATTCGGTAAAATCTGACCGGGGCAGCTGGGAAACCCGAAACGGGCGGAAAGACGTCTTTTCCGGCATCGCGCATACGCTGTACCTGCCGGCTCATACCCGCTTTGAGCTGACGGCGGAGAGCGATGTGCTGGACCTGGCCTATGGCTGGTGCGCCACCGAACGGCAGCTGGACCCGGTGTTCAAAACGCCCGAAGAAGCGGAGATCGAGATACGGGGCGGAGACAATGCCACCCGCCAGATCAACAGCCTGATCCAGCCCGGCTTTCCGTGTGACCGCCTGGTGGCAGTGGAGGTATATACGCCTTCCGGCAACTGGAGCTCCTTCCCGGCGCATAAGCACGATGAGCGTATCACAGACGCCGAAGGGAACCTGCGGGAAGCCTGTCTCGAAGAAACCTATTTTTATAAGATCGATCAACCGCAGGGGTATGCCATTCAGCAGGTGTATACCGGCGACAGGAGCCTGGATGTAGTAAATGTGGTGCACAATAACGAAGTGGTGCTGGTGCCCAAAGGATACCACCCGGTAGTGGCCGGACACGGCTATAATGTCTATTACCTGAATTTTCTGGCGGGATCGGATCAGTCGCTGGCCAATACGCCTGACCCGGATCATTCCTGGATCTTCGGAAGCTGGAAAGGTCTTGACGAAAGAATTCCAATGGTAAAATGAAGCTTTAACATAAATAAAGGGTAGGCTGCCTTTCAAAGCCCGGCCACACAGACCGGACAACGTTGACTCAGGGGGAAACAGTAGCAAAACCCGGAACTCGGAACTTTTTAAATATGAAATACGACGTAATCGCCATGGGCCGGTCATCCATTGACCTCTACTCTCAGAATATCGGGGCTGACTTTGTGGATATCAAAGGCTTTGACGCCTTTGTGGGGGGGTCCCCGCTGAACATCATTACCGGTTGCCGGCGACTGGGCCTGAAAACCGCCCTATTGACGGCAGTGGGGGCCGATAAAGTGGGAGATTTTATCCTGAACTTCCTGAAGAACGAAGACATCGATACCCGTTTTATCCCTACCATTTCGCATGCACGCAGCAGTGCGGTGATCCTTGGTATTCAGCCGCCGGATACTTTTCCGCTGGTGTATTACCGGAACAATGCAGCCGACTCGCAGCTGACCATTGACCATGTGAATCCGATAGACATGGAGCAGGTAAAGCTTTTTGAGGTGTCAGGCACTGCCCTGAACATGGAGCCGAGCCGTAGCGCCGTTTTTCATGCCATGGAAAAAGCCTACCGGAGCGGGGTAACCACCCTGCTGGATATCGACTTCCGGGCAGACCAATGGGCCGATATGCGCTCATTTGGCATTACCGTGCGGGCTTTACTGCCTAAGGTAAGAATTGCCATCGGTACCGAAGAAGAGATACTGGCGGCCATGCTGCAGGACTCTTCGCAGGTGAAGATCGAGCATCAGCAAATCTCCGCTCCGAAGATTACCGGCGACGTGGAACAGGCCATTCAGGACATCCTGGGGCTGGGCGTGGAGATCCTGCTGGTGAAGCGGGGATCTGCCGGGGTTTCTATCTACGAGAAAGGAAAAGAAAGGATCGACACACCGGGTTTCCCGGTAACGCCGCTGAATGTGCTGGGAGC
>JBEBRR010000032.1:0-44422 GCA_040394735.1 Leadbetterella byssophila
CCGGTGGCCGGGAGATTCAGGCCGATGCTCCTTATGAACGTATTCCGCTGTACGTGCGGGCCGGAAGCATTCTTCCGCTGGGCCCTGAACTGCAATACACGGCCGAAAAGAAGCCGGCCGAAATCTGGCTGTGGGTATATGCGGGGGCAGACGGCGCCTTCCGGCTGTATGAAGATGAAGGAACCAATAACAACTACGAAAAAGGGCAATATACCACACTGGATATTACCTATAATGATCAGACCCGGGAGCTGACACTCGGGAAACAGGAGGGTAGTTTTCCCGGAATGCTGAAAGACCGGGTCTTCAGGGTAGTGCGGGTTTCTTCTGAAAATACGTTGGGGTATGATTCTCAGAAAACCCGGTTTAAAACCATCACTTACAAAGGCAATGAAATGAAGATAAAACTGAAATAAAACCTGAAAAAGGGTCTATTATTTAACCTTTAATTTTTATGTAAAATGCGTATAACTCAACCTTTAAAAAAGTTTTGCTGTATTCTCTTACTGACGATAGCGGCCCAGGTGGCCCACGCCCAGTCGGTATCGGGTACGGTAGTGTTTGACGATGACGGTGAGCCCGTGCCCGGTGCTACCGTCAGGGTCAGGGCAAGCGGTGTGGCAGCCCTGACCGATGCCGCCGGGAAATTTGATATCAAAGCCGTAACCGGTGATGTGCTGGAAGTGACCTTTGTAGGCCTGAAAACCGCTGAGCATACGGTGAACGCCACTACGGGCATTGTGATCCGGATGCTTTCAGAGCAGTCGGTGCTGGATGAGGTAGTGGTAGTAGGCTATGGTGTGCAGAAAAAGAAGCTGGTGACCGGGGCCAATCTGAATGTGGCAGGTGACCTGGTACAGAAGCAGAACCAGGTGAACCCGCTTCAGGCCCTGCAGGGGCAGGCTGCGGGCGTTACCATTCTCTCCACTTCCGGCCAGCCGGGGGCAGGGATGAAAGTGAATATCCGGGGGCTGGGAACCATTGGTAATTCTGATCCGCTGTATGTGATTGACGGGATACCCGGTGGAGATATCAGCGTGCTGAACCCGGCCGATATCCAGTCGATTGATGTATTGAAAGATGCGGCCTCTGCGGCCATTTACGGGGCGCAGGCGGCTAACGGCGTGGTGCTGGTGACCACCCGCTCAGGCGGTAAAGGCCGGGGCCAGGTATCTTTTGATTCGTATGTAGGGGTACAGAACCCCATCCGCCTTGCGCCCATGCTGAACGCACAGGAGTACAGGACGATCATGAATGAGCAGGCGCTTAACTCCGGGGCGGCACTGATTGATTTTGACGGAATGAGCGGACTGGCCGATACCGACTGGCTGGCACAGATGTTTGTGAAAAATGCAGCTACCCAGAACCATTCCCTGAATATTTCAGGAGGAAGTGATGTGTCGTCTTATGCGATCTCCTTTAACCGGATCGACCAGGAAGGGGTGGTTGGCGGGAAGGCTATTTCCAATTACCAGCGCTACGGTTTCCGGGTCAATACCGAGCATAAGCTCTATAAAGAAGTATTGAAAGTAGGCCAGCATCTCAATTTCAATTATATCCGGAATAACGGGATCAGCGTGGGCAACCAGTATAACAATACCCTGAGAGGCGCCTTCATTACCTCACCCCTTTCACCGGTATTTAGTGACAACAATAAATACAACAGCCCGTATAACGATACCAGCGACTCGCCCTGGTACAACGGTGATGGCAACCCGTACGGCCAGATGATGACCAACTCCAATAACCGGAACGACAGCCAGCGGCTCATGGCCGACCTGTACGGGGAGTTGCAACCCATCAGGAACTTACGGATTAAGTCGGTTTTCGGGATCAATTATTATGCCGGTGAATACCGGAGCTTCCAGCCGCTGTACCGGTTTTCGGTTTACAGCTTTAATGAGAACCATACTACCACCGGCCAGAGCATGAGCAAAGGCCATACCCTTACCTGGACCAATACGGCCTCGTACGATTTCAGGGTAGGTACAGGCCATAATTTTGATGCAATGGTAGGGATGGAGTCGCAGCGCTACCAGGGAACCTACCTTTCGGCTTCCAACTGGAACCTGCTATCGCAGTTTGATGATTTTGCATATGCGTATCTCGACAATACCACGGGCAAGGCCCACCTGGATGCCGACGGCAACGTGGTGGAAACCCGGGGTATAGGCGGTGGTCCTGAAAATCTTTACCGGCGGGCGTCTTATTTTGGCAGGGTAGGATACAATTACCAGGAAAAATACATGTTCAATGCCACGCTGAGAGCGGATGGGTCCTCGAAATTTGCCCGGGGCAACCGTTGGGGGTATTTTCCCTCATTTTCGGCCGGATGGGTGCTGACCAATGAAGATTTCCTGGCCGGTAACCGCATCAGCGGCCTTGATTTTCTGAAGCTGAGACTCAGCTGGGGGCAGGTGGGTAACCAGAGCATTGATGATTTCCAGTTTGCTTCACCCATCAATACCTCTACCGGCTTCAGCAGCAGTGACCCGGCCGCCTTCTATGTTTTCGGAACTTCGAAAACCAATGTGCCCGGAGCTTACCCCAGCCGGCTTTCCAACCCGGATGTACGCTGGGAAACTTCCGAGCAAACCAACCTGGGTGTGGATGCCCACTTCCTGAACAGCCGCCTCGAAGTATACGCTGACTATTATGTGAAAACCACCAAAGACTGGCTGGTGCAGGCACCGATACTGGCCACGGCCGGAGCAGGGGCACCGTATATTAACGGCGGCGATGTGAAGAACACCGGGCTGGAGCTCTCTCTTCTCTGGAAAGACAAAGTGGGTGATCTGGCCTACCGGGTGGGTGCTAACGGTGCCTATAATAAAAACGAGGTAGGGAATATTCCTACCGAAGACGGGATTATTCACGGACCTACCGGTCAGCTGTTTGATAACTCTGACGAGTTCTACCGCGCGCAGAACGGCCTGCCTATAGGTTACTTCTGGGGCTATAAAACAGACGGGATTTTCCAGAATACGACAGAGATAGAAGCCTGGAAAAGCGCCGGCAAAGGAATTCTTCAGCCCGAAGTAAAACCCGGTGATGTACGCTATGCAGATGTCAACGGCGACGGCAAGATCGATGCTTCCGACAAGGTTAACCTGGGGGTAGGCATGCCGAAATTTGTTTTCGGATTCAATGTGGGGCTGGACTATAAGAATTTTGATTTCTCGGTAGTGGCTAACGGAGTGGCCGGGAACAAGATTGTGCAGTCGTACCGGAACCACGCCAACAAGCAGGCCAATTATACTACGGCTATCCTGCAGCGGTGGACAGGCGAAGGTACCTCTGACCGTATTCCGCGGGTTACTGAAACCAATGTGAACTGGCAGTTTTCAGACCTGTACCTGCAAAAAGGAGATTTCCTGAGAATCAGCAACGTGACCCTGGGCTATGACCTGTCTAAGCTGATCAAATGGGAATACCTCAGCCAGCTGCGGCTGTACGTTCAGGCCCAGAATGTGTTCACCTTTACCCGCTATGACGGCATGGATCCGGAGATCGGCTACGGTACCAGCGGATGGGTATCCGGAATAGACCTGGGGTATTACCCGCGCCCTAAAATCTATCTTGTAGGACTCAATGTTAAATTCTGATGAAGATGAAGAAGATAAAAACCTACCTCCTCACCCTGGGCATGCTTACCGGGCTGGCGGGCTGTTCAGAAAGCTTCCTGGACGTGAACCCCATGACCAGTGTGCTCGACAATAATTTTTACAAAACCGTGGCCGATGCCGAGATGGCGCTGATTGGCTGTTATGACGGCTTTCAACGCACCTCCTCTAACGGAAACATGTCGTTTTACGTTACTTCCGAAGTATTGTCTGACAATACCTTCGGTGCCACGGGCAATACAGACGGCCGGGCCTACCAGGCGCTGGACCGCTTTGATATAGCACAGAGCCCTTCGGATAATAATATATTTAACGGTACCTGGGCAGACTACTATGCGGGTATCTTCCGCTGCAATACCCTCATCAATAAGCTGGACGGCATTGATTTCGGAAGCGATGCAGCTACACGGAACCGGATTGAAGGGGAAGCCCGCTTTCTCAGGGCCCTGATGTATTTCGACCTGGTAAGGCTCTTTGAGAAAATTCCTTTACTTACGGAACCTACTACCGATAATGTACCTCAGGCTGACCCCCTGCAGGTGTATAAGCAGATAGCCGAAGATCTGAAATTTGCCGCAGCGAATATTGCCGCCACGGCATATCCCAAAGCCGATGCGGCTACCAATGACGGCCGCGTAACACCGTTTGCTGCAAAAGCTCTGCTGGCCCGGGTATACCTGTTCTATACCGGTTATTATGCCAAAGATGACCTGGGTGTAAGTAAAGCAGAAGTGCTCCAGGGGCTGGAAGACGTGATCAGCAGCGGGGAATACGGGCTGGTAGAAGAGTACAAAGCCCTGTGGCCCGCCGCCAGCTATGTACCCAATGCGGCCGATAATACGCTGGATAAGTCGGGGTACGCCGGCATGGGCAACAAAGAAACGGTGTTTGCCCAGAAATTCAATAATACCCAGAACTATGACGGTATGCTGGACGGAAACCGCTGGCTGGTGATGATGGGCATGCGGAATACCAACTATGCTCCGTACGGAAAGGGCTGGGGTGCCTGTACGGTGAACCCGCGGCTGGTGAACTCATTTGAGGCTACTGACAAGCGCAGAACCGCATCGGTGATTGACCTGGAAAGAGAAGGGATTGCGGGCAGCTTTGATATCAAAGACCAGCGGGAGTACACGGGTTATACCAATAAAAAATATACGCCTGTGGCGCTTCCTGACGGGACCTCGGATACAGGAGGGAGTAACGACTTCCAGATTTCGCAGGACCAGGATTTTATCGTGATCCGTTATGCCGATGTGCTCCTGATGGCGGCGGAGCTGGGCTCAGCAAATGCACAGGCCTACTTTGACGCCGTTCGCGCACGGGCCGGGTTAGGATCCCGGGCTGTAACCCGGGAAAACCTCCTGGAAGAACGCAAGCTGGAATTTGCTTTTGAGGGCATACGGTACTGGGACCTGCTGCGCCAGGGCCTGAGCACGGCGGCTTCGGCCATTGCCCAGACCCAAAATGTTTTAAGCGGAAATGCGGCGGATCAGGTAGTGATCAAAGCCGAAAATATCAGCAAAACACGGGGCTTTATGCAGATACCCAATACGCAGATCACCCTGTCAAAGGGAGTGCTGGTGCAAAATCCCGGATGGAATTAAAACCTTAAAAATGCAGTACGATGAAAAGTATATTTAAAATAATGATATCCATCTTTGCCGGAATCTGGGCGTTGGTGTCCTGTTCACCGGAAGAGTTTGGCCTGGGGAGTGTGGATGTGAAGCCGGGTGACCTGGTGCCGGGCATTGCCTATAAGATTGAGGCCGATGTCCAGAACCCCAATATTATTCACCTGACCAGCCTGATGGATAAGAAATATACCCCCCTGTGGGACCACCCCCAGGGCCGGAGCCAAAGCCAGTCGGTTACATTACGTATCCCGTTCCCGGGAACCTACACGGTGAAGTTCGGTGTGCAGACCCGCGGAGGTATCGTATACGGAGAACCGGCTACTTTTAATGTGGAAAGTTTTTATGCACCGTTCGTGCAAGATGAAATGTGGGAGATGCTATCCGGCGGGGTAGACCAGGAAAAAACCTGGTACCTGGACCTGGACGGAGAGGCGGTCAGCCGGTACTTCCCGGGACCCCTGTATTTTTACGGAACCGATAACGGCTGGCTGGGCGACTGCCTGAAAGAGGAGGGCGACTGCTGGAACTGGAACCCGGATTATAAGGGGAATTCCTGGCTGATGGATGCGGCCGACTTCGGGAGCATGACTTTTGACCTGAAAGGCGGGGCCCATGTAAAGGTCAATCACAAGACCATTCCCGGGAGGGGGGAAGAAGCCGGAACCTATATGCTGGATACGGATAATAAAACCATGCGGATGACCGATGCTGCGCCCCTCCATGACAGCGGCCGGGACGGGGTGGTGATTGACTGGGGAAATATAAGAATCCTTTCACTGACCAAAGACCAGATGCAGCTGGCCGTTTTACGGGATCCCGTTTTATCGGGAGAAGGGGCCTGTTTGCTCGTATATAATTATATTTCAAAGGAATACAAAGACAGCTGGACACCTGGTGAGGTGGCCGAACCCGAACCACCCTATACCGGTGACGCCAACAATGACCTCACTACCTCGGTTACCACTACCAAAAAATGGGTGATGTCAGCTGCCACCCCGTATAACTGGACCGACCTGGCCGGGGGATTTCTGAATCCCTGGACCAGCGCCCAGGATTATATCAATACCGGGTGGGCGCCCTACAATGCGGCCACCGTTAAAAATATTTCGCTTAGCCTGGCCAAAACCGGGGCTAAGGCAGGTACGTATACCTTTACGGACGGTTCAGCCCATGCCATCAGCGGCACCTACACCGTTGATGACAAGAATAATATCCAGTTTGATAAGGCTATTTCCTTTGTCATAGCCGACTGGGTTTCACTCAGTACCACGGCGGATAAAACCCTGAGGCTGCTGAAGACCGAAACAGATGCCTCCGGTGCGATCTCCGGCATATGGCTGGGAGCCCGTGACCCGGTGAAGGCAGAATATATGGCTTACCATTTTGTACCCGGAGGTACGGCGGCAGCTGACCCGCTGGCCGCATGGAAAACGGCGCTGATAGGGAAAACCTTTAAGCCGGATGTCAACTGGTTTGCCGACTGGGTGGAATTTCCGCCGAACTTTGCCGGGGGCTGGACCAGCGCTTCCACCTTTGGAAATGATTTTACCTCCAATGGCTGGGTGTGGGACGCCAAAGTGAAGGCGGTGGCTGAAAGCGCCAGCCTGAGCTTCCGGCAGGACGGTAACGATATTAAAGCAGACCTGAAGCAAACCCTGGACGGTAAGCCTTATGAAGCCACCGGGACAGTAACGATAGATCCGGATAAAAACATCCTGAATATAAGCATTCCGCTGGTAGATTATAAGGGTACAGCGGCAGAATGGTTACCCACCACCAATACGAAGTCTGTTTCAGGAAGTAAGAACGACTGGTATTTTGTATCGCACGGAGGGGCTAACCTGAACAATGTGGATACACAGGGGCTGTGGTTAGGTGTAGTTTCCAATTCTATTGCGGGAGGCGATACAAAAGATGAGGTGCTGGTTTACCATTTTGTAAAAAATTGATTGGTTTAAGCATATTTGGGGAGCCTTGTGATTAGGGCTCCTCAATATTTCCTGAACAATCGCAGGTGTTTTCAAACGGATGCGCCCTGAGCTCTGTCGAAGGGAATCTTTAAATTTTCGATATTTTTCAGAGCTTTTATCAACAGATGAACAGATTTATAACTTTTTTCCTGGCCTGCCTCCTGGGCATAGCATGTAAGGAAGGTGCGCCTTCTGTTACTCCTGAAATAGTTTTATCCACCACCGGAATCCCGGCAGAAGCGGAGGCCGGAACTTACGTTTTTCATGTGAAGTGTAATAAGGAATGGACAGCGACCGTATCGCCTGACTGGGCGGTGCTCAGCGTACGCAGCGGTAGTGCAGGCACCACCCGTATAGAAGTCACGGTGCAACCCAATACCACTTCACAAAGCCGGGAGGCGCTGATCACGGTCAGTGCCGGTACAGCCGGCGGCCAGGTAAGGGTGATTCAGAAAGGGGCAGAGAAGCTGAACATCAGTAAAAACCGGTTTGATCTCCCCGCCTCCGGAGGTGAAATTTCTTTTGAAGCAGTGTCTTCTGCTACTATAACCCTGGGTAAAACACTTTTCTGGATAGACCCAAAGCCGGTTTCCGGGACTAGCTACTATTTTATCATCGATGAAAACCCCACTCATTTTCCCAGAACAGGTACCATCATACTTGGATCGGGAAATATCCAACAGGTGGTTACGGTGAACCAGGAAGGGAAGAAATTTACAGTGGAAGCTGATAAAACGGGTATGGAAAGCAATGCCGCAGAACTGGCCGGAAAAATAAAGATCGGCTGGAACCTGGGGAACAGCCTGGAAGCCTGTGCAGATGAAAACACGGCCAGTGAAACCCTGTGGGGAAACCCGGCAACGTCTAAAGAGCTTATAGACCTGGTAAAGCGGTCAGGCTTTAATGCCATCCGCATACCCACCGCCTGGAGCGGCTATATCGAAGACCGGAGCACGCACAAGGTGAAAGATGAATGGATCATGCGGGTGAGAGAGGTGGTGGACTATTGCGTGGCTAACGGCATGTACGCCATCATCAATATTCACTGGGATGGCGGCTGGCTGGAAAATAATCCTACCTATGCCCGGCAGGCAGAGGTCAATAAAAAGCAAAAGGCGCTTTGGGAACAGATAGCAGTGGCTTTCCGCGACTATGACGAGCATCTGCTCTTTGCCGGGACCAATGAAGTGCACGCCGATTACAACCGGCCCACGGCAGAGCATCTCCAGGTACAGATGTCTTATAACCAGACCTTTGCAGACGCCGTACGTTCTACAGGGGGCAGGAATGCCTGGCGGGTATTGGTAGCCCAGGGCTATAATACCAATATCCAGTATACCTATGAGTCGCTGGTGCTGCCCAAAGACCCGGCCGTTAACCGGCTGATGGCGGAGGTGCATTACTATGATCCCTATGATTTTACGCTGGAGGGCGGCGCTTCAGCCAAATATTTATGGGGAAAAGATTTTAAGGGTAACGCAGGCGCCTCTTCCTGGGGCCAGGAGGAATGGGTGAATGAGGCTTTCGGACTGATGAAAGAAAAATTTACCTCCAGGGGCATCCCGGTGATCCTGGGAGAATATGCGGCTACTTACCGGGCATCACTTCCGGCCCAAGCGCTGGAAGATCACAAAAAGGCCCGGAACTATTACCTGAATTACGTAACAAAGACGGCAAGGAGCTACGGGCTGATTCCTTTCTATTGGGATAACGGAGGAACCGGTAACAATGCTTCAGGGCTCTTTGACCGGCATAATCTGAATGTAGCACATGCAGATGCCCTGGAAGCGCTGATCAGTGCAGTGAGGTAGCTGATTACTGTTTCCGTATTTCCTCAAAGAGATTCAGGAAATCTTGCGCCATAAAGTCTGACATGCCCTCATGGCGATAGCTGATCTCGCCTTTTTTGTTAAGGATAACCGTGGTAGGGATAGACTGCCCGAGAAACGCCTCCGGGATCATTCCTGCCGGGCTGTATACCGGGAAGGTGAAGTTATGTTTTTCTATAAAGCTTTTGGCCAGATCGGGCTTGTTATCTACTTCTATGACCAGGAATTCCACGTCAGGATTGGCCTGGTATTTATTGTAAAAAGCCTGAAGTGAAGGCATTTCCCTGATGCAGGGAGGACACCAGGTGGCCCAGAAATTCAATACCACTACCTTCCCGCCCAGGGTGGAAAGGTCTGTGTTGTGTCCGTCGAGGCGCGTAAAAGCCACGCCGCCGCCGGAAAGCGGAGCTGCAGGGGCTGCTTCCACCGTACTTTCTTCTTCCTGGGTTTTATCGTCTTTACTGATGCAGGAAGCCATACCTGCAATGAGGGCGAGTATAAGAATTCGTTTCATTATTTATACTGATGGATAATTTGCTCCAGCTGGTGAACGGGCACTACGCCCGACTGGCGCCACAGTGGCTGGCCGTTTTTAAATAATATCAGGGTAGGTACGCCCTGGATCTTGTATTGCTGGGCAATGGCCGGGTTAATATCCACATCTACTTTCAGAATGGAGGCGTCATCGCCTACTTTCTGTTTGAGTTCGGTCAGCATCGGGGCCATGGTTTTGCACGGACCGCACCAGGTAGCGAAAAAATCTACCAGGGTCAGCTGGTCACTATTGATCTTCTTAAAAAACGAATTCATACAGCAGGATGCTTTTATGTTTCAACAAAAAAGATCAGTCAATAGGTTCAAACTGTTGTAAAGTATCGGTAATAATCCGGATACACTCCAGCAACTGCTCTTCGGAAATCACCAGGGGCGGAGCAAAGCGGATCTTGTTACCATGGGTAGGCTTGGCCAGCAGTCCGTTTTTCATCAGCGCCACACAGATCTCCCAGCCCAGCCCGGAATCTTCACCGGTATGGATTTCAATAGCATTGAGCAAACCCTTGCCGCGAACAAGCCGTACAATCCGGCTGCGCCCGATGTACTCATTCAGCTTATCCCGGAACAGTTCGCCCAGGACATGCGCCCGTTGCGCCAGGTTTTCATCCAGCACTACCTGCAGAGCCTCGCGGGCCACCCGGCAGGCCAGCGGGTTGCCGCCGTACGTGGAGCCGTGCTCACCCGGACGGATGGTCAGCATAATCTCGTCGTCGGCCAGTACGGCCGACACGGGGAGCGTTCCGCCGGAAAGGGCCTTGCCCAGGATCACCATGTCGGGCCGTAGCTCTTCATGATCCGTACACAGCATTTTCCCGGTGCGGGCAATACCCGTCTGGATCTCGTCGGCAATAAATAATACCCGGGCTGCTTTGCACAGGCGGGCTACTTTGGTGAGGTACCCTTCTTTGGGGACTTTCACCCCCGCTTCGCCCTGGATGGGCTCTACGATAAAGCCTGCAATGAAGGGGTCGGAGATGAGCGCGTTTTCCAGCGCTTCCACGTTATCGTATTCCACGGTTTCCACGCCCGGCAGAAAGGGGCCGAAACCGGTGGTGCTGACGGGGTCAGTGGAGGCGGAGATGATGCCGGTGGTACGGCCGTGAAAGTTTTCACGGGCAAAGAGCACCCTTGCCTTCCCTTCCGGGATGCCTTTCTTTTCATACCCCCATTTGCGGCAGAGTTTCAGGGCGGTTTCCACGGCCTCTGCCCCGGTATTCATCATCAATACCTTATCGTAGCCGAAGAGTTCCGTAATATATTTTTCAAATTCGCCCAGCGGCGCACTGT
The DNA here is from genome assembly GCA_040394735.1 of Leadbetterella byssophila. Classification (GTDB taxonomy): domain Bacteria; phylum Bacteroidota; class Bacteroidia; order Cytophagales; family Spirosomataceae; genus Leadbetterella; species Leadbetterella byssophila_A. The sequence goes on from JBEBRR010000032.1 coordinate 10,902, forward strand.
GAAAAGCGCGGGAAGTGAGCGTAAGCTTTTGTGCCTGGTCTGTCAGGGCGCGGATAATGCGGGTGTGGCAATGCCCCTGGTTCACTGCCGAGTAGGCGGAGAGAAAATCGAAATAGCGCTTACCTTCCACATCCCAAAGGAAAACACCCTCGCCTTTTTCCAGCACCACAGGAAGCGGGTGATAATTATGTGCGCCGTATTTTTCTTCCAGCTCGATATAGTAGGAGGTAGAATTTCCGATGGAGGGGGTCGAATTTGCCATAATCGAAACGGATTTTTGACAAGATAGGGTTTTTAGGAGGGAAAAACAAAAATGAAGGCCTGTAAATGTCCCGCAGATGACTATACACTGTTTTTTGCCGGTTATTGCATCTGATTAACCGGAATTGCATATAAACGCCTGTTTATTAAACCCCTGGCGGGGTAATGAACGATATCGTCAGGGTCTTTTTCTACTGATATGCAGTCCCTATGGAACATATTCAAGGACGAGAGTTTGCGTTTCTATCCTTAGAATACGTCTCTGTTTCCGGTGTCTTCATCCCGTTAGGGAAAAGGTTTCCCCTCCAGCGTCTATGTCCCGGTAGGGACTATATATCGGTAGAAAAATCATTTCTCCGTTAGCACCAGCACCGACCCTACCTTCTTCTGCTCCCCGGCCTGAAGGAAGTCGCGTGCGTAGTACCGCAGCACGTAGGCAAAGAGCTGGTTGCTGAGTATCTGGCCCTTATAGCGGCCGTCCCACTGGTGATCCAGGTCATCGGTCTGGAAGACCTGTTCGCCCCAGCGGTTATAGATTTCCAGCCGGGGACGTTCAATGAAATGATGGATTATCCTGAATGTCTCGTTAATTCCGTCACTGTTGGGAGTGAAAGCTGTAGGGGCATTGATAATGGGTTCGCATCCTCTTTCCAGTGTAAATGTTTTCGGAGTCATACAGTTGTACTCGTTCGTCACCTCTATGGTAAACGTCTGGTCTGTATAGAATTTCTGGGCCAGCTCGGTAGGGTCATGATTGGGCGGCTGCAAAGGGTTTCCGCCACCATCCTTCCAGAAATAGGTAAAAGTGTTCCCGCCGCTTACTTCCGGGATCACCGTTTTACCGTCATAAGGCGGTTCGGTACAGACATACAGGGGTTCTGCCACCTTTACTGTGGGTGCCGGCTTGATATAGATCCTCCCTTCAAAGGTTTCCGTAGTACAATGCTCATTGCCGAGGTTGCCCGTTATTCCACCGGTGGTATTACCAATTCCGCTTCCCAGCTGGGTTTCCCTGTAAACCTTTATGGTCAACCTGATATTGTGCCACCCGGGCCTGGAGAAATAATGAACCGGTGCCTCCTCCTTATAGGTTTTTCCTTCTACTTCCCATTCAAATTCGTTCTTCATGGGGTCACAGATTTGTTGAGCCGTCAGGAACGTAGGAGCATTAAGACAGTTGCCCGAATAGTTGGCGCCGAGCCCCTGGCCCTCCTGGGCGGGCGCGGCCGCCACCACGTTCGGAAAACCCAGTTTGGTGGTGCCTGCAACGGCGGTTCCGGGGTGACCCGGCGAATTCAGTGTAAAGCCCACGGCATCTCTTCCTGCTTCGTCCGGCGCCTGTATATAATGGATTGTATTGGAATTGTTGATCGTTACATAGATATATTTAGAACCCGCACCGTATTTGGGGCCAAGGCCGAGTGCTCCGAATTCCTGCAGGGAAGACGCAATTTCGGTGACCCCGCCACCGGCAAGATCTACCTGCAGAAGCTTGGACTCTACCGTGCTGCCATCGCCTTTCAGAGTGACGTACAGGTAGGCGCCGTTCGGACTGAAAGCCAGGCCGTAAACGGAGGGAGGAGCCGGAATACCCAGGTCGACCAGGCGGGGAGCCGATAAGGTGTTGGTTTCCGGATCCCGGGTAATGACCTGCACGTGATTGATGCCGTTAACCACCAGTCCGTGGGCCAGCTGAGTACCATCGGCTGAAACGGCGGAATAACCTTCCGAAACCGTTCCGGGCTGAGGAGGAGCGAGAGTCTGCTGAACGCTGATGATGCCCAGAGAGTCGACGGTTACCGACTGAAAGTTCCCGGTGAAGGCATTGTACGCTGAGATAAAATACGACTCATCGTCGCCGCTTCGTTCCGCGGTGATCTTCCCGCTTATGTTAATGCCCACAGGCACATCTGCTTCCACCACGGCCCCGTGACGGTTATTTTCGCGCATATCAATTACGGAGTAGGTGAACAGGCCGGTGGTCTCATCTACGGTAAAAAGGTAATAATTGATAAAGTCACAGGCGCTGCAGACAGGTTTCGGCACCAGGGCCAGCCCCTGGGCTCCCACATTCTTATTAATGGTAAAAGTACCGCCGCCCGCTAAGGGTATCTCTGAATCGTCATCGCCGGAGTACAGCTTTTTCCCGTCGGTATACAATACGAGGTTGTTATTCTGGTCAAACACCATGGCTGCGGCTTCATCGGTCTGCATTTCATTCACTCCGGGATTAGACGGGTCAAAAGAGGGATTTTCAATTTCCGGCTGGGGGTCCAGGCTGCCGTCTTCGGCGAGGGAGTCCTGAACCATTTCATCTCCCGTGAGGGTAAACTCCAGGCCGGAACCGTGTCCGAAATACCATTTTTCAGAACCTCCTCCGGAGCTGGATTCTTCAAAACAGAGCTTTACATTGATCCGGGCTGACCGGGAGCATCCCGTGACATTATCGATTACCTCCACGGAGTAGCAGCCCGCATCACTGACCTCAATGGTAGAAGAGGTTTCTCCTCCTGGAAACCATTTGTAACTTACATTTGACGGGGCAGACCTTCCGTCAAAAGGATCGAGTGTAATGGTCTTTCCCTTGCATATGGTAGTGTCTTTTTCGGTTTTGTTTTTGAACAGGGGCTGATCGGGATAATAATGTACTTCCACCGTTCTGCTGTCGCTGCTCAGCAGGGTTCCGTCAGCGTCCCGGGCGGTGACAGTTACCGTGTATGATCCGGGCTGGGAAAAAGACCAGGTTTGCGCTCCGGATGTCCCGGTGACGGTGGGGGCACCGCCACCAAAATTCCATTCCCAGGAAGTGGCATTCGGGGTGCCCTCAAAAAAGTAGGTGCGTTCGGCACAGGGAAGTGCACTTCCGGGAGATGTGTTGTTATTGCCTGTGTTGTTTCCGGGAGTAGCAGTAGCCGGATTTATTACGCATGCCCTGCCTGCATGAAGTATCTGGGCCTGCAAATCTGTGTTCCAGGCTAACATCATCCCCACCATCCAAACTAAATACTTCCTCATAAATGAAAGATAAGCCTCTCTGCCTTTCTAAAACGTAAAAAGTGGTATAAATGTACATAGTGAAGAATTTAGAAAGTCAGGTTTTTTCGATTTTTTTAATCTCATGAATTAACTTTGCCGGCAGGCAGATTCAAATAAACAGGAAACGAAATACGGGAGATCTCCGTATATCCTGTTAATTTTATAGCCTGGTTCAGGTCATACCAAATAGGGTATTACAACGTTTTGTCTTTAATTCAGGTCCTATATACAGATTTTGCAGGAAGGTTAATGAAGAAATTTATATTTTTCGGGGTGTTGCTGGTGCAGTCGGTAATGGGACAGGATCCCCAGTTTACCCAGTTTTATGCTGCCCCTATGTACCATAACCCCGCATTTACGGGCTCCGGCTATGCGCCGCGGGTAATGATGAACTACCGGAACCAGTGGCCTTCACTGAATGCCAACTTTGTAACTACCCTGTTCAGCCTTGATCACTACATTGAGCGGGCCAACAGCGGGATAGGAGTGATGTTCCTGAACGACAAACAGGGTTATAACCTTTCCAATACGGAGCTTCGGCTGCTGTATGCCTACGAACTGAAAATTGACAGGAACAACGGGCTGAGATTCGGCTTAAACGGGGGGTATTCTTTCCGCGGGTTGCAGCCGGGAGGACTGATTATGGGTGACCAGCTTCAGAATAACGGGAATGTCCTGCCGAATTCACAGGATCCGGTACTGCACTCCCGCATGCAGTCAGTGAATACACTCGATGTAGGCGCCGGTCTGCTGTACTTTAACCCGAGGTATTTTGTCGGGGCTTCCATGAATCACCTCACCGAACCCCGTCTCAGCTTTTTTAAAGAACCTGCGGGCACCATTCCGGCGCTTCCGCGCTTACTGGTAGTGCATGGCGGATACAATGTAGACCTCAGCCACTTTATCACAGACAGTTACTCAGAACGGGAATTTACTCTTACCCCCACTTTCCTGTATAAAAAGCAAGGCCCCTACTCCCAGCTGGATGTAGGCGGGTATGTGACCTATTCCCCGCTGACGCTGGGATTGCAGTACCGGGGAATTCCGCTGACCAAAGCCTTCAAAAACTTTCCGAACCAGGATGCTGTTTCCGGGGTGATCGGTATAAGGTATGAAAATTTTTCTTTCGGATACAGTTATGACCTGACTGTTTCCGGTCTGGGAACGCGGTCGGGAGGATCGCATGAAATCTCTATTGCGTACCAGCTGCCGCAGATAGAATTAGAGCGTACACCCCGTCATAAGCTGCGCCGGAAAGTGCTGGCCTGCCCTAAATTTTAGAGTTTTACGGCAATCTTTTTTAGCCTGTAGCTGTTATATACATTATGTACTTCATAAAATTAATGAGACTATTCGTTTTTCTCCTTTTCACCTCTTTTGTTAGTTTGGGTCAGTCGGTTCCCGGCGGCCTTTTAAAGCCCACCACATGGAGCGTTTCGGTAAAACCTTCCACCGCCAAGGTAGGAGATGAAGTAGATATCATTTTTTCAGCGAAAATTGATCCGGGCTGGAAAATATATGCCGCGGAGTCTGATCCTGATGCCGGACCCATGGTGCTGGAATTCAAGTTCAGCGGGCTGAAAGATCTTCAGCTGAACGGAAAGCCGAAACCGGTAAAGCCGGCCAAGAGATTTTATGAAGAAATATGGGAAGCGGATGTGCTGGTATACTATACTGAGGCCACGTATATCCAGAAAGCCAGAGTGACCGGTGCGGACCCGGCAGCTAAAGTAAGCCTGAACTATCAGACCTGCCAGGATGACGGGGTGTGTATACCCGGCAATGATGATTTTGATGTCCTGATTAAAGCTGTTCCGGGCGCTGAAACCAAAGAAGAAGCGGTCAAAAAACCGGAGGGTCCGGCAGAAAACCTGAACTCCGGAGAGGAAACTTCGTCAGTATCAAATGAGCCGGATACGCTTGCAGCCGCAGGCAACACTGTTCCGGTAGTGGAGGTGGTCTCAGCGGATGTTCCTCCCCTGAAAGAAAGCGGTGGCATGTGGAAGTTCCTGCTGGTGGCCTTTGGTGCGGGATTCGCCTCTATTTTTATGCCCTGCATCTATCCTATTATGCCCATGACGGTGAGCTACTTTACCAAGCAGAAAGACGGTAAGTTCAAGGCGATATTTTACGGGATAAGCATAATGCTGATTTTTGCCGTGATGGGACTGATTACCATGGCCCTGGGCGCTTCTTTCCTGAATGCACTGAGTACGCACTGGCTGCCGAACCTCATCTTCTTTATTATTTTTATTGTTTTCGGGTTTGCGCTGCTGGGGGCATTTGAGATCGTATTGCCTCACGGAGCAGTGAATAAGATCGACCGGCTGGGCGATAAAGGCGGACTGATCGGAATTTTCTTTATGGCGCTGACGCTGGTGGTGGTGTCATTCAGCTGTACGGTACCGTTTGTGGGCTCGCTGCTGATCGGCGCTGCCGGCGGTGAGGTGCTGAAGCCGCTTTACGGAATGCTGGCGTTTGGCCTGCCGTTTGCCCTCGTGTTTGGCGGCCTGGCTATGTTTCCCCAGTACCTGAAGAGTCTGCCCAAGTCAGGTGGCTGGCTGAATGAGCTCAAGGCGGTATTCGGCTTCCTGGAGTTTGCCCTTGCGCTGAAGTTCCTGAGCAATATTGACCTCGCCTATCACTGGAACCTGATTCACCGGAACGTTTTCCTGGTGATCTGGATCGTGGTGGCGGTGATCACCGGCCTGTATATATTAGGATTTATGCGTCTTCCCAAAGACGAGAAAGTGGCCCGTTACAGCCCCTTGAGAATAGGTTTTGCCCTGGTGTTTTTTGCTATTGCCGCCTATATGGTTCCCGGGGTGACCAATAAGCCCCTGAGTGCCTTATCGGGTATTTTACCTCCCCTGCCTACGCAGGCGGTGGCTTCTGCAGCTCCCAAGCCGGATGTCATGCGGGCATTGCCACATGGTCTCTGGGGGTTTAATGAGATGGATGATGCCCTGACTCATTCGAAAGAAATCAATAAGCCCATCCTGATCGACTTCACCGGCTATGCCTGTGCCAACTGCCGGAAGATGGAAGAAAATGTATGGTCGAAACCGGATGTGCTTCAGAGCCTGAAGGAAGATTTTATAATTGCTTCGCTTTACGTGGATGACAAGAAGGAATTGCCACAGGAAAGGCATTATGTATCTTCTTTCGATAATAAACTGAAAACAACCATTGGCGCCAAGAACCTGGATTACCAGATGAGCAGATACAACAGCAATGCCCAGCCCTACTACATTATTGTAGACGGTGAAGGAGAAAAAGTTACGGATCCGGTGGCCTATACCTCTCATGAAGAATTCAAGGCTTTCCTGGAAAAAGGAAAAGCGGAGTTCAACCGTTAGAGTTAAGGTATTTTTAAGGGTGAAATTAGCTTTTGCCCGGTAAAATAAGTCTATTTTTGCAGCGAACTTTTAAAGCTGTGCTGCACAGAGCCAATAAACATATCCTGTCGTTTGATTTTTTCAAGTCGGCCGTACTCTGTCTTATCCTGGGCGGGGCTCTGCTGTGGGGATATTATACGCATAACTATAAGGCGGTTTTTCCCTTCGCCATCGGGGCTCTGCTGGCCTATTTTCCTAATATAGAGGGCAGTCAGCGGCACCGCATCATCGGTATCGTGCTGGGGTTTGCATGGAGCTTTCTGATGCTTGCCGTGCAGCTCTCCCTGTTTGATACCCCGAAGTGGTTTCATTTCACGGTGATGCTGTCTTTTGTTTTCATTACCTCTATGGTGGCAGTGTATGGCCTGCGGGGCGGGAATATCTCGTTCGGCGGCCTGTTTGCCATTGTGTCGAGCTACGGAATTCACGCTATGGGGCTGGCGCATGCTGACAGCCTCCTTCACGTGCTGGTGGGAGGGGTTACCTACATTCTGCTTTCGGCGATCAGCCAGTTTTTCTACCAGGGGCATCATATCCGGAGCATGCTGGCCGACTGCGTGGAGCTTACGGCAGAATATTACCGGAAGCTGGAGCAGCAGGTATGGGAAAGCAAAGACCTGGAAGCAGATATATTGCATATAGAAAGCCGGCTGAATACGTATCATGAGGTGCTACGGTCGGCATTGCTGAATAAGCAGGGACGCCTGTTGTCTTCCAACAAGACCCGGCGGCTCTACCTGATCTTTAAGGAGATTATTGACCTGTACGAAATGGCCCTGGCCGCCAATCATGACCTGGAGCAGGCCCGTGAACATTTTGACGGTACGGAACCGCTGGTTCAGCCTTACCGTCAGTTTACTTTCCTGATGGTGGAAGAACTGGACCGATTCGGGGAATTATTACGGCTGAACCGGAAATTCGCGGTTAATCCCCGCCTTCAGACCAAGTTGCTGGAAGCTGAAGAAAACCTCAAGCCCCTGCTCCGGAGCCGGGCAAGGGAGGCTCATGAGCGGATGCTGATCCTGAGAAACCTCATTGATCTGAAAAACAAGCAGCTGAATTGCCTCAGCATCATCAGCAAACATTATGAGAACCTGTTCTTTACCGATAAGATAAGGGCTAACGGAGACGCCCGTTTTATCACGGCTCAGGATTATTCCTATAAAATCCTGCTGAGCAACCTGAATTTTGAATCTTCTATATTCAGACATTCGGTGCGGCTTTGCGTGGCCATTGCCATATGCTTTCTTCTCCAGGATGTGATCAGCGCAGAAAACACCTCGTGGATCATTGCCACCTGTATTGTAGTGCTCCGGCCTAACTACGGCCTGACGCGCTCGCGGGCGTTTAACCGGATCGGCGGAACCCTGCTGGGTGGGGTGATTACGCTGGCAATTTTGTATATAACCGATTATAAGCCGGTATTGCTGGGAATAGCCGGGGTGAGCCTGACGCTGGGCTTCTCTTATGTGGCCACGCGCTACCTGCTGGCGTCTACGTATATTACGCTGGCCATCATGATGTTGTATGTAGCATTTACCGGGCGTTCTTTTGACCTGGTGGTCGACCGGGTATTTTATACGTTTATCGGTTCGGCCATTGCCCTGTTCACTATCTATTTTATTTTCCCGGTCTGGGAGAAAGAAAGCATTTTTACGGCTATCCGTAAGGCTATTAACGCCAATCGGCGCTACCTCGATGCAGTTAATCACCTGTATGAAACCAAACAGCCGGTAGATACCGAATTTAAGCTGCTGAGAAAAGAGGCATTTGTGAAAAACGGAAACCTGTATGAGGCTTTTCAGCGGATGAAAGATGACCCTAAGTCGAAACGGAGCCAGCTCAGCAACAGCTATGCGGTGGTGCTTTTGAGTCACTCCCTGCTGAAAGGGGTGGCAGCTTATTCCACCTATATCCAGAATCACCAGACCACCGTGGTTTCAGAAGATTTCAAGGAGGTAATGCGTTATATAGCAGATCAGCTGCGGGTGGCAGCCAATGTAACGGAGGGGATGCTCCATTCTCAGCCTACGGTGAAAGATCCTCAGTCCGCTCTTGAAAACCTGGACAGATACTATTACGGACTTTCCCGTTTGAGGGAACTGGAGCTGGAGTCAGGTGTGGCCCAGATGAGCTATGAAACCAGCGTGAAGCTCCAGGAAGGCCGCATGATCCTGGATCAGGTGAAGGCTATCAAGAGCCTGGCGGAGAATATGCTGCAGATGTGCGGGATGCTGAAGCGGCTGGGAGGCGTATGAGTAGTTCACCATCCCAGCGTATCCTTCAGCAGCTTATACCCGCTTTTGCTCACCGCCAGCTTTTCCCCGTTCTTCAGCAGGAGGAGATAGCTGTTTTTCTCATAGAGTTCCAGTTTCTGTATGCAGCGGGTATTGACCAGGAAAGACCGGTGGATCCGCAGGAAATCGGTTTCCAGTGAATCTTCCAGTTCTTTCATGGTTTTTTGTTTGAGAAACTTTCCCTGAGCGGAATGGATACGGACATAGTCGCCGTAAGATTCAATATAATAAATCTCTTCAAAGGGGATCATCTCGATCTTTGCGCCGTTTTTGATCACAATGCGCTGAGGGTTCTTATCTTTCAGGCCGTGAGAGGTGGTCAGCGCCCGGATTTCCCTTGAGGAATCCTGGTGAGCCAGAAACTTCTCCTTTACTTTCTCCAGGGTTTTCAGAAGGCGCTCCCGGGAAAAGGGTTTCAGAAGGTAATCGATCGCATTTTTTTCGAAGGCATCAATAGCATACTGGTCGTAAGCCGTAGAGAAAACGATCAACGGAGGTTCGGACAGCAGCTCCAGCATTTCAAGCCCGGTAAGTTTGGGCATCTGGATATCAAGGAAAACCAGGTCAGGCTTCAGGCTGTTGATCAGCTTAATGCCCTCAAATCCGTCGGCGGCTTCACCGATGATCTCCACTTCGGTCTCCGTTTCCAGGAATTTTTTTACCAGCTCGCGGGCCAGCTCTTCGTCGTCTATTAATAAGGTCCTGATCTTCATCGGTATAAAAATTTACGATTGACTATGTACGAATCGTACGCATTGCGGGCGGCCAGCCGACCGGTTGGTGCCAAAATCTCTGTGAAGGAGATTTCATGATGTTTCTTTAATAACTTGTGTTCCAAAACTCTTATAGCTGCTGGTGCACCAAGGGTAAATTAAGTTCAGCGGTGAACCGGTTTTCCTGAATCTCCGTAGACAGCCACGCCCCCTGCTCATAGATCAGGCTGAGTCGGTTGCGTACATTTTTTAAGCCTGTACCCGTACCCACTTTGGGCTGTGAAGCAGGATCGAAGCTGTTTTCAATACAGAGAATAAGCCGGTCTTTTTCCAGCCGGGATTCGAAATGAATACATTCCTTCCCCAGCGAATTATAGACTCCGTGCTTGATGGCGTTTTCAAACAGGGTCTGCAGGATCATGCCCGGTACTTTCAGGGGAAACGATTCCGGATCTACCGTAAAAGTAAAGCTGATCTTGCTGCCGAAGCGGACCTTTTCGATGTCGAGATACGCCCGGCACATGTCAATTTCTTTTTCCAGCGTTACCAGCTGATCTTTGGAGGCTGTTACCGTGTACCGCAGGAAGTCAGACAGCCGGATGATCATTTCCTGGGCCCTGACGGGATCCAGCATGGTCAGTGAGCTGATGGAGTTCAGGCTATTGAAGATAAAATGCGGGTTCATCTGCGATTTCAGCAGATTCAGCTCCGATTCTTTCAGAATTTCATACAGCTTTCTTTCGTTTTCTATCTTCTCCATATACGAGGTGTAATAGGCGTCAAGATATATATAGGAAACCATCAGCAGGTAGGAAAAGATGCCCAGCATACTTTTAATCGGCCGGGTTCTGATCCGGTAGTCAGGGAGGATATCCCGCAGCAGCACCTGGTCGAAGAAATTGCTCATGCTCAGCCATAGCAGGGTAATTACCACGAGATAGATCAGGTGATTGGCTACAAACTGCAGCGTTTTCTGTGTTTCCAGGTTAATGTAGCGCAATCCGAACCAGGCGCCGATGTACATGATGGCCAGGAGGAGGTTCTGGATCAGGGTGGCGGCCAGCACCAGCAGGGTATGGCCGGGAAAACCCCTGTAAACAAAAATATACTGAAAGAGCGCCACCATCACCCACAGGAAAAAGTAGGTAAGAAAACGGTTTCTGTCTTTCAGTATAGGATGTTTCATGGAATGTCAGACTCTTTTGATTTCAATGCCTCCCATCACTACATAGCCCGAAATTACCAGCACTTTGCTTTTATCTACCACATTTTCAGGAAATTTGGTGATCTTGTCTTCTACTCCCCCCATGATGGGAAAGACATCCAGCTTGACATTCCACTCTTTGGGAATCCTCATTTCCATTCCACCCATCATGATAAATACGCGCAGGGTTGCATTATTCTGGAGATCGGCTTCGGTGAGGTTAAGTTCTGAGCCGCCCATTATACAGTTTACTTTACCTCCCGTGAAGTTTTTGGTGACAAACTTGGAGGAGGAACCTGCCATGATATTGCTTTCGCTGACAAAGTTCCGGTCTTCAGCCAGCTCTCGGGTGCCGAAGCTTTCAAATTGCTGGGGAAACATGTATTTGGCGAGAATGGTCAGCCCCACACCCACCAGCAGCAGGGGCCAGAGCTTATAGTACTGGGTTCTTTCTGCCGCTGTAAGAAAGTCAGGAATGTAGAAAACCACTGCTATGGTGATGGCGATGATACCATTGATATAGTCTTTCCGCAGCAGGGCGTTGATACCGATAATCAGGGGGATCAGCCGCCAGCTGATGAGCTTGACAGGAATATTGAAGTCGAGCATCCCGAAGTTCCGCATCAGGAATATTCCTCCGCCGGCAATGAATACCAGCGCCCAGAAGAATGTTGTATTCTGATTATTTTTCATTTGATTCTTTTTTTCTTCAAAATTATCCCTTTCCATCCCCCAAAATAAATGGAAAATCGTCAGATGTAGGGGGAATTTCCGATAAGAGGGTGAAAATTACCGATGAAGGGGAGCGGAGTTCCGCGTGGTAAGTAGAGAATTCTGAGTGGTGAGTTGTGGCGGGTGTTGTTTGGTGGAGGTGCGCCGGGCGGCTTCATTTATTTTTTGAACCGCCCCGGCGAGTACATTTGGGAGTCACCCCCCGGGGAACTTCAGCTCCTGCTAAAAAATTACACTCCTGTATAATTAAACGGAGTGATCTGCTTGAGCTCGTATTTGGTTTTTTCGGAAATCTTCAGATCTTCAATAAAGGCCTTGATAGAGCTTTCGGTGATCTTTTCATTTTTACGGGTCAGATCTTTCAGGGCTTCGTAGGGTTTGGGGTAGCCTTCCCGGCGGAGAACCGTTTGTATGGCTTCTGCCACCACTGCCCAGTTTTCTTCCAGGTCATGATGAATAGCGGCCGGGTTCAGTTCCAGTTTGTTCATGCCCCTGATCAGTGATCTGAGAGCAATAAGTGTATGGGCCAGCGGAACGCCCACGTTTCTCAGCACGGTGGAGTCGGTGAGGTCGCGTTGCAGGCGGGAAACCGGCAGCTTGGCGGCAAAGTGCTCAAACAAAGCATTGGCAATGCCCAGGTTCCCTTCGGCATTTTCAAAATCAATAGGGTTCACCTTGTGCGGCATGGCCGATGAGCCTACCTCGCCGGCTTTGATCTTCTGTTTAAAGTAGTTCATGGAAACGTACTGCCACACATCGCGGGCAAAGTCAAGCAGCACCGTATTGATCCGCTTCAGGTTATCAAAGTAGGCTGCCAGGTAATCATAATGTTCGATCTGGGTGGTGGTCTGGCTCCGGCTCAGTCCGAGAATGTTATTTACGAAGTGATTCCCGAAGGCTACCCAGTCGGTTTTCGGATAGGCCACGTGATGGGCATTGAAATTACCTGTAGCGCCTCCGAATTTGGCTGCATAAAGTACCTGTCCCAGCATTTCCAGTTGTTTTTCAAGTCGTTCGGCAAAAACCTTCATTTCCTTGCCCAGCCGGGTAGGAGAGGCAGGCTGCCCGTGGGTTTTGGCCAGCATAGGTACATCCGCCCATTCGGTGGCAAACCCGTTCAGCTTGTCGAGCACTCCGGTATACGCGCCTGACAGCACATGCTCATGCGCTTCTTTCATGGAGAGCGGAATGGCCGTGTTGTTAATGTCCTGGGAGGTAAGACCAAAGTGAATGAATTCCGAAAATTCGGCAATATTCAGTGCTTCAAAGCGTGCTTTGATGAAATATTCTACTGCTTTCACATCATGGTTGGTGGTCTTTTCGATTTCCTTGATGGCCGCAGCGTCTTCTTCCGTAAATTCCGTATACAGTTTTCTCAGTGAGGGGACTATTTTTTTATCGAAGCTCTTCAATTGTTCGAGGGGCAGTTCACCAAGGGCAATAAAGTATTCAATCTCTACCCTGACCCGGTACTTGATCAGTCCGAATTCTGAGAAGTATTCTGCAAGTTCGGCGGACTGGCTGCTGTACCTTCCGTCAACAGGAGAAACGGCTTTTAACGATTTTGAAGACATAAATTGGATATTAAGCTGCAAAATTACTAAATTGCTCCATAATACAACCTTAAAATTACGATTACATTTATGCAGCCTTCTCCTTTTCTGGGTGAGTTTATCGGCACCTTTTTCTTGATTTTTCTGGGCGAATCTGTGGTGGCGAATGTGCTGCTCAAAGGAACGAAAGGCAGCAACTCCGGGCTGATTGTGATTACCACGGCCTGGGGGCTGGCCGTGATGACCGGCGTTTTTGTAGCGCAGAAATTCGGCAGTCCCTCGCCCCACCTGAACCCGGCGCTTACGGTGGCTTTTGCATTGCAGTCGGGCGACTGGGCTTCGGTGCCTTCTTTCATTCTGGCCCAGATGGGCGGGGCATTTCTGGGAGCGGTAGCTACCTATCTCTTTTATTATCCGCATTGGGCCATTACGGAAGATAAGGATGCCAAGCTGGCGGTGTTTGCTACCGGGCCGGCTATTTCTCATGTCCCCTCCAATTTTTTTGCTGAAATGAGCGGAACCTTTGTGCTGATGGTAGGGGTTTCGTCTATCTATGCGCTTGAAGGCTCGGGCCTGGGGCCCTTCCTGGTAGGGATGCTGGTTTTTGTGATCGGTAATGCTCTGGGCGGAACCACCGGGTATGCTATTAATCCGGCCAGGGATTTTGCCCCCCGGCTGGCACACTATTTACTACCCATAAAAGGTAAAGGTGAAAGCCACTGGGAATATGCCTGGATACCCCTGGTAGCACCGGTAGCCGGTGCTGTACTGGGCATTCTGCTTTTCTGAAACATCAACATTACAAATAAGGGCTTTATCAATGGAACTCTGGACACCCACAGCAGACTATGCAGAACGGTCTGAAATGACCTCTTTTCAAAAATTTACAGAAGAACGGTACGGTATTACCGTAGCGAATTATGAACAGTTCAGGGAATGGTCAGTGAGCCGCCCGGAAGATTTCTGGGAGGGTATCTTTGCGTATTTCGGGGTCATGTCAGACACCCCGTACAGTAAAGTGCTGAATCGCTCTGAACAGGGTTTTATCGGGTCGGAATGGTTTAAAGGTACCACACTGAACTATGCAGAGCATATTTTCAGGAATTATACTGATGAGCGGCCTGCCCTGATTTATAAAAACGAGCAGGCTGAAACGCGGGAGGTAAGCTGGAAGGAGCTGAAGGAGCGTACCGGCGCACTGAGGCAGTACCTGCTGCGTAGCGGTGTGAAGAAGGGAGACCGGGTGGCAGGAGTCCTGAACAATACGCCCGAAACGCTGGCAATCTTCCTGGCGGTAAATTCATTGGGAGCCATCTGGACCTGCTGTTCGCCCGACTTTGGCAGTGAAAGCGTAGTGGAGCGTTTTCAGCAGATCTCACCCAAAATTCTTTTTGCGGATAAAGTATACCACTATAACGGGAAGGCTTACCGTAAGAGCCGACTGATCAATGAGCTGGCAGAAAAAATAGATTCGATAGAAGATGTGGTGGTGGTGAATGATCTGAAATGGAGGTCGGTCTTTGCTCTGGCAAATAAAAACCTTCCCCTGGCTTTCGAACGGGTGGAGTTTGATCATCCTATCTGGATTCTGTATTCTTCCGGCACTACCGGAAAGCCCAAAGCCATCACTCATGGTACGGGGGGAAACCTGCTGGAACATTTCAAGGCACTGGCCCTGCACCAGAATGTTCAGGCCGGAGAGCGGTTTATGTGGTACAGCACTACAGGATGGATGATGTGGAACTATGCAGTAGGGGCGCTTCTCACCGGGGCCACCCTCTGTATTTATGACGGGGCACTGTCTTTCCCGGCTTTAAATGTGGGCTGGAAGTTTGCCGCCGACCATAAGATTGACCACTTTGGAGCGGGGGCGGCCTATTTCATTGCCTGCGCCAAAAGAAACCCCGTTTTGCCGAATATTCCTTTCAAAACGATAGGATCTACAGGCTCACCCCTGCCGCCGGAAGCTTTTGAATGGCTGCAGTCTAAATTTCCTGATGCACAGATCATTTCACTCAGCGGAGGAACAGACGTATGTTCGGCGTTTCTTTCCGGCTGTCCGTGGCTCCCCGTATATACGGGTGAGATTCAGTGCATCGCGCTTGGGGCTGATATTGAAGCCCTGAATGAAAAAGGGGAGCCGGTAAAAAACGAACTGGGAGAACTGGTGATCAATCAGCCCATGCCCTCTATGCCCCTGTATTTCTGGAACGATGAAGGGAATCAGCGTTACCGGGAGAGCTATTTTGAAAAGTACCCGGGCCGGTGGTACCATGGCGACTGGATAAAGATCACGGAGAATAACGGTGTGATCATCCATGGCCGTTCAGATGCCACTCTGAACCGCGGGGGGGTGAGAATAGGTACGGCTGAGATCTATAATGCTATTGAAGAGATGGTTCAGGACAGCCTGGTGGTCTGCCTGGATCACCCGGACGGGTCTTCCGAAATGCACCTGTACGTAAAGCTGGAAGAACCGCTTTCCAGCCGCATCACCAGGGCGATCACCGACAGGCTCAGAAGCCGCTGCAGTCCGCGGCACGTGCCGGACAGGATTTTCCAGGTGCCGGATATTCCCTATACCCTCAGCGGGAAGAAGCTGGAGCTGCCGGTCAAAAGATTGCTGATGGGCTATTCTCCTGACAAGGCGGTGAGCATGGATGCCGTAAAAAACCCGGCTGCGCTGGACTACTGGCTGAAAAAACAGGGCTGACTGAATGTTTTTGGAACGATTTTGGTTATTTTATTTGTAGAAATTAGCGGTTAGAAATTAGTTAAATACTATACTTCTGAAAGCTGGCAGTTTTAATATTTAAACATGATCATGCAGAAAATACTTTATGGATTCTTAACGGCCCTGGCGCTGACAGCCTGTAATAAAAAGGAAGAGAAAGCGGAAGTGTCACAGCCGGCGGGTCCGAGTGCTATTGAGGCAGCTTCGGCCGGTTCTGCTCCTGCGCCCGTTACGTACACTACCTCTCCCGCCCAGCAGGCTGCCACCGCCGCCGGAACGCCGGCCGGTGTGAAGCTGAACCCTCCGCACGGTGAACCCGGCCATCTCTGTGAGATTGCCGTGGGAGCTCCGCTACCGGCTGAAGGTGTTCTCCCGGCGCCTGTGGAAACCGCTCCGGCCCGGCCTATGCCTATCAGCCCTTCTGCCACTTCGGTCATTAATCAGCCGCTAAACACTGTGGTTAATAGCGGACCCAAGCCTAAGTTCAATCCGCCGCACGGTCAGCCCTGGCATACCTGTGATCTGGAGGTAGGGGCTCCGCTGAATTAGCCGGGTCTGTACGAAGGAATATATCCTAAACATAAAGAAGTTAAGGTAAATCAAGAAAGGATAACCGAACCTGATTTACCTTAACTTCTTTATGTTTTTTATAATATACAGAGACATAGTCTTTAATTTTCGATAGAAAATTTCGAAAAATTGCCGTAAATTTTGGGTTTTTCAGGGATCTGTTTCTGTACTATGGGCAAAATACTTCATTTTCTGTTTGTTTTATCTGCGCTGAGCGGTTTTGCTCAAACACCGGTAGATCACGTGAACCCTTATATGGGAAATATCAGCCATCTCCTGGTTCCTACGTTTCCTACCGTACACCTGCCTAACAGTATGCTGCGGGTTTACCCGGAACGACAAGATCTCACCGGAGACGAGCTCCGGGGGCTGCCTCTCATGATCACCAGCCATCGCGGAAGCTCCGCTTTTATAATCAGCCCGGTACAGGCTGAAAACACCCGCCTTTTATCTCCGGTGACCCGGTTTACCTATGATCATGAGGTTATCAAACCTTATTATTATGAAGTAGTGCTGGACCGGCAGCTAACGGGTGTACGCTTTGCCCCCTCTCATCAGTCGGCTATTTATGAGCTGGACTTCCGGGAAGGAGCCGGCCATAATTTCCTTACATTAAGTACAGGTAACGGCAGGGTGTCAGTAAAAGGAAATACAGTGAGCGCAACGCAGGTGCTCAGGAATAAGACAGTGGTATATATTTACGGTGAAACAGACGCTAAGCCGCTGCGGTCGGGTATCCTGGGCAATGAAACCGAAAGCGGGGCAGAAGGCAAAAATGCTACTGCTGTGCTGGATTTCGGGAAAGGGAAGAAAAGAATACGGTTCCGGTACGGAATATCCTTTATTGACGAAGAGCAGGCCAAAGCCAACCTGAGGAGAGAACTGAATACCTATGATGTGGAGCAGGTAGCTGAAAAGGGCAGGGCTATATGGAATGAGGCGCTGGGCCGGATAAAAGTCAGCGGCACGGAGGCGGGTAACAGAGAGGTTTTCTATACATCGCTTTACCGGTGTTTTGAGCGGCCGGTCAATATTTCGGAAGGAAATCGTTACTTCAGCGCCTTTGACGGTACGGTTCATACTGATCCGGAGCCGTTTTATACAGATGACTGGATATGGGACAGCTACCGGGCGGCGCATCCGCTGCGGCTGCTGATCGATACCAAAGTGCAGGAGCAGATCATCCGTTCTTTTATCCGTATGTCAGACCAGATGGGAAAGCCCTGGTTCCCCACTTTTCCGGAAGTCACAGGAGATTCGAGGCGGATGAACTCCAATCACGGGGTAGCGGTACTGGCCGATGCAGTGGCCAAGGGTGTTCGTAATTTTGATATTGAAAAGGCTTATCAAAGCGCGAAAAGTGCTATCCTGGAAAAGACGCTTATTCCCTGGTCAGGGGCACCGGCCGGCTGGCTGGATGACTTTTACCGGAAAAACGGTTATATCCCCGCGCTGGCGGAAGGGGAACAGGAAACGGTAGCTGACGTAAGCGCTTTTGAAAAACGGCAGCCCATTGCCGTTACCCTGGGTACCTCTTACGACGAATGGTGCCTGGCGCAGCTGGCTGCATACCTGGGTAAAACGCAGGACGAAAAGTTATTCGGGAAGAATGCACTGAACTACCGGAATGTCTATAATCCGAAGACCGGGTTTTTTCATCCGAAAGACAGGCATGGGAATTTCATTGAACCTTTTGATTACCGCTGGCCGGGAGGCCCGGGAGCCCGGGAATATTACGGGGAGAACAACGGTTGGGTATACCGGTGGGATGTTCCGCATAATGTAGCTGACCTGATTTCCCTCATGGGGGGAAGGGAAGCGTTTATCAGTAACCTGGACCAGACATTCCGGGAGCCTTTAGGCAAGCCCAAATATCATTTTTATTACCAGATGCCGGACCATACCGGCAACGTAGGCCAGTTTTCCATGGCCAATGAGCCGTCTTTGCATATTCCTTATCTTTATAATTACGCGGGACAGCCCTGGATGACCCAGAAACGGATTCATTCCCTGATCGGGCAGTGGTTCAGGAACGATGCGATGGGAGTTCCGGGCGACGAAGACGGCGGAGGCATGTCTTCTTTTGTGGTATTCTCCATGCTGGGCTTTTACCCGGCTACACCCGGAATGCCAGTATATGTCATAGGCTCTCCCTTCTTCGAGGAATCGGAGGTTCTGCTGGAGAACGGGAAAAAGTTTAAAGTGAAAGCAATCAATTATTCGGAACGGAACAAATACATTCAGCAGGCCTTTCTCAATGATGCGCCCTGGGAAAAATCGTGGTTTTCCCACAGTGACCTGCTGAAAGGAGGTACGCTTACCCTGATGATGGGTGAAAGTCCCAATAAATCATGGGCCGCCGGCGAAGATGCTGCGCCGCCTTCCTTTACCGTGAACCCTGAAAAGAGCGATGAGCGAAAATAAGAAATTTATAGTTATTCGTGAGGTAATTGCGAAGAAAAACCCCGGGCTTTTAAAATGGCTGCCGGGTTTTGTTCTGCGGTACGTGGAGCGTATTGTGCATGAAGATGACATCAATGAGGTGATGCACAATATAGGCCACCTGGAAGGACTGGATTTTGTGGATGCCCTGATCACGCAGGAGTTGAAAGTGAAGGTAGAGCTGACGGGAGAAGAGAACATTCCCCCGGACGGCGGAGTGGTGTTTGCATCGAATCATCCGCTGGGAGGGCTCGACGGCATAGCGTTTATGCATGCGCTGGGTAAATACCGGAAGGACATCAAGTTCCTTGTCAATGATATCCTGATGAATATCAAAAACCTGGAGCCGCTTTTTATCCCGATTAACAAGCACGGAAAACAGGCCCGGGAGGCTTCCAGGCTGATTGATGAAACCTATGCCGGTGACCAGGCCCTGCTGGTTTTCCCGGCCGGGCTGGTATCACGAAAACGGAAGAGCGGGGTGATCAAAGACCTGGAGTGGAAAAAGAGTTTTATCTCCAAAGCGAAGAAATATAAAAAAGATATAATTCCTGTTTTTATAGAAGGCCGTAATTCAGACTTTTTTTATAATTTAGCGAGATTTCGGAAGAACCTGGGCATAGGTGCGAATGTTGAGATGTTTTATCTGGCCGATGAAATGTTTGCCCAAAGGAATAAAAAAGTCACCATCCGTATCGGTAAACCCATTCCATACCAGGAACTGGATAACCGCAAAACCGAGCAGGAGTGGGCTGAAACGGTAAAAGAGATAGTTTATGCGATGGCATAATCAATAAATTTATGCAGGAAATATTAAAACCGGTAGATAGAGATATCTTAAAAAAAGAATTAAACGAGAATACATTTTTACGGTATACCAATTTCGGGAATATCGAAGTTCACCTGGTTAATCATCACAGGCAGCCTAACACCATTCAGGAAATCGGGAGACTGCGGGAGCTGACGTTCCGGTCTGCGGGCGGGGGTACCGGCCTGGCAGTGGACATTGATGAAAACGACATCTGCGAGGATGCCTATGATCAGCTGATTACCTGGGACCCGGAAGAGGAGGAGATCGTGGCAGGGTACCGGCTCATCCGGGGGGCGAATGTAAGTACCAATGAAGAAGGGGTGTATAATCTTTCCACCGCGCATTATTTTCATTTTTCGGAAAAATTCACAAAAGACTACCTTCCCTATACCATAGAACTGGGCCGGTCTTTTGTACAGCCGAAGTTTCAGCCGGGAAAGGATAACCGGAAGGGCCTTTTTTCATTGGATAACCTGTGGGATGGCCTCGGGGCAATTGTGGTATTAAACCCCGATATCAAATACCTGTTCGGAAAGGTAACCATGTACCCGCATTATAACAAGGAGGCGCGTGACCTGCTTCTGTATTTCATGAGCCATTATTTCCCGGATCCGGACAGGTTGGTCTGGCCTATCCGGCCACTGGGCTATTCCACGGATATAACCCGGTATGCAGGTCTTTTTGACGATCTCGGATATAAGGAAGGGTATAAGATACTGAATTCGAGGGTACGGGCCCTGGGAGAGAACATCCCGCCACTGATCAATACGTATATGGGACTTTCTTCTACCATGAAATCTTTCGGTACGGCACAGAACGAAGATTTCGGAGAAGTGGAGGAAACGGGGATCCTGATCACTATTGCTGACATATTTGAAGGCAAAAAGGAGCGGCATATCAACTCATTTGAACGTGACCGGCATTACGGCCGGCCCCGGGAAAGGAAGTAAAGTGTTATTGCCATGAAAAAGAATGTACTTTTTTATGCAGGAGTAGCCACCTTTTTTTCATTTATTGTTTACGGGATACTCAAAACCGGCAAGCTGCTTGAGCAGGGAAAGGTTATCCATGAAGCAAAAGCAGTCGATAATTTCCTGGAGACCCTGGCTGTTAACCTGCATCACCCGCTGGCCGTATTGCTGAGCCAGATGGTGGTGATTGTGGCAGCTGCCAAGCTGTTCGGTTTTCTTTGTAAAAAGATCGGTCAACCGTCTGTAGTAGGAGAGATGATTGCAGGTATCCTGCTGGGACCCACGCTCTTCGGAATGTATTTTCCTGACCTGTCTGCCACGCTGTTTCCGCCCGCATCGCTGATAAACCTGCAGCTTTTAAGCCAGATCGGGCTGGTATTTTATATGTTTATTGTAGGTCTGGAGCTTGATCTGAGTGCATTAAAAAACAGCACAGATCAGGCGGTGGTCATCAGTCATGCCAGCATTATTGTGCCGTTTACGTTAGGAGTAGGGCTTTCGTATTTTCTATACGACCGTTTTGCTGCCGAAGGAATCAATTTTCTTTCTTTCGCTCTTTTTATGGGGGTGGCCATGAGTATCACTGCCTTCCCGGTACTGGCCCGTATAGTGCAGGAAAAGGGTATTTATAAAACCCGGCTGGGGGCTATGGTGATCACCTGCGCGGCCGTAGACGACATTACCGCATGGTGTATCCTGGCGGCGGTAATTGCCATTGCGAAAGCGGGCTCGGTGACAAGCGCCGTTTATATCCTGGCACTGGCCGTGATTTATGTGTTGGTGATGATGAAAGTGGTCAGACCGGGGCTGCAGCGGTGGCTTTTAGTAAAGGAAGGTAAACTGACCCTGCAGAAAATAACCCTCATTTTTCTTACCGTGGTTATTTCGGCCTATATCACCGAAATAATCGGGATTCACGCCCTGTTCGGGGCTTTCCTGGCCGGGATAATCATGCCGGCTGATTTCCGGCAGCACCTGGTAAATAAAGTAGAAGACCTGACCGTGGTGCTGCTTTTGCCCCTGTTTTTTGCTTTTACAGGTTTACGTACCCGGATCAGCGGGCTGTCTGACCCTGAAATGTACGGCACCCTCTTCTTTATTGTGGTAGTGGCGGTAGCGGGTAAATTTCTGGGTAGCGCCCTGGCTGCCCGATTTGTAGGTCAGGACTGGAAAACCAGCCTGTCTATCGGCGCGCTGATGAATACCCGGGGGCTGATGGAGCTGGTGGTACTGAACATCGGGTATGACCTGGGCGTATTGAGCCCGGAGATCTTCGCTATGATGGTGTTTATGGCCCTGATCACTACATTTATGACCGGTCCGCTCCTGGATCTGATCCACAAGGTCATTCGTTGAATATTAGTTAGTTCCGGATAGGGGCGCCGGCTAAAGGAGATTACCCGGTAACCGGACTTTTGCGATATTTGCGGGGAGTATTTAATCTTGGTAGTACAGGTTACTTCCGGCTCCTTATTAAATAAATTCTAGGTATTTATATGAAAAAGCGGTACCTTTGCGTTTCTTTTTTGGAAATTAGCCCCGATCTGTCTCAGGATCAATAATTTCCGGCCGGTCGGCCAACTGCTTAGCTGCAGTATTTTTCCACCAAAAGACAATGAAATGGTCAAATGGTTAGGTTTAATTCTTTTATCTTTTTCCGCTAACGCTGCCTCATTTGAAAAATATGTTCCCAAGCTTCTGAAATTTGAAGGAGCAGGTTACGGAATCCACAAGCCACTCTGGGGGGACAGAACTTTTACACGGCAGGAAGCCGTAGACATTTACCGCAGGGAATACTGGAACAAGTATCACGGTAATCACTTTAAGAGCCAGTCTCTCGCCGAAGTGCTGATTGATCACCTGATTAATGCCGGAGAGGGTAAAGACCGCATGAACATCAGGGCGTTTGAAGCTATTCTGGGAGTTGAACAGGACGGAATCCTGTCGCGCGCCGATATCCGGGCTGCCAATGAATATGCTTATCCCGATGAACTGGTGAATTCTTTCGTGAAATATAGGGTTTTATATTATCGCTCACGAAAGCTGGCCTATAAATACCCGGGCTGGGAAAAGCGGGCGCGTTCTTTCTTTATCAATACGGAAGATAATGACCTGAGCGTGGCTGATTATGAGCTTCCGGCAGAGCTGGAAGAAAAGTTTGAGCATATAGCATTAGCCGGATAACTTTCAGGATCCTGTCTCCTTCGGCAAGCCCGTGGTGACAATGGTAACGTATTCAGATACTGACGTCATCCTGACGAAGAACACATTGAACATTCTGCCTAGGTCTGGATCACGCCTACATTATATCTTTCAGTAAGCGGGGCGTGATCTGCGGCTTCTATACCCATACTGATGACTTTACGGCTTTCGGCCGGAGCTATAATGCCGTCTACCCACAACCGGGCGGCGGCGTAATAGGGGCTTAGCTGTTCATTGTATTTTTGATCGATTTCACTAAGCAATACCGCTTTTTCTTCTTCACTGAGCTGAACCCCCCGTGACTTCAGGGCAGCTTCACGAATCTGCAGCAGGGTTTTCCCGGCCGAAGCACCGCTCATGACCGCCATCTGGGCTGACGGCCAGGCATAGATCAGGCGCGGATCATAGGCTTTACCGCACATGGCATAGTTTCCGGCGCCGTAGCTGTTGCCAATGATGAAAGTGAATTTCGGTACCACCGAGTTGGCCATGGCATTGACCATTTTGGCGCCGTCTTTGATGATCCCACCCTGTTCCGAACGGCTGCCCACCATAAACCCGGTTACATCCTGAAGAAACACCAGGGGCAGGCGCTGCTGGTTACAGTTCATGATAAAGCGTGCGGCCTTATCGGCTGAATCACTGTAGATCACGCCACCCATCTGCAGCTCGGTGCCGCCACCGGGCTTTTTCGCCTTGACGATCTCCCGCTGGTTGGCCACAATGCCCACTGCCCAGCCGTCAATGCGCGCTGTGGCGCAGATCAGGGTTCTGCCGTATTCCGCCTTATATTCTTCCAGGCTGCCTTTGTCTACAAGGGTTTCCAGGATCATATGCATATTATACGGACTGGTACGGTCGTGTGGAAGCAGCTCTCCGGCCTTTTCCGGAGAAACTGCCGGCAGTAGAGGCGCTTTCCGGTTGAAGCCGGCGCGGGGGAAGCCCCCCATTTTGTCCATTACGTCTCTTATGGCATCGAGGCAGGCTTCATCCGTAGGGAAACGGTTATCGGTTACCCCGGAAATGACAGAATGGGTGGAGGCGCCGCCCAGGGTTTCTGCGTCTACATTTTCTCCTATCGATGATTTAACAAGGTAGGGGCCAGCCAGGAAAACGGACCCCGAATCCTGAACAATAAAAGCATAATCCGACATTACGGGCAGGTAGGCGCCGCCAGCCACGCAGCTCCCCATAATGGCGGAAATCTGCGGAATACCCATGGATGACATGCGGGCGTTGTTCCGGAAAATCCGGCCGAAGTGCTCCTTGTCGGGGAAAATCTCATCCTGCATGGGCAGGTAGACCCCGGCAGAATCTACCAGATAAATAATGGGGAGACGGTTCTCCATGGCGATTTCCTGCGCGCGCAGGTTTTTCTTGCCCGATATGGGAAACCAGGCGCCGGCTTTAACGGTAGCGTCGTTGGACACAATAATGCACAGTCTCTCGCTGACATACCCGATCACCACCACCACCCCGCCGTTAGGGCAGCCGCCTTCTTCTTCATACATCCCGTCTCCGGCAAACATTCCCACCTCAAGGTACTCCCGGTCCTGATCGAGCAGATACTCTACCCTTTCCCAGGCGGTAAGCTTGCCTTTGCTCTTGTGTTTCCTGATTTTGTCTGCGCCGCCGCCCAGCCTCAGAGATTCTTTCCGGGTGTTCAAGATGGAAATTAAATCTTTCATAGATGAAATATTTCAGAATATTATTTGGAAACGGTTTTTTTTATTTAACTTTTGATCCTTAAAAATATCACTTTTTTTAAAGAAAATAGGAATTTTTTTAAGATATTTGGCATGTGAATTATTAGCATAACAAATAAAACAACTATTTAACCTATGTTCATCACCGATGCAGACCACATGAGTTTGATCCGGCAAAGCGCCCGTGACTTTGCAGAAACCCATATCCGGCCGTATGTAACGGAGTGGGATGAAGACCAGCTTTTTCCTGTTGAATTGTTCAGAAAACTGGGGGAGTACGGTTTTATGGGCATTGTTATCCCGGAGGAATACGGGGGAGCCGGATTGTCTTACCAGGAGTATATTACCATACTGGATGAGATCAGCAAAGTGTGCGGTGCCATCGGCCTGTCAGTGGCGGCGCATAATTCTCTTTGTACCAATCATATATACAGCTTTGCGAATGAAGATCAGAAGCGGTTTTACCTGCCGCGGCTGGCTTCGGGAGAGTGGATAGGTGCGTGGGGGCTCACAGAAACAAGCTCGGGCTCAGATGCAGGCGGGATGACCACTTTTGCCGAAAAAGACGGGGATTACTACGTTCTGAACGGATCAAAGAACTTCATTACCCATGCCATCAGCTCAAACGTAGCTGTGGTGATCGCTCGCTCAGGTTACGGGTCGGGCAGCAAGGAAATGTCTGCTTTTATTATTGAGAAAGATACGCCCGGTTTTTCAGCCGGAAAAAAGGAAAATAAGCTGGGTATGCGGGCTTCGGAAACGGCCTGCCTGTTTTTTGACAACTGCCGGGTACACAAAGACCAACGGATAGGAGCGGAAGGTGAGGGCTTTAAACAGGCCCTGAAGCTTCTTGACGGAGGAAGGATCTCGATAGCCGCTCTTTCGTTGGGTATTGCCCGCGGGGCTTATGAATGCGCGCTTCGGTATGCCAATGAACGGGAACAGTTCGGGAAAAAAATCTTCGATTTTCAGGCAATAAGCTTTAAGCTGGCTGAGATGGCTACGAAGATCGAAGCATCGGAGCTGCTTTGCCGCCAGGCCGCTTTTTATAAGGACCACGGCGGAAATGTGACGCGGGCGGGGGCTATGGCCAAGCTGTATGCTTCAGAAACAGCAGTAGAAGTAGCTACTGACAGTGTGCAGATTCACGGGGGCTACGGTTATACAAAGGATTATCCTGCTGAGAAATTTTTCCGGGATTCCAAGCTCTGCACCATTGGAGAGGGAACCTCGGAGATTCAGAAAATCGTGATTTCAAGAGATATTCAGAAAAATGCGTGAGGTAGTACTTACCGATTGTCCGCGGGATGCCATCCAGGGAATTCACCCCCTGATCCCGGCAGAGAAAAAAGCAGCACATATTAACAGGCTTCTGCAAAGCGGGTTGTTTGACCGGATCGACTTCGGAAGCTTTGTTTCGCCCCGGACCGTACCTCAGATGGCGGATACAGAAGCCGTTCTGGAGGCGATCGGGGATAAAAACGGTACCGGACTGCTGGCCATTGTGCTTAATGAGCGGGGGGCAGAGACGGGCCTGCGCGCCGGAAAGGTGGACTTTTTCGGATATCCCTTTTCCATTTCCGAAGAGTTTCAGCGGCGCAACGCAAACAGCAGCGTGGAGGAATCGTATGGGCGGCTGCAGAAAATACATGAAAAAGTGGAGCATGCCGGCCGGGAAACAGAAGTTTATATTTCCATGGGTTTCGGCAATCCGTATGGCGATCCGTGGAGCGAGCAGCTGGTGGTAGACTGGATAGGAGAGATAAGCGGGTTGGGTATACGTGAATTCTCCCTGGCAGACACCACGGGGGAAGCGGATGCCGCCGGTATCCGGAAATTATTTGAAACCTGCAGTAAGGCGTTCCCGGATATCCGAATCGGTGCACATTTCCATTCTGAAAGAACCGACGGACTGGAAAAGATACGGGCTGCCCATGCTGCCGGCTGCAGAAAATTTGACGGGGCATTGCTGGGCTACGGAGGCTGTCCGTTTGCGCAGAATGAGCTGGTGGGGAATATTGCTTCTGAAGACCTGCTGGATTATTTCGGACGGGGAAGCCGTGAGGAGATCGCTGAACTACAGGAGAGTTTTCTGGGCCTGATCTCTTATTCGTAGCTTCAATTCCTTAACTTGCTTTGATTTAATATGAGCAATTACGTTTACCTATGATTTACAATTTCATCAGGATCCGGAAAGACGGCCATGTTTTTACCCTCACCCTGGCGCGGCCGGAAAAGCGGAATGCGTTTACGCCTACCATGGTGAACGAAATAGACCATGCCCTGAAAGCCGCAAACACGGATAAGGAAGTGCGGGTGGTGGTGATCGATGCCGAAGGACCGGTGTTTTGTGCAGGAATGGATCTGAGGGCTTTCACGGATCCTGCCGAAGACCGTCCTAATCCTGCTCTGGTGAACCGTGACCTTTCTTTGGGAGAAGTAATGGCTCAGCTGAATAAACCTTCTGTAGCCCTTGTGGAGGGAAAGGTAATAGCCGGCGGCTTTCTGATTGTGGCCGAATGCATGTTTGTACTGGCCCGGCCGGAGGTGGAATTTTCACTCCCGGAGGTGAGGATCGGTATTTTTCCTTTCCAGGTGCTGGCCTCCCTGCTGAAGGTCATGCCGCAAAAGAAAGCCCTTCAGCTCTGTATTTCCGGGGAGCCTTTTTCAGCCCGTCAGGCACAGGCGTACGGAATAGTGGATGAACTTCTGGAAAAAGGTACGGCGGAGGTCCTGATCAGCAGGCTGACCGAAAACGCTCCGCTGGCTGTGACCCGGGGTTTTGAAGCGCTGAAGGAGTTGGCGGAGGTGGACAAAACTGACCGTTTTCATTACCTGATGCAGGCGCTGAACCGGCTGCGTGACTCGCAGGATGCGCGCGAGGGCATCCGCGCACTTTTTGAAAAGCGGAAGCCGGAATGGAAAAATGACTAAAACTCCGGAGCGACAGGCTTTCTTTTTTTTGTATTTTTCGAAGAATATTGGCCGTTCCGCCCCGCTATTATTGTATAAAAAGTAAAGATTTCGTATTTTAGTGGTTTCACAAACCATACGGAATGCTGTTTACTGTTACCATAGGTTTAGTTGTTGCGTGCCTTCTTGTTCCCTTTGGAAAATTTTTCAGAAATAATAAAAGCGGCCTGCTGGCGCTGGTGCCGGCCCTGCTCTTTTTATTTTTTCTTCAAAAGATTCCCGAGATCAGTACAGGACGGGTGCTGTTTGAAAGTACTCCGTGGGTGCCAGCCTTAGGTGTGAGTCTGGGGTTCCGGCTCGACGGGCTTTCTCTGCTTTTCGCCTTATTGATCACGGGAATCGGCACCCTGATCTTTATTTATGCTTCTTCCTATTTAAAGGGCGACCGCTACCTGGATCGTTTTTGGGGGTACCTGCTGTTGTTTATGTCGGCTATGCTGGGACTGGTGCTGTCGAATAATGTCATCCTTTTGTTTATCTTCTGGGAGCTGACCAGCATCAGTTCTTTTTTCCTGATCGGCTTTAATAACAAGGATGAGGAGTCGCGCAGGAGTGCGCTGACGGCTTTGTCTGTTACTGGTCTGGGCGGATTGTTTTTACTGGCGGGCCTGGTCTGGGCGGGAAGTCTGGCCGGTTCTTACAGTATCGGGGATATCCTGAACCAGGCTGGGGCTATACGGGAGAACGCCTACTATCCGGTTATTCTTATCCTGTTTCTGGCCGGAGCATTTACCAAGTCGGCCCAGTTCCCTTTTCATTTCTGGTTACCCGGAGCTATGAAAGCCCCTACCCCGGTTTCGGCGTATCTTCATTCGGCCACCATGGTGAAGGCCGGTATTTTTATACTGGCCCGATTTACGCCGGTACTGGGAGGTACGGCGCTCTGGCAATGGACTCTCATGGGAGTGGGCGGCTTTACCATGCTGTATGCTTCCCTGCTTTCCCTGGCTAAACGCGACCTCAAAGGAGTGCTGGCCTATTCTACCATTTCTGCTTTGGGAGTTCTTACTTTCCTGCTGGGTCTGGGTACTGACTACGCGGTCATTGCCGCATGTGTTTTCCTGCTGGCCCATGCCCTGTATAAAGCTCCTTTATTCCTGGTGACGGGAATCATTGACCATGAAACCGGTACAAGAGATCTTACCCGTTTGTCAGGTCTGGGGAGAGTGTTGTGGCCGGTGGCGCTGGCCGGAGGCCTTGCGGCGCTGTCGGGCGCCGGTGTGCCGCTAACTTTCGGTTTTATCGGGAAAGACCTGATCTACGAGGCCACCCTGCATTATGAATCAGCCTGGGCCTGGTACCTGACCGGTATCGCTATTGCAACCAATGTGGGTCTGGTGGCTGCTGCTTTTCTGGCCGGGATTAAGCCTTTCACAGGTAAAATGCAGGAAGAGTACCGCCGTGTTCACCTGCCCTCTGCTCTCATGTGGGTGCCTCCCCTGTTGCTTTCCGTGCTGGGAGTAGTGGCGGGCCTGTTTCCCGGAGCATCAGGCGCCCTGTTGGCCGAACCTGCCGTAAAGAGTATTTTCCAGCAGTATGTTCCCGTGCAGCTGAAGGTATGGCATGGATTCAACCTGGTGCTAATGCTAAGCCTGGCCACGCTTGCGGGGGGGATTATGGTGTTCCTGATCAATACGCCGCGGTTCAGGAAGTCTGAATTTATCACTGTGCTTGAGCGGATCCGTCCCGGTGTGGTTTTTGGCCGGCTGTTTATCCGTACCAAACAGGTGGCTGCCGCCTATACCAACTTTTTTCATGACGGTTACCTCCGGTCATATATTATCAAGATCATCCTTTTTGCAGAAGCTTTACTGATCTATGAGATCTATCGCGGCGGGCCCTTCTCCATAGATTTCAGTAAGCTGTCGCCGGTCCGTTTTTATGACGTGGGGATTGTATTTATCCTGGTGGGGGCGCTTTATAAAACCCTGAAAACTTCGTCGCGGCTGACGGCGGTGGTATGTATGAGTATTATAGGCTATGCTATCTGTCTGCTCTTTGTTATCTACAGTGCTCCTGACCTGGCCATGACCCAGTTTACCATTGATACCCTCACCGTAGTGTTGTTTGTGCTGGTATTGTACCGCCTTCCGCCGTTTTTAAAGGTAAGGAATGCAAAGGTAATGATGCGGGATGCTACCATTTCCATTCTCTTCGGTACCCTGCTGGCCGTCATCTGCCTCCGCGTATTGATGGAGCCTACCCGGTATAATATTTCAGATTTTTATGCCAAATATGCCTACACGCTGGGTAAGGGGCGGAATGTGGTGAATGTGATCCTGGTCGATTTCAGAGGGTTTGATACCATGTTTGAGATCGTGGTGCTGAGCGTGGCAGCCATAGGGGTTTACAGCTTGTTGAAATTACGTTTAAAAGCATCGGAAAAAGAATAAGATTATGAGAAGCACCATTTTGCAGACGGCATCGCAGTACCTGCTCCCCATCCTGCTGCTGTTTTCCTTTTTTCTGCTTATACGGGGGCACTACTCTCCGGGAGGAGGATTTGTGGGCGGGCTGGTAGCCTCCATTGCCTTTGTGCTGCACAGTTTTGCCAATGGGGTGGAAAATACCATGCGTATTATCCGGTATAAGCCTTTGTCACTGATTCCGATCGGGCTGGGGCTCTCTACGGCCAGTATGCTGCTGCCGGTGTTTTTCGGAAAGCCGGTGATGACCTCATTGTGGATTCCGGCCCAGCTGCCGGTGTTCGGAAGCGTGGGTACCACCCTCTTTTTTGACGTGGGGGTGTATTTACTGGTGGTAGGTGTGGTGCTGACCATTCTTTTTACGATATCCTTATTTTCGGAATAAATTATGGAGCTGATATTAGTATGTCTTATCGGGATTTTGTACGCCAGCGGCATGTACATGATACTCCGGCGGAGTATGGTGAAGCTTCTGCTGGGTATTTTACTTCTGGGAAATGCCACTAATATCCTGATCTTTTTATTGGGGAATCTTACCGCCGGAAAGCCGCCGGTAATTCCGCCCGATATGAAAGTATTTAACGATATCTACGCTGACCCCATTCCCCAGGCGCTGATCCTGACGGCCATTGTGATCAGCTTCGGTTTAACGGCATTTGCCATTGTATTGCTGAAAAGGGTGTATGTGCTGGTGGACTCCGATGACCTGGATGACCTGAATACACCGGAAGAAGAAGATATATGACAGATAACAGTATCATAGGAACCCTCATTATCCATCTGCTGGCTGCCCTGTTGCAGCTGGCTTTCTGGCGAAAAACGGTCACACAGCGTTACATCAGTGTAATTGCAGCCTTTCTGGGACTGGTCTCCGCGGCCTCCTTGTTTTATAAAGTCTATTCGGGAGGGATCCTGATTATGAACGCAGCCAACTGGCGAGCGCCTTTCGGTATTGTATTTGTGGCCGACCTGTTCAGCAGCTCGCTTGTACTGATCACGGCCATTGCCTCCCTGGCGGTATCTGTTTTTTCTGCGGCGGGGATCAACCGTGCACGGATGCTCTACGGCTATTTCCCGATTTTCCATTTCCTGGTCATGGGCCTGAACGGAGCTTTTCTTACCGGCGATATTTTTAACCTGTATGTGTGGTTTGAGGTAATTATTATTTCGTCTTTTGTACTGATGACCCTGGGCGGGCGGAAGGCGCAGTTGGAAGGTGCGGTCAAGTACATGGCCCTTAATATCCTGGCATCCATGTTCTTCCTGACCGGGATAGGGGTGCTGTACGGTATAACGGGCTCGCTGAATATGGCCGATCTGGCCCTGCGGATCCCCAAGGTGCAGAATCAGTCGCTGGTTAACCTCACGTCGGTCTTCTTCCTTCTGGGCTTCGGCATAAAATCGGCGGTGTTTCCGCTTTACTTCTGGCTGCCGTCTTCGTATCACACCCCCCCGTCAGCCGTGGCGGCCACTTTTGGCGGGCTTCTCACGAAAGTAGGGATTTATGCGTTGTTCCGGGTTTTCACCCTGCTCTTTACACCGGATGATAACCTGAAAAGCCTGCTGGTCGTTATTGCGATCTTCACTATAGTCACAGGGATGTTCGGGGCTCTGATCAAAGACAATATCCGGCGGTTATTCTCCTCCCTGATTGTGTGCCATATTGGTTTTATGGTGGGCGGACTGGGCATGTATTCGAAGATTGCCATGATGGGAGCCGTGTTTTATCTTTTCCATGATATCCTGGTCAAGACAAATATGTTCCTTATTGCGGGGCTGATCCGTC
Source organism: Leadbetterella byssophila (assembly GCA_040394735.1). Classification (GTDB taxonomy): domain Bacteria; phylum Bacteroidota; class Bacteroidia; order Cytophagales; family Spirosomataceae; genus Leadbetterella; species Leadbetterella byssophila_A. The sequence continues at coordinate 42,717 of JBEBRR010000032.1, forward strand.
AGCTCCGGGGATCAATGAACCTGAAGCTGCTGGGCGGAATTTACGGGCAGTACCCCAAAATATCGCTGGTGATTGCCCTGGTATTGTTTTCACTGGTGGGGGTACCACCGCTGTCGGGTTTCTGGCCAAAAATATACCTGATTGAGGCGGGCTTTGACATGAAGAAATTTGTGCTGGTGGGAACCATCATTGTAGGCAGTTTTTTGACCCTGTATGTGATTGCCCGGATGTGGTCGGAGGCCTTCTGGAAGAACCCTTCCGGAGACGAACGCATCCAGGATACTTTTGCGTCTCTACCGTCGTATAAAAAGACTTTTTTGGTGCTTCCGGTCGTGTTGCTTTGCTTTTGCAGCCTGGTCATCGGGCTGGATGCCCAGTTTATCATTGAAGTAGTAGACCGGATAACCGATGAAATGATCAATACCGCACCGTATATCAAGGCGGTGCTGGGCTAATAAATGTATATGCTATGGTCAAACAATTTTTAATGAACCTGCTGCTGGCCTTTATCTGGGTAGCTTTGACAGGGGCCTTGTATTATTCCAATTTCCTGTTCGGGTTCCTGGTCGGCTTTGCCATCCTGTGGGTCATGAACCGGGCGGAGGAAGACCAGCGCTACTTTACCCGGGTGCCCAAGACCATCTACCTGATATTTTATTTTGTTTATCAGATGATCCGGGCCAATATCCAGGTAGCCTATGATGTGATCACTCCCCGTTATTTTTTCAAGCCGGGAATAGTGAGATACCCCATGAGCGCCCGTACCGACCTGGAGATCAACCTGCTGTCTACGGTGATCTCGCTAACGCCGGGTACACTGATCCTGGATATCAGTGAAGATAAGAAGACGCTTTATATTCATGTAATGTATATGAAAGATAAGCGTTCTTTTATAAAGGAAACAAAAAACGGAATTGAACGCCGGTTACTGGAAATATTAAGATGACCTTATTTAATTACCTCGACTACGTGATTTTACCGCTTCTGTCGGTCTCCATGATTCTGACGTTCATTCGTTTTGTGAAAGGGCCGAGAGTGGTAGACAGGGTAATTGCCCTGGATCTGATCATTACCACCGGTATTGGCTTTATTACCGTATTCAGCATCCGCTCCGGTAAGGAACTGTTCCTGGATGTGGCGATGATCCTGGCGCTTATTGCTTTTTTAGGAACAGTAGCATTTTCATATTATTTAGAAAAGAAAGCATGAAAGATATTATTTTAATTCTGTTTTGTACGATAGGCACGCTGGCCATCCTGTTTGCCTCTATCGGAATATTGCGTATGCCGGATTTTTTTCTCCGGCTTTCCGTGACTGTAAAGGCTTCTACCCTAGGGGTTGGCTTTCTGCTGGCAGCGGCGGCTATGGTATTCCCTGAGGTATTTGTGACCACTAAGGCCATTGCTATAGGCTTTTTTCTTCTGCTTACCACGCCGGTAGCAGCCCACATGATTGGCAGAGTATCGTATGTGTCCGGCATTGCCCTCTGGAAAGGTACGCAATTGGACGAGCTGGACGGGATGTATGACGACGAGCACAATCTTAAAAGTGAGAGTCTGGCAGAATCTTTCAAAGCCCGTGAGAATACATAAAGGGAGTGGCCATTCCCATAATTACAGGGAATGACCACAGATATGACTCTAAGCCTGCCTTTTTTCAGAATGTTTCTTTGACAATCCGGAGGGTTCTGACAAGTTTCCCGTCAG
>JBEBRR010000033.1:0-43072 GCA_040394735.1 Leadbetterella byssophila
TTGTCCTGTCAAGTGATCCCGGCAGGATTCGAACCTGCGACCCACAGATTAGAAATCTGTTGCTCTATCCAGCTGAGCTACGGAACCGTCCATAAATAAAAAAAGCAGCCGTGAAGCTGCTTTGTCGGGGTGGCAAGATTCGAACTTGCGACCTTCTGCTCCCAAAGCAGACGCGATGACCGGGCTACGCTACACCCCGAGGTTCTTTTTTCAGCGGAGAGAGCGGGATTCGAACCCGCGGTACCGTTTCCAGTACGTCAGTTTAGCAAACTGGTGGTTTCAGCCACTCACCCATCTCTCCGTCTCTCCGAAAAGGTTTGCAAATATAGACCCTTTTTACAGCAACACCAAACTTCCCGGCGATATTTTTATGATATTTTTCTGGCACCGGCTATGTTTTTCCTTTAAGAATTTGGCAATAAACTACTTAATTCTTTCCGGGTTTTCTGATAAAAAAGCAGACCATCCCGATTTTTTGGAGCCGCTACCGGTAAGGGCCTTGGTTTTGCCGTGCATAAAATGGCAAACCCCCACCGCCAGGGCATCTGTGGCGTCATAGAATTTCTTCTCCAGGGATTGATTAAAGAGCTTTTCGAGCATATAGGCTACCTGATCTTTGGTGGCATTCCCGTTGCCTGTCACACTTTGTTTGACCTTCTTGGGCAGGTACTCTACAATATTCACATCACGCGCGAGAGCAGCCGCCATAGCCACCCCCTGTGCCCTGCCCAATTTCAGCATCGATTGCACGTTCTCACCATAAAACGGGGCTTCAATGGCCATTTCATCCGGGAGATATTCAGTAATTAACTGGGTAATGCGCTCAAAAATCTTTTTAAGTTTCAGTTCATGTGAACCTAATTTCTCTAACCGCAAAACCCCGTACTGAATGATTCTCAGCTGCGAATTTTTCACTTCGATAATTCCATATCCCATTACCCGTGTGCCGGGATCTATCCCCAGTATAATTTTTTCATTTACCTTTGCTTCCAAATCTTCCCTTGTTTGAAGTTTACTATACAAAATACTGTTCAATTTTTATCTAATCCTAATCTGCACCGGTTTTTAAGGATAGTTTTCCTGGTATTGATCACCGGGCTCCTCCTTCACCAGGTTTCAAAGCTGGACCTTTCCTCTGCATTTCTCGGGCAGCTGGCCAGCCATCTCCGGCCCGCATGGCTCCTGGCAGGCATTTTCATGGTTTTACCCAATTATTACCTGGAAATCACCAAGTGGAAGATCCTGGGCCGGCAGCTGGAATACCGGAATTTTTCTGCAGCCGCCGTTGAAGTACTCAGGGGATTAAAACTGGGAGTGGTTACGCCTCTCATGGCGGGCGACTACATCGGCCGCAGTATGGATTTTAAAAAAGAAAACCGGTTTTCCGCTGTTCTGCTTAACCTCTATAACAGTTTCTCCCAAACCTGGACCGCTCTCCTTTTCGGAAGCCTGGCGCTTTCGCTCTGGTATTTCCGCGAAAAGGCTGTCTACCTCTTTTTTCCCGCAATGATTCTATCGGCGGTTAGCCTTGCCGGCCTTGGCTTTCTCTACGGTATACAGCCCGCTATTCTTCAGAAACGGGAATGGACGAAAAAATATATGACCGCTTTCTCACTTCCGCTGACCTTAAAAAACCGGGTGATCGGACTTTCGGTATTGCGAAGCATCATCTACAATCTTCAATACGCCTGCTTTTACCTCGGCTTTGGTATCATTCTTGACCCGGCGATTTTCTTTATCGGCATCAACCTTCTGCTACTGGTAAAAACAGTGGGGGGCGGACTCAATATTTTCGGCGATCTCACCCTTAGAGAACTGGTCAGCCTCCACTTTTTCAAATTATACCAGGTAGACGAGCGTTTCGTATTAATGGCTACCTTTGCTGTCTGGTTCTTCAGTGTCTTTGCACCGGTACTTGCCGGTATCTTTTATAAACCCCAAAAAAATGCTTCTTCTGATTTCGTATAGCCTCTTCCTGATCCTTGCCACCGTATTGTGGCTGTCGGTTTGGGTTTCACGGCCTGAACCGTCAGACCAGCGGGTCTCCGCCATTATAGTGGTCCGGAATGAAGAACAGAACATTCTACGTTTACTGGAAAGCCTCCGCCGGCAGACACACCCTGACCTGGAAGTAATCCTGGTGGATGACAGCTCTAGCGACAAAACCCTGGAACTGGCCCGGAATTTCCAGCTGAAGAACTTCCGTATTCTCCGGCTGGAAGAAGCCGAACGGGGAAACGCCCCCAAAAAAAACGGAATAGAAAAGGCAGTGAAAGAAGCCACGGGCGACATCATTTTCACCACTGACGGCGACTGTATCCTGGCTCCCGGACTGATCGCATTTTATGCCGGCCTCTTCCGGAACCCCCGGTTTAAGATGCTTTCCGGCCCGGTAACCTTCACTCTTAAGAAAGGGCTTTGGAACCAGCTCCAGACCGTAGAATTTGCCTCATTGGTAGGCTCTGCCGCAGTAGCTATCTTCCTCAGAAAACCTATCATGAGCAGTGCCGCCAACCTGGCTTACCGGAAGTCGGTTTTCCTGGAAGTAGGCGGATACAGCGGTAATTTGGAAACGGCCTCAGGGGATGATGAATTCCTTATGAATAAGATTTACAAGCAATACAAGAACGGAATCCTTTTTGTACGGAATAAGGCCTGTATCGTAGAAACCGAAGCTACCGAAACCTTGTCCCAGTTTTACCGGCAGAGAAAAAGATGGGCCGGGAAATGGAACCTGGGAGACAACTTTGTTTCCCGCATCGTAGCCATACTGATCTTCCTGGTCAATGCCCTGACCATCGGCTTTATGATCAACGGAAAATGGGATATCATTCTCTTCCGTTTTTTTACCGAAGCGCTGTTCCTTTCTGCTGTACTCATTTTTTTTCAACGCTACAGATCTATTTTTTACATCCCTTTAACCCAGCTGATCTACCCGTTTTATGCGGTGTTTTTCGGACTCGTCTCACTGATACCCAATTCATATACCTGGAAAGGACGCCGATTGAAATGAACAGGATTCTGGAAATTATATACCCCCGCTTTCTGTGGCGTATGCCTGCCACTGAAAAATGCATTTACCTGACTTTTGATGACGGTCCCATACCCGGGGTAACCCCCTGGGTGCTGGAACAATTAACAAAGTTCAATGCAAAAGCCACCTTCTTTTGTGTAGGCGAAAATGTACGCAAATATCCCGAAACATTTGAACAGGTCACCCGTGCAGGCCACAGCATAGGCAACCACACCTATAACCATCTGAACGGATGGGAAACCCCTACCGAAGATTATCTGGATAATGTAAGACGATCCGGGGAACTTTACCCTACCCGCTTATTCCGGCCGCCTTACGGAAGGATAAAGAAGAAGCAGGCTGACCGGGTTTTGCTGCACCACCGGATCATTATGTGGTCGGTGCTCACACGCGATTATGCCCAGAAACTTTCTCCGGAAAAATGCCTGAAAAATGCTGTAAAGAATACCTGCAATGGATCAGTCGTGGTATTTCATGACAGCCTGAAGGCCAGGAAAAACCTGGAATATGTGCTGCCCCGGTACCTGGAACATTTCAGCCTGCAGGGCTACAGGTTTGACAAATTGTAACCTTAATTTAAACGATAACTGAGGAAGGAGTGTCCTTCAAACACTCCTTCACTCAGATCTCTTATGGTCTTTTCCCGTAATCGTTTCACGATTCCGGACCGGAAAACAGAAAAATCGTGGTGAAGCGGACAGGGATTTTCTGAAGAGCATTCCTCAATAGCCATGAAGCAACGGGTCTTGTATCCGTCCCCATCAATCATCTCTACGATTTCCAGCACAGGCATATCCAATACCGATTCCTTTATAAAGAAGCCTCCATGCGGCCCCTTCACAGACTGAATTACTTTTTTTCGCGCCAGATCCTGAAGGATTTTTGCCAGGAAATGCTGGGGAATTTCCAGCTCAGCGGCAATCTCTTGAATGCCTACTTTCCGGTTCTCCTCTATCTTGGTAGCCAGGTAAACCACTCCGCGTATTCCGTATCCACAGGTTTTTGATATCATTTTTCTTAAAGCGCTTCAGCCTCCAATACTTCAATTTTAGGAAATAGAATATTGTTTTCCAAATGAATATGCTGAATAAGGTCTGCATCCAGCTCCTTCAGCTTATGCAGCATCACCAGATGAGAATTACATACCCCTTCCGGCGGAGTGTAATCATGGGTAATTTCGCGGATACGCAAGAGGATGTCGCCGGCGGCATCATGCTCATGAAGCATCATACGGATGGGGTTAGCCACACTTCCGAAGGGTGCCGCCTGAGGCTTAATCCCTGCCCTTCTGGCATTCAGCAGCTCCTTGGCGTAAGGGAAAAGAATTTCCTCCTCCTTGGGCAGGTGGCTCATCAGCTCTGCATCCAGTTTTACAAATAATGCTGCCAGCTCCGTAAGGTAAGCAAATTTATCACGATGCTTGGTATACACCTTATTCACGTAAAATTCAGTTTCAGGCAGGTTATCATAAAGATACTGATGGTGAACATTTACAATATAATCGGCCAGGAAATCAGGTTCAAAACGGTCGAACTTCAGGTAGTTGCCGTCATTGGCCTCCATAAGTTCCGCCAGTACCTCTTCAGGGTCTGCACCTGCTCCCTCGCAGGCTTCTGCAAGCGATATCCGCCCCCCGCAACAATAATCAATGTTCAGCTTCCTGAAAACGATGGCTGTACCGGGGTTGGCTGCCACAATCTCCCCCACTCTCGTATTATTCAGATCTATAACCATAATTTATTAAAGATAATTTGATACAAAGATATAAAGACCCTTATATCTTTTTTATGACATTTATCATCTTATTTCAAAATATAGCTCATAGTTTTCCTGTCTTCGTCATCTCAATTTTGTTCCATCAAAAACCTGAAAAAATATGAACAAATCGTTGTGGGCAGTCCTTCTTATCCTCCTCCTGTGCGGGTGTGGTAAGGGAGCAGAACAAAGGGCCGAATCTCCGGAAATCAGTAAAGATCTGATCGAAAAGCAGGAAGTCATTCACGGAACGGAAGTAACGGAAGTAAAACTTTCCAATCCGCTGGATGCCGCCATGGTAAAACAGGGCGAAGAGATTTATGAAATGAAATGTATGTCCTGTCACCGGCTGGATGAAACCCGTATAGTAGGGCCGGGCTGGGCTGGTGTTACCAAACGCCGGACAGCTGTATGGCTAACCAATATGATCACCAATGTAGACATAATGCTGGACCAGGATCCTGAAGCACAAAAGATGCTGGAAGAATGCCTGATCCGGATGCCTAATCAGAATGTAAGCCTCGAAGAGTCGAGAAGCATAATTGAATTCATGCGTAAAAATGACGGTGAAATATAATTCCTTATCTCTATATGAAAACCAAATATTACATCATCAGCCTGGCACTAGGTGCTATGGCGGTATCCCAGACAGCCTGTAAGCCCGAAGGCGGAAATGCGGGCTCTGAACTGGCGGGTGACGCCGCTCAAAAAGTATACGTGGCACCGGGCACTCATGACGAGTTCTACAATATCGTATCGGGCGGCTTCAACGGCCAGGTTTCCGTCGTAGGGCTCCCGTCGGGGAGAACGTTAAAAAATATTCCCGTGTTTTCCCAGCATCCGGAAAACGGCTGGGGATACAGTGAAGAAACCAAACCTATGCTGAACACCTCTCACGGTTTTATTCCCTGGGACGATTCTCACCACATTGCCCTTTCCACCACAAACGGAGAGCACGACGGCCGCTGGGCCTTTATCAACGGGAATAACACTCCCCGTATAGCCCGGATCAGCCTCTCCTCTTTTAAGACCGAAGAGATTATCGAAATCCCGAACTCCGGCGGTAACCACTCCTCCCCCTTCATCACCTCCAATACAGAATATACAGTAGCAGGAACACGTTTCTCCGTTCCGCCGGATAACAATGCCGATGTACCCATCAGCTCTTTCAAGGAAAACTTTAAAGGGTACATCAGTTTTATCAGTGTGGATAAAGAAACCGGACGGATGAGCATTAAGTTCCAGCTGAAAACTCCGGGAGTCAGCTATGATCTTGCGCGGGCAGGAAAGGGTAAGTCAGCTGACTGGTTCTTCTTCTCTACCTACAATACAGAACAGGCCAGTACCCTGCTGGAAGTGAACGCATCCCAGAAGGACAAAGACTTCATACTGGCTGTAAACTGGAAGAAAGCAGAACAATATCTGGCCCAGGGAAAAGGTAAAAAAGAGCCTGGCACCTATGCGCACAATGTATGGAATGAGGATACCCATTCTGCGACCTCTACGATCATCAATGAAGTTATGACCCTCGACCCCAAAGACTGTCCGGATATGCTTTATTTTATTCCGTGCCCGAAATCGCCCCACGGCTGTGACGTAGACCCTACCGGAAATTACATTGTGGGATCCGGAAAGCTCGCTGCGGTGATACCGGTATTCTCTTTCGATAAGATGCAGAAAGCCATCTCCGGCAAAACATTTGACGGTGATTTTGACGGTATTCCGATCCTCAAATATGAAGCCGTACTGCACGGTGAAGTGCAGAAACCGGGCTTAGGACCGCTTCATACTGAATTTGACGGCAAGGGCAATGCGATAACTTCCATGTTTGTTTCTTCGGAGCTGGTTCGCTGGAACATTGATAAGCTCGAGATCATTGACCGCGTACCTACCTATTATTCCGTAGGGCACCTCAGTATTCCGGGAGGGCCAACGGCCAAACCTTACGGCAAATATGTGGTAGCTTATAACAAAATCACCAAAGACCGCTATCTGCCGACAGGTCCGGAACTGGCTCAGTCAGCCCAGTTATACGACATCTCCGGCGAAAAAATGAAGCTTCTCCTTGATTTCCCTACTACCGGTGAGCCCCATTATGCCGAGTCTATCCCGGCATCGCTGATCAAAGACAATATACGGAAAATTTACGAGCTGGAGAAAAACAAGCACCCTTATGCTGCAAAAAGCGAGAAAGAGACACGTGTGGAGCGGAAAGGAAAAGAGGTACATGTTTATCTGACCTCTATCCGTTCCCACTTTGCACCGGATAATATCGAAGGAATAAAAATGGGGGATATAGTCTACTTCCATGTAACCAACCTTGAACAGGACTGGGATGTTCCGCATGGATTTGCCGTGAGAGGCAGTCAGAACGCTGAGCTTCTCATTATGCCGGGCGAAACCCAGACCTACAGGTGGATCCCGACAAAAGTGGGCGTAACTCCGTTCTACTGTACTGACTTCTGCTCTGCTTTACACCAGGAAATGCAGGGTTATATAAGGGTATCTCCTGCTAACAGCAATGTACCCCTGAAATGGAGTTTAGGCAATACACCTGAAGCAGCTGCCGAGAAAGCAGTGGCCGGTAAATAGTTTTCACGAAGGGGGCAACACAGATGACACAGACCGGACAGATCATACTTTTGAATTTACGATACTTGTGATAATTTTCATGTGCTGATCTGCTTCTTCCGTATCATCTGTGTTTTGTAAAACTTCTTCATTTTCCCTGAAAAGATGAAAAAATCAAATACTGCATCAGGCCGGATTTCCCGTATCTCCCAATGGATATTGCTGCTGGGAGCCCTTAGCCTGCTGCTGACCAACTATGTTCCGATCTGGCGGATCGATCTCTGGGCTCCGCAATACCCGGAAGGCCTTACCATGAAAATATGGCTTTCGAAGCTTAGTGGCCAGGTAGAGATTATCAATGGTCTGAACCATTATATCGGCATGGCCCATATCAAGGAAGAGATGTTTCCGGAATTTAAAATATTGCCTTATTGTGTTGCCTTCCTCTCTCTCGCAGGCGTTATAGCCGCATTATGGCGAAGTAAAAAAGGAATTCTCCTCTATTTTTTCCTACTGGCAGGAGGAGCTGTAGTTGCCCTATACGATTTCTGGAAATGGGGATATGAATACGGCCATAACCTGAGTGATGACGCCCCCATAAAAGTACCAGGGATGGCTTATCAGCCTCCCTTATTAGGCTATAAAGAGCTGCTTAATTTCGGAGCCTACTCTATTCCGGATACCGGAGGATGGATATTTGCCGCCTTCGGAATAGTTCTCATCCTGATTCTCGTCTATGAATTCAAACTCAGAAAACATGAAAAAATATCTTAACATCACCGTATCCGCAGTCCTGATCTGGTCCTGCACCCCTAAAACAGAGGCTTTTAATTACGGCGAAGATCAGTGCGCATTCTGTAAAATGTCTATCGTAGAAGACAGGTACGCGGCAGAAACCGTGACATCCAAAGGAAAAGTCTATAAATACGATGACATCAGCTGCATGATCCGCCATAACCGGAACATGGAGACAAAAGATTTTGCATTCCGGGTAGTTAACAATTTCGATCACCCGGAAGAGTTTCTGGATGTGAACAAAGCAGCGTTCATCCGTTCGGACCAATACGCCAGTCCCATGGGAGGAAACACCGCTGCATTCCATACCGCGGAAACAGAAGCCGGCAGCGCCGTTTACACCTGGGCCCAATTGCAGGAAATATTCAATTAACTTATGAACACCCTGAGATATATCTTGCTTTTTATACTGGCAGCCGGTGGTGCTATAGCCGGGAAACACCCCGTGAAGTCAGCTTCAGAGCTTTACAGGGCTATACAAACAGCTGCCGACGGAGACACGATCCTGATCAAAAAAGGGAAGTACGCTGTTGAAAATATCACAATCAGTAAACGGCTTACCCTTTTAGGCGAAGGTTTCCCCGTATTGGACGGGCAGTTTAAGAGCGAAATAATTACCGTTAAAAGCAATGAGGTGCACATCGAAGGGATACAGTTTGAGAATGTTCCGCAAACCAGCATGATTGATTATGCGGGGGTAAAAGTGATTGAGTCGGAAGATGTGATCGTCAGAAATAACCGCTTCCGGAACTGCTATTTCGGAATCTATCTTTCAGCTACCAGTCATTCGGTAGTTACCGGCAATGATATTGCAGGAACACCGCGGGAAGAGCAGACTACCGGAAACGGGATACACGCCTGGAAATGCGACAGTATTCTGATTGATAATAACCGGGTCACAGGCCACCGCGACGGCATTTATTTTGAATTTGTCACCAACTCTGCCGTAAAGAACAATTACAGTTCCCGGAATATCCGTTACGGACTTCATTTTATGTTTTCCCATAATGACTGGTACGAATACAACACGTTTGATAACAACGGTGCCGGTGTGGCAGTCATGTACACCCGGAAAGTGACCATGAAGCATAACCGTTTTATAAATAACTGGGGAGCCAGCGCATACGGATTACTTCTGAAAGACATCTCGGAAAGTCATATGGAGCATAACCTTTTCAGGTCAAATACGGTAGGAATCTATATGGACGGCTGCAGTCGCTCCTTACTGGGAAAAAATGAATTTTCAGGGAATGGCATTGCCCTTCGTCTCCAGGCCAATTGCGATGCCAACATCCTACGGGATAATAACTTTATCCGGAACACATTTAATATGGGAACCAGTGGGAATACCACCTACAATACCATTTCCGGCAATTACTGGGATAACTACGAGGGGTATGACCTGGACCGCAACGGAATCGGCGATGTGCCCTTCCGGCCGGTAAGCCTCTTTTCCGTACTGATTGAAAGGGTGCCCCAGGCTATGATGATCTTCAGAAGCTTTACTTCTACCCTTCTTGAGCGGGTGGAAAAGATCATTCCGGGTATAACACCTGACCGGCTTATGGACGAAACCCCCAGGATGAAACCTGTTAAACCGGCGTCATTCGATTCAAACAAAACTAACGTATGATCAGCTTTGAAAATATCAATAAATCATTCGGCCGCCTGCATGTACTGAAAAATATCAGTTTTGAGCTCGAGGCCGGCCAGTCAGTGGCTCTCATCGGGCCCAACGGCTCTGGGAAGACCACCCTGATCAAAACCCTTCTGGGCATGAACGTTCCCACCTCCGGCAGCATCCGGGTGTTGGGGCATGATACCCTGTCAGATTACAGCTACAGGGCACATATTGGCTATATGCCGCAGATAGGGAATTACCCTAAAAACCTTAAAATAAGCCAGCTCATTGAAATGATGCGGGACATCCGCCGGAAAAAAGGCAGCGTTCAGAGAACAGATGAAGACCTGATTGACCTTTTCCGCCTCCGGGATATCTATGACAAACCCCTGGGCACACTTTCCGGCGGAACCCGCCAAAAGGTAAGCGCTACCCTGGCCTTCCTTTTTAACCCGGAGATCCTGATCCTTGACGAACCAACCGCCGGGCTTGACCCTTTCTCCAGTGAGATTCTCAAGGAAAAGATCCTGGAAGAGAGCCTGAAAGGGAAGCTGATTATTATCACCTCCCATATTCTATCCGACCTGGAGGAGCTGGCTACGCACATAATGTATCTCGAAGAAGGCAATCTTCAGCTATTTAAAAAAATGAACGATGTAAAAGCCGAAACCGGCGAGAACCGGCTTTCCCGCATTATTGCACAACTCATGTCTAAAAAAGAGATGGTTGACCTATGAAAAATGCTCTTTATATTGTAATGCCACTGGCCTTTATGTCCATGATTGTGGGAATTTACTGCGGCATCATACGTATCGGTCAGCCCCTTCCCTCCGGCGCATACCTGCCGGTAGGCCATCACGGGGTTCTGATGGCCGGCTCTTTTCTGGGTACCCTCATCTGCCTGGAAAGGGTGGCTACTTTTCCCGACAAGCGGGCCTGGCTTGCTGTCATCGTCATGGCGTTCAGCTTACCCTTGTTTGTTTTTAACCAGGCCCAATATGGCATCTTGTGCCTGTTGACCGGAAGTACCGGATATTGCTGGATATCCATCAGCAACTACCGGAAATACAAGCTGCGGGGTGACCTCATCATGGCGATCGGGTCTGTGTTCCAGCTAATGGCTTACATCATCTTTTTCATGACCTTTTCCTACCCGAGGGCCTTTGCCGGCTGGCTGCTGTTCCTGGTTCTCACCATTATGGGAGAAAGGCTCAATCTGACGCGCTTCTTACCGGTCAGTAAAAAGGCGTTTTACGAAGCGTACTTCTGGATAGGTCTTTTACTGGCCAGCTCCTTCCTTTATCACCTGGGTTCAAGGATAATAGTGGGCCTCAGCATGGTGGGGCTGGCAGTATGGCTTTTACGGTACGATATCGTAAAAGTTAACCTGAAGCGGGAAGGGCATTATCACTTTCTGGGGCTGGCGCTGCTGCTGGCTTATTTTTGGCTGGCAGTCACCGGCGGGCTCAGTACGCTGGAAATGGGAAACCCTTACCTCTATGATGCCGTACTCCATTCCTTTTTTGTAGGTTTTGTTTTATCCATGATCCTGGCTCACGCGCCCATTATTTTTCCCGGATTGCTGGGCATAAAGGCAACTCCCTTTCACCCGGTCATGTACCTGTGGCTGGCGGGTCTGCACACCAGTCTTATTATCCGTGTCTATGGCGACATGACAGAAAACTTTGCACTGAGAAAGCTGGGCGGAATCTGTAACGGGGTGTTTTTCGTGGTGTATATCCTAACGGTTATGTGGCTTATTGTAAAACTCAAACGAAATAAACGCGATGAATAAAGTTATAAAATACGTGATCTATGACATTGTCAGAAATCGTTTTGTACTCAGCTATACTTTGCTGCTGTTATTCACCAGTCTGGCTTTCTATGGTTTCGGAGCCGCCGGAAACAAGGGTGTTCTTAGCCTGCTGAACATCATACTGATGGTGGTTCCGCTGGTGAGTATTGTTTTCACCACCATTCAGTTCTATAACTCTTATGAGTTTCTCGAACTATTGTCGGCTCAGCCTATCAGCAGAAAAACCATTTTCCTCAGCCAGTTCTGGGGAATCAACATTTCACTTTGCCTGGCCTTCTCTATAGGGGTGGGCATCCCTACCTGGATCTATGACGGCACCGGAGCGGGCGCTACACTGGTATTGTGCGGTTTTTTACTGTCGCTGGTCTTTGTTTCCCTGGCTCTTTTTGCCTGTACGCTTACCCGAGACAGGGCTAAAGGCATTGGCATTGCCCTGGGAATATGGTTTTATTTCTGTCTTCTGTATGACGGGCTGGCGCTTACATTGCTCATGATGTTCAGTGATTATCCCCTTGACAAAGCTTCGCTGATATTAACGGCCCTTAATCCGGTAGACCTGGCCCGGATTCTGATTCTGATGAAACTGGACATTTCAGCCCTTCTGGGAATTACCGGCGCCATATTTCAAAAATTCTTTGCTTCAGAAAAGGGCATGCTCGTGTCTGTCCTGTTGCTCCTCTTCTGGATAGCACTTCCTCTCTTCCGGGCATACAGAACTTTTCTGAAAAAAGACCTGTAGTTTCATTTTTAGGGATACTGATCTGCACAACTTATCCTGATTCCTGCGTTAGAGCAGCCACAGGAAACGCCCGCTTAATGAGAAGGTATTTCGAGCTTTTGCCCGGTAAGATTTATTTTATACCATCTTTTACGTTCATATAATGCCCCCTGATGATCCCCGGCGTGCTGATTAACATCAATTCCCAACACCTTTTGGTTATAGTAAAACCCTACGTTCGTCTTAACAATGGTATGCCCTACAATGATCCTTTCCACATTATACAGTTGCAACGTTTCATCTACCACCTTTTCGTCAACAACGGGTTCTTTAAAATACCCCCTGAACCAGAAGAGCCCGTCATGGCTGTTGAATATCTTGTGTATGGTACTTTCTTTAACTGTATTTTTCAGATCTTTCCACCCGATAAAAGGCCTTGCTTTTTCATTAATCTGGGCAACACTCAGTTTTAATGCATTAATATCCGGAGAGACTCCCCCATGCAGGCAGAGGTTTGTCCCTATTTTTTCCATAATATTTTTACTTCTGAGCCAATCCCCTAGTTCTGAATCTTTATTGTAGAAGTCTTCATACGAAAGACTCATGGCTTCTGAATTAGTAAAATATTTTTTAGCAACGTATTTAAAATTGCCTGCCAGGTTCATGATATCGTGATTTCCTAAAATGGTATGTACGTAACCTCCCTTTTTTACCGCTTCCTGTTCCAGCTTATAGAGCAGCCAGAGGGTCGCGGGAACTTCCAGTCCCCTGTCAAAAAGATCTCCGCAAATGACCAGGTGCCCGTCTCCAAATATCCACTCATATTTTTGGTTAATGACATGATTGGCCAGAAGCAGGTTTCTCAGCGCGTCAAATTCTCCTTCAATGTCTGACAATACAAGCATTTTCTCGGGTTGTTGCCATAGAGAAGGTTCTGTTTTGTTATCCGGTTTAAGAGCTACAGCAAAATTCTTTGCCGGTTCATTGGAAAAGCTGATCTTAAGCTTTATTTCTTCTTTTGAAGATTTTGGGAAAACCCTCCTTTTCCCATGCCCGTTTTCTACAGAATATACTAAAATGCTGTCATTTTTATAGAGAACATAGGGGCCGTCTGATACATTGCTGTTGGCTTCCTGGGCCTTCAAAGAATTCAAGACCAGGAAAGAAATAAAGAAAAAGGTTAATCTGGCAAGCATAGGCTGTAAATATTAGACCGGGCAAATCTATAAAACTTTTTCTGCCGGATTTCAAGTTGATCGGTCCTTTGTTTGTTATAGTCCCGTTTTTTCAATAATCTGCTTCTTTTCTGACATTCAGAATTCTTTGCAGCCAGCCCTTCATCATTTCCTTTTCTTCTTCAGGATCGGGAACAAACTCCGGCTGAGCACTGAGATCGGGTTGCCCGGCGTCTACCCATGCTGTAAACCACAGGTCGGCAATCATTTTTACCGAACGTTTCATTTGTCGCTCCAGCTGGTTTTCCAGCATCCGGTGATATTTTGCTGAAAACTCCCGGGAATAATTCTTAACCGTAATTCCGTTCCGTTCATCTACGGTAAATTTCCGGTCCGGCGGGCTCTCTGCCGTCAGCCGGCGCTCAAACTCCAGAACACTGTCAAGAGCAGCGTGGGCCTGTAAAACCGCCTGCCAGCTTCTTTCCCGGGTATTCTTTTCGTATGTGGCCCTGCCAATCAGCAAATCATAGTCTGCACTGAACAGCTCGGGCAGCCGGGATTCCCAGAAAGCATGAATACCGTGCTGCCCGGTGAGCTGGCCGTTATAATTTTTAGTGGTATGCAGAGGCACATTGGCGTCTGCGATATAGTGGCCGAGATCTGTAGCTATCCGCAGAATCTGAGCTGTTTGCCGGTTCCGGAAAGCCTCTGTAAGCTGGAATTTCATCTTCTGCATCTGCCAGGGCACAATTCCGTTAGCTCTTAATCCTTCTTCTCCCAACCTGTTTACTGCTTCTTCCCAGCTAAGACCCGGCAAAACTGCCCTTACGGAATCCGGGTAATTATCAAGATCAATAAAGTGCCTTTCCGCTTCCCCGGTCATGGCATACCGGCGGCGGTCCGGGTTAACGGCTTTTTCGGTAATATACCCGATGTGCTTCTTGAAAAAACCCAGCATTTCGGGAGGCAGGGAATATACTGCCAGGCGATTGATCAGGCTGTGTGCATAAAAGCCCCAGGCAGGTGGCTCTTGTTTAACCGGCATCATCAGCAGAAACATCAGTAATGTGGTTTTCATATTTTTATGGATTTAATCCTTAAAAATACAAAATATCCCCCGTATTTCCTGAACGAATGCCGTTTTTTGCGGCTAGACGTTCAGCATATCAAAAAGATAATGAAAGATGAGGCCGGTAACAATCGCTATTCCGAAGCTCAGCAGGGTGCCGATCAGGATATATTCGGTCAGTTTATGATCTTTATTGGTAGTCAGATCTCCGAAACGGAAGATGGATTTGGCCGTCAGTAAAAAACCAATCCCTTCCCATCTTCCGGTAATCACGAAGAAAAAGATGAACAGCCTTTCCAGGATACCGATGTACTTCCCTGCTTCGCTCATTCCCTGGTACTTTTTATCCCCGCTGATTTCCTCAGACCATTTCGAGAGCAGCACTTTCAGAATAATTCCACTGGCGAAGGAAATAAAAACGAGCGCGGCAAGTATCAGGAGCATCTGCGGTGACCGGAGTAACTTAAAATCTGTCTCTCCCGGAAAATAATACATCACTACCCCGCCGATAACCAGTAAATGAAGCGCCTGGTCCGTTAAAAAAAGTATGCGTTCATTGTATTTACCATGAAGACGGGCTTTCAAGCCATCAATGATCAGGTGTGAAACAGGAATAATTCCCAACGCCGCCAGGTAACGGCAGTTAAAACCCATTACTGCTATCATGCTGAGGGTGTGTACTCCCACATGGTAATACAGGGCCGGAGAACGGAACTGATGTTTGTTCCGGTCTCTTATCCAGGAAGTAGGCTGCAGAACAAAATCACCCAGAAGGTGGGCCAGGATAAGCTGTACAGATAATTCAATCATAGTTTTGTTATTTGGATTTTAAAATAGTCTGCCAAACTCCTGATCTCGTCGTACCCGCCCCTTTTCAATCCCTCACTAATACTGGCCTGGCTTTTCCTGCCCATCAGTTGAGCCAGCTTTCTTTGGGTCATATCAGGATATTTCAGTTTATGGCGCACAATTTCCGTGGTAACGGGTTTCCAGCTGGCCATGATGAAATCAGCCATAGAAAACATCAGGTTCAGCGTTTCGTCTAATTCCGGAAAATCTGACTTTATCCGGAGAGTATTCTTTTTCAGTTGGTCGAAGCACTCTCCTGAATAAATAAAGGCCGAGCCGTTGGATTCCAGCACACGGGAAGCCCTGTAGGTTACAGCGCCCAGCCCTAAAGCCATACGTACATCCAGCGGACTGGTTTCCTTTATAGCCGATTTGATATAAAATACGGCATCCAGTGCCCGGCCGGCCTCCACAATAAGCTGAAAACTGTCTCCCCGGTATATTTCCCAGTCACAGGTTTCCCGGCCGAAATCTGCCAGTACTTCCTTTAACGTTGCCAGCCACTTTTCACTCCGGATACTTCTGGAATTAACGATATCACCGGTTATAACTACCTCCATTTCACTACTAATTTCCATCAAATCTATATCAAAAGAATGTAAAAGTCAAAAATATCATGAGAAAAAGCGATATTTAATATTATCACTATTTTAAACGATATTTATAATTATCGTATAAATAAACGATATTAAAAAATATCACTTATAAAGACGATAAGAAAAGAATAATTATGGCTAATATTTTCCTGCGCCCGCAGGCCGTTATTTTTTGTTTATATTTGTGAAATAGCAATAATTCATCGCACCGCCCGGGAATAACCCGGGCTCAGAACTTTTTAATACATGAAAGATTTCTTACAGGAGCTTCGTCTACAGGAAAACAATTACGGCTTCTCCACCGGCCTGCAAAACAGAAGCGGCAAAGGAGCCCTTCTGCATTCTTATAACCCTACTGACCAGCAGCTGATCGCTACCACAACGCTCTGCACCACAGATGACTACCGGGAAGCAGTAGCAACCGCTCAGGAAGCCTTTAAAGTATGGCGCAAAGTACCTGCGCCCAAAAGAGGGGAAATTGTCCGCCAGATGGGGGATGCCTTCCGCAGGCACAAAAGCGCGCTGGGCAAGCTGGTATCTCTTGAAATGGGTAAAAGTCTTCAGGAAGGATTGGGCGAGGTGCAGGAGATCATCGACATTTGTGATTTTGCTGTTGGCTTATCACGCCAGCTCTATGGCCTGGCCATGCACTCTGAAAGGCCGGAACACCGGATGTATGAGCAGTGGCATCCCTTAGGCGTAACCGGCATCATTTCAGCATTTAACTTTCCCGTAGCCGTATGGTCATGGAACAGTATGCTGGCCTGGGTATGCGGCAATACCTGTATCTGGAAACCCTCCGAGAAAACACCTTTATCAGCCATAGCCTGCCAGAATATCATCAGTGAAGTACTACAAAGCAACAACCTGCCCGAAGGAATCTCCTGCCTGACCATCGGTCACCGGGAAATTGGCGAGGCTATGGCAGCCGATGAAAATATTGCACTGCTTTCAGCCACAGGAAGCACACGGATGGGGCGGGCAGTAGCCCAAAAAGTTTCTGCCCGCCTGGGAAGATACCTGCTGGAACTGGGGGGAAACAATGCCATTATCGTAACTGAGAATGCTGATCTGAATCTTTCCGTACCGGCCATTGTCTTCGGTGCAGTAGGCACTGCCGGCCAAAGGTGTACCACCACCCGCCGCTTACTGGTTCATGAATCACGTAAAGAAGAACTTACCGCCAGGCTGATCCAAGCCTACGAGCAACTGAAAACAGGTGACCCGCTGGACCCGGCAAACCATGTCGGCCCGCTGATTGACCATGATGCCGTGGAAAGTTTTGAAAAAGCCATCAAAGCTGCAGAAGAGCAGGGTGGAAAACTCCTTACCGGCGGAAAAGCATTAGGCGGGAACTTTGTTCAGCCTGCCATCATAGAAGTGCCGGAACAAATTCCGGTCATGAAACAGGAAACCTTTGCTCCCATTCTCTACGTATTATCGTATCCAACCCTGGATGAAGCCATAGCCTTACAAAATGAAGTACCTCAGGGGCTTTCTTCCGCTATCTTCACTCAAAACCTGAAAGAGTCTGAAGCCTTCCTGTCTGCCTGGGGTTCCGACTGCGGAATAGCCAACGTCAATATCGGCACTTCCGGAGCAGAGATAGGCGGAGCATTCGGCGGGGAGAAAGAAACCGGCGGTGGAAGAGAAAGCGGTTCAGATGCCTGGAAAGCGTATATGCGTCGGCAAACCAACACCATTAATTACGGTAATACCTTGCCCCTGGCACAGGGAATCCGGTTCGATTTCTGAAATTACCCGTTGCAATTGATCAGTCCCTTAGCTGCCAGGTAAGGGATGATCAGCCATAACAGTCCTTTTCCCAGAAAGAAGAAAAAGCCCACCCAGCCCAGCTTCTTAAAGTATTTCACCACCTTCTCTTTGCGGCTTAAAGTCTGTCCGGCACCACCTGTATTATTATTTTCCATATCTTATTCTCCGTTTTGGCGCTTCAGTCTGTTTTTCCTGGATTCATTGCGTATCCACTGGTTCAGTTTCCGGGAAGCAAAGGCCGTCCCTATCCCGATGGCCGTGCCGGCAAAAACATCACTGGGATAATGCGCCCCCAGATGCAGACGGGAATACCCCACCGTACAGGCATACAGGGCAGACGGCAGGATCACATACCATTTGGGATAGGAAAGTGACAGGCTGGTGGCTGTGGAAAAAGCAAGGGCAGTACTTCCGGAAGGAAATGAGCTCCCTGAAAACTCCCTGTAGTTCTGAATATGAGGATGCGTAAGGTAAGGCCGGTCTTTGTTTACAGCCTTTTTCAGCGCAAAGCCCACCCCGTACGTAGCCACCGTACTCAAAGCAATATTATATCCCTCCCGCTTCAGGGCGGCATTATCTCCGATATACCCTGCCGCCAGCATGGCGGCAGGAAAACCTATGGCCAGGTAGTCCGATGAATTGCTCAGGAAATTCAATGGCTTATCCATCTCAACGTTCCGGCCCAGGTTAATATCCTCCAGTTTTTTCAGATCCCAGCTCTTTTCCTGGGTAAAACCCGGAAAGCTCCCCAGGATCAATAAAAGAATGACGATTCTTCCTGTCATAAAAAGCCTTCTTTACGCATCGAGTTCTCCATCTTCTCGTACAGTCCGTCAGAAGCTTTCGCCAAAGGCAAACGCACTCTT
Organism: Leadbetterella byssophila; assembly: GCA_040394735.1. Classification (GTDB taxonomy): domain Bacteria; phylum Bacteroidota; class Bacteroidia; order Cytophagales; family Spirosomataceae; genus Leadbetterella; species Leadbetterella byssophila_A. Next base: position 18,642 of record JBEBRR010000033.1, read on the forward strand.
CCGTCATAGATGCCTTTGATATCCAGAACACATTTGATGCCTACCGGATTCGACTCCACATACAGCAGGGTATCAAAATCCAGGAATTTTCCCTGGAGCTTTTTCGCATTCTCAAAATCTCCGGCCAGGGCCGATTGTACGAGAGCATAAAACTCTTTGGGAAAACCGTTACCGATCACCGAGATCACCCCCTTATACCCCAGGCTGGCCTGAGCCGTGAAAAGATTGTCATCTCCGGATAGCAGCAGAAAATCTTCCGGAAGCGATCTTGACAGGTCTATCGCCACTTCAATGCTGCTGGAAGCATCCTTCAAACCTATGATATTCGGATGCCTGGCCAGTTCTGCAATCGTCTCCACACTCATGGAGATTACCGTTCTTCCCGGCACATTGTACAGGATCACCGGCACGGGACTGGCATCGGCAATGGCCTTAAAGTGAAGATATATTCCGCGCTGCGAAGGCTTGTTGTAATAAGGGCATACCGATAATATGGCGGCCACCCCGCTCAGGTCCGTCCGGGCAATCGTGTCCAGCACCCCCTGCGTATTATTTCCTCCTATACCAAAGACTATCGGCCGCTTACCGCCATTGTATTGCTTTACGTATTCCAGGATCTCCGCACTTTCCTCCTTTCTCAATGTAGCCGACTCGCCGGTAGTTCCGTTCACCACGTAATAATCAATACCCTCCTTATTCAGATAATCCAGGTGTTTTCTCAATGCCGGAAAATCGACCTGGTTATCTTCAGTAAAAGGAGTTGTTAAGGCTGTTCCCAGACCATATAGTTCTTTCATTTCAATAAATGTTTTTTGCAAATTTAGAATCTTTCCATTTTCAGCCGTTATACTATGCCTCTTTTTTATATAAAATACAAACTGCATGTGCTTCAAGACCTTCCTTCCTCCCTACAAAACCCATGGTCTCCGAAGTAGTGGCCTTAATGGAAACAGCATCTTCCTCTATTCCCAGACAGCCGGAAATTACCTTTTTCATTTCGGGAATATACCTGCCGATTTTCGGCTCTTCAAGGATCAGGCTGGAGTCAATATTACCTACGGCATATCCCTTGCTTCCGATCATTTCATTTACCTTAGCCAGGAAATACCTGCTGTCCATTCCCTTCCATTGCGGGTCTGTATTTTTAAAATGCTGACCGATATCCCCCAATGATAATGCCCCCAGCATGGCATCGCAGATAGCATGTAAAAGCACATCTGCATCTGAATGCCCCATTGACCCTGCAGTATGCGGAATCTTTATCCCTCCCAAACTTAACTCATACCCCTCACCAAGCTGATGAACATCATAACCATGCCCTATTCTGAATTGCATATTTTAATATATTAAAATCCCAAATTTACGTAATTTTGGGCTTCAAAACCATGTTATGATCGATTTCAATTACTTTGAGCTGAACAATGGCTTCAAAGTGTATGTACACGAAGACCCGAAAAGCCTTACCGCTGCTTTTAATCTCTGCTATAATGTGGGATCAAGAGATGAACATCCCGAAAAAACAGGTTTTGCACACCTGTTTGAGCACCTGATGTTCGGTGGCTCACGCCATATACCTTCTTTTGACGAACCCCTGCAGAAGGTCGGCGGCAGTAACAATGCTTTTACCTCTCCTGACATTACCAATTACTATATTACTCTGCCTTATCAGAACCTCGAAACCGCGTTCTGGCTCGAATCTGACCGCATGCTCGGCCTCTCATTTGACCCCAAGGTGTTGGAAGTTCAGAAAAACGTAGTGATAGAAGAGTTTAAACAACGCTACCTGAATCAGCCTTACGGCGACCTGTGGCTGAAGTTCCGTCCCCTGATCTACAAAAGGCACCCCTACCGCTGGCCAACCATCGGTAAAGAAATCAGTCACATTGAAAACGCATCTATGGACGATGTTAAAGATTTCTTCTACCGGTACTATCTGCCCGGTAATGCTGTGCTGGTGGTAGCAGGTCCGGTCTCCGTATCTGAAGTAGAGCGCCTTTCCCGCAAATGGTTCGGTGATATCCCCGCGGGCAGCGTAAGCCCGAAAAATCTTCCGGCAGAGCCCGTCCAGACGGCGCCGCGCCAATTGGTGCACCAGGCAGAAGTACCCTTAAAAACGATCTATAAAGCGTACCATACCCCTAAAAAGCACGAACGCGGGCAATACGCTCTGGATCTTTTCGGAGATATTTTCGGAAAAGGCCAAACCTCTACCCTTTATCAGAAACTGGTAAAAGAGAATTCTTTATTTACAGGTATATCCGGCCACAATATGTCTTACCTTGACAGCGGACTGTTCCTGATCAATGGTTCTCTGGCTCCGGGAGTGTCATTTGAAGAAGCCGACCAGGCCATTGAACAATGCCTGGAAGAATCTTTGAAAACAGATAGCTGGCAGCAAAAGCTGAACAAAGTCAAGACCCAGGCAATATCTCTCGACAAATTCGGGGAAACCGAAATACTGAGCCGGGCCATGAAGATAGCATTTGCAGCCAATGCAGGGGATGTCAATTTATGCAATACGACCATCCCGACACTCGAATCCGTAACGGAAACCGAGCTCCTGACAGAAGCTGCCGCCCGGCTGACCCGCAAAAACTGCAGTACCCTGTATTATGATCTGCTGACTAAGGAGTAGTCACCGAAACAGGGATGATTTTTCCATTAAAGAAGCGGGAAGCATTCAGCGCGAAATCAGCCACATAGGCGCCCATTTCAAAAGCCATTACCGGGCTTTGGTACCCCGGGAATGCCTCTTCCAGCATTTCCGTCTGCACAGACCCCAAAGCAAGGCAATTGACCTTTACCCGGTATTCAGCCAGTTCTACCGCCATGGACTCTGTCAAAACATGCAAAGCCGCCTTGCTGCTGGAATATGCCGACAGTCCCGGGAATTTCACACTCCCCTGGTAACCGCCCATGCTGCCGATATTAACAATATGTCCGCCCCGGATCATAAAAGGTACCAATGCCCGGGAAAGCATAAAATGGCTGATCACATTGGCATGCAGCATCTGTGAGAAATCCTCGGCCGTGGTTTTCATAAAAGCACAGTTTACCAGCTGACCTGCGTTATTCACCAGCACATCTACGGTTCCTAATGACCGGAGAATGAAATCTTCCAGCATGGCCATATCATCATTGATCAGGTCAAAGCTGACCGGTACCAACTGGCATTCCGGGTTTAATCCACGCGCTATTTCCAGTAAACGCCTCAGCTTTTCAGCATTACGCGATACGGCCACTACCTTATGCTCTGTCTTACGGATGAATTCCAGGACAATTTCAAATCCCAGGCCGCTGCTGGCCCCTGTTACCACTATATTCATTTTACACTCATTCTGAACAGATCACCTGCAATCCGTCAGCTATTAATTTTTCATATTCCGTCCTCTTATCTTTCATATTCAACAGGTAATCTTCCACCTCCCCTTTCAGACCAGGCAACCGGCTTCCGGCTATTTCAAAAATCTCCAGGCAGGCCAGCCAATCATCAGGATATTCTTCTTTCAGCACCTCAAAAAGCTTCCTGAGTCTCCCCGGAGCTTCCCCCGATTCCCGGATACTCCTGATCTCACCGTAAATATCGTGCAATTTAAGCGTCCTTGCATCATATTTTATGCGCCCTGTTTTCTGGGGACTGACATGCTGCTCTTCTTCCCAGGCCGATTTATCTGCAGCACCGTTGAAAACACTGATAATCTTTTCCCCCACTGCCATATCATATGTACCCCATTCCGGCAAAAACAGGATTTCATCTTCAGGCCCTTTTACCGTACACTCCGTAAAAGTCAGCAGTAACAGCTTCCCGTCCCGGAAGAGACAGGATCTCAGCACTCCTTGCAATAATATTCCGCTTTCAAAATCCAGTTGACAGGTCTTTCCCGCCTCCATTCCCAGAGAAGCCAGCTCCTCAGAAGAAAATTCTTCCAACGGTTTCCCTATTCCTTTCAGAAGGCCGACAGGGGAAGAAAAACCATGCGTATGATAATTCCCGGAGTGGCCTTTCAGCTCCCTGCCTTCATAGCTCAGCGCCGTAGGCCCGGTAGTTTTAATAAAAGCCGGAACACCGTCTCGTACTTTATATTCCGTAAAAATCCCGCTCACTTCCAGTCCGGAAGAGTACCTGACCGTAGCTAAGTTCCGGCAGCCTACGGCCTTTTTCAGTCCTTCTTCTCCCCCTGTTCTGAAAGCCATGGTATCTGCAAAGGCTTCCAGCACCTCCATCAGGTTACGAAAATCGGGGGTTACAAACAGTTGCGGCTGGGGCCGGGTAATATCATATGCATAATTAACGGCTTCCGGCGTGTACCACAGCTTCGGCACTTCCGGTTGCATACAGGTGCTGCTCTCCCCGATAGACGAAAGTAGGCCCGCTCCGTAAATCCGGGGATTTTCCAGGGTTCCTATTAGCCCGTATTCCACGGTCCACCAGTGAAGCCGGCTCAATAAGGCCATCTCCGACGGTTCCCCCATATGTTCCGATATATACTTTAGTTTCTCTTCCGCCTCCGCAATGGCCCCGGGAGAGGTGCCCGGAATTTCTTTCTGGATGCTCAGCTGCCGTATGGCTTCATACAGTTCAAAGTCTTTGGCTGAAAACATGGCCTTTGTACCGATGCTGCCGAAATAACTCAGGTATTGATTATATTCGGGTTCCACGATGATAGGAGCGTGCCCCGCACTTTCATGAATGATATCCGGAGCAGGAGTATATTCGATATGATTCAACTGACGGATATCAGCTGCTATTACCAATACCCTGTGCTGCTGGTATTCCATGAAGGCGGAAGGCGGGATAAAACCGTCTACCGTCACAGCTCCCCAGCCTATTTCTCCCAGGTGGTCATTAATGGTCTGAAGATCCGGTATACGTTCAATGCTCAATCCTGCCTGCTGCAACCCGCGGATGTACGGATAATAAGCCACGTGCTTCAGGTAGCTGTAGTTCTGACGCATCACATACCGCCATACCGCCTGGTCGGTCCAGGTATATTTTTCATAACATTGGTCTACTATATACTGCCGGAGATGACGGGGCAGACGCTCTACCTGCCGGTTATTGAATGTGTTCATGGCAGCGAATTTAATTTTTTTAATTGTCAAAACAAATAATACAAATGATTATTTCTTTTCCTAAAAAAAATATCCTATATCCTGAAAAATTCTTTTACTTTGCACGGAAACCTGACGGTACCCTTATGGCCATGAGATTCTATTTTATAAGATTTACCTGGATTGCCTTCATCCTTTTAGGGCTCTATCTCATCCTGGACGATTTTAACGACAGTTTCCAGACTGCGCTCTACGCGATATGGATTCTGGTAGGGGTTGTCTATTACCTTTTTTCCAAAGATAATTTCAAACACTTCTGGCTTTCCGTACTGGTAGCCCTCGCTACTGTAGGGGCTATTATTTACTATTTTTATTTTAAAAACTGGATGATCTGAGATCATACCTTAACAAATAGCAGCTCAACCATCGGAAGGTTCTACCAGCAATGTTTTTTCTTTCTCCACAATGACCTGCCCGGCAGTCAGGTTTTTGGATTTACGAACGTATTTCTTTTGGGTGTAAATTACGGTAACCAGCTTCTCTGACTTCCGTTTGGAGTACCAGGCGGCTATCGATGCAGCATATTCCAGAACCTCCAATGACGGATTCGGGCTTTTGATCACCACATGTGAACCAGACGTATCCCGGGCATGAAGCCACCAGTCGTCTTTCTGGGCGTATTTGGTGGTCAGCAGGTCGTTATTTTTAGCATTTCTCCCCACCCATATCTTTGTTCCTTTGCAGGTGTATTCCTTAAAAGGGAGATCGTCTTTCGTTCCGGGGCGGGCCAGAGAAGCCATATCTTTGGAAACTCCTCTCAATTGCTTCAGGTCACCGGTATTTTCTACTTCCCGCAACCTTTCCACCAGGTGCTCCAGCTTACTTCCGGCAGCTTCAAGGTTCCTTTCGGTAGTTTCTATTTCGATCTTCTCATTCTTACTTTTCCGGTAGTAGGCTTCCGCATTTTTCTGGGGAGAAAGTTCTTTTTTCAGCCTGATCCTTATCGGTTCACCGGTATAAAAATTTTCCAGCTCCGCTTCTGTGCTTCCTTCCTTTACAGCGTGCAGGTTAGCCATAAGAATATTCCCCATTTCCTCATTTTTCACCCCGGAAAGCAGCTCTTCGAGCTTATCCCTGGTGGTGGTAATATAGCTCCGGGTTTTAGCAATATCTTTGCTAAGTTTCCCCGTCAGATCAGCTCTCAGACGGTCAAGAGCCGTCACCTTCTGGTACCGGCTTACAAAAGCGTTAACGGCAGAAATGGCATCAGGTTGCTCTTCCCCCTGCAAAAGCGACAGTTTCGGCACCATTCCGCCCGGATCTATATAAAACTGCGGATTTTCAAGATAGGCCAGAAACCGGCCAACTTTTTCCCACTTTCCAGGCAGGTCCAGGCCGTCAGCAGCCCTGTCCAGAGCCTCAGACAGCTCCTTTCCCAAGGTAAAAAACTGTTTCCGGTAATTTCCTCCCAGGCTTTGAAAAGTTCCGAAATCTGCTTTGAGCTCCCGGTCAAAATCTCTCATCCTCAGATTTTTATCGGTCAGCAGCTTATTATTGAACATGGCCGTCAGGATATCTCCCCGGTATACCAGGAAATTCGGCCGGTTCCCGAAAAGCTTAATGACCAGCGTAAATTCCTGTCCCAGAACAATTTTCACAGCCCGCTCATTTTCAAACACCCTGATTTCATTCACCGGGCTTCCATACAATTCCTCCCATAATGATACCGAGTTCTTCCTCGCCCGGCTGAAGTCGTCTGTCACCGTTAACGATGAAAAATCGGGTTTAAGAATACACTTCAGGTACACATTGCCGGAAAACCCCAGTATCAGTTCATCCTTTTCCTGAGAAAAACAGGTCAGAAGCTCTGCTCCTCTCAAGCGCGTGTCTAACTCAGCTGCCAGCTTTCTCAGGAAAAAATAATTATTATGCATAACCGCTTTTATTTCATTTTCATATCTGCCATCGTATTTACCTCAAAAGCCGGCTCATAGCCCCCTCCTTCAGCGCATAATTCGAGATTTTGACTCTCCTTATCCCGAATGTCTGAAGTAAAAACCTGATCAGAACCATAGCCACCACGATCATGTCCACACGCAGTTCTTTCATGCCGGGGATCCGCATCCGCTCTTCACGGGTACTGAAAACAAGCTGCTCATAGGCCATTCCGAACTCCTCTTCCGGGTAATCAAACCCGGCTGTTTCTTCGGGGGGAAAAGCACCTGTGGTCTTGCAGTAATACATATCATTCAGTGTATCAAAGCTGCCGCTCGAACCGATCATAACCCCGGGTTGATACTGGTGTACGGCATTGGTCAAAGGCAGAAGCTCTTCCCGGAAATACTGTTCCATTTTACTTATTTCCGATTGGGAAACAGGGTCTTTTTTCTTGAATCTTTCCAGTAACCGTTGTCCTCCGATCTCAAAGCTGCGCATCCAAAGTACCTTTTCAGGGTTACAAATAATAAATTCGACACTTCCGCCGCCGATATCCACGATCATAGCGGTCTCTTTTATCGCTACGGCCTGTTTAATTCCTTCATAAATCAGCAAAGCCTCTTCTGTTCCGCCTATCACTTTAACGGAGATCCCCGTTTCCCTCCGGATCCGTTCGAGTACCGCCTGTTTATTTTTTGCCGACCGCAGGGCAGAGGTGCCGAATGCAAAAACCCTTTCATCCGGCACATGAAATGCATCAAGCTGCTCCCTGAACACCATCAATACATTCAGGCTTCTTTCGAGTCCCTCTGCCGTGATCTCTCCCTGGTTGATCCCTCCCATGCCCATCCGGGCTGCAAGCGACGAACGGTATAAAATGGTATTTCCGTCAAAAATCAGTAAATGAAATGTATTTGTCCCGAGATCTACTACGGCTGAAATCATACTGGATTATTCGTATATTTGTAGGGCCAAAAGTAACGCATAAAAGCTCACCGGCGGCACAATACCATCGAATAATAAACATGAATTTTACTATTTCCTCCCCTGTTTCAGGACAGGGCCTGTTATTTTTTTTACACCAATTATTCCCTCAGCCATGGAAATCATAGGATACATAGCCGCAATAGCCATCGGCGTATCCCTGGGGATGATCGGTGGCGGAGGGTCTATCCTTACCATCCCGCTGCTGGTGTATGTTTTTGGTGTGGATCCTGTTCTTGCCACCCTGTACTCCCTGTTTATTGTAGGCTCTACCAGCCTGGTAGGCGGGATACCCAAATACACCCAGGGACTGGTCAACATGAAAACGGCACTTCTTTTCGGAATCCCCTCTATTATTTCCGTTCTGCTTACCCGGGCGTTCATTGCCCCGGCCATACCCACCCACATTCTCCGGATAGGGAATTTCCACCTGACCAAACCCGTATTCCTGATGCTTCTTTTTGCATCACTGATGATCGGAGCCTCCCTCTCCATGATAAAAGGAGAAAAAATAAATCTCAGGAACAGCCAGCCATCAGATTATAAAGTCACCCTGATCACCCTGGAAGGTGTGCTCGTAGGCCTGCTGACAGGCCTGGTAGGCGCCGGAGGCGGCTTTCTCATCATCCCGGCCCTGATCATGTTCGGCAGGTTACCGATGAAAACGGCTGTGGGCACTTCCCTGGTTATTATAGCAGCCAATTCCTCGATCGGGTTCCTCGGCGGGCTGGCCCATCACCGGAATGAGATCGACTGGAACTTCATGATTACCATCACCTTACTGGCTATTTCCGGAATATTTATCGGGCACCGCATTTCAAAAAAATGGGACGGAGAAAAGCTGAAAAAAAACTTTGGAAGGATTATTTTGGTTTTAGGTATAATGATCCTCCTGAACGAAGGGATTAAAATTATAAAAATGTAATGATTTTAGAACAGATCTATACAGGATGCCTGGCCCAGGGGGCCTACTACATCAGCAGTGAAGGAGAAGCTGCCATCATTGATCCGCTTCGCGAAGTGGCACCTTATATCCGTAAAGCCGAAAAAGACCAGGCTACTATCAAATACGTCTTTGAAACCCACTTTCATGCTGATTTTGTGAGCGGTCACCTGGATCTGGCTCAGAAAACAGGGGCTGAAATTGTGTACGGCCCTACAGCCCGGCCGGACTTCAGCGCCCGGATAGCAGAAGACGGAGAGATATTTAACCTGGGAAAAATAAAGATAAAGGTTCTCCATACACCGGGACATACGCTGGAAAGTTCCTGTTATCTTCTGGTAGATGAAACCGGGAAAGAAACGGCCCTTTTTACGGGTGACACCCTGTTCATCGGCGATGTAGGCAGACCTGACCTGGCTCAAAAGGTATCAGCTGAGCTTACACAGGATAAACTGGCAGGAATGCTTTACGATTCGCTTCGCAATAAGATCCTGCCTCTTGCCGATGACATCACTGTATATCCGGCACATGGCGCGGGTAGCGCCTGCGGCAAAAACATGAGCAAGGAAACATCAGACTCCCTTGGCCATCAGAAAACCACCAACTACGCGCTACGCCCTATCAGCAAAGAACAGTTTATTGCAGAAGTGACCGAAGGCCTCCTGCCTCCTCCTGCCTACTTTCCTGAAAATGTAATGATGAATATCAAAGGCTATGAAAGCATTGATACCGTATTGAAAAGAGGCGCCACTCCCCTGAGTGCAGAAGCCTTTGAAACCACAGCCAATGAAACGGGAGCCCTCATACTCGACACCCGTAATCCCCAGGATTTTGCACGGGGATTTATTCCCAATTCCATTAATATCGGGATTGACGGCAGCTTCGCCCCGTGGGTGGGTGCCCTCATCACCGATATCCGCCAGGATATCCTGCTGGTAACCGAACCGGGGCGGGAAGAAGAAGTGGTGACGCGTATGGCACGGGTAGGCTATGACCATACCCTGGGTTATCTTGAAGGCGGACTGGCAACCTGGAAAGCCGCGGGTAAAGAAACAGACAGTATCTCTTCCATCTCTGCCGGCGAGCTCGCAGAGATCCGTAAGGAAAACCCTGACATAGATATCCTGGATGTACGGAAAATTAGCGAATTTCAGTCAGAACATATTGAAAATGCAGAAAATCTGCCTTTGGACTATATCAATGAGCGTTTCAGCGAGCTGGACAAAGACAAAACCTACTATATCCATTGTGCTGGCGGCTACCGGTCCATGATTTTTGCCTCCATTCTGAAAGCAAGGGGTTTTGAGCACATTACCGATATCCGGGGCGGGTTTAAAGCTATCCGGGAGAGCAAAGCATTTCCGCTCACCGATTTCGTTTGTCCCACCACATTAAATAACTGATACGGCGGCATTTCACTATGGCAAACAACTGGAAAAAGCTTTCTACCGAAACGGTCTATGAAAACCCCTGGATAGAAGTACAGCACCATGAGGTGATCAACCCTTCGGGCGGCCCCGGCATTTACGGCCAGGTCAACTTTAAGAACCTGGCCATCGGTGTGGTTCCGCTTGACAGCGAAGGCAATACCTACCTGGTAGGCCAGCATCGATTCCCCATTGATGAATATACCTGGGAAATTCCGGAAGGAGGATGCCCCGAAAACGAAGACATGCTGGATTGTGCCAAAAGGGAACTATTGGAGGAAACCGGCCTGAGGGCAGCTAAGTGGACGCTCATTTCCAGAATCCATACCTCCAATTCCGTTTGCAATGAAACCGGCTTTATTTTCCTGGCCGAAGACCTGACCATGGGCAAGGCCGAACCCGAGGAAACCGAAGATCTCACCTTGAAAAAGCTCTCACTGGAAGATGCTTACCGGATGGTGATGGAAAATAAGATCACCGATTCCCTTTCTATTGCCGGTATTCTCAAAGCAAAAATTCTGACATCAGGTACTGCAAAATTTTAACCGTATCCTGATGCAGGAATTTTAAAAACCGGGGGTCCGGAACCTCCGGATTCAGCCAACCCTTACTGGATACTTTCAAGCCCTTTTATAGGTGACACGGCTTTATGATGGGTCAGGTCAAAATGACAGGGAAATACGGAAACATAATTATTTTCCAGTGCCCATACATCCGTATCCATGGCTTCAGGCTCAGAATTGACGTAATGTCCGCCCATCCAGAAATAAGGCCGGCCGCTGGGATCTCTCCGCGCATCAAATTCTTCCTTCCAGTACCCGCGTGTCTGGCGCCCTACTTTGACCCCGCGTATGGGTTCGGAAGAAGCTTTGGGAAAATTCACGTTCAGTGCCGTATCAGCAGGAATACCTTCGTTCAGCACCCAGGCGGCAATTTCGCGGACATATTTCCGGACATGACCGAAATCGGCATTATAATCAAAATCATCCAGGGAGAACCCGATGGAAGGAATCCCCTCGATGGCCCCTTCAATAGCCGCAGACATGGTGCCGGAATAGATCACTGAAATCGAAGAATTGGCCCCGTGGTTAATACCGCTTACCAGCAGATCGATCTTCCTTCCCTTGAGAAATTCATGTTTCGCCAGCTTTACACAGTCGGCGGGCGTGCCGGAGCATTCATACGACTCAATAAGGCCAAAAATAGGCGATTTCTTGATATGAATGGTACTGGCTACCGTAATGGCATGTCCCATACCCGAATTAGGGCTGTCAGGAGCCACCACAAATACTTCGCCCAGTTCAGACATTTCTTCGATCAATACTTTTATCCCTTTGGAGGTGATCCCGTCATCATTGGTTACTAAAATCAGAGGCTTCATGTTGAATTTATTGTAATTTGTGCACAAAAGTACGCAATCCCCGCAGCACTTATGTAAAGAAACTTTTATTTCTTCCCACCCTTAAGCTATCTTTGTACACCTTTATTAAAACGTATATTCATGCATATCGCCATTACCGGCAACATAGGTGCGGGAAAGACCACGCTGGCAGAAAAGCTGGCGCAACATTACGGTTGGGAAGTATATTATGAAGCCGTAGACGGCAATCCTTACCTCGCCCCTTTTTATAACGACATGCCCCTCTGGTCTTTTCATCTCCAGATCTTCTTCCTCAACACCCGTTTTGAACAGGTGCTTAAGATCAAGGAGCAGGAAGAGAAAACCATTATCCAGGACCGCACCATCTATGAGGATGCCTATATATTCGCGCAGAACCTGTATGACAGCGGCCATATGAATGAAGTGGACTTTACTACTTATAAAAGCCTCTTCAATACCATTATGAGGGCTATTTCACCGCCTGATCTTATGATTTACCTCAAAGCCGATCTGCCCCGCCTGCAGAAGGGGATCCGGAAAAGAGGCCGGGAATACGAGCAGAACATTGACCCTGGGTACCTTTTGGGCCTCAACAAGCTTTACCATCATTTTGCCGGAGAATATCATCACGGAAAATTTCTCGAAATTGACGTTAACCACCTGGATTTCGTGGAGAATCCGGATGACTTCAAAAAGATCACCGATTTGCTGGAAAAGAACATCAATATCGGAACCCAGCTGAAGATTTAACTTTATTTATAATTTACGCTTCTTATTTATTGAATGCTATTTAGTTATTTTGTCCAAATTTCTTTAGAATAATCTATTTATACTTATGAGTTTTAATAAACTGAATAATCTGGGAGGGTGGATTGTGTTTCTTATCTCCCTGGTTACTTTTACGCTCACGGCAGAGCCTACAGCCAGCTTCTGGGACTGTGGTGAATTTATTGCCTGTGCCTTTAAGCTGCAGGTACCTCATCCCGCCGGAGCGCCCTTTTTCCTGATGATCGGGCGGATCTTCTCTCTCCTGGCCGGTTCAGATGTTTCGAAAGTAGCCTTCCTGGTCAATATGGTATCGGTGCTGGCCAGTGCATTTACCATCCTGTTCCTTTTCTGGACCATCTCCATGATCGCCAGGAAAATCATTAACAAGCCTGACGGTGAGCTGACCACCACAGATACTATCCTGGTATTGGGTTCTGCCCTGACCGGCGCCCTGGCCTACAATTTCTCCGAATCATTCTGGTTTTCAGCGGTAGAGGCGGAAGTTTACGGGATGTCTTCTTTCTTTACAGCTATAGTGGTATGGGCCGCTTTCAAATGGGAAAGAATAGAAAACCCTGCTGCACAGAACCGCTGGCTTATCTTCCTGTCTTACCTGGTAGGCGTTTCCATAGGCGTACACCTTCTGAACCTGGTAACCATACCGGCACTGGCATTGATGTACTACTTCAAAAAACAGGAAAAACCTACAATTACAGGCGGTTTCCTGGCCTTTTTAGCAGGGATGGTCGTATTAGGCATTGTCAATGTGGGAGTCATCACGGGAATACCTTCCATCAGTTTTGCCTTTGACCGCCTGTTCGTTAACAGCTTTGGGCTGCCTTTCGGTTCAGGGATGGTGTTTTTTGTACTTTTACTGATCGCTGCCCTGGTCTACGGTATCCGTTATACCCATCAGAAAGGTAAAACCACCCAGAATACTGCCCTGGTCGCTTTTGCATTCATCCTGATCGGTTTTTCCTCCTATACCATAGCACTGATCCGTTCCAATTTTAATCCTCCGCTGAATGAAAATAACCCAAGCAATGTACTGAATTTTACCTCTTACCTGAAAAGGGAGCAATACGGTTCGCGACCGCTGCTTTACGGCCCCGTGTTTTCTGCCCAGCTCACCGGCATTGAGCGGGGCACTCCCAATTACAGGCAGGGAGAAAAAAAATACGAGATATATGATTATAACCCTGAATACGAATGGGACAGCAAAGGCAAGATGCTTCTTCCCCGGATCTGGAGCCAGGATCCCGGTCATATAGCGCTTTACAGAGCCAAACTCAACCTTCCCGAAGGGCAAAATCCTACTTTTGGAGATAACCTGAAATTCATGTTCTCACATCAGTTCGGCCACATGTACTGGCGCTATTTTATGTGGAACTTCTGGGGCCGGTCATCGGATATACAGGATTCCGGCGTTACCAATATCTTCGAATCCAAGGCATCACTTCCGGTATCCGTTGCGAGCAATAAAGCCCGTACCAACTTCCTGGGCATTCCGCTCATCCTCGGTATAGCAGGCTTCCTTTTCCTCTATTTCAGAAAGGAAAAAGATGCCATCGTTACTTTCCTGATGTTTTTCCTGACGGGACTCGCGCTGGTGGTTTACCTCAACTCTCCGCCGGTAGAGCCGCGGGAAAGGGATTATATCTATGCCGGTTCTTTCTATTTCTTCGCTATCTGGGTAGGCTTGGGCGTGATGGCCATTGCCCACTATGCCCTGAAATTCTTAAAAGAGGGAGCCGCCCGTGCAGGAGTAGCCGCGGTTCTCGGGCTCACCGCACCCGTGATCATGGGCGCCTCAGGCTGGGAAGGGCACGATCGTACCGGCAGGGTACACCAGATCGACTTTGCACGCAATATGCTGGCCAGCTGTGAGAAAAATGCCATCCTTTTTACCGGCGGTGATAACGACACCTTCCCGCTATGGTATGTGCAGGAAGTAGAAGGCTTCAGAACAGACGTGAGAGTTTGTAACCTCAGCCTCCTGGGAACCGACTGGTATATCGATCAGATGAAACGGAAAACTTATGAATCGGAAGCGCTTCCCATTTCCCTTAGCTCGGAAAATTACTTCAAAGGCATTAATGACCACATCCCATATGTGGCCAACCCGAATCCCCAGATCAAGGCAGGAATTGACCTGCATGAATACCTTAACCTGATCCGGCGGAAAGATCCCGCCATCCAGCGGATGGTAAGCAATGGCGACATGATCAACATCCTCCCGTCAGCCAACCTTTTCTTTTCACAGAATGCCGAAGAAATTGCCCGCCTGACCTTTGTTAATGAAGAACAGAAATCGCTGATCTCCGACCGCTTTGAGTGGAATTTCGGCGAAAGGGACATCCTCAAAAATGACCTGATCGTTCTGGATATTATTGCCCAGAACAACTGGAAAAGACCCATCTACTTTGGCGGCACCCTGCCTCAGAACCAGTACCTCGGACTGAAGGAGTTTATGCAACTGGAAGGCTACGCCTACCGCCTGATGCCGTATAAAATAGAAGGGGCAAAAGACGGATTTGTAAATTCGGCTATTCTGAAGAATAATCTTTTCACCAAAATGAAATGGACCAACCTGGATAATCCGGACGTATATTACGACACGGAGTCTTTCAGGGTGCCGTTTATTACAGCCCGGTATGCTTTCCTGCGCCTGGCAGATGAATTCCTCCGGGAAGGAAATAAAAAAGAGGCTGAAGAAGTGCTTGACAAAGTGCTTCAGCTGATGCCGGATGAGTCGGTTCCGTTTGATCAGCTGGTGACCAATTTTCCTATTTTCTACTACGAAATAGGAAACACCAAAAAAGCCACTGATCTGGCCGATAAGATCGTAACCAAAGCAGATGAAGAGTTAAGGTACTTTGGCGATAAGTTCCGTAGATCCGGTGACCGTCAGTGGGGTGACGACAACATCCGGCAGACCGTTCAATCCAATATGCGAACCATTCAGTTACTCTATTCTGCAGCGGAGCAATACGATAAACCCGCAGCTGAACGGTATAAGAAGATTTACGAAGATAACCTGGCCAGGATCCAGTAGAAAGAGGAACACAGATGACACCGCAGACAGAGCCGACACAGATAGATTTTAATTGATCTGCCCTCAAAGGCCTGTGTTTACCAGCTGTTTCAGTGTCATCTGCGTTCGGTTTTGGTTTTCAATCATCCGTCCTCTATCTTTGGGAAATTTTTTCTAAATGCGTTTTCTGATCAGTTCATTCGTAAAAAACAGGGATGCGATGGCTTTGGCAATCTTTTTTGCCGGGGTCCCCGTGATCTATTTTTTGAGAGATGGACTGGCCCTGGCCCCGGGGAATACCATATTTTCCATAGGGCTTATTTTTCTGCCGTTTGCATTTACACTGCCATTTAAGGATTTCAGCTACTTTGACAGCCCGAACCGGGTCACCTTCCCCCTGATGTGCTGGCTGCTGCTCTACATGTTCGCCTATTTCTACCTGAAAGACCGGTATTACTTTACGGTCAGCCTGTATACCGAGCTTCTCACATTTATCATCATCGTATTTGTGGCCTTTACGGTGATTTTCATGCGGGACCAGGCCATCGGCAAACCTTTCATTTACCTGTCTGTATTTTTTGTAACGGTCAGCGCCGCCTCCCTGATGTACTATATCAGCAAAAACCCCTTTTACGTGCTCGGACAGCGCGCGGCATTCGGTTACGGGGGCGAAATGGGAGTGGGAAATCCCCATATTAACTCAAAAGTGGCTTTCTTCGGCATTATCCTGGGAGTGCTCTGCCTGAAATACTACAGAACCATAAAACTGGGTCTGATTTTTCCCGTTATTCTGATCATCCTGAATATCGCGGTGCTTTTCCTTACCCAGACCATGCTGGCTTTCCTGGCCACGTTTGCTTTTGCCAGCCTTTTCCTGGTTTTCAATCTCTCGTTTTCCAGTGCCTTAAGCACCTTTCGTCTTTTCTTTTCCAAATGGTATATCGTCACCCTGGTAATCCTTGGGTTTGTCGCATTAAGTTACCAGATCAATAAAAACAAGAAGCTTTTAGACCCTGCGTTCAATTATTTCACTACCCGGTTCGAAGGCATAAAGAAATCATTCCTGGAATCAGCGGAGGGGAAAAATATTAAGGTAAAAGAAACCGGCGATGAGTCGGCCAATACGCGGATTATTCACATTCAGGGTGTTTTTGAACGGCTCGAAGAGAGCTTTAACGAAGGCGATTACCAGTATGTGCTGTTCGGACAGGGATATAAGTTCATGTACGTGGATGTGCCTCACCTGGAAATGCTTGATTCATTCGGCGTAGTGGGCTTCCTTTTTTTCACCATTATCTTTTTACGGCTCGTCATGATGAGCCTGCGGGAAATGCGAAACCCCGAAAGTATAGGCAGTGAATTCCTGGCCTATGCCTTCATTTATTTTTTCTTTTCCAATTTTACTTCGGGCCAGATGCTCGATTATACGCGTTTTGCCACGCTCTTTATTTTCTGTAGATTCCTAAAAAAATAGCTTGAAGACACTGGTAATTCATAACACGCTGTGGGCACATTACAAGTCGGTCCTGTTTGAAGAAATTCAGAAACAGACCCGTCCGCCCCATGAATTCCATGTGCTCCAGATCGCCAAGAGTGAGATTTCACGAAAAGGGATGGAAGGAGCCGAGGTACGGTATCACTATAATTACACCCTGCTGTTTGATGATTATATAGAAAATGTTCCGGTTTTAAAGGAAATTGTGGCAGTTCTCAAATTCATTTACCGCTACCGGCCGGATGTCATTAACGTAACAGGATATGCTTCATCTGCCGCCACATTGCCGGCTATTTTCTTCGGCAAGCTGCTGGGAAAAAAAGTGATCATGTCCAGTGAATCCACCCGGAAAGACAAAACCCGCTCTTTCCTGAAGGAAACCATAAAACGGCTGGCCGTTCGTCTTTGTTCGGGCTTTGTGGTTTTTGGCAGATCTTCAGAAGACTATATCCTGGATCTGGGTGCCTCTCCCCGTGAAATCCTGGTACATAAGGCTGCAGTGGTGGATAACGAAACCATTGAGCGCGAACATACCGCGGCGCTGACCCATGTACTCTATCCTGAAATACAGACCCCGAATAACTTCATTTACGTGGGCAGAATGGCAGCAGAAAAGAACATTCCTCTGTTGGTGAGGGCATTCCAGGAGCTCCGCCCCGCAAACTGGGGGCTGATCCTGGTAGGAAACGGCCCTGAAAGCGCCCGCATCCGGGAGCTCATCCGGGTCTCTCCGGATAATATATACACCTATGATGCAGTGGGCTGGACAGGGGTGCCGGGCTTTTTCTCCCGCGCTGACTGCTTTGTCCTTCCCAGTCGTTCCGAACCCTGGGGACTGGTCATCAATGAAGCGATGGTTTGCGGACTGACCGTAATTGTTTCAGAGGCCTGCGGCTGTGCGCCTGATCTTGTAGACGGAAACGGCTACACCATCCCACCGGATGATCTTACCGCCCTTAAAAGAAGCATGGCAGCCATCGCTTCAAACCCTGAGCCCGAAAAAATGCAACGTCGTTCATTGGAAATTATCCGCAATTTTTCAGTGCAGTCAGTGGCCTCTGCCTACGTACGGGCCATTGAAAAACTTTAAGAATGTTCTTTAATTACCTTTGGATAAGCCCGGCAATCTGCCTGCAAAGCACTTCGTTGATCTTCCGGTAGGACTCCCGTGTCCATCCCGCCACATGCGGTGTAAGTATTACCCGGGGATGATCTTTCAGGTAATCAAAATCGCCCTGCTGCGCAGCCGTAAGGGTTTTGAGCTTTTCGTTTTCCAGCACATCGAGGCAGGCCCCGGCTACTTTTCCCGAACGGAGGGCTGCAACCAGATCTCCCTGGCACATGATTTCCCCCCGGGCAACATTACAAAAATAAACAGTCTTGCGAAAACGGTTCAGGAAGCCGGCATCCACCCATCCCCGGGTTTCGGCGGTGAGCGGAATATGCAGGGAAAAAATATCGGCGTCGCGGAAAATATCATCAAGGGTAACTTCTTCTATACGGCCTGTGCCGAAACCTGTTTTATACTTGTCATACACCAGCACCCGGCACCCGAAAGCAGCAAAGCGGGCGGCAGTCTCACTCCCGTTATTTCCGTAACCGATGACCCCTACTGTCTTGCCCTGCAGTTCTTCTCCCCGGTTTTCTTCTCTCAGCCAGAGGCCCTCGCGGATCTCCTCTCCTGAAATACGGATATGATTGAACAGGTTAAGGATCATCCCCAGCAAATGTTCTGCCACAGCCACCCGGTTGGCCTCATTGGCAGCAAATACCCGGATTCCCCGCCGTTCACACGCCCGGAGATCGATCAGGTCAAGGCCGGCGCCCGCACGCGCAATGAACCGGAGGCGGGGAGCTTTGGCCAGGAAATCATCGTCAATAAAAAACTTGCTCCGGATAATGAGTCCGTCATATTGACTGATAACTTCTTCCGCCTCCCTGCGGCTAAACGTATAACAATAGTCTGCCTCTGCTCCTGTTTCTGCCAGCAGAGGCAGAATGGAGTCGTGCATTTCATCCACGATCAGTATTTTCATTCCTTTCTGATTAATGCCATGTAAAATCCGTCAAAGCCCGTTTCTGAAGGCCAGATTTGCCGGTCTTCTATCCGTTTGAACCCCTGATTCTTCTCTAAAAACATATCTACCTGCTTCCTGTTTTCAGAAGGCAGCAAAGAACATGTGGCATAAACCATTACCCCTCCTTGTTTCAGCAGAACACTGTAGTCACGGAGTATGTTTTGCTGGACCTCCCTGATCTCTTCAATAAAATCAACGGTCAGCCTTTCCTTGGCATCCGGGTTTCGTCTGATTACTCCCGAACCGGAACACGGTACATCCAGGAGCAGATAATCGGCCCGGGCTGTAAATTCTTTAAGCACGGCTTCTGTCACCAGCCCGGTCTGAATGATGTTCACCTTATTTCTCCTGGCCCTATTCTCCAGCTCATTCAGCTTGGCGGCTTCCACATCCATTGCCAGGATCTGCCCCCGGTTCTTCATTAAGTCGGCCAGGTGCAGCGACTTCCCCCCTGCTCCGGCGCAGGCATCAATGACCATGGAGCCCGGTGCAGGGTTTAAAAGATCCCCGATAAACTGGCTTCCTGCATCCTGAATCTCGAACCATCCTTTTCTGAATTCTTCCGTAGCCGTAAGATTAGCCCTTTTCAGCAACCGCAGAGCCGCTTCCGTGCCGCTAACCACCTCTGTTTCAATCTCTCTCTGCCTGAACACTTCCCGGAGCTTCCCGCGGGAAATATGGTTCAGGTTCACTCTCAGGTAAACCTCAGCGGGAGAACTCATCGCTTCCAGCTCCCTGTTCCATCGTTCAGCCCCCAATTCCGATATCATATACCCGTTTAACGGTCCGGGCATCGAAAACCGGATCGCCGGGTCTGTCACCAAAGCCCGGTTCCGGATAGTTTCCGGTTCGAGGCCCGCAAAAAAATCAGAACCGTCATTTTCCTGCTTTAAAATAAGCCAGGCCGCGATCATTCTTTTCAGGCTAAGATCATCCAGGATACCGGTATGATCCAGGCAATGCAGGATCAGCCGTTTGTTCCGGACTATTTCGTACGTATTTTCGGCTACAAAATTCCGGTCGCGGCTTCCCCATTTCGGATGCGCCTTAAGAATAGCCGGAACCACCTGGTCGGATTTTTTCCCCTGAACAAATATTATTCCGAGCGCTTCCTCTATTCCATGAAGCAGGGGCGGGTGTAATCTTATTTTCTTCAAAATCAACAGCAGCGGGTCTCCGCCATAAAATCAATTCGCAATTTAAAACAAGTCAACCGTTTTTTATCTTGCCAAAACCAACTAATTTTGTAATAACGGTTTATCGAAGAAAAGCGAAATTTATGATTTCCAAAAAAGCGAAATATGCTCTCAAAGCACTTACACGACTGGCCTTGAATTACGAAACCCGTAAGCCTTTGCTTATAAGTGAGATATCGGAATCTGAAAATATCCCTAAAAAATTCCTGGAGGCGATATTGCTGGAACTCCGGAACAATGGTATTTTACAGAGCCAGAAAGGAAAAGGCGGCGGATACCTGCTGAAACTCCCGCCATGGGAAGTGAAAATAGCGCGGATCATCCGGGTTATTGACGGCCCCATTGCCCCGCTTCTGTGCGTATCCCTCAATTTTTACGACAAGTGCGAGGACTGTATCAGCGAGGAGATCTGTAAAATAAGGCCCCTGATGCAGCAAATCAGGGATGCCAATCTGAAGGTTTATGAAAACACCACATTGGAGGACCTGACAAAAAATGTTTAAGAGCATCAACCCATATAACCAGGAGGAAATTGCCGGATTTGAACCGGAAAGAGACCCTTCCGGTAAAGTAAAAGCAGCACATCTGGCCTATATTGCATGGGCCGGCCGGCCACTGAGTGACCGGCAGGATTTGCTTTTTGCCTTTGCAGACGTGCTGGAAAAACGGAAGGAGGAATATGCCCGGATGATCACCCTGGAAATGGGAAAACTGCTTGCAGAGGCTATAGGCGAAGTGGAAAAATGTGTAGTAACGACCCGGTTTTATGCGCAGGAAGCGGAGAACTACCTTCAACCGGTCTCCGTACCGTCTTCTCACCAGCGTACGTGGTATGCCTACGAGCCCCTGGGAACTGTGCTGGCTATTATGCCCTGGAACTTCCCTTTCTGGCAGGCGCTCCGCTTTGCCGTACCTAACCTGCTACTGGGCAATACGGTGATTCTGAAGCATGCTTCCAATGTACTGGGTTCTGCAGCTCACCTGGAAAGTGCCTTCCGGGAGGCCGGCTTTCCCGAAGGGATATTCCAGTCGGTCAACCTGCATTCTTCCCGTACAGAAACGATCATTTCGGATCCGCTGGTCAGGGGGGTAACCCTTACCGGCAGCGGACCGGCAGGCGCCAGCGTGGCTTCACTGGCCGGAAAGTACCTGAAAAAATCCGTTTTGGAGCTGGGCGGCTCAGATCCGTTTGTGGTGCTGGCCGATGCCGACCTGGACGCGGCAGCCGCCACTGCCGTAAAATCGCGTTTTCAGAATTCAGGACAAACCTGCATTGCCGCTAAAAGATGGATCGTGGAAAAAGATATTTATGATGCGTTTACCGAAAAGATACTGCAGCACGTCGGGCAGTTACATCCCGGAGATCCGCTGGATCCGGCAACCACCCTGGCACCCGTAGCACGCCTGGACCTGGCGGAAACACTGGAAGGGCAGGTCAGTGACCTGCTGAAGCGGGGAGCGCGGAGTCTGACGGCTCCAGGACGCGACAGATGTCTGATGATGCCGCGGGTGTTGGAAATTCCCCGAAACCTGTCAGCAGGTTACCGGGAAGAAGTATTCGGTCCGGTAGGTTTCCTGACCCGGGCGGCTGATGCGGAAGAAGCCGTTGCCATCGCCAATGAAACCCCGTTCGGGCTCGGGGCTTCCCTCTGGACCCGTGACCGGGAAAAAGGCATTAAGCTGATGCAGAAAATTCATTCGGGTTCCGTATTCCTGAACGGAATGGTGAAATCAGAAGGGCCCGTACCCTTTGGCGGCATCGGGGAAAGTGGCTACGGAAGAGAACTGGGCCCTTTCGGGTTACACGAGTTTTCGAACATCCGATCGTATGTGGTTACGCAGTAAAATTGTTCTTATATTTACGTCATCTTTCACCTAAAATTTAAATTATGGAAAACGTTAGACCCACTTTCTTAACTGTTTTATGTATCCTTACGTTTATAGGCAGCGGCTGGAGCATCTACAGTGGAATTACCAATTATTATACGGCCGATGTTTCATACGGCATAGTCAATGAACAATTTGAGAAAGTTCAGGAAGAGCTTGATAACCAGGACGGAGCAGAATCTGTGGGAAAATTATTTCAATCCATCAGTGACTCCATGACACCCGAAAAGATCAAAGATAACGGAGTGGCTACTGCCATCACCAGTATTATTACACTTATCGGGGCCATACTCATGTGGGGATTACGCAAAACAGGCTTTTATGTCTATGTGGTGGGCGCTGTGGCTGCCATCATAGCGCCTATGGCCATCTTCGGCGGGGGCTTTGCAGGTGCTATGGCCTCAGGCGGAGCAGCCTTTGTAGGAATTCTTTTCATAGTGCTGTATGCCCTTAACCTGAAGCATTTACGATAGGACATACCGGGAGCGCAGATGACGCGGGCATGAAACAAGCGTCATCTGCATTCTGCGGCTCTCTTATTGACAACTGAAATTCCAAAACCGGTCTCTTCCCGGTCTCACACACTGTGTAAATCATAATCATCTGCATTCCATCCCGTATATGGATTTTTTTGAAGAGCAACTGCACCAGCACTTTCACCTTACCCCTACCGCCGGGCAGAAAACTTTATTCCGAAAACTCGGACGCTTCATGGAAGATGAAAGCGAACGCTCTGTTTTTATCCTGAAGGGATATGCGGGAACCGGGAAAACCTCGGTGCTTGACGCCTTCATCAAAGCAGCACCCTCCATGGGCTATACGGTTTCCCTGATGGCTCCTACCGGCCGCGCCGCCAAGGTAATGAACCAATATACGGGCCGCTATGCCTCCACCATTCATCGCAAAATCTACTTGCAGAAAGAAGACCCCGGCACCGGCTCCATGAGCTTCCGGCTACAGAAAAATAAGGAAGAGGAAACCGTTTATGTAGTAGATGAAGCCTCGATGATTTCCGAATTGGGAGAAATGGGTTCAAACGGCCTGCTGCGTGACCTCGTATCTTACGTATTCGGAGGACGGAACAACAAACTTCTGCTAATAGGGGATGAAGCCCAGTTGCCGCCTGTAAACCTGCCGGTAAGCCCGGCCCTGGATATACAGCATATGGAAGGATATTACCACGCCCGGGTTTTCGGGCATACCCTTACTGAGGTAATGCGCCAGAATGCAGGTTCCGGTATCCTGAAAAATGCTACTGACCTGAGAGGCCTTCTGAATGAAGAGGAGATCAGGGTACAGCTTACTACCAAAGGCTTCCGCGATATATTCCGTATGACCAGCGAGCGCATAGAAGACGGGATACGGTACGCTTACGACAAATACGGGCAGGAAAACACCATTGTTCTCACCCAATCTAACAAAAATGCCGTACTTTATAACCAGTTTATCCGGAACAGGATCAATTATTCGGAATCGGAAATTGATAACGCTGATATCCTGATGGTGGTTAAAAATAATTATAACACCCTCAGTCCGGAGTCCCAGGCCGGTTTCCTGGCCAATGGTGAATTTGTCAAAGTAAAACGCATGGGCCGCGAGGAAGAAATGCATGGCTTTCGTTTCCTCCATGTCACTCTTGCCCTGGTAGATTACCCTGATGATCCTGAATTTGACACCCTCATTATTCTTGACACCCTGTACTCCCCTTCTCCCAGCCTGAGCGCAGAACAGAATCAGGCTTTGTACGAAAGTGTGGTTAAAGATTACCATTGGGTAAAATCAGCGAAAGACCGGAAAAAAATGATCCGGGAAGATCGTTATATGAATGCCCTCCAGGTGAAATTTGCCTACGCTCTCACTTGTCACAAGGCCCAGGGCGGTCAATGGGATGCCGTATTTATAGATCAGTACTATCTGCGGGAAGACACCCAGACTCCCGAATTTCTCCGCTGGCTATACACCGCTCTTACCCGGGGAATCAAAGAAGTTTTCCTGGTAAATTTCCCGGATCGCCTGTTCAGTTTGTAAGATCAGACAAAGGCTGAGAACTAACGCCGGAAGCCCTGTCGGAGCCGGTTCCCGAGAGGCCGCACGCCGCAGATCATTTAACGTTCCTGAAATATTTTTAGAATTTATCCGCCATTCTGTATTAACTTTGTGCTTCGATAAACAAATCGAAATCTCTTCGCATTAAAATGCCAAAAAATCCAAGTATCAAGTCTGTTTTAATCATTGGTTCAGGCCCCAT
>JBEBRR010000034.1:0-43041 GCA_040394735.1 Leadbetterella byssophila
TGAATGCTGAATTGTAAATGGTTAATGAGTGGAGTACTGCCAACCTTTCACAATTCAGCATTAACCATTCTCTTGCATAAACTCCTCCGCCTTTTCTACCATATCGCGGCTGCCGCAGAAAAAAGGTACGCGTTGATGCAGTTGGGTAGGCTGGATGTCGAGGATGCGTGTGAAACCGTCTGAAGCTTTTCCTCCTGCCTGTTCGGCAAGAAAAGCCATTGGGTTACATTCATAAAGAAGCCGGAGCTTCCCGCTCGGGTTATTTGTTCCTGACGGGTAAATGTAAATTCCTCCCTTGAGCAGGTTCCGGTGAAAGTCGGAACAAAGTGAGCCGATATACCTTGAGATATAGGGCCTGTCGCCGTCCTCTTCCTGGCAGTACTTGAGAAACTTCTTTACCCCTGCCGGAAATTTGGCGTAATTCCCTTCATTGATCGAGTAGATTTTCCCTTTTTCCGGGAACTTCATATCGGGGTGGGAGAGGAAGAAAACCCCTATTCCCGGATTAAGGGTGAAACCGTTTACGCCGTGGCCCGTGGTATAAACCAGGAGGGTGGATGTACCGTAAACCACATAACCGGCTGCCACCTGCATATGGCCGGGCTGAAGGAAATCTTCCAGTTTAACGGGGGTGCCTACGGGAGTGATCCGCCGGTAAATAGAAAATATAGTGCCAACCGAAACATTCACATCAATGTTCGATGAGCCGTCAAGCGGGTCTATCAGCACCACATATTTGCAATAATCCTGGTTCTTGCTGCTTTTGATCGAAATAAAATCCTCGTTTTCTTCAGAAGCTATGCCGCACACTACCTCGCGCTGAGAAAGTGTATTGATAAAGGTGGTATTGGCAAACACATCCAGTTTTTGCTGCCTTTCACCCTGAATATTCTCTCCGCCGTGATCGCCCAGGATATCAATGAGACCGGCGCGGTTAACGTGATTGTTGACAATTTTAGTGGCCAGTCTTATGGCGCTTAAAATACGCGAGAGCTCTCCTGTGGCGTATTTAAAATGATCCTGACGGTCAATAATAAATTCGCCCAGCGTTTGGATGGGTTTGGTAGTCATGGTGTTGATGAAGTTATTTTCTGCGAAAATAGTCTATTCCCTCAAGCCATGAAAGAAGAAAAATTAATAAAAAATATTAATATTGAATTCTCGGAAAAATCATACATTTTATAGCGCATAAAGCGAAGTATTCAGGATTAAATCCTATTTTACTTCGTACTCCAGGCGGGTTGTGATCGTTGCCGTCTTGTTCTTGGCGTAGGTATTGTATGACCCGCCCCAGGAAAAATCTTCCGAAGAGTTTTGTGCAATGATCTGGAAAACCCCCATGCTGGCCTTTTTGAGCTTGCCCAGCTTTGCATTGGCGTTCTGCGCAATTTTTTCGGCCCGGTTATTGGCGTCTTTCGTGGCGTCAGCAATCATTTCTACCTTCAGTTCGGCCAGCTTGGTGTAGTAATATTCCGGTGTGTTGGAATAAAACTCCACGCCCTGGTTGATGATCTCACTGACCTTCCTTGAAATATCCTCTATTTTATCTACCTCCTTGGATTCGATCTGTACGTTCTGGGTCAGGTTAAAACCGTTAAAAGTGTTGCGTGAACGGCCGGTCTGCGGGTCGTATTCATTAGAGATATCGCGGTTAATATTCACAGCTGAAAAAACAATGGATGCCGCCGGGATACCTTTGGAAACCAGGTAATTCTTAAGAATCTCACGGTCTTTGTCCAGCTCGGCGTAGGCTTCTTTCAGGTTAAAGTTCTTTTTGCTGAAACTGCCGGACCACACAATCAGGTCAGATGTGAAATCTTTTTTACCCAGGCCGGTAACCGTAATGGTCTTTTCGGTTCTGTTCCGGTTAATGACGGCATCTCTCAGGATAAAAGCCACTAAAATAGCGGCGACTGCGGCGATCAGATAATTTCTCATACGATAGTTTCAGTAAACCAGGCCGGTTTGTTTGATATGTTCTTCAAAGAAAGTACAGCTTTCCACATGCGCTCCGGGCAGGTAGCCTGTGCTCATCAGGAATTCATTAACGATTTCTCCTCCCGTAAATTTAAAGGTTTTCTTAAATATTTTCACCCATTCCTCTTTTTTTCGCGGATGATAGTGCTCAATCCACTTTTTGAAGGAGCCGTGCTGCTGTTTTAATTCTATAATGACATTGGCATTGTGTATAGCGGCATTAATTTTCAACCGGTTACGGATGATGCCCGGGTTGGCCAGGAGGCGCTCCCGGTCTGCTTCCGTATACAGCGCCACGGCCTCTATGGAGAAGCCGGAATAAGCTTCATGGAAAGACTCCTGCTTTTTCAGGATGATATCCCAGGAAAGTCCTGCCTGGTTGATTTCCAGGATCAGCCGGCCGAACAGCTCGTCGTCTTCCTCAATCGGGAACCCGTAATGAAAATCATGGTAAACCCGGTGATGGTTATCGGCCGGAAGATTCTTGCAATAATCGCAATAGCTCATAATGATAATTTTTTAAGCAGCTCCCAGTCTTCCGTTGCTTTCAGGTAGGCCAGGTTAAGCAGGATACAGTTGGTATTATTCATCTGTTGATGCGCCTCTTCAAAAGGAAGCACCACCGTGGTGATGTATTCGTTATCTATACCTGTTTTCCGGCCGCTGAGCGACAGGATCTCGGAGCCGCTGAGCAGCAGCTCGGTAAAAAAGAGATACATGCATTCATCAGACGTACCTGTGCTCGGAAAAAGACGCCGCTGCTGAAGTACGGGCCGGAGCTGGTTTTCATGGACAGTAATGCCGGTTTCTTCAAATATCTCCCTTACGGCTACTTCGGCCGGAGTTTGGGTGTTATCTACCATCCCTGCCGGGTGTTCGTAGGTGAGAGCTCCTTCGGCAATACGCCTTTGCCTGACCAGCAGCAGGTATTTTTCCCGGCTGTCGCGGTCAATAAGGCAGACCAGCACGGTCACCACTTCTCCTTTCAGGAATAAGATCGGAGGAATTTTATTGCCCTCAGGGGTTTCTGCATCCAGCATAAGAAGGGAAAACAAAACCTCTCCTTCATGGTTTCGCCGGGTATAGACTTCTTCTATTCCTTCTATTTTCAGGCCGTTTCTGGCCAAATGACCTTTCCATAATTGAAACTTATGGGCGTCTTCCAGTTTTTCCATATTCCTTCAGTTGATGTAAAATATCGTGCAGCCCGTTCTGTTTGATCTCGTAGACGGTGGCCAGTTGCATGCCGAGTTTTCCTGCCGGAAATCCTCCCTTTCGTTGAAACCATTCCAGGTAGCTTACGGGCAGATCGGCCAGGAGGGTACCCTTGTATTTTCCGAAAGGCATTTCTGTTTTGACCAGGGTTAACAGAATCTCTTTGTCAGGTGTCATTAAACGGAATTTTACAGGCAAATTTCATCAAAAATACCGTAATTTGTTGTTATTATTTTATCAGTTGTGGAGATTTATAACCCTAAAGAGTGGATAAAGCCGGTTTTATACCTGCACCGGTCAGATACCATCCGGAAATTATTCCCTTACCTCGTGATCGCCGCCCTTTTTTCCTGGGGAGTGGCCTTCCTGGAACTTGAATACCTGAAGCTTTCCGAAAAGAGCTGGGTGAAGAATATCACCGTGGTACACAGCCTGCTGGGTTTTGCCTTATCTCTTCTGCTGGTTTTCCGGACCAATACGGCCTATGACCGCTGGTGGGAGGCAAGGAAGCAATGGGGCACCCTGGTGAACATCAGCCGTACCCTGGCCATTAAGATGAATTCCATGCTTCCGGCAGATGATAAAGTGCACCGCACTTTTTTCAGAAAAGTGATTCCGCTGTATGCGCGTTCGCTGTTTACTTTTCTCCGCTCAGACTACACCCGGTATATGCTGGATGAGGTAGAGCACCCGGAACTGAATTTCGACAGTAAAAAGCACGGCCCGAACCAGGTGGCAAACCTGATGTTTAAAACCATCCGTTCGCTTTACCGCGACGGGGTCATCACGGCTGAAGATTACCGGGTGCTGGATGAAGAAGTAAGGGGATTTACGAATGTATGCGGCGCCTGTGAGCGGATCAAGAATACGCCGATCCCATTGTCTTACAGCTCTTTCCTCAAGAAGTTTATTGTGATATATGTAGCTACCCTGCCTACCGGCTATGTTTTCTCCATAGGGTATTTTGTAACGCTGGCCGTTCCGTTTATTTTTTATGTGTTGGCTTCGCTCGAGATCATCGCGGAGTCTATCGAAGACCCTTTCGGTACAGATTCTGATGATC
This sequence comes from Leadbetterella byssophila, assembly GCA_040394735.1. Classification (GTDB taxonomy): domain Bacteria; phylum Bacteroidota; class Bacteroidia; order Cytophagales; family Spirosomataceae; genus Leadbetterella; species Leadbetterella byssophila_A. Next base: position 4,256 of record JBEBRR010000034.1, read on the forward strand.
TTCCCATAGAAAAAATCTCCTCCAATATTAAGAAACATGTGGAGGAGATTTTGACAGTGAACAACTAACGGTGAAAGTTAAGGAACGATATTCGCTGTTCACCGTTAGTTGTTCACTATTTTATTCCGGCTTCAGCGTTTCCAGTACTGAAATAGCCGTGAGGTTCACGATTTCGCGAACCGTGGCACCCAGCTGCAGCACCTGGATCGGTTTTTTCAGTCCCAGCAGCAGCGGTCCTACTTTCTCTATTCCTGCCACTTCTTTCAGGAGGTTATAAGCAATATTGGCCGAAGACAGGTTAGGGAAGATCAGCACGTTGGCGGGGCCGTCTGCCAGGGTAGAAAACGGATGATGCTCTTTCAGCAGCTCGGTATCAAAGGCCAGGTGAGCCTGCATTTCTCCGTCTACCACCATTTCAGGGTGTTTTTTCCTTAATATATCTACCGCCTTACGTAAACGTACGGGCGCCGGGCCATTGGGTACAGAACCGAAATTGGAATAAGTAACAAAGGCAATTCTCGGTTTGATGTTCAGCTGCTGCACCATCCCCGAAGTAATTTCGGCGATCTGCACCAGGTCTTCCACCTCAGGGTCAAAATTAACCGTGGTATCGGCCAGGAAAAGCGGGCCGAAACGGCTCATCAGGATATACATGCCGAAAATTTTGTTTACTCCGTCGGCCGGTCCTATCACCTGCAGGGCGGGTTTGATGGTGTCGGGGTAGTTACGGGTCATTCCACCGATCATGGTGTCGGCCAGGCCGAGCTTGACCATTAAGCAACCGTAATAGGTTCTCCGGGTAACCATGTCTTTAGCGTCCTGAACGGTAATTCCCTTGCGTTGTCTTTTCTCGAAAAGAAAGTCAGCAAACTGTACCAGGCGAGCTTCTTCAGCGGCATCAGCCGGGTTGCGGGGATCAATGATCTCTATTTCGTCAGAAATACGGATATTGTTTTCACAGATCAGGGCGTTGATCTTCTCTTTATTGCCCAGCAGGATAGGAATGGCGATACGGTCTTCCACTACCTGCTGAATGGCCTTCAGTACGGTCACATTCTCGGCATCGGCATAAATCACCCGTCTCGGGTTTTTTTGGGCCTTGGTCATGATCACCCGGCTCAGGGTATTGTCCTGTCCGAGGCGTTTGGTCAGCTGGTGCTCATAGGTTTCCCAGTCAGTGATGGGGTGCTTGGCTACTCCCGTCTCCATAGCGGCTTTGGCTACGGCAGGAGAAACGGTGGTGATCAGGCGCGGATCTACCGGCTTGGGAATGATATAATTTTTACCAAACGAAAGGTTAACCTCGCTATAGGCCAGGTTGACCAGGTCAGGAACCGGCTTTTTAGCCAGCTCGGCCAGTGATCTTACCGCAGCCAGCTTCATTTCCTCGTTGATCTCGCTCGCCCTTACGTCCAGCGCACCACGGAAGATGAAAGGAAAGCCCAGTACGTTATTTACCTGGTTAGGATAATCCGAACGGCCGGTGGCCATGATAATGTCTTCGCGGGCAGCCATGGCCTCATCGTAGGCGATCTCCGGGGTAGGGTTGGCCAGGGCGAAGATGATACAGTCTTTGGCCATGCTTTTCACCATCTCCTGGTTAACCACGTTTCCTTTGGACAGACCTACGAACACATCGGCACCTTTCATCGCCTGTTCCAGCGTGGTGTCTGCGGGAAGGTTATCGTTGGCAAACTCGCTCTTTTTACCATCCAGGTTGGTTCTGGAAGGGTGAATAAGCCCTTTGGAGTCAAACATGAAAAGGTTTTTCGGGTCTGCGCCCAGGGCAATGTACAGCCGGGAGCAGGATATGGCCGATGCGCCGGCACCGTTCACAATGATCCTTACTTTGGAAAGATCTTTTTTTACCAGTTCTACCGCGTTCAGAAGCGCTGCCGATGAAATAATGGCGGTTCCGTGCTGGTCATCGTGCATGATAGGAATATTCAGCTCTTTTTTAAGCCTTTCCTCGATCTCAAAACAGGCCGGAGCCGAAATGTCTTCCAGGTTGACCCCGCCGAAAGTAGGCTCCAGGATTTTTACGGTACGTACAAACTCATCTACATCTGTAGTATCCAGTTCAATATCAAAAACATCAATGTCGGCAAAAATTTTAAAAAGGAGCCCCTTTCCCTCCATTACCGGTTTTCCGGCCATAGCGCCGATGTCTCCCAGGCCCAGCACGGCTGTACCGTTACTGATCACGGCTACAAGGTTACCTTTCGCGGTATATTTATAGGCATCGTCAGGGTTGGCCTGGATGGCCAGGCAAGGCTCGGCTACTCCGGGAGAGTAAGCCAGTGAGAGGTCTCTCTGGTTGGCATATTCCTTGGTGGGAATTACTTCGATCTTACCGGGTCTGCCTTTAGCATGATATTCTAAAGCTTCTTCTTTGAGGTTTTTTTTCGAACTCATTTGGACTATCTGAAAATTACAAAATCAATGAGGGTGCAAGTAAGTACAATTAAGGGAAATTAGGAACCAATTTCTGACTTTAATTCACTTCGGAGCGTCACCGGGCGGGCAAAAGCTTAAGAATACGGGCTTCGTAGACACTCCCGGTATAAAGCTGAACGTTTCCCGATGAATCAGGCACCGGCAGCGCTGTGCTTGAGCCTGAAATATCTGCTCCTGAATTCATGTAAACCAGGTGGGGAATATCGTTTTCGAGGTAATATACGGAAGAAGGCGAACGCCGGGCGGCATCTCGGGAGTGTGCTGTAAAAGCCAGCAGCTTGGGGTGAGAGGCAAAATAAATCCGGTTACCGTAAACCATCAGGTTATCAGGGGCATCGGGCACTTTGAGGCTTTTTCCCTTTTCCAGGCGGTAATTGGCGGAAACAGGCCGGTAAACACCGATGAAGTTTCCTAAGGTGGAGGCCACATACACCCGGTCATTAAAGAGGGCAATGCCATTGGGATAAGCTATTTTGTCCAGGACTATCCCTGACCGAGTGCCATCATAATACACCACATTTCCCACCGGCAAGCGCAGGTAGTCGGATGCCATTTTTCGCCAGCCTTTTGCCGTTCCATGATCATTGGTCAGAAAAAAAGCATCTTGTCCCACGGCCAGCAGATCATTGGGCGAGCTGAAGTCTGTACTGGAATAGGTATTGGCCAGCTGCAGGGAATCATGGTGAAAACGAAATTTCATAACCACATTTTTGGTATCCCGGTGGCTGATGACAAACAGGTATTTTTCCCCGTTAAAATCCAGGAAAGAAATGCCGTGAGGCCTGAATTCGTTCAGGTTAAGATGCCCGGTCAGGTCTCTGATCTCATGATCAGGCGGGTTCAGGGCATAAATGGCCCCTGATGAATTGGCATTCCGCCGGTCATGGGAGCTGAGGAAAACCGTTCCCGAGCCGGGATCATAATCCAGGTCTTCAATACCGGGCGGGGAGGCAATTGTTTCCACGCGTAACCCTTTACGGTAGTCTTTCACCGTTTTGAAAGTGCCGGCTTTTACAAGGATCTGAAGAACAAGGGCTACAATACCCCCTGCAAGAATCAGCCCTAAAAGTTTGAAAGGGCGCCTTTTCATGATGTAGCCAGCAGCTTTTTCATATATTCGGCATCTTTCCGGCTATCATCAAGCGCTGTGGAACCATCGAAACGTTCCTGTTCTACAATACAGTAAGTAAGCCCGGTTTCGCGACCGGTCTTCAGAATAGCGGCGAAGTCGATCTGGCCGTTCCCCAGGAAAGTGCTGGCACCTACCGGCCATTCTTCTGTACGCGGCTCATCCGAAGCATCGAGCTCCTGGATCTTTTCGTCTTTATACAAATCTTTAAAATGGGCAAAAGAGAACCGTCCCGGATGTTCGCGGAACCATTTCTCCGGATCCTGACCGGCTTTCACCGCCCAGTAGAGATCCAGCTCGAAATCTACCAGCGAAGGATCGGTGTTATTCACAAGAATAGCGTAGGGAAGGTCTCCCTCCGGGGTTACGGTGAACTCCTGGTGGTGGTTATGGTAACCGCTCTTCACACCGGATGCTTTGGAGATAACTCCTTGCCGGTTCAGGCCTTCCGCCAGTCTCTTCCAGTCGTCAGAGGTCTTTTGCGGGCCGGGATAAGGGTTGAATATATACCCTGCGCCGGCAGAGCTGCACTCGTCGCAAAGTTTTCGGTAATCATCTTCCAGAGCCCTTTCGGTAGTAAAGCGGGGGTCCACGTGTGAGCTGACCATTTCCATGCCGAGGTCGGTCAGCAGCTGGTTAAAATCTTTGGCAGACATTCCCCAGAAAATACCCTTTTCACCGGTAAAACTTTCAATTTGCCGGTAGCCGAAACCGGAGAGGAAATTAAGGGTGGCCACCGGGTCTTTTGCCATATCTTCCTTAACGGTCCAGAGCTGGATACCGAAAGGTCTCATACCCTGCTCACCCGTGGTGCAGGAGCTCAGGCTGTGGAGAAGAGCCGGGGCCGACAGGGCAGAAACAGCGCCGGTTTTCAGAAAATTTCTTCGGGAAAGGTGCATAAGGCTGAAGTTATATTATCTGCAATAATAAGAAAAAAGAGGGAAATGGTATCTTAATACGTAGAATTAAAAAAGCAGTTCCCGACTGCGCCCGGACTGACACAAGGCAGTTGCCACCTGTCAGTCCGGGCATAATCGGGAACCGGGCCCTCAAACTTGTCCTCTTACTTCGCTACTTCTATACTGGCTTCTCTCTGGTTGATGGTTTTTCCTCTCATACCGTCAATGACTTTTCTGACGTCACGGTGGGGAACTTCCACAAAGCTAAATTTATCATACATGTCAATCTGGCCGATCACCCGTCCGGGGATACGGGCCTCTGAAGCGATTGCCCCTACAATATGGTTAGGAGAAACGTTATCTTTCCGGCCCAGGTTAATGAACAGGCGGGTCATGCCTTCTTCCGTTACACGGCTTCCGTCAGCGCTTCTTCTTTTCTCGCGGCCACCGGTGAAGCGGTCTCCTTTCTCCCGGTTTCCGAATTTGCTCTTTTCTCCTCTGATGCTTCTCGCTTCATCGGAAATATCCTCATCCCGGAACTCGGAGCGGCGTACCGCACCTATCTGCATTCTCATCAGTGCAGAAACGATCTGGTGAGTATAGTAACCTTCCTCTTTCAGCTGGTCTACAATAGCCTCGAAGCGCTGGTTATCTTCATCCAGGATGTTCTCCCTGATCTTATCTACAAATTTATCGGCACGGGCTTTTTCCAGGTCAGCCGAAGTGGGGATTTTACCTTGCGGGATGGCCACTTTGGTATATTGTTCCAGGTCGCGCATCCGGCTTCTGTCACGTTTGGTGATAAACAGGAAGGCTTTTCCCAGCTTTCCGGCCCGGCCGGTACGGCCAATGCGGTGAACGTAATATTCAAGATCCATTGGCAGGTCATAGTTGATCACGGCATCCACACCGCTTACATCAATTCCCCTTGCAGCCACGTCAGTAGCCACCAGTATCTTGGTATTCCCGTTCCTGAACTTATTCATTACCTGATTACGGGCAGCCTGGCGCATATCGCCGTGAAGCCCTTCAGCAGCATAACCGTTGGCCTGAAGTTCTTCCACCACTTCATCCACTTTTGATTTTGTATTACAGAAAACCAGCATCAGCTGCAGGTCATGAACGTCAATCAAACGCACCATCAGCTCAAATTTGGCTTCTCTTTTTACCATGTAGAAAGATTGCTCAATATTGGTGTTGGTGATCTCTTTTTTCGTTACTTTAATGATCTCCGGGTTATCCTGAAACTTCTTGGTGATATTCATGATCTCTTTCGACATCGTGGCGGAGAAAAGCACCGTCTGGCGTTCTTCTTTCGCATGGGAAAGGATCTGTTCGATATCTTCCCGGAATCCCATGTTCAGCATTTCATCGGCTTCATCCAGGATGACCATCGAAATGTGGTCGAGCTTCAGGGTTCTTTTTTCAATGTGGTCCATAATACGGCCCGGTGTGCCTACCACGATCTGCGTTCCCCTTTTCAGGTTGGCAAATTGTCTTTCATATGATTCCCCACCGTAAATAGCAGAAACTAAAAGCCCTTTTTTGTATTTCGCCAGCATAGTGATCTGCTCTTTTACCTGTAGGGCCAGTTCACGGGTAGGACAAAGAATAAGAACCTGTGTGTTTCTGTCATCGGCATCCACATGCTCAATGGCCGGAATACCGAAGGCAGCTGTTTTACCGGTTCCTGTTTGTGCCTGGCCGATCACATCGCGGCCTGACATCACCACAGGAATGGCTGCTGTCTGGATAGGAGTAGACTCAGTAAAACCCATTTCTTCCACTGCTTTCAGGATATAATCTGAAATAGGAAGTTCTGAAAACTTTAATGTTTGCATACAAATGATTGCAGGTTGCTTACGCTGAGCAACCTATATTTTTAAGATAATAAAATTTGAGGCGATAGCGACACGCCCTTCATCTACGGACCAGATCCGTTTTCTGCTCTGAAGGGGTAAAAAAATAAAAGGTATCAATCCTTTTGCCGAATGCAGAGACCCTAACGGATAAATCGGATGCAAAGATACGAAATTTTATTTGGTTGTATCCGGTGGTTTCTTATTTTCTTTAAATCAGTCAGGGAATTGTTGTAAAAGTCATATTTTCAGGGAGATTTATGGAAAAGTCTGAAAATTAACAGTAAAATAAACAGAGCGGCAGGTAGTCTTAAAGGGCATTTTCATAGTATTGTTATACAGGTTGAAACCGGTCCTATTTAATATAGCATAATATAACCATGAGCAGTCAGCCGGGTGGCCATCCGCCCGGTTGCAGGCTGAAAGCTAATTTTTATACCCATGAAAAACATCATAGTAATGCTCCTGGCAGTTTTATTTGTAAAATTAGCCGCAGCACAGAAAACAGAGGGCTCTCAAGTCATGATTGCGGCCCACCGGGGCGGTCACCTCACCGTGCCTGAAAACTCACTCGCCTCTATTGATGAGGCCATCCGCGCCGGAGCAGATATCGTAGAGCTGGACGTGCGGGAAACCAAAGACGGTGTAATGGTTCTCCTGCACGATAAGAACCTCGACAGAACCACCACCGGTAAAGGAGAGCTGGGTAACCTTACCTACGCGGAAACGCAGCAGCTTTACCTAACCCGTCAGGGGAAGCCCACTTCCTTCCGGATTCCCACTTTCAGGGAAGCCCTGGCTTATGCAAAAGGCCGGATTATCATAGATATCGACTTTAAAATCAGTGGAATGGAGGCTCGCAAAAGGGCTTATGAAATCATCGGGGAGCTGGGTATGGAAAGCGGAGTGCTCTTTTTTTTGTATGATTATACTGAAATGGACAGCCTGTATAAGATAAATCCACAGATAAAGATGATGCCACGGGCATATAACCATGACCAAATGCGGGAAATTATCGACAAAGACCTTACAGACATTATTCATATCGATCCGTCGTTTGAAAACTCGCCTTTACTGCCCGAGGCCCGCAGTAAAGGTATCCGTTTGTGGATGAACAGTCTGGGAGATATAGATAATAAATCATCTGATAATCAGCGTATTTATGGTGATTTTGTAAAACGGTACAGATATATAGGCATCATCCAGACCGATTTTCCGGCACGACTGAAAGAAGCGCTGGGCAGGCATTGAGAAGCCGGCTTCATGCAGGGTATGCGAAAAGGGTAGTTTATAAGATTTTGGTAATTTTGTAGTTCTATATAATGTATAGAACCGAACAAACCATTCTTTTATAAAATTACAACTCAAAACTTCATGTTCAGAATTGTTTTCTTTTTTTGCGTGCTTTGCTCCATGCATGTGCAGGGGCAGGCAGATGTCAGCGGATTCCTGAAAGGTGAAAGCGACCGGGAGCCGTTAATGTTTGCCAATGTATCTTTATTTAACTCCCGGACCCATGATTATGTAAAAGGGGTTCAGACAGACCTCGAAGGAAAATTTGTACTTACGGCTGTTCCTGACGGAACGTATTATTTAAAAGCCAGTTATGTGGGCTTTCAGGATTTTCAGAAGAACGATGTGGTGGTGAAAGACGGTACCCCCCTCGACCTGGGCACCTTACTTCTGCTGGCTACCGGTACGCTTCTCGAAGAAGTGGTGGTGGCGGGTGCCAAACCGGCGATGGAGCTGCAAATGGACAGGAAAGTGTTTAATGTGGCCCAGAGCGCTATCAGTGTGGGCGGAACCGCCACCGACCTGCTGGCCAACGTACCCTCCCTGCAGGTGGATATGGACGGCTCGGTAAGTCTCCGCGGCTCATCCAACGTACGGATACTGATTGACGGGAAAGAATCCGCCATGGCCGGGAACGACATCACCCGCTTACTGCAGGCCCTGCCTGCCAATGCCATTGAAAGGGTGGAAGTGATCACCAACCCTTCTGCCCGGTACGATGCGGAAGGCCAGTCAGGAATCATCAATATTGTGCTGAAGAAAGATGCCCGTTACGGGTTTAACGGGGCTGTCACAGCTTCTGGCGGGTCCTACGGCAATGCCGGAGCCGGCTTTAACCTGAACTATCGCCAGGGAAAGCTGAACTACTTCGGGAATTATAATTTTAACCGGCGGAATATGGTGGGCGACAGCTGGAACGATACCCGTTTCTTTGCTATGGATGCCCGTACGGAAACCCGCAGCGAGAGCAGCCGTAAAGGGCTTAATCATGGTTTCGGAGCCGGGCTGGACTATTATATCGCTGAAAAGACCTTGCTGGGTGTTTCAGTAAATATGAGCCTCCGGGCAAACGATCGCCGGGAAGACCTGATGTATCGTTATAGGAATAACCCTGAAATGGCCGGGAACAGCGAAAGATATTCCCGCCAGAAGGAAGATGACCTGGGATACGACATAAACGTCAATTTCAGGCAGGAATTTAACCGTAAAGGAGAGGAGCTTACAGCTAACTTTGCCCGGGGAAAAGATACGGAAGAAGGAGTGAATACTTTCCTGCAATATTATACGGAGTCGCGTCAGCTGATGGAAGACCGGAGGAATGAAACCACCGAGAGCGGGAACAATACCAATATCCAGGTAGATTATTCGCTGCCGTTTTCAGAAACCAGCAGGTTTGGCACCGGCTACCGGACCATCATACGCTCATCGGATGAAACCCAGTTTTCGCAATACATAGATTCTGCCAACATGCTGGTGCCTGATTATAATATCAGCAATGATTTCTTTATGAAAAGCAGCGTGCATGCTTTTTACGTAAATTATGAAAACCAGATTACTCCTGAGTTTGGCTTCCAGGCAGGCTTACGGGCTGAGCAGGCTTACCTGAACACCGAATATGTCTCCTATGATCCCGAGCTTTCTGCCCCCGAAAGGTCAGCTAAGGGCCGCCTGGATTATTTCCGCATTTATCCCAGTGTTTTCCTGACCCGCAAGTTCGGTGAGGAAAATCAGCTGCAGGCCAGCTATACCCGCCGGGTGAACCGCCCCAGGGGATGGCAGGTAAACCCCTTCATTGATGTGTCAGACCCGATGAATATACGCCAGGGGAATCCTAACCTTTTGCCGGAAGATATCCACTCTTTTGAGCTGAGTTATGCCCGGTTCTGGGACAAAATCACCCTTACTTCTTCCGCCTATTACCGCCGGATGAACGACGTGGTACAATCTGTTATCACTTCGGTGGAAGGAACCAGCGGGGCCACCTTTTCGCAGTTCCAGAACATCAGCCGGAACGAGGCCAGCGGCCTGGAGATGATCTCCCAGATGAATTTCGGCAAAAAAGTGGATATCACAGCCAATGCAAACTTCTTCTTCCGCCGTTTTTACGGAAGCGAGGAATTTAATATTGATCCTGCAAAAGGGTTCAACTGGAATGCAAACGCCATTACCAATTACCGGATCCGGCCTGACCTTTCAGTTCAGATCCGTACAGAGTACAGGGCGCCTATGGTACAGGCCCAGGGAAAAAGCGTGGAAGCCTTCATTATGGATGCAGGACTGAAACTGGATGTGCTGAATAAGAAAGGAACGGTAAACCTGAATGTAAGAGACCTTTTCAACCAGCGCCGGTGGGGAGGTTATACCCAGACCTCGCAGTTTTACCGAGAGCATGAAAGCCGCTGGATGCGCAGAATGGTGATGGTATCGTTTACCTACCGTATCGGCCGTATGCAGAACGATATGAAGAAAAAAGCAAATAGCGAAGGAAACGGAAACGGCGAATTTGAAGGAGGGGAAGGAGGGTTCCGTTAAAAAGAGCAGGGGTTGTATCCGTTATCGCAGTTGCCGGATACAATCCCCGTTTCTAAAACTCTTTCAGAAGAAAACCCTCATCAGAGATCATTATTCTTATTTAACCTTACAAGATTTAATCACCCTTTTCGTTTGGTTTCCCCGTAAAAGGGCTTCCCGTTTCCTATCACATAAGCCCTGTAATAAACCGTGCCGGTCGGAAGACCGCCCCTGACCGTAATAGCGTACTCATGCGGATAACCGTCTACTTCCGCCATATCAATCTTTTCTTTTATATCATCCACCGTAGGAGCTGATGATGTTCCGTAAACGATCCCGATTTCAGACAGGGTATATCCGCCTTCAGAAGTAACAGTACCCGAGATGACCGTTCCCCGGCCGGATATAGAGAAAATATCACCGGTGCTTAGCGCCGGCGCTTCCGGCTCTGCCTTGTCATCTTTACAGGAAAATGCGGTCAGCAGCAGGATAAATGCGAGTTGATTCAATGTGTATTTCATAAGATATTCTTTTAGTGATTGGCTTTGCACAAAAGTAAGGTGGCCTTTTTGGGGGAACAATACCCAAAAAGGTGTATATTGAAAGCAAGGTACTTCCGCATAACCGGCCTTTTTTTGCGCGGCATATCCTTAATTCACGCATCCGGAAGTATTGAACTGGATCACATTTCCGTATACCCAGTTACCGCCTTCATCTACCGCGTAGGCGCGGTATTTCACTGTATTACCGCAGGGGTAAAAAGGAATGATGAGGTTGTAATTGACCGTTCCTGAAGACGGTGTTCCGGGTCTGATGGATATCTCCTTGGATTGGAGCATATCAAAGCTGCTGCCCGGGATGTTATTGTAATAGAACCCGTAACGCACTATCCTGTAGGTTCCCGAAACTACCGTACCGTGCACCTGGTATCCCTGGTTCTGAACGACTGCCCGGGTAGAGGAAGTGCTTACCGTTATGGCCCGGAAGGTAAGAGTTTTGAAAGACAATACAGGACCGTAAACCGCTTCTCCGTTCACCAGGGCATAGGCCCTGAAATAATAGGTGGTATTCTGGGTCAGGCCGGTCAGGTTGAACGAATAATTATGCGGATAGCTGAGGCCTGCCGCGTTCTTTGACTGCTTGTTATTGGCCGTGGTAGGACTGGTCGTGGTGCCCCATACAATGCCCACTTCGGTAACCGGGAAGGATCCGGGACTGTTAACAGACGCATTGACCGTGGCCGATACCGTAGATATGGAACTGGCCGCCCGGGTGACAAGATGAGGCTGTTCCACCCCTGTGGTAAAGGTTTTGTTTTCTCCGTAGGTGGTCACGCCGTTCATGATCACATAGGCCCTGTAATGATAGGTAGAGCCGGCATTCAGGTTTCGCGCGGTCACATTGAACGGTTTCGGGAAAGCGGTTACATCTCCCGTAATGGCTTCTTTGCTGCCTGAAGTGACGGGGTTGGCTGAAGTACCCCAGCATATACCGTATTCCGATATAGAGTGTGAACCTTTGGACAGGAGGGTGCCTGCCAGGTAAGCATCATTATTGGCCGGTTTGGATTCATCCGTACGGACGCCGGGTTGCACCATGTCAGAAGTTTTGAACGTTTTGTTTTCTCCATAGGTGATTACTCCGTTGGAGATCACATAAGCCCGGTAGGTATAAGTGGTATTCAGGCTCAGCCCCGTGGCATTGATCGTATAGTTATTCGGGAAACCGGTGACATTTCCTGATAGGGAAGCTTTGGAACTGGCAGTGGTGGGGTTGGCTGAAGTGCCCCATACCACACCGCGTTCCGTAATAGGGTGGGTGCCGCCGGAGGTGACAGAACCCGCGAGGCGGGCCGAGTTCACCGTAATGTTATCGGCGTTGCCCGTGGCAATACCGGGCTGGATAACGGCTCCTGTTTTAAAGGTCATGTTGGCACCGTAGGTGGTAGCTCCGTTCATAATCACATAAGCCCGGAAGTGATATTCGGTATTGGGCTGCAGGTTCTGGGCATTGGCGGTAAAGTTAAACGGAAACTGTGCCACATTTCCTTTGACCGAGATTTTGGTATTGACCGCCGTGGTAGGATTGGCTGACGTGCTCCAGGCTATACCGTATTCGGTGACCGGGTGCGTACCTGCCTGCGTGATGCGGCCGGTCAGTATGGCGGCATTGTGGCTCACATTGCTGCTGCCCACGGTGGTAATGCCGGGTTGTCTGATATTAGATGTTCTGAACCGTGCCGTTTTGCCGAAGAGAGTATGGGCATTCACCACGGCATACGGACTGGCAAAATAGGTGGTATTGGCTTTGAGCCCGCTCAGTTCACTGGAGAAGGCAATGGGTACTGGGGTGGTCCTGTTAATGCTTCCCCGTTTTATGCTGTTTTCTTCCAGCCTGGGCAGACTGTCTTCTGAAAAAACGAACCCGTGCTCAGTAATTTCACCATTTCCGGAGTCTGTAATAGAAGCCGATACCCGGGCAGCGGAAGTGCCGACATCAGAAACAGTGGTCTCTGAAAAAACCGGCAGCTTCGGAGCGATGGTCTCTTTGCACGCTCCTGTTATCAGAAGTATTGATAAGGTGAGTTTTACAGTTATATTTTTCATGAGCTTTTCATTTTCAGTTGCATATGTATAACCGGGATTCTGAATTATCTTTGTATTTTATTTTCAGGCCATAAATGCCTTTGGGCAGCCTGTCGCCACTCTCGCTGAAAGCGCTTTCAGAGGCATTCAGCGATTTATACAGGCTGAGTCCTTCCCCCTTGTCTTTGTACAGAATATAGAATTGCACATTTTCCCTGCTGCCTGCCCATCTGAGCTGTATTTTTTTTTGTGCGGCATCATAGGTGCCCGTCAGCAGGATCTTTTCGTCTGCTTCCCCCGAGGCGGTTTTCAGGTAAAGAGGGAAAGAGTAGGAGGAAAATAAGCCTGAACGGTCTGCAGCCTGTACCGCGTATTCGTAAGCCACGCCCGGCAGGATGTCCTTATCCGTAAATTCCGTAGTCCGGCTGGTAGTATGTATTTCTTTCCAGAGTGTATCGGCGCCAGGTTGCCGGCGGTAAACCGTAAACTTCTCAAAGTCGGTATCCACCGCATCTGACCACCTTATTTTTATACCTGAAGGGCTGTTTTCATAGTGGAGAATAACGGGCTTAACGGGGGGAACCACATCAGGACGCTCCAGCAGGAGTGGTTCACTGGGTTTGGAGTGGCCGAAGCCCCCGTCTACTGCGGTAATCCGTACATACAGCTCTTTGGTCAGGGTTTTCAGTCCGACAGGCCAGCTGTAGGTGGTATCCTGCACCAGGTCAGATACGGCAGAATATTCGTGATCGGGATGATTGGAAAATAACACCTTGTACCCCCTGAGCGCCTCCGTGGAGTCAGATCTCCAGTGAACCACGGCTCTCCCGGTGGTGTCTATATAGCCTGTAAGCCCAGTAGGAGGTGCCGGTGGCGTGGTTTTGGGCTCAAAAACATAGACCGGGTTACTGAAGCTTACATTACCGGAAGTATCAGTGACCATGAGGCGATAATACGCCGCCCGGAAATCTTCAGGCAGGGTAAGCGTGTATATAGTGGTAGGAGGGGAGAGCGCTTTGTCTTCCACAAGTCCGGAATTGGCCTCCACGGTTTTTCCGGTCAACAGAAAATAACCTTTCAGGTCAGGGTTGGCAGGCTTATTCCAGCTGAACGTCACCTTTCTTTTATCCTTGACCATTTTCAGAAGAGGCGATTCAGGGGGAGTCCGGTCCACACCCATCCCGCTGACGGTATCGGCAAACATAACTTTTTCGCCGAAAGCATTTAAGCCGGTAAGCCGGTAATAATACCGGATGTAATTGTCTACGGCGTCATAATAGTAATAGTGGTCACCCTCCAGGGTAGAATCGGGGTCAGTATTAGGCAAATAAATGTAGGTGTTCAGGGGAGTAAAAGTCTTATTGTCTGTTGATCGCTCAATGTAATAGCCGGTGTACGGGCTCTCTTCCACAGGCCAGTTCAGGATGATCTGATTCTCTCCGTTCCGGGCTTTCAGGCCAAAATGAAGGGGGTGGTAATGGAGGTCTGCACCTGACACATACACAAAGCCGGTGTCAATTTTACCGCTGGCCCCCTTGGGCACTGCGGGGCAAAGCCGGTACACATAGCCTTTGGATACCTCCGGTTTCAGCGGATCTTCATAACCCAGTCCTGCCGCTAAGGCAGCCTCTTTGCTCATGGAGGAATATAAAGAGACCATAAGGTGCCGGTTTTGGCGGTCAATATCCTGTAGTTTGATCTGCTCCACGAGGCCGGAAGTCTTTGAAAAATCGCTCCGGCCATATAAACCTTCTGCTACTACCGCTGTGGCCGTGTCAAGGCTGAAAGGCGGCTTTTTAAGATCATTTAGCGCCAGAGCTTTTACCGGCTGCGGCGTTATACGGGTCCATCCGCTGCTTTCCGGTTGATTATCCTTTCCAATGATCATGCGGTCAATCAGTACGCCGTCCTGTGTAAGCTGCTTAAATATCTGGTAATTGCTGACGTTCCACCGGAGAGCAATTTTATCAGGGTAAGGCTTCCCTTTGCCCAGAATGGCTCCCTGTATTTCCTGCGCCTGCGCAACAGATCCTGTAAGGCATAATAATAAGAGTATTTTTTTCATGGTTCTCATCGCATTAGAGCATTGCCAGCCTGTTTGTTCATTTCATTACGGTTTACCTGGTTAAATTGGTTTACCGCATGGTTTACCTGCTGCCAGGTGGCTGCCTGGTTAAGTATATTGGCCCGGCTGCCGGTGGCCCTTGTTTCGTTCGGATTCGGGTTGATCCGCGAGTTGATCACTTTATTGATCATGGCCTGAACCGGATCATTGACAGGCAGATTGACAAATTCACGGCATACTTTGGTCAGACCACCATGCTGGTAAGAAGCTGTAGTGTAGCCGGTCCCCAGCAGTAAAGACATATTGGGCGGAATATTCAGGCTGCTGATGGTGGTGCCTATGGTCATGTTGCCGGTCACGAGCTGGCTTGCAGTCTGCGGCAGTTCAACCGGGTGTGGTCCGCCTGTACCGGTCAGGTTTCTTAATTCGCCGGAGGCGTTGCTGCCGGTTTTACACTCCGGACCATAATCAGGAAGCACAAAGCCGTTTTCCTGCTTGAACCTGCTTTCCGCCACTCCGGTTTTCGTGGATAAGAACCGGATGACCTTCTTCATCCAGTCGGGTTGCGCCAGGCTTCCGTCCAGGTCTTTCAATAAAGTGGCTGAGCCTTCGGCATATGAAGATCCGGCAGTGCTGAAGCGTTCACCTGAAAACTCTGCAGATACCGGGAAATTAACATGATTGCCCGTAACAATTACATAATTACCCTGGGAATCCTGGGGGAGCCAGCTGTTGAGTATTTTGAGACTTAAATCCCGGGAAGTAGCCATATCCATCTTTAAATGCGCATACTGCTGCCGGTTTCTGGGCGGTGTAAGCGAAACGATATTGCCGTTCGCACTCTTGTAGCTTCCTGTTTCCTGCACCGGGCCTGCCGCCTGGTCTATCCGGGCGTTGATTCCCTGGGTGTTATCCAGCTTTTTCTGAAGGGTACCGTAACGGCTGGTTCTGAACTTATAGCCACCAATGATAAACTCGCCGCCGCCAAGGCTGTTCATGCCTTTTGAAACGGTTTTGGTAATGGTCACCTGGCTTATAGCCTCTTTCAGCTCATTACTAAGAGCATTTATATTCGTATTTTGCATACGTCCCTGGGTTTCTACCCGGCTCACTGTTCCCCCGCTACTCTGCACAGGGTTCTTAGCCACAATCAGGCAGATATATTCACTGTTTGCGTCCAGCATCAGGCCCTGTTTGTCGGCTTTCACATTAGACTTGTCATGACTTTGCCAATAGGAGGTTTTCCCCCAGGTAAGGGGCAGGCTCTTCACTTTAACCCCGTTTTTGAATACCCGCAGTTCATAAGTGGTGTTGGAAGTAGTGCCTTTGATGTGTTCAAGCGGTTTGACCTCCCGGTTAAAATAGAGAGAGAGCTCCCGGTGGAACCGGTTGAACGTCTCAAAAGGTAGTGACTTGTGACCGTGCACAGGAGTGCTTTCAGCATACCAGCCTTCCTGTATTTTCGGATACCCGTCATCGGTCCGGAAACTGATTTTTCTTTCCTGGAAATGGGCTTGAGCCTTGCTGTCTGTGCGCTGGCCCCTGGCGTCCACAAATTTATAACCGGTCTGCACCACGGGCTGTCCGGCTATATACAACCGGTCTTCCTCTTTCAGGTATGCTTTGACTTCCAGCCTGTAATCCGTATTTTTAATCAGGTTATTGTTCTGTTGTCCGCCGTAATACCACAGGTAATCCTTCTCATCAGGCGTGAGCGGCGTTCTCAGCCGGTGATTAATCTTTTCGCCATTCAGGAAAACATCGTAGCAGTCTTTATCAAACTTGAAGAAGCGCTTTCTGGGATTCCCGTGGTCATCGGCATTCGTGTAGTCTTCCAGCTCAAGGGGTTTTCCTACCGGCAGTGTAAAAGTTACGGAAGGCACTACATCCACCGGCTTGAGCTCTCCGTCTTCGGGCGGGGCCACGTCGGCTATCAGCTCCAGCCCGCCAAATGCATCACCGGGTATTTTACATTGATCCCCTACACTCACCTGGAAGCTGAAGTTTCCCTTCACCAGGCCGTCAAGAATTCTGAAACGGGCTCCGGCCATACCTTTTACCCAGGTGGGATCCGGAAGGCCCGCCTGAACCATGGCTGCTGCTCCGGCGTTAAAAATCTCATATTTGCCCTTGATCAGCAGCAGATCCAGTTTGATACCTGCATACAGCTGCGCGCCGATATACGCCTGACCATAGGCATACCAGCCGTTAGGCCCCCCGGCGGTTTGCCGGCCTTCACACTCTACACCATTTACAATAGAGAGGTCAAAACCGTTCATACACCATAGACGGCCATAAAATACGAGGAAAGAAGATTCCCCTGTATCAAAGATAGTATTCCCGCCAACGATCATACCCGACTTCTTCGAGCTCATGCCTTGCCGGTAGTCTCCCCGGCCCGGGTTATCCGGCTTCCGGATCTTCGATTTCTGGCTGCCCGCCTGCTCGGCTCCCATTTCATCCGGATCGCTTCCATCAATGATGGCCCAGATTTTATCGGGAATGCCGGGCAGCGGGTCCACCTGCGAGCCGATCTCAAAGTAAGTGGTACCTTTGAAAATATAGGGGTCAAAACGGCTGTCGTAGGTAGATTTGGTCTTATTCTTCAACTCCTGGTTACTTTTGGCATTACTGAGGGGATTTTTGAGAAGTCCTACGCCATTCGGGCCTCTTCCGTAACCTTCCGGCTGTCCGGCATAAAACCACCATTGCCCGCCACCCACATATAACTCCATCGAACCGTAGGCATAAAGCAGGTTCGCACTGTTCCAGCGGGGAATGCCAAACTGTGCCTCCGCATTGGCCGTAAACTCTTTCCTCTCAAAATCCATCATAAAATTAACCTTACCGATACCGGTAGAGCTGTTGTCTCTGGCCGTACCAAGGTCTTTGCTGATATCCGTAAGCACCCGTACATTGGCGTTCAGGTGGAAAAGGCTCACTTTACCGCTTTCGGTATTGAACTGCATGGTAAAGGTAGCGTCGCCGTCCAGCACATTCCGGGCAGTGAGACCCAGCAGCACGGTGGCTCTCAATCCGAAAACCCCTTTTGAAGGTACGGTTTTGAGTCCTCCCGGCGTATAATTCAGCAGGGCCAGCACGCTGTTGTTATCATCATAGTTTGTGTTGTTGTCAGAGGTTTTGCTGCCTTTGATATTCCCGGCATTCACCGGGGTCCGGGCATCGTTGACATCGGTGGCATTGAGTCCCTGTGCTCTCATATTATAGAAAACCCCGCCTCCGAAACCGTAAAATGAGATGGGCGCCGGCGGGGCTATGGGAAAGCCCGTCTGGCCGAAATCTACCATGCCGTTAAAGTCGAAATACCGGAAGCCGGCGCCCCCTTGCGTAGCCGTGCCGAAGTTTACCCGGAACTGGGTTTTAAAGACTTCCGCCACTGTTACATTCAGCACTCCCACAAAACCTTCGTCGCTGCTTTTGTTATAGTAGCCCACAGCACCGGCCAGTTTAAAGGCACCGAAGTCTTTTTCAGCTCCGAATTCCACCTTGTCCATCTTCACTCCGAGACCGTCCCATCTGATTCTTCCGGCCTCGGCTTTTATTTCGGAGTACAGTACAAATGAAGCTGCCGCCTCCATTTTCCAGACTTCCTCAATAAAGTTCATGTTACCGTTAAAGCGGAGTCCCACCTGCCATTTGCCGTTTTTCATTTCTACGGAGATCGGGTTGCTTCTGTCTGCTGCCAAGCTGAAGGTAAAACCGGCTACCTTAGGCTGGGAAGAGGAGTTGAAAAAGGGTTCCGCCGGGAAATGGGCATTAGGCCCCCCAGCAAAATAAACCGGTTCCTCTTCCTGGTAACCCAGTCCACCGCTGCCGGGAGGAGCGGTAGACATTGTAAAATCTTCCACATCCACATATTTCTCTTCTGTTTTGAACACCAGTCCGCGGAACTCAAGGTTAGGAAGGAATACCGACGTCAGCATATTGGCAGCCCTGCTTTTTTCTTTGGTAAATTGTATGGAGCATTTGCCGTCCAGTTTGGCAACGGCCACCGGGGTCATCGAACCGGGCAACTTGGGACGTACCGTGATGGACGACGTATTAAAAAGGGTGACATTCATATACAGGGCATCAAAAGTCATATTATTTACCGGAGTGATGCTGAATTCGTAGTTCATAGGGGCATTGGACGGGCTGTTAAGCTTGGCATGGTATACCATACGGTTGGCCGTTCTGGTCCGATCGGATGCCGGCAGCACCACTTTTCCTTCCAGGGCGCTCTGGCGGAAGCCCGATTTAAAGAAGAGGAGACTCACCTTATCAAGTGAGGCATACCAGCCGCCCAGTGAGCCTTCTTCTATATTACTGATGATATTATTGGCGGAGAGATTTCCGGTGAATCCCTGGTTATCAATAATGATATTCCGGGCCTCTATCCGGATTGGCGTATTCCCCCGTTGGATGATCTCAGGCAGTTTCACCGTCAGGGAAGGCAGGTAAAACCCGTGCCAGGTTCTGGAAGCAATAGCCGTATAGGTCTCCTCACCTACGGTCAGGGAAGCCGGCAGACCGGCGGGATTTTCAAAATCAGAATGGTCATAATCTATTTCTTTGTTTCCCAGGCTGAAGGTTACACTTTCCACGCCTTCCACATAAAAATCAGGCATGGTCACCTTAGCCATCCAATGGCTCCATCCCCGGGTGGTTCGGCCGTGCATTCTGGCGGTCAGGTTCTGCTTATCGGAAACCTGTTTTATGCCTCCGGGAAACGTATAATCAATAGCCAGTGACAGTACTTTAAAACCTTCCTTATCGTATTCGATGTAGGTGCCTTTGTCCTGAAGATCGCCTTCTGCCAGCTTCATGCCCAGAGACGGCAGGTTCAGATCCTCTTTCAGGCGGAGTTTGAACTCGCCGCAGAATTTTTCGGGTGTCATGCAGGCTCCGGTCATTTCAAAAGCAGCTCTGGCATTACCGTCCGGTATTTCCATAGCGCTTACGGCATTAAACCAGGCCTGGGTAGGAGTAAAGAAAACCTGGGTGATTCCTATGGTCACCGGGTCTTTGTCCAGGCCAATGGGAAGCTCGAAGCCCGCGCTTGAGGCGCTGTTTTTAAGCTGCGAAACCAGCTGGTCTTTCTGCTGACTGAGGTAGCTGTCTATGCTGTGAATGTTATCGGTTGAAAGGGCGGCTGGTTGTATACCGGGTGCATCAGCATTGGGAAGAAGACTCATGTTACTGCGGGTGATGCCCTTTACCTCACCCGCTGCCATCTGTTTCAGACCGTTGGCTGTCACTACTTCCATATCATGAAATTTTACCCGGAGACGGGCCAGGCTGCTGTTCACAAGAGGAATGGCAATGGTGCCTGTACCTGTATATTTTCCGCCACCTGAGCTTTGTACTTCCGTTACTTTCATTGTAAAGGCATTGACCCGGATGTCATCGCCGGTCAGCACGGCAGCGACAGGTCCTGTGGGAACCGTTTCTTTACAGCCGCAATTGACCGGTGTCCATGGCGCTGAGCGAGCGGTGACGTTCTCCGGTACAGCGATAACAGGGCCGGATTCCTTTGCGGACGAAGTTGCCTTGGGCGCATTCACAGGCATCACTTGTGCTATAAATCGTTTTTTAAAGGTAAAGGCGCGTACTTCACTCCGGCCGTCGTTCTGAAACTGCTGGTTCCGGAGATTCCTTTTCACCGTCCGCCCGGGATCAAGAGCCGTTACTGCCCAGGCATATTTCCGGCCTTCCACCAGCGGCGGATCTGCCGGGCCGTAAACATAGACGTTATTCACTACCTCTCTTTCAAAAAAAGCCGGTTGCGTGGAAGAAAGATAGGCATCATTCGGATTACGGTTGGGGTCAAAAATTTCCACTATTTTCAGGAGGTAGGTTACACCGGCCGGCGCTCCGGCCGGCCGGGTCCAGGAAAAAATGTGGTTCTGTATGCCGGTGTCCGGCAATTCGGCATCCTCCAGGGGCTGAATGAGAATAGGAGCTTCCATGTTCCGGGTAAAAATGGTGGTACAGCCACCGTTCTCTGCCGATAGCGCCCGGGTGCGGTGCTGAAAATCATAGGCACGTACACATACCATATAAGTACCTTCGCCTATGCGGTCTGCATTGGCTATCTGTTCGGAATCGGTGCCGTAAAACACCAGGCTGGAAGGACTGTACAGCTCCTGGATCTCTTCGGAGGTAACGGTAACGTTCTGACCTATACCGGCCGGGATCACAATAGGACGCCTGGGCACATAATCGGGTTTGGTAAAAATGTGACGGCCGTTATCCACTCCCTTTATTTCCCCTCTGAGGTATATTTCCTGGCGGGTATTGGTCAGGTTCTGAATACTTAATACCACCTTGCCGGGTTCGCGGTAATGCGAAAGATAATCAGGATGCGGTGCAGGAATAATGGTGCTGACACGTACCGTGTTTTGTCCTGCTGCCTGGAATGATAGAAATAGCAATGCCCAAAAAAGTCTTTTCATAGCTCGAAAGTTTAGAAGCTGAACGTATAGCCCACTTCACCGGTTAGTTCGTTATATTGGCTGCCTTCTGCATTCTCCCGTTCAACCGCATTGCGCAGATAAGAGACCCTTAAACCCACCCTGTGCCCCTTCAGAGGCATATACGAGGTGCTGAGGCTGAGGTTCAGGATAGTTCCGACGGTATTCTCTGCCATTTCGCTTTGGGTCCAGGAGTTATGCGTATTCACAGACAGCTTGTTTTTCAGAAAGCCCGTGCCGACACCCAGCGAAGCGCCGTAATTACTGGTATTTCCTACAGAAAGTTTATTGTTCACATAGTTCAGACCGGTGCTGAGATTCAGACCGCTCTGGTTCAGGGTCAGATTATAGTTCAGGAAAGCGACAGATGAAAAAATATCACTCTCACCGGCCGTATCTTCATTGAGGTCTTTAAGGCTGCTGGCATTATACGAGAGGATAACCACATGTGTCATGTCGGTTCCGGGTAAGATCAGCCGGGGAGTGACTGAAAGGTTCTGGTTGGTCTGAGCCAGTAAATAACGGTTTTCTACCATAGCCACAGTAGGTTCAGAGTTGGCGGTAAAGTTGGTATAGTTGGCGTCAATGCCCAGCTTATCTGACATGTCCCACGAGAGATTGGCCATGCTGATGACCCGTTTCGTGGAAGCCGCCTTCAGCCCTTTCCGGTTATCTTCCTGCAGGCCTATGCTCCCTGTGAACCGGAGCTTTCCCTGCAGGGCGTTGAATGAAGGGCTGACAGTAATATTCCGAAGGTCGTTCTGAAAAAAATAGGCGCCCATGGACCTGAAATTAGGCTCCACCAGCTTATACCCGGCTTTCAGGGTAAAATATTTATTGGTATAGCCCACGCCCCCGCTATACGCAAGATAATATTCTGATGTACCGTTAATGCGGATCAGCTTTGAGATGGCCTGCAGCCTTTTCTGGGTGGAATCAATATTTATTTCGAGGTCTGACCGGATATTTTTGGTATAGATGCTGATAGCACCGTCTCCATAAAGAAAGAGGCCTTTAAGTAAGGTGTATTTAAAATCAGCACCCAGCACCACATTGGATTCAGGATTGACCGCGGAAGAATCAGGGTTTCCTTTAAAGCCTTTTTCAGTATCTTTCGCCGCGATAAAACTCAGGCTTACATGATTTCCATTGTTTTCATAGCCCAGTCTGGCGGCTGTACCGTAACGGTTGAAGCTTTCGGGTCTGACATAGCCACTGAGCGTATCAATGGCCGTTGACCGGTTCAGCCGTCCCGTCATAAAACCTGCTCTGAAATTTCCCGGTTTAAGTTCAAAGCCGCCACCGAAGAGGGTATGGCCTGCCAGGGTATAGGGAGAAAAGCTGACGTTACGGTAACCTCCGTGCAGGGTGATCCATTTCCAGTTAGGACTCAGGCCGAACTGGTTAAACGGTTGGGAAAACGACCGGTCCTGCTCACTGAACGTAAAGCTTACCGGTACGGAAAATCCGTAAAAAGAGAAAACGGGAGAGCCGGAAATAATATAGGAAAAAGGACTTCTCCTGGGGTCAATGCCCCTGGCACTGTAGCCGATAGTACGCAAATCGAGGGAGCCGCTGACCGCAAAAGGTTTTTGTTCTCCTACGGTGGCCAGGTCCTGGGAATAGACCCCGGTAAAGAGAAAAATCAAAAACAGGGGGTAGAGGTATGTTTTCATAGGCTGTCGTTGGGAAGCGCTGTTCAGTCAACCTGCAGGATGACATTCCAAATGATCAGGAACAAAATTACCGGCAGGCCCCAAGTGCGGCAATACCAAAAAAGGTGTATATTACGCTTGTCTGTAGGATCATATGCTCTGATGCGCTTATATTTATTCCGTGAAAGCAGGGTGATCTGTGCAAAAAAGGACCCTCCCTCAGAACATATTTCCAGCTTTCATACGAGCCATTTGTTAAATAATATACTGTCACAATGGAAAAACCACAGCGCCTTGAATCTCTGGATATACTCCGGGGGTTTGACCTCTTTTGCCTCGTAGCCCTGGAGCCCGTACTTCGGCGGGTGGCCCATGCTGTCAGCCTTCCGTGGTTCGATAAATTTATGCTGAATTTCAGCCATGTGGAGTGGGAGGGATTTGTGGCCTGGGATCTGGTCATGCCGCTGTTCCTCTTTATGTCCGGGGTGTCCATACCTTTTGCCCTTTCCCGCTATAAGTCTCTTTCCGGGAAACCAGCCGTGTACGTCCGGATTTTAAAGCGGGTGCTTTTGCTCTGGATATTCGGAATGATGTGCCAGGGAAATTTACTGGCGCTTGACCCGGATAAAATTTACCTGTACTCCAATACGCTGCAGGCCATAGCAGCAGGGTACTTAATCGCTGCCATGCTCTTCCTGCATACGGAATGGAAGTTCCAGGCAGCCGCTTCGGTGGCCTTACTTCTTATTTATTGGGGAGCTATGGAATTTATCAGGGTGGATAGCTATGGCGGCGGAGACTACACTCCGGACGGAAACCTGGCTGAATGGATTGACCGGGTGGTACTGGGGCGGTTTCGTGACAGGGCTACCGTAGAAGAAGGGCAGGTGGTATTTTCAGGAAGCTACCGTTATACCTGGATCTTAAGCAGCCTGAACTTTGGCGTAACCGTGCTTACCGGTCTTTTTGCAGGACAGATCCTAAAGAACAAAACCATTAAACGGAAGCTAACACTTCTCCTGGGCATAGGTGCGGCTATGGTGGCAGTGGGTTGGTTATGGCATTTTCAAATGCCCGTCATCAAAAAAATATGGACCAGCTCTATGGTACTGGTCAGCAGCGGCTATTGCTTTCTGCTGATGGGACTGTTCTATTACCTGGTAGATTATAAAGGCTACCGGAAGTATACCACAGGCTTAAAAGTATACGGTATGAACTCTATCGTGGCTTATATGCTGGCCCTCTGTGTGAGTTTCAGCTGTATAGGACGCTCTCTTTTTTACGGATTGGAACAATACACCGGGGCCTGGTATGAAGTATTGATTGCATTTACCAACGCCGGAATTATCTATTTTATACTCTGGATGATGTATAAAAGAAATTTTTTTCTCCGGGTTTAAAACCTGTTCACCAACGCCTGAAATGAGAAAGTTTATCTGCATGTTGCTTATTATTACCTCCGAAAGTTTCGGACAGCAGGCGCCTGCACTTCTTTTCCGGCATCTGGATTACAGTAACGGGCTGTCTGACCCGGCCATTCAGAGCCTGCACAGCGATAAATCCGGGTTTCTCTGGATCGGTACCCATAACGGGCTGAACCGTTTCGACGGTGTAAACTGCATGGATTTCAACAGCTTGTATGATCTGCAGGGAAATATTTTAACCCGTATCTACGAAAGCCCCGACGGGGATATCTACCTGGGAACCCAGAAGGGCTTATCCCGGTATAATTATGATAAGGGATCTTTCAGCTACTACAATTTCCCTCCTTATAAATATTATTATGCTTTCCCTTTCTATGCCGGTGAAAAGATCTGGTGCAACGCCCTGGGAGGCATTTACCTGGTAGATTCCACCTTTCATTTTCTGACCGATAAAACCAATGGCCGGTCCTATATAGGCGGAACCCGGAACGGCCGGGTAGACTGGTTCATTACCAATGCTTCTCATTCCGGTCTTTTTGTGCATTATATGAACGAAGATTATACTATCCGGGAAAGCCGGCCTTATTTCCGCGACGGGTTCAGGGCTGTGGTAACAGATGTATACGTGTCTTCCGACTCCGTGGCCTGGATAGCATCAGACAAAGGCCTGATCCGGCTCAACCCGCACACCGGTGAATATGTCCGGCATGATTTCGGGGTAAGTGTTAACTGCCTGTATCCTTATAAGAACAGCCTTTTTGTAGGCACCAACGGCGCAGGGCTTCAGCTGTTTGATACCCTTACGGGCAGGGTCACGGGTATTTACAGGCACCAGTATCATAATACGGCCAGTCTTTCCGGAAACCAGGTTATGCAGATTCATATGGATAAGCAGGATAATCTGTACGTGGCGGTACTGGGGAAAGGACTGGATTACACCAATGTACGGCAGGTGCAGTTTTCGCATCTTCTGGATAAGGAAACTGCCGTAAGCCTTAAAGTGGATAATCACATGACCGCTATCCTGGAAGCAGATGAGGGGCAGATCTGGTGCGGTACATATTCCGGCGGGCTCCTTGTATATGACCGGCAGATGCAAAAAATAGTTTCCCGGCATTTTCCCGGCCATTCCGTACGTCGTTTATTTCGTGCAGGGGAGGGGAAGCTGTTCATTGAACTGGACAAACACCGGTATTATCTTTATTCTTTCGCCGACCGGAAATTTATGCTGCTCAACCTGCCTGAATTGCCTGACGGGGTGAACTTTATAGCGGAAGATCCCCGGATCAGGCGGCCGGTTGTCTGTTCTCCCCAAGGGGCGGCCTACCTTTATCCGGACGGCTCCCTCCGTTTTCTTGAAAAGCTGAACAAGGGTATCGAATGGACCAACGTAAGCCATATGACCTTCCTTTCGGAGGATGAAATGCTGGTGCAGACCTATTATACCAATCTTTCCCTGGTCCGGCGGGAGAAGGAAGATTTCAGGGTGGTCAGTGAAGTGGCCCGTACTCCCTTTAATATAAACGGGTCAGTAAGGTTAAAAGATAAGGTTTACCTGGCTACTACCTCCGGACTTTACCGTTATGATTCCCGGGGACTGAGTGAAGAGCCGGTCCTGTCTGCATTCTGCACAGATGTGGCTGAGGCAGGGGGCGTGCTGTGGGTTAACTCCAATAACGGTTTGTACCGTTATGAGCCGGAAAGCGGCCAGATCAGGCAATACATGGAATCGGATGGTCTTCAGGGATCTATTTTTAACAGCAATACGCTGGAGGTAACTCCCGCCGGAAAAATAATTACCGGCGGCAGCAACGGCATTAATTTTTTTGATCCCGGAAAAATCAGCCGTTCTGACCTGAAGGTAGATGCGTTCATTACCCGCATCAGCATTAACGATTCTCCTTACACCGAAGCCAACCCCGTGATGCTGAAGGCGCTGAACCTGGACCACCGCTCGAATACGGTTTCATTCCAGATTACGCCTCTTGATTTCCGGAACGGCCGTTTCCGGAAAATGAAATACCAGCTGACCGGCTATGACGAGGCCCCTATTGAGACTACGGGCGTGTCAGAAGTGCGCTATGCACGCCTTCCGCCCGGTCACTACGTTTTTACCGTGTATGTGGAGGGAAATCCTGTACCGGCCACTCTCACGCTTACCATTACACCGCCGTTCTGGCAAACCGGCTGGTTTCTTGCAGCGATGGTACTGGCGGCACTTGGCCTGGCAGTTCTGCTGACCTACTGGTTCGGCCGGCGGGTAAGGAATAACCAGCTGGAAAAAATGCGGATCATGCTTACCTCCCAGGAAGAAGAGCGGAAACGGATAGCCGTAGACCTCCATGATGACCTGGGCGGACGCCTTTCCTCTCTTAAGCTGTATATGCAGGCAGCGGCAAGAGGAATTTCGGAAGACAGGAAGGAGACCTTCCGCGACACCACCCGTCTGCTGGATGAAGCTATTTCAGAGCTGAGAAACATTCTTTTCAACCTGAGTCCGAAAACACTGGATGAAAACGGCCTGGAAGCTGCTATTAAAGAGCTCGCCGCCAATATCCGGAAAATTACCGGGCTTCCTATTGAAACGAACATTGATACAGGAGGTATCCGTATTGGCCGGCCGGTGCAGTACGCCGTTTACCGGATCTGTCAGGAACTGATCAATAATACCCTCAAGCACTCGGAAGCTACCGAGACCTACATTTCACTGATCAAGCGGGAAGACGGCCTCGTTTTTCTTTATGAAGATAACGGCAAAGGATTTTCGCCGGAAGAGGTAAAGGCCGGTTACGGACTAACCAATATTAAAACGCACGCGCAGGCCATTTACAGCGACCTGACCATTGACAGCAGCGCGGGCAAGGGTACGGCTGTTACCCTGACCGTTCCGAAAGATACCATAAGCTATGAACCCAACCTGTCATGAAAAAGATACTCATTGTAGATGATCACACCATGTTTATTAACGGCTTACGCCTGCTCCTGTCGGCCATGCCGGGTTTTGAAGTTAGTGGTGTGGCCTCCAACGGGCAGCAGGCCCTGGAGCACCTGGCCGGAAACGAAACCGACATCATCCTTATGGATGTCAATATGCCGGTCTTAAACGGTTATCAGACCACTTTCCAGGTACGGCAGCAATACCCTGAAGTGAAGATCATTATCCTGTCCATGCTGGCCGATGAACTTAGCGTAGCCAAGCTTCTGGAGGCCGGTGCCCACGGTTATCTTTTTAAAAATGCCGATGAGGAAGAGCTTCTGGAAGCCCTGGAAACGGTAGGAGAAAATGCCATTTATATTACCAGGGAAATCCGCGACAAGATTTGTCTTTCACGGAAAAATGCACTAGCTAATGAAGAAGCCGTAAAACTTTCCAGCCGTGAAATGGATATCGCAAGGCTGATCATGGAAGGATACACCAATACCGAAATTTCGGATAAGCTGTTTATCAGTGTTCGTACGGCAGAAACCCACCGGAAGAATATTTTAGCCAAGCTCAATCTGAAAAATACCGCTTCGCTGGTCAAATACCTGATGGAGAATAAGCCTTTTTTAGGACTGTAAATATTGCAGGCCGGAGTGGCCTTAAGCTTTGTGGTCAAAGCGTTCAATAATTTCCTGCAAACGGTTGAGGGGTTCCCGGTAATTTTTGTTCAGAAATTTTTTATGTGTTCTTGAGGCCATATACGTGAGCAGCACGGGAACACCGACCAGGATCAAAGGGACATACGCCGCTACTCCTTCAAAAGGATTTTGAAAATAGAATATATTACGGAAAAACTGCCTGGAATCTTCTTTAAACAGGTTAACGAGCGAGCTGAACAGCATCAGGCCGTACAAGATGGGAGGGCCGTATAATTTCGGTAAGTGACGAATAACGGCAGACCGGGCTTCCATCAAAGCTTCTTTGGAAGTATACGGCCAGTCTTCAATTTTATGGTACAATGCTTTCAGCTTCCGGTAGCGCCGGAGGGTCAGGATAAACAGAATAACCACCCCGATAACCACAACAGGAAAATAGATAAGCCTGCCCGGGTATTCGGAGAGAACCGCAAAGCCCAGGGGAAGAAAAATGGCGGGGAATAAAAACATTGCGACCTTTTCCGTTTTTAGCAATGCCTCCAGGGGAGTGAGGATATCTCCTAAAGGCTCCATAGCCTGGTGGAGTAGTTGATCTTTGGTGGTCATAGGTGGTTGGTTTATGTTTATAAGGCTCTTATATCGCGCTTCTGACCCGTTTGGATCTCTCCTGTTTCCCGATGTAGCTTATCCTCTCAGCTTCACCAGGCTCAGAAACTCTTCCTTACGGTTGTTTTCCTTGTCAAAAGCTCCACCAAAAAATGAAGTAACCGTAGAGCTGGTCTGATCGGCAATACCTCTTGACGAAACACAGAAATGGTCGGCATCGACCACCACAGCCACATCATCGGTTTCCAGCACACGGGTAAGGGCCTCACCGATCTGTATGGTCAGCCGCTCCTGCACCTGCGGCCTCCTGGCAAAATGGTTCACAATACGGTGAAGTTTGGAGAGCCCGATCACCTTGCCGGTAGAGATATAACCGATATGTACCTTGCCCACAATGGGTACAAAATGGTGTTCACAATGAGAGTAAAATGTGATATCCCGCTCCACCAGGATCTCGCTGAACCGGTAATTGTTCTCAAAAAGGGTCACTGAAGGCATATTTTCCGGGTTCAACCCTGAAAACAGTTCCTTAACATACATTTTAGCTACCCTTTTCGGCGTACCGGCCAGGCTTTCATCGGACAGGTCCAGTCCGAGGGTCTGCATGATCTCCGCGAAATGTTCGGTGATCTTTTCTATTTTTTCCTCATCCGATAACACGAATGCGTCCGGCCGCAGCGGTGTCTGGGCATTCGTCATGAGATGATCGTTTCCGATCTCATCTTCCCGGAGGGTATTATTCAGGATATTCAACATAATTTCTTTCCGTTTCAAATAGTCTGATCCTCAGATCAAATCGCTCATCGATCTTAGGACGTAAAATATCGTAAATCACTACACAAATATTTTCAGCAGTAGGATTTAACGTTTTAAACCAGGGGAGATCAAGATTAAGATTTTTATGGTCAAAAACCTCCAGGATATGCTCCCGTATCAGGTCGCTCAATACCTTCAGGTCAAAGACAAAGCCCGTTCGGGGGTCCAGCTCTCCGCTTACTTTTACATGAAGTTCATAGTTGTGCCCGTGGTAGTTAGGGTTATTGCATTTACCGAATATACGGGCATTGGTCTCAGAATCCCACTCCGGATTATGAAGCCTGTGCGCAGCGTTAAAATGCTCTTTTCTAAATACGGAAACTCTTGTCATGTACAAAGTTTGTGTACTACACATCAATTTGCGCCCGAATGGCGAAAGGACAATATAGTAAATGCGGAAATTATACGAAAAGTTCAGCCCGGGCGCTCTTTTCTTAAAATAATTTAACCATATTAGGCATATAAGCACATAGAAGAATCTTTATTAAGAAAACTAATATGCTCTTATATGCCTAATGTGGTTAAAAAAGAGACGAAGCCGTTTAGTTTTTCATTTAATTGTGCACTGTTAGTTGTTCACTGTTCACTATCTTTGTCCTATGGATAACTTTGTCGTTTCAGCCCGTAAATACCGGCCGGTCACTTTTGATTCGGTTGTAGGTCAGTCACATATCACCACCACCCTTCGGAATGCCATATCGTCAGGCCAGCTGGCCCAGGCCTTCCTGTTCACAGGTCCGCGGGGGGTAGGGAAAACCACCTGCGCCCGGATCCTGGCCAAAACTATTAACTGCCAGAATGTTACTGCTGATACGGAGCCCTGCAACGAATGCACTTCCTGTAAAAATTTTGCCCAGAATGCCTCTTTCAATATTCATGAACTGGATGCGGCCTCCAATAACTCGGTAGAAGATATCCGGAACCTGATAGACCAGGTGCGTTTCCCGCCCCAGGACGGCAAATACAAGGTCTATATCATTGACGAGGTGCACATGCTTTCCCAAGCCGCTTTCAATGCTTTTCTGAAGACCCTCGAGGAGCCGCCTTCCTATGCCGTATTTATCCTGGCCACCACAGAGAAGCATAAGATACTGCCGACCATCCTGAGCCGTTGCCAGATTTTTGATTTCAACCGTATCCAGATCAAAGATATGGCCCGCCACCTGGCCAGAATAGCGAACAGCGAGCAGGTGGCTTTTGAAGAAGAGGCCCTGGAGCTGATAGCGCTTAAGGCAGACGGAGGGCTGCGTGACGCCCTGTCGATGTTCGACCTGAACGTTACCTTTGCCCGGGACCGCACCCTGCGCTACAAAGATGTGCTGGAAAACCTCCATGTGCTGGACTATGATTATTACCTGAAAATGACCGACAGTCTCCACCGGGGCGATATTACGCAGGTGATTCTCCTATTGAACGAAATCATTACCAAAGGGTTTGACCTGCATCAGTTTGTAGCCGGACTGAATGAGCATTTCCGGAATATCCTGGTATGTAAAAACCCGGAAACGGTTCACCTCCTGGAACTCTCTGACAGCATCAAGGCCCGTTTCCTGGAGCAGTCAAAAGGGATTTCCACTTCTTTCCTGCTGTCAGCCCTTAGTGTGGGATCACAGCTGGATGTCAACTTCAAGTCTGCTAAGAACCAGCGGCTGCACGTGGAAATCGGGCTGCTGAAATTGTCCCAGATCACGGCGGTGCTGAACCTGGCAGATTTGCCTGAGGCTGAAAAAAAAACGCCTGACCTGACGGTTAAGACACCGGAAATGACACCGACGGTGACCGCTGCAGAGCCCGCTCTGCCGTCTACTCCACAGCCTTTTCCCGGGAAAATAGCCGGCCTTAAATCGCTGAAAAGCTTGAGGAAAGAAGAAGATACACCGCCGCAGACTGCACCGGAGCAGGCGCCGGAAAATATACAGGAGCCGGCCAAAGCAGACTTTACCGAGGGGCATGCCATAGGAGTACTCAGTGAATTCTTTAAAACACGTACTTCGCCGAATGAAAGGCTCCTTTTGGAGAGCGGTTATGATATCACCGGCACGCATATCCGGTTCAAGCTGCCCAATACCTTCCTTCTGAGCCTGTTTGATGCGGTCAAGCCTGATCTCCTGGAATATATGAAAAGGAAATTACGGCACCCGGATATCACGGCAGATGCTGTTGTTACGGCCGCCGAATCCATTGCCAAACCGCGTACAGAGCAGCAGAAGTTTGAGGCCATGGCAGAAAAGAATCCCGTATTATGGGATCTGAAGAAAGGACTGGACCTCGACCTTATTTTTTAAGGATATACGCTTCATAAAGCACCTGGCTCACTTCCTGCAGCATTTTATTGTAAGGCTCACCGGAACATTCCTTACAGCCATTGGTGATGGCCACGATACCGTATTTCTTACGGGGATTGAAAAACATCGTACTGTACAGCCCGTAGGCAGAGCCTGTATGGCCTGTAAGTTCAACGCCAGGTATCAGCCGGCCGGTTTTCAAAAGGGCCAGGCCGTAACCGTTCTTCACGGGAGTTTGCATCAGTTTTGAGCTTTTTTTAGAGATGATCCGGACCCTTCCTGATTTCCCGTAATTCATGTGCATGATCATGTAACGGGCCAGGTCAGGAGCTGAGATCTTCATGCCGCCGGTAGGAGAGAAGACGGGCGTACTGTACCCCGCCTGATACCGGCTGATCTCCTCTGTTCGGGGGTGATAGGCGGCAGAAGATTCCTTATAGCCCTCTTCATAGGCATACAGCCGGGCAAACCGGGTGCTGTCAAGGGCTCCTACCCGGTAACCGCCGTAAAGCCCCAGGGGTTTCAGGATATGATCATAGATATACCGGTCAAAGCGCTCTCCCGACACTTTTTCTACCACGGCACCCAGCATATTGAAATTCAGATTACAATACTGGTACTTCTCTCCCGGAGCATAATCGTTAAAGCTTTTTGCCCGGGAAGGATTTTTTGAAGGGTCAATTACTCCCAGCTCAAAATATCCCTGGGAATCATTGAGGGAAGAGGTATGCGACATCATCATCCGCAGAGTTATGGGAATGTCCGGGTACCCGGGGTTTCTGACCGGGAAGCCCGCGTATGGACTGATATCATCATCCAGCGATAATTTCCCGGCTTCTGCCAGCTGAAGGAGAGCTGTGGCCGTAAAAGATTTCGAAATAGAAGCTATCCTGAACAGGTCACTGCTTTGCAGGGGCTCCCTGCTCTCCAGGTCTTTCAAGCCCAGAGAGGCTTCATACACCGGTTTTCCTTTTTTAATCACTGCCACGGAAAGTCCCACCGCCTCATAACGGTCCATAATTTCTTTTAATGGCGGTTCTGTGGCGGTCTGAGCATGAAGTGCCGGGAGACTGACCAGGAGGAAAAGGAATGATTTTTTCATAAGATTAATACTTGGTGATTGGTAGTGAGCCGCAGGTAGCGGGTAATGAGTTTTGAGAGTAACATTTTGTTTTACCCCCTATTCATTACTAAGCCCTCACTACTCTTAACAACATCGCCTCTAATTTACAGGATTTCGTTCCTGTATCGCTTTTTTCAGGTAAAAAACATTTCATCTTTATACAATTCCCGGTAAATTTGTAAAAAAAACAATTATGGCATTAAGAGTGGCTATCGGCAGTGACCATGCCGGCTTTCAATACAAGAAAAAAATCCTGACCTGGCTGCAGGAGCAGAACTTTGTGACGGCTGATTTCGGAACCTACAGCGAAGAGTCAATGGATTATCCGGATGCCGTGCATCCGCTGGCAACCGCTCTCGAAAACGGGGAATATGATTTCGGTATCTTACTGTGCGGCAGCGCTAACGGGGTATGTATCACGGCTAACAAGCATCAGGGAGTACGTGCAGGACTGGCCTGGAACCTTGAGGTGGTAAAATTGATCCGTCAGCATAATAATGCCAATATACTTTGTTTGCCTGCCCGTTTTATTTCTGAATTTCAGGCAGTGGAATATGCCCGTGAATTTCTGAATACGGAATTTGAAGGCGGACGTCACGCTACCCGCGTCGGTAAGATCGCCTGTCCGGTATGCTGATTCCATAACGAAATTTTAAGTTATTTTTAATGTAGACATGCAACCTTTTGATAAAAAATTGCGTCTAATATAGAAAAGGCAGAAAAAATGTCTTTATTTTGTAAAAAAAGAAGAAGTTATAAGATAAAATTTACATTCAGTTGAAGCGGACCGGCAAAATATCAGTCATATTACTGGTGACAATGCTCACTTCAGGGATTCTGTTTGCTCAGACCACAGCGGAGTCCAGGCTGAATGTCGGTAAAGATGCCAAAAAGACTATCATCCCCAACTCAGGCACTACTATCTTCGGGAAAATGCCTGAAAAGCTAAAGCTTGATTCCAAAACAGAGTTTACCCGGTTTTATCGTAACCTGCTGTTAAAAGACTCCCCGGAGAATAAGACAGAGGTGGCCAGCACCCGTACTCCGGATGTGGTGACCGAGAAAATCAGGTTCGGGAATATTTATCCTAACCCGGCGGTTAACTTTGTGGAGATTCCGTATGATGTGCTGGAGACCTTCAAGGATGCCCGTGTAACGGTGATGAATATGATTGGAGCTCCTCTTCTTGAATATCCGTTATCTGCTACAGGAAATAAGATCAAAGCCAATACCTCCAGCCTTGAATCAGGAATTTATATGGTGCAGTTTGTGGTAGACGGAAAGAAAGTAGGCACTAAAAAGCTACTTGTGGAACGTAACTGATAATTTTCTTGAAGGCCCTTCGTTTAATACCCAATACAATTCTTACCTTTGTCGGATGAATTTCAGGTTATATCCTTTACTCGTTCTAAGTCTGTTTATTTTTTCCTGCTCCAGAGAATTTACGAAGGTTCAGAAAAAAGGTACCACGGAAGAAAAATACGCCGCTGCCATGAAATATTACAAGAAGGCAGACTATTATAAGGCCAGTGTTTTATTTGAGGAAATCACTCCCTTGCTGCGGGGTGACAGCACTGCAGAAAAGACCCAGTTTTACAATGCGTATGCCAATTATTATCTCGGAAACTACCAGATGAGCAGTTACCTTTTTAATTCGTTTTATGCTACGTATAATAACAGTCCGTTTGCCGAGGAAGCCTACTATATGCATGCCAACTCCATGTATAAGGATACCCCGCCGTATAACCTGGACCAGACCAATACGCTGACGGCCATTGATGCGCTGCAGACCTTTATTAATTCCTATCCTGACAGCAAGTATTCCGAAAACTGCGCCAGAAGCCTGCAGGATCTGAGGGAAAGGCTGGAGCGCAAGGCCTATGAGAAAGCCAAACTGTATTACAAGACCCGTGACCCGTCATGGGGGGGGCTCAGCAATTACCTGGCCTCTGTGGTAACCATCGAAAATTTCAAGAAAGATTTCCCGGATTCCAAATATAACGAAGAGCTGAGCGCCATGCAGATTACGGCGCAGTATGAACTGGCCGATCTGAGTCTTTTTAACAAGCAGAAAGAACGTTATAACGAGACGCTGGATTTCTATAATAAGTTTATAGACAGGTACCCGAACAGCAAATACCTTAAAGACCTGGAGAAATATTATGACCGTTCCCTGAAAGGACTCGAAAAGGTGGCGGAAATTGAGAAAAAGATTGAGGAATTGAAGAAGCAGGCCGAGGCAGAGAAGGAAGTGAAATAACCAAATTGCTACTCTTTATTGCATCTTCCTGTTTTTGTATGTAATTTTGCACCTTCGTTTATAAAATTTTTTTGAAAAATGGCAATAAATCCTTCTATAGTAACCCGTGATACGGATGTTCTGGCGTCTAAAACCACTAACATCTACGAATCGGTGTATGTGGTTTCCAAGAGAGCCCAGCAGATTGCGATCAAATCCAAAGAGGAACTTTCGCATAAGCTGAGCGAGTTTGCTTCCAGCGTGGATAACCTGGAAGAAATCTTTGAAAACCGGGAACAGATCGAGATTTCCAAATACTATGAGCGTCAGCCTAAACCTACCAGCGTGGCATTGGAAGAATTCCTGAATGATCAGGTGGTGGTGAAGTACAGAGACGCGGAATAATAGCGCTTCACGCATGTGTGTTATAACCCTATAAGGCACATAAGTCATATAAGAACCTTTATTTAGAAAGCTAATATGTACTTATGTGCCTTATAGGGTTTATATATGATCGCTCAGAACATCTGAAAATTCACTCAAAATAAGCGAAGTGGCGCCCCACACCCATGAATCCTGCACCTCAAAACCCGGCACCAGGATATGCTGGTTGCCAATCAGGATTTCCCGGTTAATAATTTCCCCGCCCCGGATAATATCTTCAACATCTGTATGATAAATACGGTCTACCTCGCGGGTATCCGGGTAAAATTCCGGTTTATAGTTCATATATCCAATCACGGGATGTACAATATAATTACTTACAGGAATATACACGTCTGTCAGCTCTCCCAACACTTTTACATCAATGGCTTTGATGCCTATTTCTTCCTGTGCTTCACGCAAAGCGGTACGCACCAGGTTCTCGTCAGAGAGTTCGGCTTTGCCACCCGGCAGCGCCATCTGGCCGCCGTGCTGCCCGTCATAAGGCGGGCGCAGGATGAGCGGGAAATAAGCTTGTGACATCCAGGGATACAGCAGGATAAGAACAGCGCTGTTTTTGACATTATCAGGTACCTCAAGATCATTTGTCAGGCGCCCCCTGTGCATATATTTTCTATGGGAGACAACTCCCGGCAGGGGTTCTCTTAATCTCTTTTCAAGGGTATCGATGGTCAGGTCAAACAGCATTCTTAAGGGGGAAAGACTATCCCCGCTCAAATTAGAGCAAAAAAATTACTTGTCCAAGTATTTTTCAGCGAAAGCATTCACACAGCGCTCACCATCTACCGCTGCTGAAACAATGCCGCCGGCAAAACCTGCCCCTTCGCCGCAGGGATAAAACCGTTCGGTATCAATATGTTCCAGGGTATCTTCATGCCGGGGTATCCGCACAGGGGAGGAGGTCCTGCTTTCGATGCCGATCATCTGTCCGGCATCGTAATTTCGCATTTTCTTATTGAACTCCTGTAGTCCCTGCTGCAGGGCTCCCGCTACACCTGCGGGAAGGATCTCATGGAAGTTAAGGGCGGTGAGGCCGGGCTGATAGGAAGTATCGGACGGGTCAATACTGAGTTTCCCTTTGTAAAAATCCCGGATACGCTGCGCGGGTGCTACCTGGGTGACACCGTCTTTTATGCCCAGTTTCTCACATACCAGGCGATGAGCTTTTTGTTCCACGCTTTTCTGAAGTTCCAGCGCAGCGGTACTTCCATAAGACTCAAACGCCTTCCAGTCGGGTGGATTAATGGCCACCACCACGCCTGAATTGGCAAAGAAAGAATCTCTCCGGGAGGGGGACATGCCGTTTACCACCAGCTCGTTCTGAGCGGTAGAGGCAGGTACAATAAAACCACCGGGACACATGCAGAAGCTGAATACGCCCCTTTCCACGCCACCGAATTTTGTTTGAGCCACCAGCGAGTAGGCCGCAGCCGGAAGCAGTCCACGTTCAGGGGCATGGTACTGGCAGGTGTCTACAAAGCGCTGTTCGTGCTC
Source organism: Leadbetterella byssophila (assembly GCA_040394735.1). Lineage (GTDB taxonomy): Bacteria > Bacteroidota > Bacteroidia > Cytophagales > Spirosomataceae > Leadbetterella > Leadbetterella byssophila_A. Next base: position 41,192 of record JBEBRR010000034.1, read on the forward strand.
CACGCGTACCCCCAGGGCAAAAGGTTTGTTTTCCAGGGTCAGGTTTTTACGGCTGAGCAGCTCAAAGATATCCCTGGCGGAATGCCCGGTGGCCAGGATCACGCCGTCGGCCATCCATTCCCGGCCGTCCTGTGTTTTTACGCCCTGTATGGCTCCGTTATCGATAAGCAGGTCGGTCACTTTCCGGTTAAAATGCACTTCACCGCCGTAATCCAGGAGGGTATTGCGGATATTTTCAATCACCACGGGCAGCTTGTTGGTGCCGATATGCGGATGGGCTTCTATCAGGATCCGCTCGGTGGCGCCGTGCTTCACCAGGATCTCCAGGATCCGGCGGATATCGCCCCGTTTTTTGGAGCGGGTGTAGAGCTTGCCGTCGGAATAAGTGCCCGCACCGCCTTCGCCGAAGCAGTAATTGGAGTCGGGGTTTACGATATGGTCTTTATTGATTGCGGCCAGATCGCGGCGGCGGGAGCGTACATCTTTGCCCCGTTCGAGTATCACGGGTTGGATGCCCAGCTCCAGGCAGCGCAGGGCGGCAAAGAGCCCGGCAGGCCCGGCGCCAATGATTAGGAGGGCTTTGCGGAAGGGCTTCCGGCCATAGGCATATTCCGGGAAATCCAGCGGTTGAAAGGGGCCGGTGGTGGAGACCTCTACTTCCAGGTTCACCCGGATGTTCCGGCCGCGCGCATCAATCGACTGCCGGTGCTTACGAAAGTGAAAATGGCTAAGTCCTGTTTTTTTCCGCAGGAAATCTTCCAGCACCGCCTCATCAAACGCCACTTCAGGCGAAACCACATAGCGTAATATTTTGTTCATGAAGAAAGGTTTCTATCCTTTAAATGCCGCAAAGTTAACCATAGTTCGGCTCAAATTAGTATTTTTGTCACAGGCATATCATTCAAATCGCTTTGGGATACTTCTCAAATATAGGAAAGGGCATCAAGACCACCGCAAAGGGCTTAAGTCTCACGCTGAAGCACCTTTGGGCAGCCCGTAACACCAAAGGCGCCATGGAAATCAGGGACAGTGCCTTCTTTGATGTTACAGAGGGAAACGTCACCCTGAAATACCCCCATGAGCAGTTAGCGGTGCCGGAAGCCGGTAGATACCAGCTCGACTGTGAGATTGACGACTGTATTGTCTGCGACAAATGTGCCAAAATCTGCCCGGTAGACTGTATCGAGATTGAGGCCATCAAGTCGCCCGACCTGATCCGTTATGCCTCTGACGGCTCGCCTGTACGCCTCTACGCAGCCAAATTTGATATCGACATGGCCAAGTGCTGCTTCTGCGGCCTGTGCACCACGGTATGCCCTACGGAATGTCTCACCATGACCGACGAGTACGACTTCTCCGTAGAGGACGTCAACCTTTTGAATTTCGCATTTTCTAACCTTTCAGAGAAAGAAGCGCAGGAAAAGCGGGAGCTGTACGGGCAGTTTGTGGCCGAAAAAGAGGCGGCGAAAGCGGCTGCCAAGACCCCGTCAAATACTGCGGAATTACCATCACCTGCGCCTAAACCGGTATTCCGGCCTAAGCCGCCGGTAGCAGCTCCTGCTGCAGAGAGCTCTGCGGAAGAGGTGAAAGAGGAAAAGAAATCCGCATTTGTTCCTAAAGCGAAGCCTGAAATTAGCGGGGAGAGTAAGCCTGCGTTTATTCCTAAAGCAAAACCGGAGGTAAGTGGGGAAAGTAAACCTGCGTTTATTCCCAAGGCAAGACCGGAGGTTAGTGGTGAAAGTAAGCCGGCATTTGTTCCAAAGGTTAAGCCTGAAACGAGTGGAGGGGGCAAGCCTGTCTTCACTCCAAAATCTAAGCCCGAACTGAGCGGCGAAAGTAAACCCGCATTC